>CANLRK010000002.1 GCA_947493535.1 uncultured Flavobacteriaceae bacterium | reverse complement strand
ATTATTATTCCTAATAATACGCGCTGTCAATCAATATGTCAATGAACTAACCTCTTAAAGGCTTTTTCTTGTCGAGTTGCAAGACTTGAACTTGCTTACTTACCTATAACTCTTTTTTAACCAAACCAGTGTTTCGTTTAGCGGGTGCAAATATACAACCCTTTTTATTCCTCGCAATGTTTTTTGAAAGTTTTTTAGAAAAAAATTTTAAGCCCTTTCTAAACCCTCAACAAACTCTATTTTTATGAACATCCAAAACTAAAACCCTAGGCCGTTTTGCGGGTGCAAATATACTACCTTTCTTAACTAATCAACAAACTTTTTACACTTCTTTTTTTATTATTTTTTTACCCCAGCCCTGACAAGCTGGTTTTAAGCGGGTTAGTTGAAGAAAGAATAACCAGAAACCTTTTCATCACTACATTAAGACTAAATGTACGGCACATTAAGAGCTGTATCTATTCTAAAAACTAAAAACACCTCCCTTAAGTATTACACTAAAAAACATACCATATATATGGTATATATGTTTACTAAATACATATAAAAAATAGTAATAAGTATTGTAATACTACAATAGAGGTTTTATCTTTGTAGTTTATTTAATTTTTGAAAACTAAATTTTATGATTCAAATTACGTTACCTGATGGTAGTATCAGGGAATTTGAGAGTGGTGTCACTCCAATGGAAGTCGCTAAAAATATAAGCGAAGGTTTTGCTAGAAACGTTATTTCAGCTAAATTCAATACAGAAACCATTGAAACCACTACCCCATTAACCACTAATGGAAATTTAGTTTTATATACATGGAAAGATACCGAAGGGAAACAAGCTTTTTGGCACTCCACTTCACATATTATGGCGCAAGCAGTTAAAGAACTGTATCCACAAGCAAAGCTAACCATAGGGCCATCTATAGAACGTGGTTTTTATTACGATATTGATTTTGGAGAAGACAGCTTGTCTGATAAAGATTTCCCTAAAATTGAAGCACGCATGCTAGAAATTGCTCGTGGAAAACACGATTACAAGATGCGTTCTACTACTAAACAAGAAGCGTTAGCCTATTACAAGTCATTAAATAATGAATACAAGGTTGAGCTAATTGAAAATCTTGAAGATGGAACTATTACTTTTTGCGACCATGATACGTTTACTGATTTATGTAGAGGTGGACATATACCAAACACAGGTATTGTAAAAGCAGTAAAAATATTAAACTTAGCCGGCGCTTACTGGCGTGGTGACGAAAACAATAAACAATTAACACGTTTATACGGTATTTCATTTCCGAAACAAAAAGAACTAAAAGAGTATTTAGAACTTTTAGAAGAAGCCAAAAAACGTGATCATAGAAAATTAGGTAAAGAACTCGAGTTATTTACATTTTCACAAAAAGTAGGTCAAGGTTTACCTTTATGGTTACCAAAAGGAGCTGCTTTAAGAGGACGATTAGAAGACTTTTTAAAAGCTGCACAAAAAAAGGCCGGGTATGAAATGGTTATGACTCCGCATATAGGACAAAAAGAACTTTATGTTACTTCTGGACATTATGCTAAATATGGCGCTGATAGTTTTCAACCTATAACTACACCAAAAGAAGATGAAGAGTTTTTATTAAAACCGATGAACTGTCCGCATCACTGTGAAGTTTTTAATCATAAACCATATTCATATAAAGAGCTACCAAAGCGTTTTGCTGAGTTTGGTACAGTATATCGTTATGAGCAAAGTGGAGAATTACATGGGTTAACTCGTGTACGAGGTTTTACTCAAGATGATGCTCATATTTTTTGTACACCAGACCAATTAGATACCGAATTTAAAAATGTAATTGATTTAGTACTATACGTATTTGGTTCATTAGGTTTTGAAGATTTTACAGCACAAGTATCCGTAAGAGATATGAATAATCTTGATAAGTATATTGGTGATGTAGAAAACTGGGAAAAGGCAGAGCAAGCAATCATCAATGCAGCTAAAGATAAAGGTTTAGATTATGTAATAGAACAAGGTGAAGCCGCGTTTTATGGCCCTAAATTAGATTTTATGGTTAAGGATGCCTTAGGAAGAAGTTGGCAGTTAGGTACTATTCAAGTAGATTATAATTTACCAGAACGTTTTAATTTGGAATATAAAGGCGCTGATAATCAGCTACACCGACCAGTAATGATTCACCGAGCCCCATTTGGATCAATGGAACGTTTCATTGCTGTTTTATTAGAACATACAGGAGGAAATTTCCCATTATGGCTAATGCCTGAGCAGGCTATAGTGCTGTCTATTAGTGAAAAATATGAAAAATATGCCGAAAAAGTTTTAAATTCACTAGAAAATAACGAAATTCGCGCCCTCGTGGACTATCGAAATGAAACTATGGGTAAGAAAATCCGCGATGCAGAAATGAATAAAATCCCTTATATGATTATTATTGGGGAGCAAGAAGCCGAAAACGGCACAATTTCTGTAAGAAAACATGGTGGTGAGGATTTAGGAAATATGAATATTGAAGCATTTTCAGAATTAATCACCAAAGAAATAAAGAGTACATTAAAAGAATTTATAGTTTAATTAAAATTTTTGAGTCATAGCAATACGTAGAAAAAAATCGAGAAGGCCAGTTAGAGAAATCAAACAAGATCCGCACAGAATTAATGAGCGCATCAGGGTTCCTGAAGTAAGATTAGTTGGGGACAATGTTGAAGTTGGGGTGTACCCTACCAAAAAAGCATTAGAGATAGCTAACGAGTTAGAATTAGATTTAGTAGAAATTTCTCCTAAAGCTGACCCACCTGTTTGTAAAATAATGGAGTATAAAAAATTCCTATACGAGCAGAAAAAAAGAGAGAAAGCTCTAAAGTCTAAAGCTAGTAAAGTAGTTATTAAAGAAATTCGTTTTGGTCCACAAACTGACGATCATGATTATGAGTTTAAAAAGAAGCATGCTATTAAATTTCTAAACGAAGGTGCGAAATTAAAAGCATATGTGTTTTTTAAAGGGCGATCTATTATTTACAAAGATCAAGGGCAGATTTTATTATTACGATTGGCTCAAGAATTAGAAGAGTATGGAAAAGTAGAACAAATGCCTAAGCTTGAAGGTAAGCGTATGACTATGTTCTTATCACCAAAGAAAAAATAATAGCAAAATGCTATTTTAACAATAAAGCGAGATAATTAAAACCTTAGGAATTATGCCTAAAATGAAAACCAAATCTAGCGCCAAGAAACGTTTTAAAGTTACTGGTTCTGGAAAGATTAAAAGAAAACACGCCTTTAAAAGTCACATCTTAACAAAGAAGTCTAAAAAGCGTAAGTTAGCTTTAACACATGATGCCTTAGTGCACAAAAATGATGTGGATAGCATCAAAACTCAATTACGTTTAAAGTAATTGTTTTATAGCTTATTGTTTTTTAACAATAAACTGGTTAAATTAAATTAATAACCCTGGAGTTAGGCTCAAAAAAAGTGTCTTTTTAATAGACCGCCTACTACAAAAACAAATTAAAATTATGCCTAGATCAGTAAACGCTGTTGCTCGTAGAGCCAGAAGAAAAAAAGTATTGAAGCAAGCCAAAGGATACTTTGGTAGAAGAAAAAACGTTTGGACAGTTGCTAAAAATGCGGTTGACAAAGCTATGAGTTATTCTTATAGAGACCGTAGAAACAAGAAAAGAACTTTCCGTGCGCTTTGGATACAACGTATTAATGCAGGTGCAAGACAACATGGTATGTCTTACTCAGTATTTATGGGAAAAGTAAAAGCTAACAACATTGAGTTAAACCGTAAGGTTTTAGCTGACTTAGCAATGAACAACCCAGAAGCTTTTAAAGCTATTGTTGATAAAGTAAAATAACGTTTAACAAAATATCTCGCTTAAAAAACCACTTAGTACACTAAGTGGTTTTTTTTATTCTACTCCTGAAAATTCTAAGATATAGTTAGTAATACTTTCTGTATTTGCGGTAGAAAAGTTTCCGTTTAACTGCCTTACAAATGTTTTTATAATATTGTTATTGGACAAACTTATATAATTCATTGCAACATCATTAGCACTACCATTATTTCCTACAACTAAAGAAAACGTTTGATTATTTTCTTTTTTTAAACTTACATACAACTCTCCATTTTTCACTCCATTATAAGCATATTTTAATGAGTTAGCCACTAACTCATTAACAATTAAACTTAATGGAAGTAAAGTATCTATAGACATTTTTAATGAATGGACATTTAAATTAGGGACAATATGACGTTCTAAATTATAGCTATGTATTAAATCTCTTACTAACAACCTAAAATGCTCTTTTACATCAATTAATACCAAATCATCAGTATTGTATATTTTTTCATGCAAACGGGCCATGGCCACTACCCTATCTTGTGTTAATTTAAACATTAGTTTAACGCTTTCATCATCAACAGCTCGTGCTTGCATCCGCAATAAACTATTTACTACTTGTAAGTTATTTTTTACTCGATGATGAATTTCTTTAAGCATTACAGCTTTTTCATTATTCTTTTGAACAATTTCAAGTTTAGCGGCTTTAATTTTTTCATTAGTATTATTCATCATACTACCAAAAACACCTCCTAAAAGAACTATCAAAAAAATTAAAAACAATAAATTAAATTCTGCTTGATTGGCTTGGCTAATTTCGTTATTCATTTTTACCATCATCGATTTTAAAGCATAAAAACCTGAAGCAGTAATAAATACAACAACCAACCAAAAATTACCGTAAAACTTTTTAATAAGGTAACCGAAAAAAACTATTAATACCATAAATGGTAATGCCGGACTATTAATACCACCACTATAACATGTAATTACCACTAAAGTAACATAAGCCAAAATAGAACCCGCTATATATGAGTATATAATGTTTTTATGAAAATAATACAGTCCTATATTTATTGTATTTGCAATTGAATAGACTAATAAAGTTTTAAATATAACCTCTTTAATATCAAGCTTAAAATAGCAAAACAATGCAAATAAAAAAGTACTAATAGAAAGCGTATAGAACATGTTTAAGGTAAGAAATGTAGTTCTTCCGTAATTACGCTTATGTGATATTATTGCTGCCATATATTCACTACTTTAAATAGCAAACATTTTGAGGGTAAGTTAGTTTTTTAGTTATAAATACTTCTAAAGTTAATAAATTTTATTTTAACACACTGTATTTTAGCATTCTAAAAGATTAGCTATTAGGTTTTTTGCTTCTTCTTTTTTGCTGCAGGAAATAAAACATTATTTAAAATTAATCGATAGCCTGGAGAAGTTGGATGTAAATCTAATTCAGTTTTAGTATCTCCTACTCTATGCTGATAGTCTTCAGGGTCATGCCCACCGTAAAAAGTAAAAAAGCCTTTACCTTTTATACCGTGAATATACTTTGCTTCATTAGTAGATTTGTTTTTTCCTAGTACAAGCACTGTAGCTTTAATAGTATTGGCATCAAAAGCTGTAGTTTGCCCCATAAACCCTTTAACTAACATCGTATGGTTTTGGCAAAGCATTGTAGGTATTGGGTCCCATTTTGCAGAAAATTCCATTAACGAAAAATAATCCAATTCTTTTTTTACTTTTCTTTTATTAGTAGTATCAATACTAGAAAACTCATACACGTTAGGGTTTCGTTCTAACTTGAAGTTTTCAAATGAAAAAGTAGTATTAAAATTAAGCTTGCTTTGATAATTAGCATCACTTGCATCACCATCAAACATAGGCTCGCAAATATCAGTTTCAGCAGCAGCTAAAGCTATATCGAAACTATCTGTAGCGCTACACATAGCAAACATAAAACCACCTCCAATAACATAATCTCTTATTTTTAATGCTACCGCTCTTTTTTCTTCAGAAACTTTATCATATCCTAATTTTTTAGCAAGTTCTTCAGCGTTTTTTTTATTTTCAATATACCATGATGCTGCTTTAAAACTTCTGTAAAACTTTCCATATTGCCCTGTAAAATCTTCATGATGTAAATGCAACCAATCATACAACAATAAAGCATCATTTAACACTTCAGTATCGTATATTTTATCATAGGGTATTTCTGCATATGTAAGTGCTAGCGTTACTGCATCATCCCATGGCTGATTTGTACTAGGAGCATAAACCGCAATTTTGGGCGGCTTTTCCAACACAACAGCTTCTTGATTTACTGCTGGACTACTGATGTCTAATAGTATTTGTTCTACTTTGGCTTCTGATAACAACTCATAAGAAACCCCTCTTATAGTACATTCTTTTCTAATCGCTGCTACATCTGGGAGTAAAAAAGCTCCTCCTCTATAGTTTAAGAGCCATTTCACTTTTTGTTGTTTTTCTAATACCCAATAAGTAATTCCATATGCTTTTAAATGATTTTTTTGATCTTCTGCATCCATAGGAATAAGTATATACGATGCAGAGCTATATATAGAAAACAGTAAAAATAGTATGGTAATAATTCCTTTTTTCATGACTGAAAAGATACGCAAATATTTAAAAAGCTTCTTCCTCTTTTTTAATGTAAAAAACCTTACTCAAATATACTGAGTAAGGTTTTATAACTGATTACTATAAAAAAATTAATTAAAAAGGAACTTCGTCATCATTAAAACTCGAACCTGAATTCATTGAACTTCCAAAAGCATCTTCCGGACTAGGGAGTGAACTTGTTGAAAATGGAATATCATCCGAATTCATTGATGATTGCATTTCAAAAGGGGTACTAAAGTCATCTAAATTGTCAAACTTACCTAAATGCCCAACAAACTTTAAACGTATATTTTCCAGCCCACCATTTCTGTGTTTAGCAACTATAAATTCTCCTTGCCCTTCCGTTGGTGACCGTTCATCATCATCCCATTCGTCTATCTTATAATATTCTGGTCGGTATATGAATGATACAATATCTGCATCTTGCTCAATTGCTCCAGACTCCCTCAAATCTGATAATAATGGTCGTTTGCTCCCTCCTCTAGACTCAACAGCACGAGATAATTGAGATAAGGCTATAACTGGTATATCTAATTCTTTAGCTAATGCTTTTAGATTACGAGAAATCGTAGATATTTCTTGCTCACGATTACCAGTTTTACTAGAACCTCCTGCCGTCATTAGCTGCAAATAATCAATCATGATAATTTTAATATCATGTTGTGAAGCCAACCTACGTGCTTTTGCACGCAAATCGAAAATAGAAAGCGAAGGAGTATCATCAATAAATAATGGAGCTTTTTCTAAGTCTTTTACTTTAACATTCAATTGCTCCCATTCATGCTTTTCAAGTTTACCTGTACGAAGCTTTTCAGAAGACAAGCCAGTTTCAGAAGAAATTAAACGAGTTATTAATTGTACCGAAGACATCTCAAGGGAGAAAAAAGCTACCGCCTGATTTGCGTCAACAGCAATATTACGCGCCATTGTTAAGGTTAGAGCTGTTTTACCCATACCCGGACGTGCTGCAATAATAATTAAATCGGATGGTTGCCATCCAGAAGTTAATGCATCTAATTTTGTAAAACCTGTAGGTATACCACTAGTTCCTTCTTTATTAGAAATTTCTTCAATTTTCTTTTTAGCCTGTATTACTAAATCCTGTGCTGATTCAGAAGATTTTTTAATATTCCCTTGTGTAACTTCATACAACTTAGCTTCAGCATTATCTAATAAATCGAAAACATCTTTAGTTTCATCATAAGCTTCCTCAATAATTTCACTTGAAATTTTAATCAAACTTCTTTGAATAAATTTTTGTAAAATAATACGTGCATGAAATTCAATATGTGCAGATGAGGATACTTTTTGTGTTAATGATATAAGATAAAAATCGCCTCCAATAAGGTTTAACTTTTCATCTTTTTTAAGTTGCTGAGAAACCGTTAATAAGTCAACAGGTTCTGAATTTTCAAACAATTTAAATATTGCTTCAAAAATAAATTGATGAGCCTGTTTATAAAAAGCTTCTGGGTGTAATATATCAATCACATCATCAACCCCTTTTTTATCAATCATCATTGCTCCAAGTACAACTTCTTCTAAATCAATAGCTTGCGGAGGTATTTTTCCTTTCTCCAAATTGATAAGAGTACTTTTATCTACTTGATATCCTTTTATGATGTTGGGGTTTTCCATGGCTACGAATGTAAACTATTTTAACGCTTTTTTTAATATTAGTAATTCACAAGCTATTAACAATTAAGGTGTTAATAACTTTGTTTTTTTGTTAATAAGGCTAAAAAAACCGAAGTTTAAACTTCGGTTTTTTTATAAGATAGTGATTTTAGTAGAATTACTCTGCAAACACTCCCATTTGAGAATATTTATCCATACGTTGAGCTACTAAATCTTTTGGTGATAAGTTTTTAAATTCATTAAAAGATTTCACAATTGCTTTTGAAACAATTTCGAATGTCTTTTCTCTATTTCTATGTGCTCCACCAATAGGTTCTTTAACAATAGCGTCTACAAGTTTGAGCTTTTTCATATCCTTAGCAGTTAATTTTAAAGCATCTGCCGCTTGTTCTTTATATTCCCAGCTACGCCATAAAATAGAAGAACATGATTCAGGTGAAATTACAGAATACCATGTGTTTTCAAGCATTAATACTTTATCTCCAACTCCTATACCTAAAGCTCCTCCAGAAGCTCCTTCACCAATAATTACGCAAATAATTGGCACTTTAAGACGCGTCATTTCTAAAATATTTCTAGCAATAGCCTCTCCTTGCCCACGCTCTTCAGCTTCTAAACCAGGGTAAGCTCCAGGAGTATCAATTAAAGTAACTACTGGTATCCCAAATTTTTCAGCTGATTTCATTAAACGTAATGCTTTACGGTATCCTTCAGGATTAGCCATTCCGAAATTTCTATATTGGCGTGTTTTAGTATTGTATCCTTTTTGCTGACCAATAAACATATAAGTTTGATCACCAATTTTTCCTAAACCGCCAATCATAGCCTTATCATCACGTACATTTCTATCACCATGTAATTCTAAAAATGTATCACCGCAAATGGCTTTAATGTAATCTAATGTATATGGTCTAGATGGGTGTCTAGACATTTGAACACGTTGCCATGCTGTAAGATTACCATATATTTCTTTTTTCTTTTCTTCTAGTTTATCTTCAAGTTGGCTACATGCTTCGGTTACATCTACATCACTTTCTTCTCCTAATAGCGCACACTTTTCTAATTGTTCTTCAATTTCCTTAATAGGAAGTTCAAAATCTAAATATTCCATAGTGGTTTCTAGTCTTGTTAATTGATAGCAAATATAAAAACTTTAGTTTTCTAAGCGTACTTAATTTGCTGTTTTCTTAGTAATTTTAAGTTGGATAGTATATGATTGATTTTGACAATGTTATTCAGAATTTAAACTCATAATATTCCTTATTATTGTCTTTTCCCTTGTGTTTTTAATATTCCATTAGCAATAACCGTAAGCAAAATTACTCCAGCTCCAATATAAAACGATGAGGACATTTTTTCGTTTTCAGGAAACAATAATACTGCTAAAATTATAGCATATATTGGTTCTAAATTAATTGTTAACATAACAGTAAAGGCACTCAATTTTTTAAGCAAATCTACAGAAACAATAAAAGCATATGCTGTACAAACACTACTCAAAATAAACAACCATAAATAGTCCATAGGTTTAAGTGTATAAAAACTAGTGGTTAGAATATCTCCTTTATAAAGTAGGAAAACACTTACAGCTAACACGCCGAATAATATTTCGTAAAAAGAAATTACAACAGCACTTTCTTGTTTGATGAAATCGGCATTAAAAACTGAAAATAAAGCCGATAAAAATGAAGATAACAACGCTACAAGCATACCAAGCTGCAAACTTATTTCTGCGCGATAAATAATATATAAACCGACTATAGCTAAAACTCCGAAAATTAATTCTTTAACATCAATTTTATTTTTTTTATAAATAGCCTCAATAAATATTGCAAAAAAAGCCCCTGTACTCATCGTAGCTAATGCCACTGATATATTAGCTATTTTTATGGCGTAAAAAAAAGTAATCCAATGCACTGCAATTACAACTCCTCCGAATATATAATTCAGTAATTTTCTAGGACTAACTTTTAGGCTAGTTTTTTTTAATCTTATGTATATATAGATTAAAACACTTGCCAATAGCATACGATACCACACCAACGGAATGGCATCTATACTGAGTAATTTTCCTAAAATTGCAGTAAAACCCCATATAAAAACTATAAGGTGTAAATGTAAATAACTCTTTAGTTTAGCGTTTTGCATTGTTTAATAAGAATACGGCCAAAATACCAAAAACAATATTAGGCAACCACACTGCGAGTAATGGATTAAATCCAGATTGATCAGCCATTACACTAAAAATCTTATCTATAAAAATAAAAATAAATGCTAAAGCAATACCAAAAGCTAGATTAACTCCCATCCCTCCTCTTCGCTTCATAGCAGAAACAGCTACAGCTATTATGGTTAATATAAATGCTGATATTGGTATACTCCAGCGCTTATATTTTACTACTTCATAACGACTTACATAACTAGAGCCTCTTTTCTTTTCTTTTTCAATAAAAGCATCTAGTTCTTTGTTATTTAATGTTTCTGCAATATAATTTACGGGAGCTAAATCATCTAAATCAAAATCAAAAACAGTATCCTTTCTTATCTTACGAACTATTATATCATGATGTTTACCTATAAATCTTTTTACATAATTAGTTAGACGGTAAGACGAATCCTTTTCTTTAAATTCTATTTTAGAAGCGTTAATTTTATACTTAAGTGTATTGGCTTCAAAATGCTCTAATGTAAAATTAAACGCTCGCTTATTTTTAGAGTCAAAACTAGACACATAAATAAAATCATTATCATTTATTTGCCGAAACACATTACTTGTTTCTCTAGTTTTTCTATGTTGATGTATGTATTCATACTTAAACTCATTATACTCTTTACTTGAGTTTGGCAACACATACATTCCTATTAAAAAGAATACAACTGCTATAATTGTTGCTCCAATAAGATAAGGACGCAAAAAACGACTAAAAGAAACACCAGAACTTAAAATAGCAACTATTTCTGTTTTATTAGCTAATTTTGAGGTAAACCATATAACAGATAAAAATAAAAATAATGGGAATAGTAAGTATCCCATGTATATAGTAAAGTTAAAGTAGAAGTTAATTGCTTTGTCTAAAGGGGCGTTGTTTTCTATTAAGTTATCTATTTTACTTGATAAATCTACCATTATACCTATAGGAATAAACAGTAATAGCATTACTGAAAAAGTTCCTATATAGCGTTTTAATATGTATTTATCTAGTATTTTAAGCATTATAACCTATTATTCATTTGCTTTACCATCATGTCTTTCCATTCTCTAAAATCACCTGCAATAATATGCTTACGTGCTTCTCTTGTTAACCAAAGATAGAACCCTAAGTTATGTATGGTAGCTATCTGTTTACCTAACATTTCATTTACAGTAAATAAATGGCGAACATAGGCTTTAGAATAGTAGGTATCTACCCAAGTAATCCCCATTTCATCAATAGGAGAAAAATCATCTTCCCATTTTTTATTCTTAATATTTATTGAACCGTGAGCCGTAAACAACATTCCATTTCTAGCATTTCGTGTTGGCATTACGCAATCAAACATATCTACCCCAAGAGCAATATTTTCTAAAATATTAATAGGAGTACCTACTCCCATTAAGTATCTTGGTTTATCTTCAGGTAATACACTACAAACTACATCAGTCATTGCATACATTTCTTCTGCTGGCTCTCCTACAGACAAACCTCCTATGGCATTACCTACAGCTTCTCGAGAGGCTATAAATTCAGCTGACTGTTTTCTTAAATCCTTATATGTGCTTCCTTGTACAATTGGGAAAAAAGCCTGATCGTAACCATATTTTACAGGAGTCTCTCCTAAATGCTTAATACATCTATCCAGCCAACGATGTGTCATATGCATCGATCTCCTGGCATAGTTGTAATCACATGGGTAAGGAGTACACTCGTCAAAAGCCATTATTATATCTGCACCAATAGTACGTTGTATATCCATAGAATATTCAGGAGAAAAGAAATGGTAGGAACCATCAATGTGTGATTTAAATTTTACTCCTGCTTCTTTAATTTTTCTATTAGAAGATAATGAGTATACTTGATATCCACCTGAATCGGTTAAAATATTTCTATCCCAATTCATAAACTTATGCAAACCACCAGCCTTTTCAAGTATTTCTGTTCCAGGTCGCAAATACAAATGGTACGTGTTTCCTAAAATAATATCAGGGTTAATTTCATTTTTCAACTCTGTTTGATGTACTCCTTTTACAGTACCTATAGTACCTACCGGCATAAAAATAGGAGTTTCAATCACTCCATGATCAGTAGTTATTTTTCCTGCTCTTGCTTTAGATTGAGCGTCTTTTGTATGGATGTCAAATTGCATAAATCAAATTCAATGAAGTAGCAAATATACTAACTAAAAAAGAAGTAAATCTTAATAAAATCAAAATAATTGGTAAAACTTACTTTCTTCAATAATTGCTCATAAATAGTTTTTATAATAGGCTTTAAAAATCTATTTTTGCAACATATTTTTAACTATACAACATGTCTACACAACAGTTACAAGATCAAGTTATTCAGGTTCGTAGAGATATTTTACGAATGGTACATAAGGTAAGTTCTGGCCATCCAGGGGGTTCTTTAGGTTGTACCGAATTTTTAGTTTGTTTATACAACAAAATCATGAAACATGATACCAATTTTAAAATGGATGGTTTAAATGAAGATTTATTCTTTTTATCAAACGGTCACATTTCTCCTGTGTATTATAGCGTTTTAGCTCGTAACGGATATTTTCCTGTAAACGAGTTAAATACTTTCAGGTTATTAGACTCTCGTTTACAAGGGCACCCAACAACTCATGAAGGATTAGATGGGGTGCGTATCGCTTCTGGTTCTTTAGGACAAGGAATGAGTGTAGCAATTGGAGCTGCCTTAACCAAAAAGCTAAATGGCGAAAATACTACCGTTTACAGCTTACATGGAGATGGTGAATTGCAAGAAGGACAAATATGGGAAGCAGCTATGTACGCTGCAGGTAATAATGTTGATAACTATATTGCTACAGTAGATTATAACAAAAAGCAAATTGACGGTGCTACCGATGATGTTTTACCTTTAGGTGATTTGAAAGCTAAATTTGAAGCATTTGGTTGGGATGTATTAGAAATACACCAAGGGAATGATATTGATGCTATTCTTACAGGAATGGCTGATGCCAAAAATAGAACCGGGAAAGGTAAACCTGTTTGCGTATTACTACACACCGAAATGGGTAACGGAGTTGATTTTATGATGCATACTCATGCATGGCATGGTAAAGCTCCTAATGATGAGCAACTGGCTAATGCATTAGCTCAAAACCCTGAAACTTTAGGCGATTATTAATCTACAACTACAACAACAATGAAAAAATATATAGATCAAGGTAAAAAAGATACGCGTTCAGGTTTTGGAGCTGGATTAGCCGAAGTAGGAAAAACTAATGAAAATGTAGTTGCTTTATGTGCCGATTTGGTAGGCTCATTAAAAATGGATGAGTTTATAGCTAATAACCCAGAACGTTTTTTTCAAATGGGAATTACTGAAGCTAATATGATGGGAGTTGCTGCAGGTATGACTATTGGTGGTAAAATTCCTTTTACTGGTACTTTTGCTAACTTTTCCACAGGAAGAGTATATGACCAAATTCGTCAGTCTATTGCCTATTCTGATAAGAACGTAAAGATATGTGCTTCTCACGCAGGATTAACCTTAGGAGAAGATGGTGCTACACACCAAATTTTAGAAGATATTGGTTTAATGAAAATGTTACCAGGTATGGTGGTAATTAATCCTTGTGATTATAACCAAACCAAAGCAGCAACTATTGCTATTGCTGACTATAAAGGCCCTGTTTATTTACGTTTTGGACGTCCAAAAGTAGCTAATTTCACTCCTGAAAATCAAAAATTTGAAATAGGAAAAGCGATTCAGTTAACTGAAGGAAATGATGTTACCATTATAGCCACTGGACACTTGGTATGGGAAGCTTTAAAAGCTGCAGAAGCATTAGAAGCTAAAGGTATTTCTGCCGAAGTAATTAACATCCACACTATTAAACCATTAGATAAAGAAGCTATTTTAAATTCAGTAGCTAAAACAAAGTGTGTTGTTACCGCAGAAGAGCACAATTACTTAGGTGGTTTAGGTGAAAGTGTTGCTAGAGTTTTAGCTCAAAACACTCCTACTCCACAAGAGTTTGTTGCAACAAACGATACTTTTGGTGAATCTGGTACTCCAGATCAACTAATGAAAAAATATGGTTTAGATGATACTGCTATAATTACAGCAGCAGAAAAAGTAATTGCTCGTAAATAGTAATTATTTTTTATTTAAGATTATAATAAAAAAAGCCACTCAAATGAGTGGCTTTTTTATTTCTAAATATTTAACATTTCTTGAATAATAGGTTTATATTCTTTTGATACCGGAATCATTTTATCATCAATTATTACATCTCTAGAGTTCATTGCTTGAACATGCTTAACATTTATAATATATGATTTACTTGTACGCATAAAATACTTTTTAGGTAACTTTTTAAGAAAGTCTTTTAGCGTAGAACGTATTACATAAGTTTTCCCTGTTGTATATATTTCAATATATACATTATCAGACTTCACATATAAAATATCTTTAAAAACAATCTTTCTATACAAATGGCTATCCTTTACAAAAATAGAGTTTTTTATAATTGATTTATTTTGATTTTCATCATCATTAGAAGATTCTTCAAAATTAGACATTGTAATCTCTATAGTTGTGTACAAGTCTTTTTCTTCAAAAGGCTTCACTAAATACCCATTAGGTTTAACCTCTTTGGCTTGATTAATTGTTTCCTTATCAGAATTTGAGGTAATAAACACAAACGGTATGTCATAATTTTCTCTAATATGCTTACCTATATCTATCCCTGTTTTCTCTGTAGCAAGTTGAATATCTAATAATGCTAAATCTACCGATTCATTTTTGAGTACTTCAATTGCTTTTTCATATGAAGTTACATTTGCTACAACACTATACCCCATATCCTCTAATATCATTTGCATATCATCAGCTATAAGGACATTATCTTCTACAATTAGTATGCTTATGGATTTTTCCATTACTCTATAAAAACTATTAAATATTATTTACTCTATGAAAATTAAATATACAATTAAATTTTATTTTTCTGTTGTAAAATAAGTTAAAACTGTTGTAAAACACTTTTTTTTAGTTGCAAATCATGTTTTACTTGTTAACCTTTATGTAATAAAAAACTATTTTATTTAAAATTAAAACAAAACATAATGCCATTTTCATTTTTCAAAATAGGCTCAGAGTTTAATTGATTTGTCAAACGAGATATTAAACGCATTCCTAAGGTTTTATGATCTGAAAAATTAGTGTTTTGCATACCAACTCCATTATCTTTATACTCAAAGTAAAAACCATTATTTTTTTCTTGTAAAGTAATAAGTATTACTCCTGCATCTTTATCTGTAAATGCATGCTTAAAAGAGTTGGTTAGTAATTCATTTAAAATTAAACCTAAAGGTATGGCTTGTTCTATTTTTAATTGAACATTTTGTACATTAAGTTCTATTAAAATTTGTTTTTTATCATCATTACAAATGGTTAACACATTCTTTTTCAATGTATCAAAATAATCATATATATTTATTTTACTAAAATTATCTGATTGATATAATAACTGATGTACTAAAGAAATTGTCTTTATTCTTGCCTTTCCTTTAAATAACACCTCTTGTGCATACTCATTTTTGACCTCTTTAGACTGCATATTAAATAAACTATATATCATCTGCAAATTATTTTTAACTCTATGATGAACTTCTTTTAATAACACGTCTTTTTCAATACTATTTTCGTTAATTATTTTTAAGGTTTTTCTCAACTCTTTTTCTATTTGTTTCCTTTCTTTAATTTCAACACTTAACTTTTTATTCCAATATAAAAAAGACATAATAATTATCATTATAAGTATAACACCATATAAAATATACTTTAACACATCTCTTTTATCAATACCATGATCATAACGTATTTTTACCCATTTATTTCTAATTTCATTGTGTTCTTGCTTAGTTATACTTGAAAATACTTTTTGAGAAATATCTCTAAAGAGTACCCAATCATTAGTAACAGCAAGCCTAAATTTTATATCGTTTAGTTCTGATGAACTTGCTATTTTTAAATTTACATATCCAGAGTTATTGATATAGTACGAAACAACACTTAAACTTCCTACGTAAGCATCTGCTTTTCCAATACTTACATTGTATAAAGATTCTTTAACGTCTTTAGAAGTAATTATTTTAATTTTGGGATTAATTTCCTGCAATCGTTTAATTCTGGAAAAGCCCAAAGGCTGTGATACAGTTTTCCCAGTCAAATCTGAAAGACCTGAAATAAAACCGAAATCATATCTTGTTACAATTACCTGAGGATCTCTTAAGTAGGGTTCAGTAAATTTTAAATATTGTTCTCTTTCTTTGTTTTTTCCAATTTCAGGAATAACATTTATTTCCCCTTGTTTTAGTTTTGTTACAGCTTCATGGTAGGATTCTAAAGGAATAGGTTTCATAATTACACCTGTCTCTCTTTCTATAACTTTTACATATTCAGCAATTATACCTGAATAAGTATCGTTATTATATATTTCAAAAGGTGGCCAATTAGGATCATATCCGAAAAAAATAGTAGGATGTTCTTCTAACCATTTAATTTCAGCTTCAGTAAAAACAATTTTATTTTGTGCTTGAATATTGTAGGCAAATAAAACTATTGATAGTATAAACAACCTCAAACACTTTGAAATAAAAAAATATATTTTTTGTCTAAAAATCATTACTTAATTAAATGAAAAGCTAAGCACTGTCCCGTTGTCATTTTTAATTATTGCCTCAGATTTTAATTGATTTGTTAAACGAGATATTAAACGCATTCCTAAAGTTTTATGAACCGAAAAATTAGTGTTTTTAATCCCAACCCCATTATCCTTATACTCAAAATAATAGCCATTATCTTTTTCTAACAAAGTTATAATTATTACCCCCGAATCTCTACCCTCAAAAGCATGCTTAAAAGAGTTGGTTAACAACTCATTTAAAATTAAACCTAAAGGTATTACTTTATCTAATTCTAGCGCTATATTATTTGCTGATATTTTGATCTCTATATGCTTATCTATACTTTGGTTTATTCCTTCTATATTATTTTTTAAAGATTCTATATAGCTATCCATTTGTACTTTTGATAGATTATTTGACTGATATAATGCTTGATGCACTAATGCCATAGCTTTTATACGTGTTTTCCCTTCAGAAAGAATCATTAAAGTGTTTTCATTAGCCACTTCTCTTGATTGCATATTTAATAAGCTATACACAATTTGTAAGTTGTTTTTTACCCTATGATGTATTTCTTTTAACAACACTTCTTTCTCTTCATTCTTCTGTTGTATTAATTCTAACGACTTCCTTAGTTCTAACTGCGCTTGTTTTCTGGTATTAATTTCATTTTTAAGCGCCTTATTCCAAAGATAAAACAGTAATAACAACACTATAAAAAACAGTACAATGTACATTACATATTTTACAACTTTTCTTTTGTTAACCCAATGATCATAATTTACAGAAATCCATTTGTTTTTAATTGCATTATGCTCTTCTTTACTCAAGTTATCGAAAATTTTTTGCACAATATCTCTAAAAACTTCCCAATCTTTTGTTACCGCAAACCCCATTTGAGTATATCCATATTGAGTAGGAGAAGCTATTTTTAAATTTGTAAAACCATATGCATTTATATGATAATCTATTACACTTAAGCTACCAACAAAAGCATCAGCTTTTGACGTACTCACATTTAGCAAGCATTGTTTTATAGAAGTGGCAGTAATGACATTAAGTTTAGGAAAGTCATTCTTAATCATATCAACTGTGTAGTAACCTTTAGGTAAACATACTTTTTTCCCTTCCAAAAAAGTTAAATCACTTACAAACTGATAATCTTTTCTGGTTACAATTACTAAAGGGTCAGAGATATAGGGTTTGGTAAAACTTAAAAACTTTTTTCTTACCTCTGTAATACCGGCTATTGGAACTACATTAATCTCTTTTGATTGTAATTTTGAAATTGACTCTTCCCAAGTAATACCAGGTATTGGTCTCATATCAATACCAGTATTTTTCTCAATAAGTTTTACATAATCACCTACTATACCTGAATATTCTTCATTTTCATAAACTTCATAAGGAGGCCAATTAGGTTCGTAGCCAAAATGAACAATAGGATGTTCCTCAATCCATTTTTTTTCTTCTTCAGAAAAAAGTAGTTGTGTTTGTGCACAAATAATAGTTATTGAAAAAGCGTAAAATAGAGCAAAAAATAGAGTTTTAATACTCAAAACATTTTAAGTTATTAATTAACAACAACTTAAATATACAGTTTTTTTATAAGAAGTAAGGAATACAAAATAATAAGGCACAAAAAAAAGTACTCAAAGCTACTTTTTTAAGCTCGCCATCCAATTCTTTAAAAATAATATTTTTAGCAACTACTTTTAAATTTAATAGTAAAGGAATAAAAGCTAATAAAAACAACCAATAACTATAGGCTGTAGTATCTAGACGATATAGTATAAAGAATACTAAAGCTCCTATAATCAATAAAAAATGATACACTTTAGCTTTATAGCTACCTAATTTCACTACTAATGTATTTTTGTTTGCTTTTTTATCTTGAATTTGATCACGCATATTGTTTAAATTCAACACCGCTGTACTTAATAAACCAATAGCAGAGGCAGGAAGAGTTATTTTCCAGCTTGATAACTCATTAGTAAATAAATAATAGCTGCCTATAACGCTCAATAATCCAAAAAACAAAAACACAAATACATCTCCTAACCCAGAGTAACCATAGGCAGATTTTCCTACAGTATACTTTACTGCTGCTACTATACTTGCAATACCCAAAAAGAAAAATACTAATGATGTAATGAAGTTATTTTTACCAAAGGCAAAATAAATTAAACATAAAGCAACAATTAACGTAGAAATACTAGTTAACAACATTGCTTTTTTCATTTGCGAAGGGGTAATTAATCCCGAAGCAATCAATCGTTGCTCCCCTTCTCTTTCATCATCAGTTCCTTTAACACCATCGCCATAATCATTAGCAAAATTAGAAAGCACTTGAAATCCAATTGTTGTAACTATTGCAAGTATAAATAAAAGAATATCAAATTTACCTTCAGATGCAGCAATACCTGAACCAACAATAATTCCTGATACTGACAGCGGTAAGGTTCTTAACCTTGCTGCTTGAATATAGTGTTTTACTGTTGCCATTAATACGTAAAATTAGTACATAAAAATGCTGCTATGGCAACCATCTTTTTTCAAAATTAGGCTTTCTTTTTTCTAAAAAAGCATCTCTCCCTTCTTTTGCTTCATCTGTCATATAAGCCAAACGTGTAGCTTCACCAGCAAATACTTGCTGCCCTACCATTCCATCATCTGTTAAATTCATTGCAAATTTTAACATTTTAATTGAAGTAGGCGATTTTGCTAATACTTCCTGAGCCCATTGGTAAGCTGTGGCTTCTAACTCTTCATGAGGTATTACAGCGTTAACCATTCCCATTTCAAAAGCTTCTTGAGCAGAATAATTTCTTCCTAAGAAAAAGATTTCTCGAGCTTTTTTTTGCCCTACCATTTTAGCTAGATAAGCCGATCCATAGCCTCCATCAAAACTAGTAACATCAGCATCCGTTTGCTTAAATATCGCATGCTCTTTACTAGCCAAAGTCATATCACAAACCACATGCAAACTATGTCCTCCTCCCACGGCCCAACCTGGTACAACACAAATTACAGCTTTAGGCATAAAACGAATCATTCGTTGTACTTCTAATATATTTAAACGATGCTGACCATCTTGTCCTACATACCCTTGATGTCCACGTGCTTTTTGATCACCTCCACTACAAAATGAATAAACTCCATCTTTTGATGACGGTCCTTCGGCAGATAATAACACAACACCTATAGAGGTGTCTTCTTGTGCATCATAAAATGCTTCAATTAATTCAGAAGTAGTATGTGGCCTGAATGCATTACGCACATCAGGGCGGTTAAAAGCTATACGCGCTACACCATTACATTTCTTATAGGTAATATCATCAAACTCTTTTGCTACTTTCCAATTAATTTCACTCATAAATTTTATTTTTTGGTAAAAATAATAGTTTTTAATTTTAGAATCAATTAATTATTTCTGATGTATAAATTAATTACACAGGGTAACGCATAACTAACTATTTTACAAGAACATATACATTTAAGTTATATCCTAATGTAAAGTTGTTATTTATTTTACTAGTTTAATAATACCACTATTTTTTAAGCTTAAAACTACTTAATAGCAGTATTACAACACTAATTACTTAAAAAACAACATTTTACAAAAACAATCATATAATTTAATAGCTTTGAGATACCCCATAAAGCTACATTCTTATGAAAAAATTAATTGTTTTTATCGCTATCTTATTTATCAGTTCAACTATACATGCTCAAAATGAAGTTTATGTTGATGGAAAAATAAAACCAGTATTAGATAGTTTTTTTGAATATTGTGACAAATACAATATTGACTATTCTGAAAAGTTTTTTCAATTAGAAAGTATAGAAATTGTTGATACATTACCCCTAAGTAAATTTAACACTGTATTAGGAAAAGTATTACGTGATGATGATGGAAACATTAACAAAATTGTTATCAATTGGGCAACTCTCTTCGATGAAGAAATTTTAAAAGTTGTTGCTTTTCATGAATTTGCACATCATTTTTTAGATTATAAGCATACATGTCATGATTGTAATGAGATTATGGCTGAAACCAACTCAAGTTATTTTGATATTGCGAGAGATTGGGACAATCAAGTAGCACATTTATTTACAACATCACCTGTGTATCTAAAAACATTAAAAGATCCTAGCATAGCTTCTAACTAAAAGCACTTCTTTTTAACACATATTTTACTCATAATTTTAAAAAAAATGTAAAATATTATTACTAATTCATTAAATTAGCTGATAATTTATTATTCACGCATAATAAACAGAACCAAAATTAATAATTAGTACATATGAAAAAAACACTACTCCTTGCTTTACTTACAGTATCTTCATTAATTTTTGCGCAAGATTATAGATATACCAATACATTATTTACTAATACAATTAAAACTGCTGATATTGTTTATGGTACAGCACCTTTTTTAAATACAGCAACTAATATTGATGAAAGTAGCACCTATGTAGGAGATTTAGTAATGGATATTTATACTCCAGATGGCGATACAGAAACTAACAGACCTGCGATTATATTTGCGCATGCAGGTGGATTTATCAATGGCCACAGAAACCATGAAGATATAGTATTATTTTGCCAAGAACTAGCAAAAAAAGGATACGTAACCGCTACAATAGATTATAGAAAAGGCTTTTACTTAGTAGACGATGTACCTATGCATGGCACCCGTGCTGTTTATAGAGGTATACAAGATGGTAGAGCTGCTATTCGCTATTTAAGAGCTAATTCAGCTGCTTATGGCGTAGATCCCGATAAAGTATATTTTGGCGGTAGTAGTGCAGGAGCATTTATAGCTTTACATTCCATATACATGCAAGAATCTGAAAAACCAGCTTTTGCAGGCCCAGTAAGTTACACCAGTTTATTCATACCTTTTACTGGTCCTGATTTAGGTCCTTTAGATAATGGTGCTAATTTAAGTTATAACGGTACTCCAGACGCTGTTATATCGCTCTGGGGTGCCATACAAACACCTGATCTTATTACAAATGAAGCTACACCTATTTACTTAGTTCATGGCACCGCAGACGGTACTGTTCCTTATGACACTGGCTATCCTTTTGCATACCCACTAATGCCAACAGTATATGGTAGTAAACAAGTTAATGATAAACTTAATACCCTTGGCTTTACGAATAAGGAAACTTATTTTGTAACCGGTGAAGATCATGAGTTTTATGGAACTAATAATGGCGATTGGCCTGATGTTCCTAATGCCTTTTGGGACGTAATTTTTGATTCTTCGGTAAACTTTTTATGGAATCAACATAAACCAGCAGTGGACTTTACAGAAAATTCAACTGGACTATCGGTTGATTTTACTGATGCAAGTACCGGTGCTATATCTTGGTTATGGGATTTTGGTGATGGAAACACAAGTACTCAACAAAATCCTACACATATATACACTACAGCAGGTAGTTATGAGGTAACACTTTATGTTGAAAATGATAATAAAAGCTGGAATGAAACAACAAAATCTTTAACTTACGCTCCTCTTGCTATCAATGATTTTGAAACACTTGATTTTACCATATATCCTAACCCTACTAAAGACATTATAAACATTAGTAGCCAAACACCATTAAACAAAATTGAGTTGTATTCTATTTTAGGTGAAAAAGTGTTAAGTACCACAACAAATCTTAACCAATTAAACATAACTACACTAACTAACGGCATATATATTATAAAAGCATACAGTAACAATACTATTGCGGTTAAACGACTTGTAAAAAACTAATACATCAAGATACAATACTAAAGGTTACTGTTTTTAATAAGCAGTAACCTTTTACATTTTAAGCTTTCATTATAATAATAATAACTTTATTCCGTTATTTTTACAGAAATTATTATAACCTATATGATTGTACAGTTTATTAAAATTACGTTTATCATTTTAAGCATAACTAGTTTTTCTACAATTAAAGCACAAGAGCTAAGTTCTAAGTCGTTTAAATCTGGAGAACATCTTACCTACCAAGCATCCTATAATATGTCTGGTGTATTAACCACATTTGCACAAGTAGATTTAAAAACAGCTACCGTAAAAACAAGCAAAAACAGTTATTTACATTTAAAGTGTACTGCTAACACCTATACCAAATGGGATAATTTTTTTAAAATCAGAGACTTATATGAAGCCTACGTAAGTCCATATACGGTTACTCCGTATATTTATAAAAGAGATAATAATGAAAATGGTACCATTCGTAAAGAAAAATACATTTATAAAGGACAGAATATAAAATCTACTTTTGTTAGGGGTAGATCGGGAGAAATAAAGGAAAACTTCACTATTCCTGCTAATACAAGAGATATTGTTTCAACTTTGTATTATATCAGAAACTTACCAATTTCTAATGCTAAAGCTGGTGATCAAAAAGATTTTAATATCGTATTTGATCGAAAAACAAAATCTGCTACCCTTTCTTTTATGGGTACAGAAACAGTCAACACAATTTTAGGGAATATCAAATGTTATAAAATTGGTGTTTCTTTAAAAAAGGAGAACCTTTTAAAAGGTAAGGCTAATAATATACTTTATATTTCGGCCGACAAAAATAAAGTGCCAGTTTTAATTAAGTTTAATATTCCTGTAGGAAGCGGACAGTTAAAACTAATTAAAGCTCAAAATTTAAAATATTAATCTATGAAATTATTAACAACAATAATTGCCTTTATTGGCCTTATAATCACCTTAGCATTTACTGTTTTCCCAATTGGATATCTTACTATATTTCCAGCAATAATAACTATTCTATGCGGTATTATACTTTATAAAATAAATAGTAATGAAGAGAAAAGCATACTACTCCCTAAATTATTAATTGGTTTAGCTATTATTGGTGCCATAATTTCGTTAAGTAGAGGCTATTTAACTTCGGATATTGTTGCTGAAGATGAAACTTTTGAGCAACGTCAAGAAAAATCTAACCAAGATGCCATTGATGATTTAGAAGGTTTAGAGTAATATAACTACTCTATTTACAACCACAATTGGAAGAAGAAGTACAAGATTTTTTTGTTGCTTTTGCTGGTTTTAAAAAAAACTGGAACAAAAAAACAACTGCTAACACAACAGCTATTGCCACTAGTATATTTTGAAACAGTTCCATCAATGTAATATTTGATACGTTACTAAAGCTACAAGATACGCAAAAATTGTCATTCCAAACATTTGAACCAATGGCCATTTCCACCCGTTAGTTTCTTTTTTTACTATAGCTACGGTGCTCATACACTGCATTGCATAAGCATAAAATAATAATAACGATATTCCTGTTGGAAAATTAAATACAGGTTGTAAAGTATCCTTATTTATCTCCTTTTTCATCTTTTCTTTTAATGTCGCCTCATCTTCTGCTCCTACACTATAAATTGTAGCTAAAGTTCCTACAAAAACCTCTCTAGCAGCGAAAGAAGTTAACAAAGCAATACCAATTTTCCAATCATAACCTAAAGGTTTTATTGTTGGTTCTATAAACTTTCCGAATGTTCCTATATAGGAATTTTCCAATTTATATGCAGTTATTTTTGCATCAAGGGTTTCTGCATCTAAATTAGTATGGCTTGAACTCACAATCTCTTCTGCATTTGCAAAACTATCACCAGGTCCGTATGAAGCTAAAACCCACAATAAAATAGATACAGCTAATATTATTTTACCTGCGCCAAAAACAAAAGCCTTTGTTTTATCTAATACTGTATAAAAAACATTTCTAAGTAATGGTAATTTGTAATTGGGCATTTCTATTACAAAATACGATTTAGACTTTAGCTTTAAAACTTTGTTTAAAATATAAGCCGCTACTATTGCTGTAAGAAAACCTAACAGATATAAAGCCATCAATACTAAAGCATGATTATTTAAGCCTAAAAAAGTATTTCCTTTAGGAATAACTAAACTTATAATAATTGCATAAACAGGTAAACGTGCCGAACAGGTAGTAAATGGTGTTACTAAGATGGTAATTAAGCGCTCCTTCCAATTTTCAATGTTTCTAGCCGCCATAATTGCTGGTATCGCACAGGCTGTACCAGAAATTAAAGGCACCACGCTTTTACCACTCAATCCAAATTTACGCATTACTTTATCCATTAAAAAAACCACCCTACTCATGTAACCACTTTCCTCTAAAACAGATAAGAATAAAAATAAAAAAGCTATTTGAGGTATAAATATTACTATCCCTCCTATACCTGGTATAATACCTTCAGATAACAAACGAGTAAAAGCTCCTTCTGGTAATGTATTATTAATCCACTCACTTAAAAAAGCAAAAGCATTATCAATCATATCCATAGGATATTCTGACCAAGTGAATAAGGCTTGAAAAATAGCAAATAGTATACTAAAAAAAATAATGTAGCCCATTACTTTATGTGTTACAATAGCATCAAGTTTAGCTCTAAAACCTTCAGACCTTGTCTTTTTTACAGTATAATGCTGTGTCAATAATGCATTTATAAATTGGTACCGACGTACGGTATCTTTATGTTTTTGCTGTTTCTCGTTAAGCTCTTTAGTACTCAAAATACTAGTGCTACCAATAGCACATTGTTGAGTTGATAAACTTTTATAGTTAAGTAACGTAGATTTTAATTGCTGTATTCCAGTACCTTTTTTTGAACTAACTAAAACTATTTTAGTATGCAATTCTGCTTCTAGTTCGGCAATATTTATTGTTATGCCTTTAGCAGAAATTAGATCTTCCATATTTATTGCTAAAATTGTTGGAAGACCTAAATCTTTAACTTGTGTAAAGATTAGTAAGTTTCGCTTTAAGTTTTCTACATCAGCTACCACTACAACAACGTCAGGGTAATATGTATTGGTCCAATTAGTTAATACATTAACAGCTATGTTTTCGTCTTCTGAACTTGCATTAAGGCTATAAGTGCCTGGCAAATCGATAATTTTAGCGGTAGTATTCGCATCTAATTTACATTTACCCGTCTTTTTATCAACAGTTATGCCTGGGTAATTTCCTACTTTTTGGTTCAACCCAGTTAAACTATTAAACAAACTTGTTTTACCTGTGTTCGGATTTCCTATTAAGGCTACTTTTAGTAGTTCATTCATAATTTTTCTACTAAAATTTGTGAAGCAGTTTCTTTTCTAATGGCTAAAAAGGTTCCATTAATATTTAAGTATAAAGGATCTTTTAGTGGTGTCTCTTGAACCAATTCAACAAAATTTCCTTCAATACAACCCATTTCTATCAACTTTAATGGTATTTCGTTTACATTAAAATTTGTTATAATAGCTTTATCTCCTTTAACTAAATCTGAAACGGTCATGGTTTAATTTTTCTTTTTAAACAAACTCCAAAAAATCAATAGTACTGATACGGTGTAAGAAATTGTCATACAAACACCAGAAATCATAACTACATACTTCATCCATAAAACACCTTTCCATAAAAAATAAATTCCTCCAAAAGTAGTAAGTACAGATAATAGTGGTTCAACCATTAATACTTTTTTGGCAACAATATTAAAATCTACTTGATATAGCAATAATGCTACTATAAAGAATAATACACTCATAGATAGTATATGTGAGTGTACTACAGATAACATATGGCGTTCTGATTTTTTAAATTTCATTACTTCAGCATCTTCATTAGCTTCATTTCCTAAGTAGTTTTCTTCTATACCGTTTGATGAAAAACGTGAAGTTTCCCCAACAAAAGTCAATCCTGAAAAAAAACCTACACTTAAAACAAGTAAAAAAACACCTGTAAGCATCTTCAATTCTTTAGTCCAAGTATGCATACTTTGTACTTGCATTATAATACGTTTTGCTGTTTTAATTGGCTTATGCTGCGCAATAAGTTATTCATCGCAACAGTCATTGAATTTGCCGAAATTGTTGCTCCTGAAATAGCATCTACATTTTCGCCATATTTTAAATTATCCGAAGACGTTTTACCTATAAATTGTTTTAACCAACGTTTACTTCCAATTTCATTTCCATAATCTTCACGATAAATCAAAACTTTTGCTTTACGCACATTTAATTCAGCATCAAACAGTACTAAAAAATCAAACTCATCAGTTTTACTAGGCGCTTTTCCTACATAGAAATAACCATAAATACTATCGTTTTTAATAATTTTAAATAAATTATTTTCGCTAATTTTTGTAGGTAATGTTGTATTTACAGCATCAGATATGGTAATCATTTTTGTAGAAAAATCAGTAATTTCAAAAACTGCTGTAATTTCCTTATTTACTTTTTTATAAATGTTTTTTGGCAAACCAAAAGAGCCTAATACAAGTAGTAAAGTTGTAAATAAAATTATTTTAAAGTACTTCATATACATTTCATAAATAATTGCTACGCGAAAATAACAACTATTTAGATTTATTAAAAATAATACGTCTATTAATTTTAAAAAAACTAATAGACGTATTACTTAAAAGTTTAGAACCATACCCCTAAGCCAAAATTTAAACCTCCAGTAGCATCATCAGCTACTTTAGAGTTGATAAACTGATAATCTGCTTTTACTACAGCTCCAGGAGCAATATGAAATGATAACCCTGTAGTTAATACATTTCTATCGTAAGCATCATTTGCTATAAAACCTTCTGTATTTGCTTGTGTATCAAACTCTTCATAACGAGCAAATGCGTATAATTGTTTGCTATTACTTAATGGTAATAAATTATAAGCTAACTCACCATACCAACCATTCATTTCTGATCCTAAATCTGAAGCATATAATGCATTATACTCCTCAGTACCAGATAAAAATGTATGAATAAATTGTCCGCGCGCTCTAAACTTTTTGTAGCTATAACGTGCATCTGCACCAAACATCTTAACCATTACTTTTGCACCTCTTACATCTTCCACATCATCCTCTGGTTGAGTATCACCCAAATACGTAGAGGCTCCTAAACGTAATCCTTTTATCCCGTAATAATCTAATTTAGCAGATAGTGTTGGAGAGTTTATAATTGATTCCGCTCCTTTTTGGCGTCCGTTTCTTAATCCGTTTGACCCTCCTAAAAACTTTGTGCCATTAACAGATTTAAACCCATTAAATACATATGCTTGGTACTTTAGTGATAAGTTATCAAACTTACCATTAATTCCAACACCTATTTCTCTCCATGTAGTAGGTACAATACTTTTATCTACTCCTGGTCTTTCAACTCCATTAAAAACTGTAGGTTCGTGATATTCATTTACTAAACCCATAGGTACTAACATTAACCCTCCTCTTAAGTTAACATTATCACTTAAGTTATATGTTAAAAAAGCTTGCTCTACATAAATTTCTTTAACATGTTCCATTTCAATTTCTGTAACAAACTGAACTTTGTCATTAAATTTATATCCAAACAATAACACCATTCTATGTATATCAAGGTTTCCATTTTTACCATTCTCACCATCTAATTGATTGTAGTCAATCTGACCATAACCTCCTATTGTTATTCCTTTATCTATAGTGTTACTTAAAATACGTTGCGCGCTATTTTGTTGAAATTGACCTACATTTGTACTGTCAGTTGGTGTTTGTGAAAACCCTAACATTGACATGGTAAACACACAAATTATTGCTATTTTTTTCATTTTATTCTTATTTAGATTAATTATTGATTATAAAATTCGGACGCAAATATACATTGTCTTTTTAATTAAAAAAACCTTATTTATAATTAATTTAAATAAAATATATAACTGATTAACAGTCAGATTAATGGTAGTGTAAAAATATATCAGAAGCTTTATTGTAAGCAGCTTCAAAGGCCATTGAGTTAATACCTGTAGTAGCTTTATGAGTGGTAAAATAAGACAATATTTTTTCAGTGGGCATATTACCTGTCAAATCATCTTTAGCCATAGGACAACCACCAAAACCTTGTATAGCACCATCATAACGTAAACAGCCTGATTTGTATGCTGCATCAATTTTTTCATGCCATGAACTTGGTGTAGTATGCAAATGAGCTCCGAACTCAATATTTGAATACTGTGGTATTAAATTGGAATATATATATGCTATATCTTCGGGAGTTGATGAGCCAATAGTATCTGATAATGATAATATTTTAACCCCCATAGCAGCCAATTTTTCAGTCCACTCCCCTACAATATCAACATTCCAAGGATCGCCATAAGGGTTTCCAAATCCCATTGATAAATAGGCAACCACCTCTTTATTTGCTTTTGCTGCTATATCTAATATTTCTTTTAAGCTTTCAATAGATTGTGCTATAGTTTTATGCGTGTTACGCATTTGAAAATTTTCTGAAATAGAAAAAGGATAACCTAAATATTGTATAGGCTCATGCAATGCTGCTGCTTGTGCTCCGCGCACATTAGCTACTATAGCTAACAGTTTTGTTTTTGTTTTAGATAAATCTAATTGAGCTAATACTTCTGCTGTATCAACCATTTGCGGAATAGCTTTAGGCGAAACAAAACTACCAAAGTCTAACGTATCAAAGCCACAATTTAAGAGCGCTTGCAGGTAGGTAATCTTCTTCTCGGTTGGAATAAACATTTTTATCCCTTGCATAGCATCACGAGGGCATTCTATTATTTTAATTTGTTTATTCATCTATGATAGAAGTTTGTGTAAAAATAAAATTTTTATGCAATCTATACTATTACAAAAGCACTTAAATTGATTTTAAAATTGCTTTATTTATTTCCTTAACCAATTTGGGTCCTTCATAAATAAACCCTGTATACACTTGTACTAAGGTTGCTCCCGCTTTTAATTTATCTATAGCATCTTGAGCAGAATGTATTCCACCAACACCTATTATTGGGAAGGATTTATTTGATTTTTCTGATAAATATTTAATTACCGCTGTACTTCTTTCGGTAATTGGCTTACCACTAAGACCTCCATTACCAATAGTTTCTAGTTCAGTAATACTCGTTTGCAACCCAGCTCTGTTTATAGATGTATTTGCTGCAATAACACCGTCTATTTTGGTAGCTGCCACAACCTCAACAATTTCATCTAATTGCTGATTGTTCAAATCTGGTGCTATTTTTAACACAATAGGCTTTTGTTTTAGTTCTTTTTGATTAAGCGCTTTTAAACTTCCTAACAATTCCAATAAATAACCTTTGTCCTGAAGTTTAGCATGGCTACCTACATTTGGGCAGCTTACATTTATCACAAAATAATCTACATACGGGTGTAAAGCTTTAAAACATACTTCATAGTCTGCAGTATAATCTTCTGGGCTGGTATTAGTATTTTTACCAATATTTCCTCCTACTATTAAGTTAGCTTGTTTCTTCTTTAAGTTTTTAATTGCAGCCTCTACTCCTTGATTATTAAATCCCATTCGATTAATAATAGCTTGATCTTTTTTTAAACGAAACAATCGCTTTTTAGGATTTCCCGTTTGTGCTTTAGGAGTAATTGTGCCTATTTCAATAAAACCAAAACCAAAATTTGATAATTCATTATATAATTTTGCTTCTTTATCAAACCCCGCTGCCAAACCAACTGGATTAGGGAATTTTATTCCAAAAACCTCCCGTTCTAATCTAATGTCCTTTACCTGATATAAACTTCTGAACATGCTTGACATTCCAGGAATTTTACTTACAAACTTGATTAAACTAAAGGTGAAATGGTGAATCTTTTCAGGATCAAAAGAGAAAAAAATTGGGCGAATAATGCTTTTGTACATGCTCAGTTTTTGTTTGTGCAAAAGTACATATAGTTATTGAAAGAAAAAAGAACTTAAACTGTTAGTAATTACACATTAATTTACATTTATAACTTACTTCGCTTTACGCAAAATTTTTTCCATTTTTCTACCTCTAGCAAGTTCATCTACTAACTTATCTAAATAGCGTACTTGTTGTGTTAACATGTTGTCTATATCTTCTATTCTATAACCACAAATTACTCCAGTAATAAGTTGTGCATTGGGGTGTATATTAGCTTGCTTAAAAAATGTTTCAAAAGTAACTTTATTAGTTATTAACTCTTCTAACTGAACGGTAGTATACCCGGTCAACCATTCAATAACCTCATGCAGCTCTGCTTTAGTTCTACCTTTCTTTTCAACTTTTGTTATATAATGCGGATATACCGATGCAAAAGTCATTTTAGCAATGCGTTGGTTATGTTCTGGAGTTGTCTTCATTGTATAATAGTTACTTCACTTCTTCTTCATTGGCCGCATTAACCCCTCTTGAGTTACTGAAGCTACTAGTTTTCCTTCACGAGTAAAAATATTCCCTCGTGAAAATCCTCTAGCACCATGGGTACTTGGTACATCGATAGAAAATAACAACCAATCATCTATATCAAAGTCCCTAAAAAACCACATAGAGTGGTCTAAACTTGCCATTTGTGTATTTCCAAAATGAGCTTTGCTAGCATGTCTATTCAAAGCTGTGGTTAATATGTTATAATCCGATACATAGGTAAGCATTTGCTGTTTTTCTGCTAAAGACAAATCCCTATCTGGGCTCTTAAAACGAAACCAAACATCAGAGAATGGTTCTAAATCTTTACGTTCTAACGGATTTACAATTTTAGTTGGCTTAAACGCTATAGGGCGAGGAATGCGTAAAAACTCCTTAACATGTTCAGGTAAAAAATCACCAAACTGATTTAACATATCTGTCCAACTTAATAATTCGTCTGGTTGTTTAATATCTTTCTTCATAGCTACCTGATGCTCGTAACCTTCTTCAATTTTATGAAACGACGCTGCTAATATAAAAATAACCTTTCCCTCTTGGCTAGCAGTTACCCTACGTGTAGAAAAGCTACCACCATCACGCATTACCGAAACATCATAAATTATAGGTATTTCTAAATTTCCAGGCTCTAAAAAATAAGAATGTAACGAGTGTAACACTCGTTCACTAGGCACCGAATTATAAGCAGCATTTACAGATTGCGCTAAAACTTGCCCACCAAAAACATTAGGAGTGCCAACAGTTTCGTTATTCCCGCTATAACTATACTCTGAAATTTGATCTAAAATAAGAATGTTTAATAATTCTGATACAGTATGCATATGTTAAGTAACTTATAATTTATACTTGAAAAATACTATTTATAATTTGCATCACAAAAAAATAGCTTGCTATTTTGGCAGCACCCCTATACTTTAAGCACTGTAAATTATGCGGTTTAAAGAATAACAATTATTTTCGTGAAAAAATTTTAGCATGCAACATATTATAGATAGATTTATTAGTTATGTAACTATTGATACAGAATCTGATCCTAACTCCGATACCTGTCCGAGTACAGAAAAGCAATGGGATCTAGCCAACAAATTAGTAGCGGAATTAAAAGAAATGGGGATGCAAGATGTTTCCATTGATGAGCACGCCTATGTAATGGCTACTTTACCAAGTAATGTTGAACACGAAGTCCCTACCATTGGTTTTATTGCTCATTTTGATACAACTCCTGATTTTACAGGAGCAAATGTAAAACCTCAAATAGTACCTAATTATGATGGTGGCGATATTATTTTAAATAAAGAAGAAAACATTGTACTATCCCCTAACTATTTTGAAGACTTATTACTGTATAAAGGACAAACTCTTATAACTACAGATGGAACTACCCTTTTAGGAGCAGATGATAAAGCTGGTGTTACTGAAATAATGTGTGCTATGGAGTACCTAATCAATAACCCAGAAATAAAACATGGTAAAATTCGTGTAGGGTTCACTCCTGATGAAGAAATTGGTAGAGGTGCTCATAAATTTGATGTCGCTAAATTTGGTGCAGATTGGGCTTACACTATGGATGGTAGTCAAGTTGGTGAGTTAGAATATGAAAACTTTAATGCTGCTGGAGCTAAAATTAAGGTAAACGGTAAAATTGTGCACCCTGGTTATGCCAAAGGAAAATTAATTAATTCTATGCTTATTGCAAATGAGTTTATAGCAGCTTTACCTAAACAAGAAGTACCCGAAAGAACATCTGGTTATGAAGGTTTTTTTCATTTATATGCCATTGAAGGAAAAGTAGAAGAAACCAACCTACAATTAATTATAAGAGATCATGATAAACAGAAATTCCAGGATCGTAAAGCATTACTAGAAAAAATTACTGCAGAACTGAATACAAAACATGGTGCAGGAACTGTTGAATTAGAAATTAAAGACCAGTACTTTAACATGAAAGAAAAAGTTACTCCAGTAATGCATATTGTAGACATTGCTGAAGAAGCTATGAAAAACTTAGGAATTACGCCGTTAATTAAACCAATTAGAGGGGGTACTGATGGTTCACAATTATCGTACATGGGCTTACCGTGTCCTAACATATTTGCTGGAGGACATAATTTTCACGGACGTTATGAATATGTTCCTGTAGAAAGTATTAAAAAAGCTATAGATGTAATTGTAGAAATTGCTCAAATAACAGCTCAAAAATAAGATATCTATATATGCATTAAAAAACCACTCATTAGAGTGGTTTTTTTTATAAAATATCGATACTTCCTTTTCCTTCCCTAATAATTTCTGGCTCACCAGATGAAAAATCAATAACCGTAGAAGCTACATTATCACCATAGCCACCATCAATAACTATATCAACAATATTCTGCCATTTTTCAAAAATCAACTCTGGATCTGTAGTATACTCAACAATTTCATCTTCATCATAAATTGATGTTGATACTATTGGATTTCCTAACGCCTCAATAATGGTCCGTATAATAGTGTTGTCTGGCACACGAATACCTACTGTTTTTTTCTTTTTAAAAACTTTAGGCAAATTATTGTTTCCTGGTAGAATGAATGTGTATGGACCAGGTAAAGCTCTTTTTAACACCTTAAATGTATAACTATCTATTTGTTGTACATAATCACTCAAATGACTTAAATCATTACAGACAAAGGAAAAATTTGCCTTTTCAAGCTTTACTCCTTTTATTTTAGCTATACGTTCTAATCCGCGAGTTTTTGTAATATCACAACCCAAACCATATACTGTATCAGTAGGGTAAATTACCAGCCCGCCTTTTTGAAGTACGCGCACTACCCTTTCTATTTCTTTTGGATTAGGGTTTTTATTATATAATTTTATAAACTCGCTCATTACATTAAATTTAACAATTAAAGCTGAATGCTAAAAAAAAATGCTTAACTATTTAGCATATTCTTTTTTACTTCGTTTAAATAAATTGTCGATTATTTTTTTTAATCGATAGCCTGTACTTGATGTTTTTACCCAAACAGGAATCTGAGTCAAATCTATTTTTTTTAACTCTAGTAACACCTCAGTAATAGGTTTCTCTGAAAAATAATTTTTTATAAAAAAATCGGTAATAAAGCAATTCCATTCTGATTTATTCCCCCAATAATGGCCAATATAATTGTTTGTGGCTACTAATTTATTTTCGTTACTCAACACTATTGAAAAAGATAATTGTTCTACCAAGCGCATCGGTATGTTTTCATCACACAAAGCGTCACTTACAGCTAAAACGTTATTGAGTGTTGCCAATTTATTTTCATTTGCAATACCTACAACCCCTGCATTCCACATACAGGTTTTTGAATTTATACTAAAACTATAATAGGTGTTGCCTTTTATCTTTTTATAAATATTTTGTTTTGTTTTGCTCTTGGCAGAACTTAAACCTCCCTCATTTATATGCATCACATTATTTCCAGCTAACAAACTTTCATTTATAGTGCGTAAATTCTTATAGAAAAATGTATCAGCATCTAAATAAAGTATTGGGTTATTTGAATAATGCTGTGCCACAAATTGCAAGGCCTTAATTTTTACTCGAAACACATAGTTATGCTTTCCTCTCCAAACTTTAATTTGTTCACTAGTAATGGCTTGTATTATAACATCCTCCTGATCAATACATTTATAATAGGTTGGAACATCTGTAACAACAATAATTTTATCAGAATCATTTTTATAAATCAAGGCTGTTAATATAGAAAAAACAGCTTGTTTATGATTAGATAAATCTTGCCCAAATACGAGATAAACAATATTCATTTATTGAAGTACATTTAATTTCGCAAAACGTAATAATAGTTTTTTTAAACCGCCATTTTCAAAACGAATTTCTGCCTTTTTATCGCCTCCAACACCTTCTAAACGCACCACAACCCCTTTACCAAAACGAATATGTTCCACAATACTTCCAACTGTTAATCCGGTAACCTCCCCTACACTTTGTACACTTGACTCTGCATTTGGTTTGAGCTTACGTAATTTTCTACTAGCTGACTCGCTAGTAAATTTTGATGGAGTGCTTGATGTAGGCTTTTTTAACCTTAATTTACTTTTATCAACCTCACCAAAGATATCAACATCCTTCATTGGTCGGTATCTTCGTTCATGTATTGGTGTTAAATACTCAAGATATTTATCGTCAATTTCATCAATGAAACGGCTTGGTTCACTATCTATTAATTTTCCCCAACGATAACGACTTTGTGCATACGTTAAATATGCTTGCTTCTCAGCACGCGTAAGTGCTACATAAAACAACCTGCGTTCTTCTTCAAGTTCACTTCTAGTATTCACACTCATTCCTGAAGGAAACAAATCTTCTTCCATTCCTACTATATACAAATACGGAAACTCAAGTCCCTTTGATAAATGTATGGTCATTAATGCCACTCTATCATCATCACCAGTATCTTTATCCATATCTGTAGCTAAGGCTACATCTTCTAAAAATTCTGACAAAGACCCAGTGGTATCTACTAGTTCTTTTTGCTCTTCAACAAAATCTTTAATACCGTTCAAAAGCTCTTCTACGTTTTCAATTTTAGCAACACCTTCAGGAGTAGCATCTTTCTTCAACTCCTGAAACAAACCTGTTTTTTTAGCTACATGTTCGGCTACATCAAATGCTGAAGCGGTTTGATTTAGTACCTGAAAACTTTGAATCATAGTTACAAAATTTTCTAACTTGGTACGAGTACCACTGTTTATTTTTAATTCAGGAAGTTTATGCAGGTTTTGCATTACTTCAAAAATAGAACGTTTATAATGATTAGCTGTTACCGTTAATTTTTCTACAGTAGTATGCCCGATACCTCGAGCTGGGTAGTTAATTATACGTTTAAGCGCCTCTTCATCAGACGGATTAATTAACAAGCGTAAATAAGCCAATACATCTTTAATCTCTTTGCGCTGATAAAAAGATAAGCCTCCATATATTCTATAAGGAATATCTCGTTTTCTTAAAGCGTCTTCCATTGCTCTTGATTGTGCATTGGTACGGTAAAGAATTGCAAAATCACTATTTCTTAGCTGATGTTCCATTCTATTTTCAAAAATAGAACTGGCTACAAATCTTCCTTCTTCCCCATCAGTAACCAGACGATTAACTTTTATTTTGGGTCCATCTTCATTATGCGTCCAAACATCCTTATCAAGCTTTGTTTTGTTGTGTTCTATTACAGAGTTAGCTGCTTCAACAATATTTTTTGTTGATCGGTAATTTTGTTCTAATCGATACATAATAACATTGTCATAATCCTTTTGGAAATTTAAAATGTTATTAATGTTCGCTCCTCTAAAAGCATAAATACTTTGCGCATCATCCCCTACTACACATATATTTTGAAACTTATCAGAAAGTGCTTTAACTATTAGGTATTGAGAATGATTGGTATCTTGATACTCATCTACTAAAATATACCTAAATCGATTTTGATATTTGGCTAAAACTTCAGGGAAACGAGTTAATAGCTCATTGGTACGCAATAACAAATCGTCAAAATCCATTGCTCCAGCTTTAAAGCATCGTTCTACATATTCTTTATAAATTTCTCCTATCCTAGGGCGTTTAGCCATGGCATCTGCTTCTTGCAGTTCAGCATTTTGATAATACGCCTTTACTGTAATTAAACTATTTTTATATGAGGAAATTCTCCCTAAAATTTGCTTATATTTATAAACATCTTTATCAAGGCCTTTCTCTTTAATAATTGACGAAATTAAACGTTGAGAGTCTTGCGTATCATAAATTGTAAAGTTGGAAGGGTATCCTAATTTATCGGCTTCTAAGCGTAATATTTTAGCAAAGATGGAGTGAAAAGTTCCCATCCATAAGTTTTTAGCCTCACTAGCACCTACAATTGCAGCTATACGACTTTTCATTTCTCTAGCTGCTTTATTGGTAAAGGTAAGTGATAATATATTAAACGCATCTACCCCTTCACTCATCAAATAAGCAATACGATACGTTAACACTCTTGTTTTCCCTGACCCCGCTCCAGCTATAACAATCATAGGACCTTCTTTATGCAAAGTAGGTTCCTTTTGTGCAGAGTTTAATTCGTTTATATAATCTTGTATATTCTTCTCCATAATCAACTTCAAAAATACAGTTCTAAAATGGCTATTACAATAGCTGAGCTATAAAGTTATGAACTATACTTATACAAGTAAAAATTGTTAAAAAATAACTACTTTTGAAGAAATATCTTTTAACTTTTTATGGAATCAATACTTGCTTTTCTAGGCTCTATATCTTGGTGGATGTGGATAATTATTGTACTAATTCTTATTGCAATTCGTGATGTTATACAACCCTATCACACCATTAGCCATAACTTTCCTATTATAGGACATTTGAGATATATGCTTGAAAAAATTGGCCCTGAAATGCGTCAATATTTTGTAGCAAACAACCGAGAAGAACTACCGTTTAACAGAATTGAGCGAGGTTGGGTATATGCCTCGGCAAAAAAGGAAAATAATTATGAAGGGTTTGGTACGGATAGAGATATTTATTCACATCAACATATCTTTATCAATAATGCAATGATGCCATATAAAATTGATGAAAACCACCCTAATAAAACAGATAAAACTTTTTTACCATGTGCAAAAGTAATGGGGGCTTATCATAAGCGTAAAAAGCCGTATCGCCCTGCCTCAATTATAAATGTTTCGGCAATGAGTTTTGGTTCACTTTCTGCAAAAGCTGTGGAGTCCCTAAATAAAGGAGTACAAATAGCCGGGTCATATCATAATACTGGTGAAGGAGGTTTGTCTCCATACCATAGTAATGGTGGTGACGTTATTTTTCATTTTGGTACTGGATATTTTGGAGTACGTGCAGCAGATGGGGGATTTTCTATGGAAAAAATGATAGCGCTTGTAGAAAAAAATCCTTTTATAAAAGCTATTGAAATAAAATTATCGCAAGGAGCCAAGCCTGGTAAAGGCGGGGTATTACCTGGTAGTAAAATTACTAAAGAAATTGCTGAGATTAGAGGTGTTGAAGTTGGAAAAGACGTGCTCTCACCACCCAACCATAAAGCTTTTTCAAATGTACCAGAACTAGTTGATTTTATTGAAGCTATTGCAACAGCTACAGGATTACCTGTTGGAATAAAAGCAGCAATTGGAAAACTAGAACAGTGGGAGGAGCTAGCTGATATTATGAAAAGTACAAATAAAGGCCCAGACTTTATTACTGTAGATGGTGGTGAAGGAGGTACAGGAGCAGCACCTCCAAGTTTTGCCGATCATGTATCCTTACCTTGGGTATACGGATTTTCTGATTTGTATAAATTATTCCAAGCTAAAGGTCTAACGGAACGTATTGTATTTATAGGTAGCGGTAAATTAGGTTTTCCTGCCAAAGCAGCTATGGCTTTTGCCATGGGAGCCGATTGCATTAATGTTGCACGTGAAGCCATGATGAGTATCGGCTGTATTCAAGCACAAGTTTGCCATACCAATACTTGCCCTAGTGGTATTGCAACACAAAGTAAATGGCTTCAAAACGGTATAAGCGTACCCTTAAAATCTGAACGATTGGCACAATATTTTAAAACATTCAGAAAAGAATTGATTGAAATTACACATGCTGCTGGTTATGAACACCCTTGCCAGTTTAAAATGAGTGATATTGATGTTAATGTTGATGACCATAACCTCTCCAAAGAATTAAACAGAACATATAAATACGAAAAAACTGAAGTGCCTTTTACTGGTGTTCAAGCACTTAAGGAGTGTAGTTATTTAGGCGGACAATATTACATGGAAAAAGCTGGTAAAACATATACTTCTGTATTAAAAAAATAATAGTATTTTTAGCAAAAATTACAGTAAATGGTAGATTATCAAAAATTAGTTGAGCTTATTATATACTTATTCCCTGCAATTATTACTGGTGGAATAGCATATTTATTTTTTAAAAAACATACAAAAAATGAAGAAGGCAGACGCCGTTACCTTATTCAAAAAGAAGCTCAAAAAACTGCACTACCTTTACGCTTACAAGCCTATGAGCGTATGGCTTTATTTTTAGAGCGTATAAATCCTTCTAGTTTATTGTTGCGCGTAAGCCCTATAAATAATGACAAACAACAATACCAACAACTATTAGTTGCTAATATCGAACAAGAGTTTGAACACAACTTATCACAACAAATTTACATTAGTGATGAGTGTTGGAATGTGATTAAAACAGCCAAAAGTACTACCATACAAATTATAAGAAGCACTGCAGATAAAACAGAAATTGAAGATGCAGATAAACTTCGTGAAATAATTTTAACTAGTTTGTTAGAAAAAGCTTCGCCTTCTGATACTGGCATGGCCTTTATTAAAAATGAAGTAGGAGAATTATTTTAAGCTCCTTTAAGAATAGATTCAACTCCTGTATCAGTATTGTTTTCTATTTTATATTTAGCGTATTCATACCCTTGTTTCCACCACATATTCATTTGCTCTTTGTTAAACACTAATGAATTGTCAGTCAGTTTTGTAGGTGTGTGATACAAGTTTAATTTCACTCCATTATACGCAGCACTGAGCTTTCCTAAGGCTATATCTTTTTTCTCTACCTGATCTAGCATACCATCAAACAAATCGACCATTAGTGAAAACGGGTTTTTACCAATAGCTTTTCGATACATAAAAGCTTCTGTTTCCAGTATAATAGCATCAATTTCTTTGGCTCCTCTATTTATAGCCTCTTGAATAGGGATTACACAAGAAAAACCCCCATCAGCATACTCAAATTCATCTTTTTTAACCAGACTCATAAACGGCACATAGTTGCATGAAATCCATACCCATTCACAAAATTCTTCGTAATCAAACTCTTTAATTGATTTATACTCTACCTTATTTAAAGTTAAATTAGTAACTGTAACGATAACATCTTTGTTTAAACTTTTTAAATGATTAAATTCTTCTATAGAAAAACTTAACTTAATTAAATGTTTTAAATTACGACTTTCTCCAAAGGTTCGTTTTCCTTGTATTAACTGACGTAGCACATTAAAATGATGTATTTGAATAAACTCGTTTCCTTTTTTATAACGAACTCTAAAAGGTGATAAACTAAAAATACTTTGTTGATTTACACTTGTGTAAATATCATGCATTTTCTCTATATTTTCCAATGCTAAATTGGGCACTAATAAACTACCAGTCGAGGAGCCTAAATATAAATCATAATCCTTCTTTTTTTCATTAATAAGGTATTCGGCTACACCGCCAGCAAATGCTCCTTTACTACCTCCTCCTGATATTACTAATGCTTTCATATGTGAATTAAAATTAGGTTCTACTCCATCTTTAAATTAGCCAATAATTGCTTACAATATGAACGAAATCGCCAATTATGATGTGTTGTTGCTTGCTTTAAATTTACTAAAACTTCTGGACTGGCTGCTAATTGAAGTTCATTTAAATATTGAAATGCATTTCTACGTACTTCAAAATGATATACTGGTTTGGTATATGTAACCAACTCCTTAAAAAATTGCTGATACTGTTCTGTAGCAAAGCCTTTAGTGTTTAAAGCTAATGCCAGCCATAATGTTCTTATGTTTTTATCATTAAATCCAATAAGATCTACAGTTTTTTCTAAATATGTTAGCTTCTCATTAGGAAAGTTTACCCATAGATTGAATAGTGCTATTTCAATAGTTTGGTAAGATGCATCTGTTAGTAATCCTTCATAATCTTTCTTAAACTCTTTGGGGATTTTTTGAAAAGAATTAGCTAAAAACTGACGTAACTTAAGTTCTTTACTCGAAAAAGCTTCCACTAATAAATCATTATACGTAGGATAATTTGGCTTATTTAAAGCTTCGTTAACTACTGTTTGCTGAATAGTATAATGCAATCCCTTAGGCAAAGAATATACTAAACTAGAGGGAGTAATAGTGTCATTACTAGTTGTCCTATAAGTTAAATATTGATTGTTCTTATGCCTTAGTAAAAAAGCAATACTTTCATTATTAGCCAATGAATTGTATGCCTCTTTTTCTGGGAACTGTGTAGTTAATAACCATTGCTCTTTAAAATCTTGTAGACTTGTCCCCGATTCATTTTCTACAGTTTTAATAAAATCGTTAGTAGTTACATTGGAATACTGATGTTGCAACAAGTACTTTTTTACTGCTTTTTTAAAAGCTACATCACCTACTCGCTCACGTAAACAATGTAAAGCCCAGGCTCCTTTTTGATAAAAAGTTAAACTACTAGCTTTCGGACTCATTAAAGGCTCATTATCAGTTGCTTCTGCAGCAATAAGTTGTTGAGAAGTTTCATATAGTTTATAATAGTAATAATCATCGCCAAACACCTCTCTTTCTGCCAACAAAGCATAATAGGTTGCAAAGCCCTCTTGCAACCAATGATGAGTACCGTGAGTTGCTGTCACTAAATTACCAAACCATTGATGCGCTAATTCATGAGCATTTACATTTACATAATTTCTATCGTTAAACGCAATACTATCTACCATAAAACTATCAGAAAATATAGTAGCACTAGTGTTTTCCATACCAGCATATAAGAAATCTTTTACTGGTATTTGTTTATAATTTTGCCATGGGTAATCCACCCCTATTTCTGCTTCTAAAAAATCAAACATCTGTTTTGTGTACCGATAGGTTGGTTCTATTTTCAAACTATCCTTCGGATAATAGTACAACTGCAAAGGCACACCGCTTTCTGCGTACGTAACCTGAGAGTTATAATTACCTATAGCTATTGCTAGTAAATAACTTGACATAGGTTGTTGCATATCATATTGCCAAGTAATGGTATTATCAGCATTTTCAACTTGTGAAATAAGTTTACCGTTACTCACAACCTGATATTTTTTATTAAAGGTAATGGATAAATCATAGGTAAGTTTCTCATTCATATCATCAAAACTCGGTATCCAATTTGAATTATCTTTTCCTTGACCTTGTGTCCATACTTGCGGATTCGCTTCAGGTTGATTTTGATACTCCCAATCTATAAAATACATGGCTTTACTAGGCTGCGCTAAATAATTAAAGCTTAATGTATAGTTTTTACCCGCCTTAAGCTTCTTGTATACAATTAATTGCGTATTAGTAATGCGATATTTTACTTTACTATTATTCAATCTAAGTTTAGAAAATTGCATCTTTTTAGCGTCAATAACCAGAGAATCTACTTTTGATAGTACTTTAAAATTGTAGCTAACAGTCCCTTCAACTTTTTTAATCTTAGGTACAATGGATAAACTAGCCTTACAACTTAAAAAATCTATCTCCTTAACCTGTTGAGCTAAGCTGTAGTTAAATATAAACAGAACTATTATTATTTTTGGCATGAATACGATAACACAATTATACTACCAAAGTACAAAAAATGATTAGGAATATTCTTTTTTTAGTACTTTAGTGGTTCAATATTCATTATCTTGTCTGTATTGCAAACTCCCATAGATTATTTAAAAGGTGTTGGGCCTAATCGTGCTGATTTACTGAAAAAGGAATTAGGTATTTTTACTTACCAAGATTTAATAAACTTTTTTCCTAACAGGTATTTAGATAAAACCAGATATTATAAAATTAATCAGTTACAACGTAATGCTGCCGAAGTACAAATAATTGGTAAAATTGTTCACCTTAAAATGGTTGAACAAAAACGAGGGAAACGTTTAGTAGCTACTTTTCAAGATGAAACTGGCACCATGGAACTAGTTTGGTTTCGTGGGCAAAAATGGATAAAAGATTCCATTAAGCTCAATGTACCTTACGTTATTTTTGGTAAATGCAATTGGTTTAATGGCTTTTCAATGCCTCATCCTGAGCTAGAACTGCTATCTGAGCATAAAGCAAGTATACGCTCTGCCATGCAAGCTATTTATCCTTCAACAGAAAAACTAAATAACAAAGGCATTAGCAACAAAACAAAAATTAAGCTACTACAAACCTTATTTTTAGAAACTTCAGGAAAATTTCAGGAAACATTATCGGAAGATATATTAAGTAGCTTACAACTCATTACAAAATCAGAGGCTTTATTCAATATTCATTTTCCAAAGAATGCCGAGTTGCTAGCCAAAGCTAAATTTCGTTTAAAATTTGAGGAACTATTTTATATACAGTTACAGCTAATAATTAAAAACATAAGCCGTAAACATAAAATTAAAGGTTTTCCTTTTGATCAAGTTGGAGAGTTATTTAATGAGTTTTACAATAATCATCTTCCGTTTGATTTAACCAATGCCCAAAAGCGAGTTATTAAAGAAATACGTAATGATTTAGGAAGTAATGCACAAATGAACAGGTTATTACAAGGTGATGTAGGCTCAGGAAAAACAATTGTTGCTTTGATGAGTGTTTTATTAGCCATTGATAATGATTTTCAAGCTTGTTTAATGGCTCCTACAGAAATATTAGCAACGCAACATTTCAACGGTATTTCAGAACTTGTTAAAAAATTAAATATTAACGTAAAATTACTCACAGGCTCTACAAAAACTGCTGAACGGAAAATTATTCATCAGGAACTTAAAGAGGGGTCTTTACAGTTGCTTATAGGAACACATGCTGTACTAGAAGATAAAGTACAATTTAACAACTTAGGTTTGGCTATTATTGATGAGCAACATCGTTTTGGTGTAGCGCAACGGTCAAAATTATGGAAAAAGAATACTTTCCCTCCTCATATTTTAGTTATGACTGCTACCCCTATTCCGCGCACCCTCGCTATGAGCTTATATGGTGACTTAGATATTTCTGTAATTGACGAGTTACCACCAGGTAGAAAAGCCATAAAAACCGTACATCGTTATGATAGCAATCGTTTAAAAGTTTTTGCTTTTATGCGTGATGAAATAAAAAAAGGTAGGCAAATATATATTGTCTACCCACTCATACAAGAATCGGAGCAATTAGATTATAAAGATTTAATGGATGGTTTTGAAAGTATTTCCAGAGATTTCCCGAAACCTGATTATCAAATTTCTATTGTCCACGGTAAAATGAAACCTGCCGATAAAGAATATGAAATGCAACGTTTTGTAAAAGGCGAAACTCAGATTATGGTAGCTACCACAGTTATTGAGGTTGGTGTAAACGTACCTAATGCTAGTGTTATGATTATTGAGAGCGCCGAGCGCTTTGGCTTATCGCAACTACATCAGTTACGTGGTAGAGTTGGTAGAGGAGCTGAGCAAAGTTACTGTATATTAATGACTAGCCATAAGCTATCAAGCGATGCAAAAACACGTTTAGAAACCATGGTACGTACTAATGATGGTTTTGAACTAGCAGAGGTTGATTTGAAATTACGCGGTCCTGGTGATATTATGGGTACACAACAAAGCGGTATACTTAATTTAAAAATTGCCGATTTAGTTAAAGATAATGATATTTTAAAACTCGCTAGAAACTATGCCTTTAAAGTGCTAAAAGAAGATCCTTCATTAGCATTAGATAAAAACAAAATTATCAACTATACCTACCAACAAATTGGTAAGCATAAAAACATTTGGAACTATATTAGTTAAGTTTATTGCTAAACTATAGCATCTCTTTTTTAGTCAAAAACAAACTTAAACGCGGCCGATACTATATTAGCATCTAAACCATCTGTTCTGTTATAATTGCTATACTTTACATTTACAGATTTTAAGCCAAATTTATATAACTTCAATTTTGTAAAAACATCCGTATAACGTAAACCAAAACCAAGTTGTGTACTATTAAATTTTGATAAATCATAGTCTGACGTATAATATTCCGAAGTAGACAAGTGTAGGTTGTATGAAGCAAAATAGTCTGCTTGTGTTTGTGTATAATACCTAAAAGAGGGAAACGCTGTAAAAGATCGGGTTATTTTAACTGGTAATTCAAGCTCAACAGTATTAGAAGAAATCCCCCAATTATCCGTATACAAACGATAATAAGAACGTAGCGTAACATATTCATTAATAAAGTAGTTTAACCGTACTCCAATAGGTAGTTTAAAACGAGAATCTGGTAAACGCTCTACATCATCTGCTAGATGAAAGTCTTCAATAAAATAATCCGTAACATCAGAGAAGTATACCCTTTGATGTGGGGCTGACAATAATCCTTTTTGCTGTACTACATCAAAAAATAAAGATCCCTGTAATTTTTTAGTAAGTATTTGTGAAATTGCCGCTGATAAAGAATATGTATTTCTACCTAGCTTATCAAATTCAGTATATGATGAAGTATAACCTGCAGGAGCTGTAAAACCCGCACGAAGTTCTATAGGATATTGTGGGTTCCATGTATCAATATAAGCATTAAGCTTTAAAGAAACTTCTGTATTCTTTTCATTAAACAACTTAGCTATGTGTCCGCCAAAACCAAAAGAAAAATAATCATACTCAGAAGCTATACTTAAATTTGCTCCCCATATTGTGTTTCTATCATCTGAAGAAAGGCTGTAATCAAAATTACCATTCATCCACACATCTGCACCCGAAGCACCTGATGATTCTATCCAGGGACTTGCTGTTTGGTTACCATCAAAAGGGTTAATATTACTTGATGATGCTGAAGTATATGCCGAAATACCAACATCAGCAGTTAAAACATCATCATCATTTAAAGGTATGGCTACAATAAAAGTTGGAGTGATATCTGTTAACTCTTCTGTCCCTTTTCCTCCAGTTACAGCCGCATGATTTCCGTCTTGAGTATAATAACTCATCAAAAAATCAACTTCAGCCTTTTCTAACACTCTTTTTTTAAAAATAGTGTCGGTAGTTTTTTCTTGAGCCATTACCATTATTGATAAAAGCAACATAATGTTTGTTACAATTTGTTTTTGCATCATATTTTTAATTACAACCGCAACCTCCTCCAGCTTTACCACCATTGGCACCAGAGGCTGCCTCGCGATATACCTGAAAGCTTGTTTCAAATTTATTTATTTTATAAGCTGATAATTCCATATCAGCATCATTTACATATACTTTCTCATATTCTTTTACGGTTACGCATGAACTGAGTATTACTGTAAAAAATAGAACTAGTATATGTTTATAGTTAATTTTCTTGAATTTCATTTTGTATATTATTTGAATAATGAATTTTTCCAGTGTCTGTAACTATAACACAATCAACACCATTCAATTGGTTTATAAAATATAGCCCTCTTTCTATGCCCAAAACAAAAATTGATGTTGCTAACGCATCAGCTAGCTCAGCTTTAGGAGCAAATACAGACGCACTTATAACCCCTTGTGATGGATAACCTGTTTTAGGGTTTATTATATGCGTATAGCGTGTGCCATTTATAACAACATATTTTTCATAATTACCTGAAGTTACAATGGCTCTATTATCAACAGGAAACCAGGCAAATACTTTGTTTTTGTTTAATGGGTTTTTAATTCCTACAACCCAAGGTTTACCATCTGGTTTGTTACCCCAAGTGGTTAAATCGCCAGATGCGTTAATAATTCCTGCTGTTACTCCCTTTGCAATTAGTAATTCTTTTGCCTTATCTGCAGCATACCCTTTCCCTATAGCACCAAAGCCTATTTTCATACCTTTTTTTCTTAGAAAAACGGTAGTAGCTTCCGGGTTCATTACAATATTATCATGCCCTACCTTTTCAACCGAAGCCTTAACTTCATTTGCTGGGGGCATGGTAGTTACACTTCCATCAAACTTCCATATTTTATCCATGGAAGCAAAAGATACATCAAAGGCACCTCCAGTAAGTTCTGATAGTTTTTTTGATCGCTGAATTAAATCAAATAATTCTTGATTAACCACTACAGGATTAATTCCAGCGTTTTTATTTATTAAACTCGTTTGAGAATTAGGGTCCCAAGAGGAAATTAATTGCTCAATTCGCTCAATTTCAGCAATAGCAAGATTAATGTATTTTTCTCCTTCTTGTTTAGAATTTGCTACAACAGTTATCTTAAAATCACTTCCCATTAACAACACAGATTTACTATAATGTTGTTGCCCATAACTTGTTACTATAAACAACACTAAAATTGTGGTAAAAAAGTGATTTCTCATAAGATTAAAATGAAGCAAGCTTATTAAAATAAGTTACAGGAGCTATGTTTTTATATGACATACGCCCTAATTCTTTTCCTTCATTAGTGAGTACAACTACCAAAGGAAAAATACCATTTTGTTTGTACTTTTCAGCTAAAGCGCCATTTTCTTTTTGTTTACTTTCTGGTAATTTGTTTTTCTTTCGCATTGGAAAATCTGCCTTATACAATACAAATTTTTCGTCTGCTAAATCTTTAAATTCTGGTGTATGCAATATATTTTTTTCAAGTTTCATGCATGGGGCACACCAATCAGAACCCGCAAAAACCAACAGTACTTTTTTATTTGTTTCTTTTGCTGTTAATAAGGCTTCTTTAAAAGTTTTGGTGTTTTGTTGCGCAGAAAGGAATAATGTTCCAAAAAAGAAAAACACAATTGGAGCAAGTTGCTTTATTTTCATAATCATGAAGATTTTGTTACTATAAAGATAACTAAAGTATCTGTTGATTATTACATTGCCTATATTATTTATACTCAGTCTCATTTAATTATTTAACAAACTACTATTATGTTTTAACAAAATGTAGTTTGCAGAAACAGTAATAAAATCGTAACATTACGCTCCAAAAAACAATTTTAATGCAAGAAGAAAATCAAAATATATCTGAAATAAATATTAACGATCAACGCATAATTAGCAATAAAGAACTAAGTATTTGGGAAGCCTTAATTCCTGTGGTAATTTTAATGGCTTTACTTGCTTATAATATTTTTTATAAAGATGGTGCTTGGTTAGGTGATTATTCCAATCAGTTTATCTTATTAATCGGTGGAGGATGTGCGGCAGTTGTAGGCTTACTTAACAAAGTAACCTTAACCACAATGTTTTTAGAAATTTGGGAAAACTTAAAAAGTGTATTTGTTCCTATAATGATTTTATTTTTAGTTGGGGCACTTGCAGGAACCTGGCTTATTAGCGGTATTATTCCTGCTATGGTTTATTATGGACTGCAAGTATTGAGTCCTGAAATTTTCTTGCCAGCATCGGTTATTATTGCTGCTATTATTTCCATTGCAACAGGAAGTTCATGGACAACATCGGCTACAGTAGGTATAGCTTTAATAGGTATCGGTACTGCTTTAGGTATACCAACAGGTATGATTGCAGGAGCCGTAATTTCTGGCGCTTATTTTGGTGATAAAATGTCGCCTTTAAGCGACACTACTAACCTAGCCCCTGCAATGGCTGGAACCGACCTATTTACACATATTAAATATATGGGCTATACAACTATACCTACAATTATCATTACGCTAATCGCTTTTACAGGAATGAGTATGACAATTGAAACTACTGGAAATGCAGATATTACAGGATTACTGCATACCATTAAAAGCACATTTAATATTACTCCTTACTTATTTATTGTACCCGTTGTAGTTATTGCACTAATTTTGCTAAAAACAAAACCATTAATTGCCTTAGGAGCTGGTGTGCTATTGGCAGCAGTATTTGCCATATATTTTCAAGAAAACATATTGTCTGGCATAGCTTCCTCTAACTTCAGTGCCATTACTAATGCCATACTTACCGATACAGCAATTACAACAGATAACGAAAAGCTAAACGAATTATTCAGCTCTGGCGGAATGAATGGAATGCTTTGGACTATCTATCTAATTATCTGCGCCATGGTGTTTGGAGGAATAATGGATGGAATAGGAGCTTTATCACGTATCACCAAGTCGTTATTAAAATTAGCACACTCAGTTTTTGGTTTATTTGCTACTACTGTCGTAAGTTGTTTAGGGCTAAACGTTATTGCTTCCGATCAATATTTAGCATTAGTAATACCTGGGAAAATGTTCAAGAAAGCATATGAAGATAAAAATTTGGCTCCAGAAAATTTAAGTAGGACTCTTGAAGATTCGGGTACTGTAACCTCTGTACTAATACCTTGGAATACATGTGGAGCCTATCAATCAGGAGTTTTAGGTGTTGGTGTAGCAGAGTATTTTGCATTTGCCATTTTTAATTGGCTGAGTCCGTTTATGACATTGTTTTTTGCTGCCATTGGTATTAAAATAAGAAGTATTAAAAACGCATAAATATTCTTTATACTCCTATCAAAAAATTAAATATAACATAACATGCAATTCTGTAGATGATGTTTATATTTGCACCAGTTTTAACAATTTTAAAAAAATAAAAATGGCCGTATTAGTAGGAAAAAAAGCACCAAAATTTAATGCTCAAGCAGTAATAAACGGAAATCAATTTGCTGAAAACTTTTCATTAGACCAATTTTTAGGAAAAAAAGACGTTATCTTATTTTTCTATCCAAAAGATTTCACTTTTGTTTGTCCAACTGAGTTACATGCTTTCCAAGAAAAATTAGGAGAATTTGAAGCTAGAAATGTTGCTGTTGTAGGAGTATCAACAGATACTGAACAATCTCACTACGGGTGGTTACAAGTAGAGAAAGATAAAGGTGGTATTAAAGGTATTACTTACCCTTTAGTTGCCGATACTAACAAAACAATTGCTGCAAACTACGATGTTTTAGCAGGAGAAGTATTTTATAACGAAGAAGGAGAAAGTGTTGCAGAAGGAGAATTAATTGCTTACAGAGGTTTATTCTTAATCGACAAAGAGGGTGTTGTTCGCCATCAATTAGTAAACGATTTACCATTAGGAAGAAATGTAGATGAAGCTATCCGTATGGTAGATGCTTTACAATTCTTTGAAGCTAATGGAGAAGTTTGTCCAGCTAACTGGAGCAAAGGTAAAGATGGTATGCAAGCAAACCACTCTGCTACAGCTGAGTACTTAGCTAAAAACTAAAACAAGTATACATACAGAAGTAAAAGCGCTCTTAATGAGCGCTTTTTTTATGATAACTTTATGGCTAAAATCTTTATATTTTAATAGATTTTAACGTAATTTGATACTCTGTACATTAAAACAACAATTATGGCTACCGTAACTTTAAAAGGAAATAAAATACATACTTCTGGAAACTTACCAGCAGTCGGTACTAAAGCACCAGAATTCACCTTAGTAAAAACCGATTTATCTACCGCTACACTTTCTGATTTTAAAGGTCAAGCTGTAGTATTAAATATATTTCCGAGCATTGATACAGGTACATGTGCTCAATCAGTAAGGCAATTTAACAAAGATCTTAATGATATTGAAGATGTAACTGTGCTTTGTATTTCACGAGACTTACCATTTGCTCAAGCGCGTTTTTGTGGTGCCGAAGGCCTAGATAATGTTATTAACTTATCAGACTTTAGAGCCAACGAATTTGGAAAAACATATGGACTAGATTTTATTGATGGCCCATTAGAAGGGTTACACTCTAGAGTAATTATTGTAATTGATGAAAACGGAATTATTACACACACCGAACAAGTTCCTGAAATTGTAGATGAACCAAATTATAAAGCTGCTTTTGAAGCATTATAACAATATGTAGCTACAGTTAATACATGAAATCACCTCAAGATAACTTTATAATTGGCAGACTTAAAGGGGCAAAATATGCTTTAAAAGGAGCTCTCATTCTTATCAAAACTGAATCAAGTATTCAGGCGCAATTAATTATTGCCCTACTTGTAACAATTGCAGGTTTCTATTTTGGTATATCTGCACAAGAATGGATGCTGCAAGTATTTGCCATTGGCTTACTTTTGAGTACGGAAGGTATTAATACTGCCATTGAAGAAATTGCAGATTTCATTCATCCAGATTTCCATCGTAAAATTGGAATTATTAAAGATATTTCAGCAGGAGCCGTGTTTATGGCAGCAAGCGCAGGAGTTATAATTGGTTTAATTATATACATCCCTAAAATACTTGCACTATAATAAAAATTAGGAATGGCAAAAAAAAAGAAAGCAAAAACAACAAAAAAAACAGCTTCGAAATTTAAGCTTCAAAAAATAAGCCTAAATAAACAACAACGAAACATTTTAGGAATTTTCTTGTTTTTATTAGGGCTGTTAATGTGTATTGCTTTTATATCATACATTTTTACCTGGAAAGCCGACCAAAGTGAAATAGGCCATTTTTCACGAGCATCAAAAACTGAAAATATCGCCAATATTTTTGGGGCTACTGTTTCTCACTTTTTTATTTATAGAGGTTTTGGAATTGCTTCTTTAATCATTGCTTTTTTAATTAACCTATCAGGAGTTACCTTATTATTAAACACCAAAATTGAGTTGTTAAAAAAACGTTGGTTATGGGGGATGTTAGTTGCAATATGGCTATCGATTTTTTTAGGATTCTTCAACAATACAATTTTAGGTGGTACTGTTGGTTTTGAAATAAATGATTTTCTGCAAGATTATTTAGGAAAAGTTGGCACTACCCTACTCTTACTTTTCTTTCTAAGCACGTATTTAATTATTCGTTTTAAATTGACTGCAGACGTAATAAAAGATTTTTTTACTAGCAAAAAAGAACTTCTTGATAATGGTGAAGTAGAACATGAAACGGAAAAAACTATAGTTGATGAGGATGAAGCTATTATTTCTGAATTTTTATTCGAGAATAACACGCAACTTGAAACGAATCAAACAGAAGATGAAGAAGTTATAGAAAGTAACACAACTGTAGAAGTAGTTGAAACTAAACCAGAAGAAATAACTATTCAATCAACAAACGATGATTTATCGATGAAAGTTGAAGTTATGGAAGAAGAAAAAACCCATACGGACAACTTATCTGATAAACTAGTAGAAGATTTTGGGGAATTTGACCCTACCCTAGAATTAAGTAATTTCAAATTCCCTACAATTGATTTATTAAAAGATTATACTAGAGGAAAAGGTATAACGATAAATCAAGAAGAACTAGAAGACAATAAGAATCAAATTGTTACTACTTTAAAAAACTATAAAATTGAAATATCTAACATAAAAGCTACTGTTGGTCCTACAGTAACCTTGTACGAGATTGTTCCAGAAGCTGGAGTTAGAATTTCTAAAATCAAAAACCTTGAAGATGATATTGCGCTTTCATTAGCGGCATTAGGAATACGTATTATAGCTCCAATGCCTGGTAAAGGTACCATAGGTATTGAAGTGCCTAATAAAAAACCACAAATAGTTTCTATGCGTGCTGCCATTGCTTCAAAAAAGTTTCAAGAAGCAGAAATGCAGCTTCCTATTGCCTTTGGTAAAACTATTAGTAATGAAACCTTAGTAGTAGATTTAGCTAAAATGCCACATTTACTTATGGCTGGAGCTACAGGGCAAGGAAAATCTGTTGGCCTGAACTGTATTTTGACTTCTATTTTATATAAAAAACACCCCGCTGAAGTTAAGTTTGTTTTGGTAGATCCTAAAAAAGTAGAACTTACACTTTTTAATAAAATAGAACGTCATTATTTAGCAAAACTTCCTGATAGTGAAGAAGCTATAATTACTGATAACTCTAAAGTTATTAACACTTTAAATTCATTATGTATTGAAATGGATAATAGGTATGAAATGCTTAAAAATGCATTTTGCCGTAACATAGTAGAATACAATAAGAAATTTAAAGAGCGTAAGCTAAACCCAAATGATGGACACAAGTTTTTACCATACATCGTACTAGTTGTAGATGAATTTGCCGATTTAATAATGACAGCTGGAAAAGAAGTTGAGACCCCTATTGCTCGTTTAGCGCAACTAGCCAGAGCAATTGGAATACACTTAATAATAGCCACACAACGTCCGTCTGTAAATGTAATTACCGGAATGATTAAAGCCAACTTCCCCGCACGTGTTGCTTTTAGGGTAATGTCTAAAATAGACTCTCGAACCATTTTAGATAGCGGTGGTGCCGATCAACTTATTGGTAGAGGAGATATGCTATACACTCAAGGAAACGAATTAATACGAATCCAATGTGCTTTTGTAGACACTCCTGAAGTTGAAAAAATAACCGAATTCATTGGCGGACAAAAAGCTTATCCTGATGCACATTTATTACCTGAATATGTAGGTGATGATAATGAGGGTGGCACGACTCTTGATAACAATATCTCTGAACGTGATAAATTGTTCCGTGAGGCTGCCGAAGTACTGGTTACAGCACAACAAGGATCAGCATCTTTATTACAGCGAAAACTTAAATTAGGGTATAACAGAGCTGGTAGACTAATTGATCAATTAGAAGCTGCTGGTATTGTTGGGCCTTTTGAAGGAAGTAAAGCAAGACAGGTGTTAGTGCCAGATTTAGTAGCATTAGACCAACTATTAGAAAATGAAAATTAAGACCACAGACACATGAAAAAGTATTTTGTAATTATCATCACCTTAATTAGCACTTTAGGTTTTTCTCAAAACTCAGAAAAAGCAAAAAAATACCTAGAAACGGTATCTACTAAAGTGAAAAGCTATGAAAATATTAGCATCGACTTTAAATATAGCCTTAAAAACGAAGCTGAAAATATTGAGCAAACTACCAAAGGAAATGTATATTTAAAAGGTGAACAATATCTTTTAAATTTAATGGGAGTTACCCGTTTATTTGATGGAAAAAAATCATATACTATCAATAGCGAAGACGAAGAAATAACAGTTACTAATGCTGCAGATGATGATGAAGGCGCTATTACTCCTTCAAAAATGCTAACTTTTTATAAAGATGGATATACTTACGCTTGGGATAAAGAGTTACCTATTAAAGGACGCTCTATACAATACATTAAACTAACACCAATTGATAGTAATTCGGAAATAAAATACGTTTTATTAGGTATTGACACACACACAAAAAACATTTACAATTTAATTGAAAACGGAAAAAACGGTACCACAACTACATTAACTGTTAATAGTTTTAAAACAAATCAACCTTTATCAGAAAGTTTATTTATTTTTGACCGTAATAAATACAGTGATTATTATTTTAACGAGTAGTTGATCTTGAAAATACTTGACCGTTACATTTTATCTACCTTTTTAAAAACATTTTTTAGTGTTTTTACTATACTTATATTCATTTTTATATTACAGTCGGTATGGTTATTTGTAAAGGAATTGGCCGGAAAAGATTTAGATCTTATTGTAATTTTTAAATTTTTAATTTACCTCCTTCCTACCCTAGTACCTTTAATTTTACCTTTAACAATATTACTTACCTCCATAATGATTTTTGGTAATTTTGCCGAAAATTATGAGTTTGCAGCTATGAAATCATCTGGTATTTCTTTGCAAAGAGCCATGCGAGGTATTTCTATTTTTATTTTACTACTTAGTATTATAACTTTCTTTTTTGCCAACAACGTAATTCCTTGGGGTGAATATGAATCTAGAAATTTGCGTAGAAATATAGCCCAATTAAAACCCGCAATGGCAATTGCAGAAGGGCAGTTTAACACCATTGGAGATGTAACAATTAAAGTTGAGAAAAAAACTGGTGAGAACGGAAATCACCTAGAAAACATTGTTCTCTTTAAAAAAGAAAGCAACCAAAATAAAACTGTAATTAAAGCTAAAACTGGTGATTTAGTTTCAAGTGAAGCGTCTAACATACTCCAACTTATTCTTTACGAAGGGAATTATTATCATGATATTAAAACCCGTGATCCTAAGAAAAGAAATAAAGTTCCACATGCTAAGAGTTCTTTTGAGAAATACACCATGAATATTGATTTATCAGAGCTCAACAAAGTAGATCTAGACGAAAAAGGGAAAGCAACTACTCATAGAATGCTTAAAATCAATGAACTTATTCCAACCATCGATTCATTAGAACAAAAAATCACTAACGATAACAACAAAGAAATTGATAACCTGTACAATAGTTACGGTATTCACAACCGAATTAACAAAACCAATCTTAAAAAAAGAGTTGTAAAAGATTCTTCACTAACCGAAACAAAAGGACTCGTTAAACGTATTGCTAAAAAGGATTCAGTAACATATTTTAAAGGAAATTTACTTGACTTATTTACCAATAATGAAAAGCTAAAAATTTTCGATTACGCAATTTCCAATACAACATCGGCCTATAAACAAATTGAATTACGAGAAAAAAACTTTGCAGCAAAAACATCTAATCTGAATCAACATAAAATGGCATTACAAAAAAAGTTTGCCTTAGCAGTATCGTGTTTTTTACTATTTTTTGTTGGAGCACCTTTAGGAGCTATAATTCGTAAAGGAGGTATGGGGTTACCTATGGTAATTGCTATAATTTTATTTCTTAGTTACTGGTTTATTGGTATTTTTGCAGAAAATAGTGCAGAAAAAGGAGCCATTCCTACATTTTTAGGAGCTTGGTTATCAACCATAATCATGCTGCCTTTAGGGATAAGACTCACTAGAAATGCAACTTCTGACAAAGGAATGTTTAATACCGATGGAATTAGTTTATTTTTTACTAAAATTTGGAAAAAAATTATACGAGAAAAATAAAACAGTGAAAACTATTTTATTAGCATAACACACAATGACAACAATTAAAAAAAACACAACTACACAACTTGATAACATTCACGACGCTATAGAAGATATTCGTCAAGGAAAAGTAATTATTGTTGTTGATGATGAAGACAGAGAAAACGAAGGAGACTTTTTAGCAGCAGCTGAAATGGTTACTCCTGAGATGATTAATTTTATGGCTACTCATGGTAGAGGTTTAATTTGCGCACCACTTACCGAATCGAGGTGCAATGAATTAAATCTTAACATGATGACTAGCAACAGTTCAGACCCTATGGAAACTGCCTTTACCATTTCTGTAGACTTGAACGGGAATGGTGTTACAACAGGTATTTCAGCATCAGACAGAGCTAAAACCATACAGGCCCTTATAAATACTGATACGAAACCACACGATTTAAATAGACCTGGACATATTTTTCCGTTAAAAGCAAAAACTGGTGGGGTATTACGCCGAACAGGACACACCGAAGCAGCGATTGATTTTGCGCGTTTAGCTGGCTTAAAACCCGCTGGAGTTATCGTTGAAATAATGAATGATGACGGTACTATGGCACGTTTGCCACAATTACTTGAAGTAGCTAAAAAGTTTGATTTAAAAATTGTATCTATTGAAGATTTAGTGGCTTACCGTATGGAGCACGACTCTTTAATTCAGAAAAAAGAAGACTTTCAGATACAAACTCGATTTGGGGAATTTAGAATTAGAGCTTACAAGCAAACCACGAACAACCAAGTACATATTGCTTTAACTAAAGGTACCTGGACTAAAGACGAAGCTGTGACAGTAAGAGTTACCTCTACTTTAGTGAATAATGATATTTTAGATACACTTACCTTTGACACTAATGAACAATTTGAAAATATTTTCAAACTTATAGACCAATCAGAAAAAGGCGCTTACGTATTCATAAATCAAGAAAACCCTTCTTTAAATATTTTAAATAGATTAACTCAATTAAAAGAAAATCAAGGTAAAGGAGAAATAAGAGCCCCTAAAATAAAAATGGATGTAAAAGATTTTGGTATAGGAGCACAAATTTTACATGATTTGGGTATTCATAAATTAAACCTAGTTTCTAATGCCAATCAGCATAAAAAACGAGTTGGTATTATAGGTTACGGATTAGAAATAGTTGATTACACTAATTATTAAAATAAAAAAAGGCTACAAATTTTGTAGCCTTTTTTTATTTTATATTTCTTCCTAATAGTAATAATGAGCTATAATCTGTAATTCGTCACTACTACCAGAACCTAAATACATTTTAGCCGCACCAGACCCCAGTGTTGAACCAACAGCAATTTGACCTGCAAACATTGCATAATACGTACCTGGACCTAATTTTACATAGTCAGAACCCGTATTTTGAAAGTTTTGATGTTCACCATGTTTAGCATGACCATTATTATAAAACTGTCCGTTTATAGCTAACAACCCTCCTACTTCAGTACATCCACCAGCATTTGATGCTATACACCACGGCCCTGAATTAATAAAATTACCATCAACATCTGTTAGTATATTTTCATACAAACCTGTTCCTGGATTATATTTTTTAAAGTACAAACCTGTTTGTACTATTCTTGCTCTATTATCACTAATTCTACCTGTAGAATTAATTTCAACTGACCAAGAAATTGAATAGTTAACCTCAACAATTGCATTTTTAGTTAAGGTGAAAATTGATCCAGGAATATCGTTCTGAATTCCTGTAGCTGTATAACCATTCCCTCCTCCTGTTTGAAGTATCTGATTAACAGTAGCCCCTGAAGTATTATTTCCGTCTACTAAATAATTCTCAACATCTAATAACAACTCTATTGTTTCGGCTGAGCTCCCTAAAACCAAATCACCGTTCGCATCGGCATATACTCTAGTAGATGATCCTGGTCCTAAATTATCCATATTATTTGTAGCATCTAAACCTTCTATTCTTACTCCTTCTGTAGCTCCAGCTACATGTACCTCTTGAACTGGCGTTGTTGTGTTTATACCTACTTGTGCCAGTGCTGCTACTGTAGATAATATATATATGTATATAATTTTTTTCATAATACGTAAGTTTAATTGTACACTCTAATTTTTAGATAATCTTTAGTTCCTCCAAAACCAACACTTGTATAACTTAGTGCAGAATCATTTACAACTCCATAAAAAATTATACTGTGGTTTCCTGGTGGTAACGTTAAATACCCTTGGCTATTCATATACGGATAACCAATTGTTCCTCCTGGGTAGGTAGAGTACATTTGTGCTTTCTGACCGTATTTTTTAGACATTTCAGTAGCAGAAAGTCCGTCAGAGTTTAAATCTATTCTAAAATATGTAAATACGGTTGATGTTTCCCCTCCCGCAGTATAAGCTGTTGGTGGCCCAGCTTGCATATCAGTTCCTGCAATAAGTATTGTTACACCATACTTAACCTCTATTAATGCAGTTTGCGGTACCGATAATGGAACTGATACTATTTGACCTTCGGCAGTCGAAGTCCCTACTGGGTTATTAATAACAGTACCCGAACCTGGAAAACCTAATGGATTATAAGGGTCATCCGGAATAAAATCTGGAATATCTAATAAAAAGTTTAGTGGCTCTACTCCTCCTGAACCAAAACCAGAATCTAAGGTTAAATCGCCATTACCGTCTACAAATACTGGTGCAATTTTTACACCATCATTAAAGGTTGGGCTGTTTACTGTATTTAACTTCTCAATTCTTATTGTAGAAGTTGCTCCAGCAATATGTAATTCTTTTTGAGGGTTGGTTGTTCCAATACCTACTTGCCCAAAAACAATTGAACTTGCTAATAAAAATATATAATTAATTTGCTTTATCATAACTTAAGATTTTGGGATATTAATGTAATCTGAAAAATATCGAGTCGTTACCTGTTGCAAATTCAACATAAGTAGACTGCACATTAGCCAATCCTGTAGGTGGACCTCCAGAACCTTTAGTATTTGTTGAAACTTCACCGAAAAAGCTAATGGTATACGAACCTGCTGCTGGTAAAATAATATAACAAGTACTTGCATTAAACATAGAACCCGGTACACTATTTACTGAACCACTATAATAACACTTAGATGCTGGCCCGTAACGTCTTGTAGATCCTGAAACTCTAAAATAAGTTGAGATTCTTCTTGCTACACGTTCTGTAATTACAGTTTTAGCTGCATTTTCATACACGTCAAAACTTAAGTTATATTTCACTTCTAATATAGTAGCCCTATTTATAGCTATTGTATATGATGTAATTTGAGTTTCTTCTTTACCGTCAGCATCAGTAGGCAATAACGTAACTGAAGCTCCTGGTAATACCGTATTATCTAATGCATCGGAATCTTCACTATTATATAAAGGAACTAACTCTAAAGTAAAGTCTCCATTCTCATCAACATATAATGGAAAACTATTATTAGTAAAATCTGAATCACCATCTACATCTCCTCCGTTAAATGTACTATTTACATGATTTAAACTTTCTACCCGTAAAGAACCTGTAGGAGAAGCTATATGCAATTTTTGTTGCGGATTATTAGTACCCACCCCAACTCCTTGTTGTGAATAGATAAATGGTGAAAACAGTAAGAATAAGTATAAATATCTCATATTCAAATGTTTTATTGGGTTTATAGTATTAAAAATACTCTTTTATTTCAAAAAAAAACAATTATATATAGTATATTTTTATTTTTTTAGACTAAATGTTGATAATTTGTGATTAAATACGTTTATATTTTACCATATACATATAAATTAAGTTAATATTTTACAATTTACACAACCGCAGATGCTTATAAGTAAAAAAAAAGAGGTGTCAAAAACACCTCTTAAAACTCTTCTTATTAAAAACTTATTTAATCAGTTTATTAATAAATTCAAAATGATATCGTGTATCTCTTGCTGAATTATAACTCTTAATTTTATCAATAACTCTACCGTTATAATCTGTAGCAATAATTGTTGGTAAAGAACGTACACCGTAAGCAGAATTCAGTGCTTTATTAGCCTTTTGTTGTGCCTCACTTATGTTTTCTTTATTTCGCGGAAAGTCAACTAACAATAGTACAAAACTATTGGCTTTTGTAGAAAACTCCGATGAGTTGAAAAAATCTTTCTTTAATGTTTTACACGGCGGACACCAATCACTACCTGTAAACAACATCAATATTGGTTTCGCTTCTTTTTTTGCTATTTTTTTAGCGGTTTCAAAGTCTGTTTCCCACTTTAATTTTGAAGCCGATGTTTGAGCATAAAAAAATGTGCTTGTAACTAAGGCTATAAATACGAGTATTCTTTTCATTTTCTATAAACTTATGGAAGTTATCTAATATTTTAATATGGTAACAAATACCTTACCAAAACTAATAATCTAATACATTACTTTCAATAGATTTTCTAACTTTTTTAAACGTAGCAAACATATCATCTTCTGCTCGATAACCAATAGGCATAACTAATACAGATGATAAATCTTTTTCTTGCAAACCTAATAATTCATCATATTTTTCAGGTACAAAACCTTCCATAGGGCATGCATCTATTTGTTCTACAGCGCAAACTGTTAGCAAATTACCTAATATAATATATGCTTGCTTCACCGCCCATTCTTTAACCTCTTCAGTAGTTTTTTCTGAAAAATGATCTATTAAATATGTTCTAAATGGATCTAAAATTTCGTCTGCTGTACCTCTAACATTTTTCACATCTTCAAAATAGCTTCTAATGTATGCCTCGTTTATCTTATTTTCAATACAAATAATTAACACATGTGATGCTTGTGCTACTTGTTGTTGATTATATGAGTGAGGTACTAATGCTTTTTGCATAACCTTATTAGATAACACCATTAATTTTACTGGTTGTAAACCATATGAGGTTGCCGTTAAAGTAAAAGCTTCTTTTAATAACGATAATTTAGTATCTGAAATCTTTTTTGTAGCATCAAACTTTTTAGTGGCATATCGCCACTTTAAGCTTTCTATTATATTCATATCAACTATATTTACTGCAAAAATACATTTTGTATATACTTTAACACAAGCATTAGCATAATAAAAATTGATAGCGCTATCAGTTTTAAAACTTAACTTTATGAAAAATCTTACTGTAGAACAACGCATTGAAAACTCCGAAACAAGAATATTTAAAGCAGTTTTTCCAAACACAACTAATCATTACGAAACCCTATTTGGAGGTACAGCGCTACAGTTAATGGATGAGGCTTCATTTATTTGTGCAACAAGGTTTAGTAGAAAACGAATGGTTACAGTTTCTACAGATCGAATTGACTTTGAAAAATCTATTCCTGAAGGAAGTATTATTGAACTCGTAGCCAAAGTTGTTAAAGTAGGAACTACGAGTTGTAAAATTAAAGTAGACATATATACTGAACGTATGTACGCTAATGAAAGAGAACTTGCAGTTACTGGTCATTTTACGTTTGTAGCCATAAATGAATACAAAAACCCAGTAACAATTTTATAATGCAACAATACAATATTATAATAACAGGCAAAGTTCAAGGGGTTTGGTTTAGAAAATATACCCAAGAAAAGGCACAACAACTTAACCTAAATGGCTTTGTTATGAATAAAGATGATGGTTCTGTATACACAGAAGCTGTTGGAACGAATGAACAATTAAAAAACTTTGTACATTGGCTAAAAACCGAAGGGTCTCCTTTATCTGTAGTTAGCAATGTAAAAGTTACCATTACTAATAATGTATTAGCTTATACTAAATTTAGTATCAAAAAATAAAAGGGAGCTAATAATTTAGCTCCCTTTCTCAATTCATTACAAATTCTTCTTTTTATTCAAAAATAACTTCAGCGTCCAATACAAAGTTTTGAATAAACTCAATTGATTTTTGAATATCGTCATGCAGTAATCTATCTTTTTCAACAAAAGGAACTTCCTTGCGATATGCCATAACTAAACTTTCGATAAAATCAGAAGATCTTAACGGTTTTCTATAATCTAATGCCTGGGTAGCATTTAATAATTCTATGGCTAATATACGCTCTACATTATCTACTACAGTTTTACATTTTACAGCACCATTTGCCCCCATACTTACATGATCTTCCTGCCCGTTACTTGACACTATAGAATCAATACTCGAAGGGGTACATAGTTGCTTATTTGCACTGGCTATACTTGCTGCGGTATATTGCGGAATCATAAAACCAGAGTTTATACCTGGTTCATTAACCAAGAATGCAGGCAAACCTCTTAAACCAGAAATTAACTGATAAGTCCTACGCTCTGATATACTTCCTAACTCTGCAATAGCTATGGCTAAATAATCTGCAGCTAAAGCTAAAGGTTGCCCATGAAAGTTCCCTGCAGAAATTACCATATCTTCTTCTATAAAAATATTCGGGTTATCGGTTACCGAATTAATTTCTGTTTCAAACGTTTTTTTAACAAAATCTAGTGTGTCTTTTGTAGCACCATGTACCTGAGGCATACATCTGAAAGAATACGGGTCCTGTACTGCTTTTCCTTCTTGAGTAATTAACTGACTTCCTTCTAACAAAGAAGTAATTCTTGCCGCCGTTAGAAGTTGCCCATTATGTGGACGTATGATATGTGAAAAAGCTAAAAATGGCGAGCTATTTCCATTAAACCCTTCTAAAGATATTGTTCCAACAACATCAGCAAAATAAGATAACTTATAAGCTTTTAGTAAATTATGTACTCCGTAAGCACTCATAAACTGAGTTCCATTTAACAAAGCCAAACCTTCTTTAGACTGTAATGCAATTTTTTTCCAACCCAATTTATCAAATAAAACCGCAGCCGTAATCACTTCACCTTTATAATTTACCTTGCCCTCTCCAATTAAAGGTAAAGCCAAATGTGCCAATGGAGCTAAATCTCCAGAAGCCCCTAAGGAACCTTGCGTGTAAACCACTGGTAAAATATCCTCATTATACATTGTAATTAAACGCTGTACAGTTGCTAACTGTACACCTGAATGCCCATAGCTTAAACTTTGTATTTTAAGCAATAGCATTAGTTTTACTATTTCCTGAGGAACAACACTACCTGTACCACAAGCATGTGATCGCACTAAATTTTCTTGTAATAGTGTTAAATTTTCTTTGTCAATCTTAACATTACATAAAGAACCAAAACCAGTGTTAATACCATAAATAGGGTTAAACTCCCTGTTCATTTTATCGTCCAAATAAGCACGACATTTTTCAATTTTTTCCTTAGCCTCATTTGATAAAGCAAGATCCTTTTGCTCTAAAATAATTTCTTGAATTATTTCTATAGTCAAACGACTAGAATTTATGTGATGTATCATAGTAATTAATAAAGTTCAAAAATCCGTAATGCTTTACTGATTTCCAAAACTATTCCTTAATATTTATTATTTTTTCTGTATTTTTAGCAGCCATAAAAAATAGCATTTTAATTAAAAGACTATTTTTCTATACACACATCAATTAAACACAAATAATAAAATGAAAAAAATTGTTTTTGCATTAGCTACTTTGGCTATAATTTCTTGTAAAAAAGAAGAAGAAAAACCTGTTGACTATACTTTGTTTACAGGAAAAATAACTAATAATGAAGGCGGTAAATTAATGATCTATAAAGGTCGTGAATTAAAAAAAGAAATTACATTAGATGAAAACGGTGTTTTTGCAGACACCTTACGTTTAGCTACTGGTGAATACGCTGCCGTTGCTGGACAAGAATATACGCAGATATATGTAAAAAATGGAAATCATTTTAACATGACTGTTGACGCAAATGATTTTGATAACTCAATTGCCTATACTGGTGAAGGAGCAAAAGCTAACGTCTTCTTTTCTGAGTTAATTAAATTACAGGAGAATTTAGATTATGAAACTATTATTTCTGGAGATCAAGCCAATTTTGATTCAGGGATGGCTAAATTTAAAACAGATTACACCAATTTAGTAGATGGTGCTAAAGAGTTATTAGACAGTACCACTATTGCCAATCAGTATAAAAATATTGAAGGTATTTCTATGCAATTTTCGAATATGTTTGCTGCAAAGCAAAAAATGAAAGAAATGAATGGTAAGCCATCTGTTGGTTTTAATTATGAAAACCATAAAGGAGGTACAACTTCTTTAGCTGATTTAAAAGGAAAATATGTTTACATTGATATGTGGGCTACTTGGTGCGGACCATGTAAAAAAGAAATTCCTCATTTAAAAGAAGTAGAAGAAAAATATCATGGTAAAAATATTGAATTTGTAAGTATCTCATTAGATAAAAACAAAGAAGCATGGACTAAAATGGTAACAGAAAAAGAACTAGGTGGTGTACAATTGCATTTTGGAGATGATCAAGAGTTTTCAAAAGCTTACCAAATAACTGGTATCCCTCGCTTTATCTTATTAGATCCTAAAGGAAATATTGTAGATGCTGATGCTCCAAGACCATCAAGTCCAAAATTAATAGAATTATTTTCTTCTTTAGAAATATAATTTTAACACTAAATTCAAATAAAAAAGCACTATTTAGTTAATAGTGCTTTTTTATTTGAATTTAGTGTCTTTAAGTCACATTACTTTTTTGAAACCTCTCTTATTTTTCGTAATTCTGGTATAGCCTTATAAACATAATCTGCATGAAATCCTGTAAAATATTTTCCTATCTTTTTACTTTCTGCTTTCATTTTATCTTCATCAGCAAAACGGGCTTTATTTAGCCTACCTGTTTCTTCAAAGGCTTTTTCTAAATCTGTTAATGATTCTATTTCAAAAACTTCAACAAAATCTCTCTTGTCTGATCCCCATGCATGTACGTACGGAAAGTATCCTTTTAAATATTTATTTTTATGTACAACGTCTTTTAAATAGGCATTTCTCAAGGCTTCAAACTCTTTTCTTGAGCCTTCATCTGGAAAAGCAAAATGACTTTTTCTTACATAGTAAAAAATATCATCTCCAGCTTCTGAACTGCTTGATTTACCTCCAGGAAAGGTCGCGTATATTTCATCTGAATGAAAATCGGAATAATAGGCTCCGCGTTTTTTAAAATAAGCATCTCGGTCTACTTCATTTGGCCAAGCTTCTTTAATAAGTTCATCACTTCTATCAGCAGCCTTTTCAATAGCTTCCCATGAGCTAAATAATTGTACATATAAAACCTCTCTATTGTCTGCCGTTAAATAATGATGTGCAGTTGTTGCAGCTAAAACAAATTCATTTTTTTTAGTTACTTTGTCCAGAAACTCTTTCTCTATCGCAATCCAATCCTTCATGGAAAAATCTTCTAAATCCATATTCCAATGCATTGTAGTAACTGTTAAATAAAACTGAGAGGGTTTTTCTTTTTCTTGTGAACTTAGTAATGTTACCCAAAATAACATTACGCATAAAAGTACATTCCGTAATTGATTAGTCTTTTTCATATCCCATAATTTTGATTAGTATTCAAACTTTACTGTTTAATCTGGGGTATGTATTTACTAAAACTTCTGTTTTTCTTATCAATGAAGAACAAAGTTACAAAAAAAACGTAAAAACATAATAATCAATATTTTAAAAACAAACTATGTTCACAACTCGGTTAATAACTATTATCTATAACAACTCGAATAGCTATTCTTATTTGTAATTTAGAGTAAACCAATACTTTGTTGAATTATGAATAACAGAACAAACGATTTACTAAAAATTAGATTAGGAGTAAAAACGGCAAGTATTTCAGAAAATATGTCGGAAGGTGAACATTTTCAAAATGTTACTATAAGACCTGCTATTAAGTTTCAAAATGAGTTACTTATTGAGGCTTTTAAAAACTACATAACCAAACATAAAGGTTTTTATTACAGCTTAACAACAACAAAAAAATTACTTTATATAGAAAATGCTATTCAAAAAGATATAAAGTTTCGAAACTCGTTAAAAGGTATCGTTATTGGTGCTTTTACTGTAGAAGAGTATAAAATATACATTCAAAACTCTTCAGCATTAAACAAACGAATGATGAATATTGTTATTGAATTTTTAAAAGATAACGCACAGCTATTAGATAATAACACCCAAGAAAACTTACTAATTGCTGGTTAATTATTCAGTATTGATTCCCCATTTAAATTTGTGGTTAATACTTCGCTCATATAATCAAAAAATGGGCGAAGTGTTACAAACACTTCCATTATTTTATCTGTAAAATCTTCTGACAACATTTCTTCATCGGTAAATGTTCTCATAACATAAAACTGTTTTTTCCTAATTAAATCTATAGCTTCATCTTCTTTACTAAATCCTTTTGGAGCCGTTTTAACCTCATTACCTAATAAGCCGTCAGGAAATACTATTTTAAACTTTACATCAGTAAGTATTTTGCGTATTTGGGTAGCATCAATCGAAAACTCCTTTCTTATACGTAATAAATCTTTCGGGTTTGGAGCATAAAATCCTCCTCCCGCACAACAATTACCTGGCTCAATATTTAAAAAATACCCTCCCCGTAGCGCCTCAGTTGCACGCTTAAAACTTCCTGCAAAGCGCGGCTTAAAAGGTGTTTTATCTTTAGAAAATCGAACATCACGATAAATACGCATAATTTTGTATCCTTCTATATCGTCTGTCGCTCTTAATTTTTCTGCTATAATTTGATACAGTTCTTTTGCTTCTGCTTCATGTTTTTTATAGGTGGGCTTTCGCTGATTAAACCAATCTCTGTTGTTATTTTTAGCGAGCTTTTTTAAGAATTCTACCAATTCAATTGATAATTTTGCCATAATCATAGTGTGTTAATTCGAATAAAATTAACAAATATTTTACGTAACTATAATTACTAGCTTAAAAAGTTACTAGGCATTCAATAATTCTTTAGCATGATTTAAGGCGGTATCTGTAAGTTGCTTTCCTCCTATCATTTCTGCTATTTCTTGTATACGTTCTTCTTTAGTTAATGGTTTTAAGTTTGACTTAGTTACTCCATTAACATCCTCTTTATATACCTTAAAATGAGCATTCCCTTTACTTGCTATTTGAGGTAAATGAGTAATACTAAACACTTGCATGTTTTCACTCATATATTGCATTAACATTCCCATTTTATTAGCTACATCACCTGAAACTCCTGTATCAATTTCATCAAACATGATAGTTGGTAACTGTTTGTATTTAGATAAAATAGCCTTTATAGCCAACATTATTCTAGATAACTCACCTCCTGAAGCAGCTTTTTTTAACTCGTTAAAACTCCCTCCTTTATTAGCGGAAAACAAAAACGATAAGTGGTCTGTTCCGTTATATAAGAAATCATCCGTAGAAGAAACTGCTATGTTAAACTTCGCATTTTCCATTCCTAAATTTACAAGTATCTTTTCTAGTTGCTGTGTTAATTTAGGTAGTGCCTTTTTACGATTTTCTGAAATATCAGTTGCTATCTTTTTTACAGCTAGATATTGCTTATCAACTAATTGCTGTTTTTCTCTAATTAACTCATCACTATTTTCTACTGCAGCTACTTTACTTTCTAATTCGTTCTGCAACAACAATAAATCTTCAACAGTAGTAACATTATGCTTTTGTAACAATGCTTGTAACCTGTTTAAAATTGAAGTTACAATTTCTAGTCGTTCTGGGTTAGCTTCTATAACCTGTTGCTCATTTTCAATTTCAACAAAAACATCCTCTAATTCTATTTGTACAGATTCTATACGCTTAAATAACGATTCATAAGCCTCCGAAAACCCTTCTATATTTCGTAAACTGTTTTTTAAATTAGAAAGTATACTTAAAGCCCCCAATTGTTCGTCTGCACATAATTGGTTAGCCTGCATTAACTGTTCTTGAATACTTTCTACATTATTTAACTGTTCTAACTCCTGCTCTAACTCGTCTTGATTAACTGAATCCAACTTAGCTTCTAACAGCTCATTTAGAACATGAACATTGTATTCATGTGAATCTGCAGCAGCTTTTTGATTAGCTATAGCTACTTCTAAGCTCTTTTTATAATTTTTATATTCAGTTAAGGCTTCAGTATACTTGTTTAAAATTTTATAATTATCCGCTAAAGCATCTATTATTTCAAACTGAAAAGAATCATCTGTTAATTGTAATGTTTGATGCTGGGAATGTATATCTATTAGTTGTTCGCTAATACTTTTTAGTACCTGTAAAGATACTGGAGAATCATTAACAAAAGCTCGTGATTTTCCTGATGGCAAAATTTCTCTTCGGATTATAGTGCTATCATCATACTCAATTTCATGCAGTTTAAACAGTTCATTAAGCTTATAGTTTTGTATAGCAAACTCTGCTTCTACAATGCATTTCACACTAGTATCATTAATTACAGATAAATCAGCACGTTTACCTAAAATAAGTCCTAAACCTCCTAAAATTATAGATTTACCTGCTCCAGTTTCACCTGTGATAATTGTCAGTTGATCAGTAAAAGAAACTTCTAACTGATCTATTAAAGCAAAGTTTTTTATAGAAAGATTTGTTAACAACAGTACGTTTTTTAATGTAAATTAAAACTTAATGTTACTCCACTTGGAAGAATTGTTTGGAGACACTCTATTTAACACTTCTACTAATTCCGTAATTTTTACGCTTGGTCCATCGCTAAATATTTGTTCAATTTCATCGGCTTTTGCATCAAAAAATACACGTTGTAAAAAAGAGTTCGGACGGCGAGCATTCATTTTTTTAAACTGTTTTAAGCTTAAAATTATTCTCCCTTTTCCTTTTCTTTGATTGTCATACATTACATCTATTGCATTTCTATGATAACTGTACTGTACAGCTCTATATTCTGTATATGTAGGTGATAGTAATTGATCTATTAATTGATAACGAGTTTGGTTTCCGTCATTTGGCCCCCAGCCTTTAAAACCGCTTGATTGGGCTACATTTAAAATGTTTTTAGCTTGATTATAATAAGGTGTACCGCCATTTAAAGAAAACGTATCGGCGTCAATACCTAAAATTATATAGACATAGTAAGAAATTACTGATATTAAGTTAGAATCAAATTGATTTGGGTTAAATGTTAAATTTTGAAACTCTACATAATTAAAACTAAAATCTTTATCATTAAAGTTAAAAACAGGCGAACTATATGTTGAATTAAAAGCCGGTCTAGATGATTGTACTTGTAGCGTTGCAGTAAACTTATCTGACCCCATTTCGGTAATGGTAATAACCATTCCGCAATTAATGCGTTCTTCAGGAGCATAAATTTTATCCGTCCAAGTTGTTTTATTTATAAAATCATTTAATGATCGTTCTAATGTTCTAAAAACTTGTTCATTAGGACGACCTGTTTGCTCTGCATTTATTGCCAATACACAATTAAGTTCTTGTGCATTAGCAAAAAAACCTAATGTTATTATACCCAAAAAAGCTATCAATTTACGCATATAGTTTCAAATTTCACCAGCACTACAAATTTACGTAGCAACTTTAAATTTATAATTTATCTAAAAGATGGGTTAAAATATCCGTAGCCACTTCCTTTTTACTTTTCAATGCAAAGGAAATTAACGATTCATCAGCATCAATAATTGTAATTTTGTTTGTTGTCTTACCAAATCCAGCACCTTTATCTTGTAACGAATTTAACACAATAAAATCTAAATTCTTCCGCTTTAGCTTTCCTTTTGCATTTTCAAGTTCATTATTTGTTTCTAAAGCAAAACCAACAAGTAGTTGTTGCTTTTTAATTTCCCCTAATGAAGCTAGTATATCTTTTGTTTTTTCTAACGTTATTGTAAACGTTTCTGTTTTCTTTTTTATTTTCTGCTCGGCTACATTTTTGGGCTTATAATCAGCAACTGCAGCAGCACAAATAGCAACATCAACACTAGCAAAATAATTATGTGATGCTGTATACATATCTTCTGCTGAAACCACAGGAATGATGGTAACCAAAGAGTTACTTAACACCTCTTTTGTTGGTCCAGACACTAAAATCACCTCTGCTCCTAAATTAGCAGCTGCCTTAGCCAATTCATATCCCATTTTTCCTGAAGAATGATTACCTATAAAACGTACAGGATCTATAGCTTCGTATGTTGGGCCTGCAGTAATTAGTATTTTTTTATTTCTTAGTGGTAATTTACTTGCAATATCTTTTTCAATAAATGCAAGAATCTCTTCAGGCTCTGCCATTCTTCCCTCACCTATTAAGCCACTTGCTAACTCACCAGAACCAGCAGGTATCATAATATTACCAAAAGATTTTAATGTTGAGAAAGATGCTTTTGTAGAGGTATGCTTATACATATCTAAATCCATCGCTGGAGCAAAATATACTGGGCATTTTGCCGAAAGATAAGTAGCTAATAAAAAATTATCTGAATTCCCTGAAGCCATTTTCGATAAGGTATTTGCAGTTGCTGGTGCAATTACAAAAATATCGGCCCATAAACCTAAATCTACGTGGTTATTCCACATATCATTTTCATCATCTTCATTTGTAAATGATGATAGCACAGGATTTTTTGATAAAGTAGATAGTGTAAGTGGTGTTACAAAATCCTTAGAAGCAGGTGTCATGATAATTTTTACATGTGCACCTGCTTTTATAAAATGTCTAACTAAATAAGTTGTCTTATAAGCGGCTATACCTCCGGTAATACCTAGTAATATATTTTTACCACTTAATACAGACATCTATTATTTTTCAGTTGTATCTCTGAAATATACTTTTTCTCCTAACCACTCCTCTACTGCAATTGCATGTGGTTTAGGTAGTTTTTCATAGAACTTAGATACTTCTATTTGTTCTTTGTTTTCAAAAACTTCTTCTAAACTGTCATTAAATGTAGCAAACTCTTCTAATTTTTCTACTAATTCATTTTTCATTTCAGTGTTAATCTGAGTTGCTCTTTTAGAAATGATAGAAATTGCTTCGTAAATATTACCGGTTTGCGCATCTACCTCATTCTTATCATAAGTAATTGTAGTTGATGGTGCAGTTGTATTTTTAATATCCATAATGATTATTTAGTATTCAATTGTTCTAATTCGTTATTTATATATGCTATATTTTGCTCTGCTTCTTCAGTAAATTCTGATTCTGCATAAGCTTTTTTCCACTTATTGTAATACGTTATAGCTTCTTCTAAACGTTCTTTTTTTCGTCTTTCAGTACTATTTTTCGCCAACAAATAAGCTGTATCAAACTTGTAATATAAGGCTTTTTCTTTGTATTTACTCCCTGGATATTCCTTTAAAAAATTATCCAAAGCAGTTATTGCTGCATAATAGTCGTCTCTAAACTGAGCTCCACTACTTATACGATGATGATAACCTTTAGCTATATTGTATGCTTTCTCTTGTAATTTCTCATCTAACTCAAGTGCTAAATCACTAGCTTCTTTAAAATACTCCGATTTAGGGTAAGTATTCATAAAGTTTTGCAGCTTTAAAATAGCTTTTTCTGTATCTTCTTGATCAAGGCTAGAACGAGGCGACAAAAAGTAGGTGCTTTTTGCTGCTTTAAAAGCCATTTCTTCTAATTTTTCACTACGCGGATAAGCTTTTACAAAACGCTCTAATTGGTATGCTGAGGTAATGTAATCTTCTTGTAAATAAAATGTATTACCGTACATATACATTAATTTTTCTGCTCCTGGTTTACCTCTATACCCAGGTACAATTTGCTCAAATAATCGTTGAGCTTTTTTTATTTTACCCTCATTGTACAGTTTTTCTCCTAAAGCATATTTAGGAGCAATATCGTCCTTTCTGTATACTTTTTGATACTCAGAACACGAGCTTAGTACAATAGCAGTTGTTATAATGTATAGTATATGCTTCATATATAGTCAAAAGATTTGGCAAAAATAATCATTTTTAACGGAACAAAAAACAATTATTCTGGCTAAGATACATTTCCTTTAAGCGCCAACAGCTTTTTTGGATAAATTTTAACTTTTATTCGTTTTATCTTTATTAATCCATATGAATAGTTTCACTAAGCTTACGATGGTCTAATAAAGCAACCCCTTTATTATCAAAATAATATGCAGGAGTGAATTTTTTATCGATTTCCAACTGATTAAAATCATAAGAATGCAATTGATACACTCTCTGAGAAAAGGAATCTTCATAATATTCTAATAAAACAAATATTTCAGCGTTAAGTTGTTTAAGTTCTTTATTAGAATATTGAAATAACGGACTTGTCTCATTTATTTGATGTACAATAGTCCAAGTAGTTGGCAAATACATTATCTTTTTTCTTTCTAAAGGCAATTGAAAAAAATCGCGTTTAAAAGTTCCGTCATCAGAAACTTTATTTATTGCAATTGTTACATTTACCTCGGGTTCAATCATAATATTTTTTCGTTTATTCATTAACCTAAACATTAAAGCAGTTTCGTTTTTAAACTTCCTAATTACAAAAGTATTACTAAACCTTATTGCTGCTTTTGGTTTTGAAAAACGTCCGTACAATAGTCCTGTAAAAAAAGAGAAGGATAGCAAGCCTAGAAACGCTTCAAAAGCAGCTATAAAAGCAGCCAAATGACCAGTCGGGGAAATTGCTCCATAACCTAAGGTTGTAATGGTTTGCGAACTAAAGAAAAAAGCATTTGCAAAATCATTAAAAAAACCCGCAGACTTAACTGTTAACTGCTCTATACCTATTAAATAATATAATGCACCAAAAAAGATATTAACAACTATATATCCTAAAAAAACTAACACAAAAAAAGCCCACCATGGCATACCTATTAAATAGCTATAAACTTCTGAAAAAGAAAACTTTTTATTAAGATGCTTGATATTAAATGAGCCATCTCTATTCACAAGACGATGTGATGTATTACTAGAATCATACCCGAAACCTGGATCTTTTATTTTTCTCGACATCTTTATTTTCTATTTAATTCTTAAAAATACAAAAGCCATAGTTTCAACTATGGCTTTTAAAAATTAATCTATCATTTACAATCCTTTTATAAAACTATCTATTTTAGTCTGTAAACCAACACTTGCTGCTGTTAGTGGTAAACGCACCGTTGGTTCACATAACCCTAAACTATTAAACATTGCTTTAATTCCTACAGGATTTCCTTCTTCAAATATATAATCAATAGCATCTGCTACTTTATAGTGCAATTCATAAGCTGCTTTAGATTTTCCTGCCAATCCTAGGCGAATCATTTCAGAAAACTCTTTAGGCACTCCTTCTCCTATTACAGATATTACTCCTGCTCCTCCTGCCAAAGTCATAGGTAAAGCTATCATATCATCACCAGAAATAACTAAAAAATCTTTAGGTTTATGCTGAATTATTTTCATTGCCTGTACCAAATCACCAGCAGCTTCTTTTACACCTATAATATTATCAAAATCATTCGCCAGTCTTACAATAGTTTCTGGTTGCATGTTTGATGCTGTTCTTCCAGGTACATTATAGAGTATAATTGGTTTAGGTGATGCTAATGCTACCGCTTTAAAATGTTGATAAATACCTTCTTGACTTGGCTTATTATAATACGGAGACACCGATAAAACCGCATCAAAGTCAGATAAATCGGTTGTTTGCAATTGTGCTACAACATCAGCAGTATTATTACCACCTACTCCTAAAACCATAGGCAAACGATTATTGTTTACTTCCGTAATTTTAGCTATTACCTGTTGCTTTTCATCTGCAGTTAACACCACACTTTCTCCTGTAGTTCCTAATACCACCAAATACTCTACACCCCCGTTAATAACGTAATTCACAATACGCTCAAGTGCATCAAAATCAACACTCTTATTCTTTTTAAAAGGCGTAACTAAAGCTACTCCTGTACCCAAAAATTTGTTCATTATATTTTATTTAATATGGATAGATATTTTTTTAATTCTGTTCTAATCGTTTCAATATTCTTTATAGCTGTAACCACCGTAAAGTCGTTCAATTTTGTATTTGCTTCAGAAAAACCAATTTTAAATTTTGCCTTTGAATGTACTGAAACCAAATTTAATAGCAGTTGCTGTCCTTCATGAAAATTCAATAAAGCATCAAACTTTTGATTTACAAAGTTCTCCACAACTTCTCCTTTTATTTGACCTCCAAAAGCTAATGCATTTGACGTAAATACGGGCACATTCATTTCCTTAGCTTGTTTAGTGCTTGGATGATAATACAATAATGATATTTCTGATTTTGAAACATTAAAAAGTTTTGACAAATCATTTATAAAAGGGAACTCATGAAAAAGCGTAGCATCTACCAATACACCTAATGTTTTAATCTTGTTCTGATTAATTTCTCTAGTAGCATCACTATGCTTGCTGATATACTTTTGTGCTAATTTTCTTTTGATTCCTTTTAAAAACATTAACTTTACGTTTAGTATACAAAAATACGCTGCTATTCATCATTAAACAAATAGCAACTGCTTTAAATTCTATGAAAAAATACGCTTTTTTATTATGTTTTACATTGCTCTTTTTAAGCGCTTGTAAAAAAGAAACTCCTGCTCAATTATACAAAATTGAAGCTAAGCAAATAATAACTGATAGCACTACTAAAGAAAAACAAAGTGTTACTGACGTTATCAACCCGTATAAAAAACAACTAAATGAACAATTAGACGCGGTTTTATGCTACACATCTTCTGATTTAACTCGGACTGATGGTGCTTTAGAAAGTAGCCTAGGAAATTTAATGGCTGACATTTGTTTTGAGCAAGCCACACCTGTTTTAAACAAACAAATAAATAAATCTGCAGATTTTGTGTTGTTTAATTATGGAGGTATTAGGGCACCTATAGCAAAGGGAAATATAACTGCACGTAACGCATTTGAAGTAATGCCTTTTGAAAACGAACTAGTATTAGTAGAACTTACAGGTAGTAAAGTTGAAGAGCTACTTAACTATTTAGCTGTTAATAAAAAAGCACACCCAGTAGCTAATATTACGTTACAAATAAAAGATAACCAATATTATAATGTGCACATTAGCAATAAAACTTTTGATGCAACTAAAAACTATTTTATACTCACATCTGATTACCTTCAAGAAGGTGGTGATAAAATGAGCTTTTTTAAAAATCCTGTTTCATTGCATAAAACAAGCTATAAGATTCGTACAGCATTAATAGATTATTTTAAAAAAACCGATAGCATTACACCTAAGCTAGATAACCGATTTACATATGCAAACTAGACGATCATTCATACAAAAAACAGCGGCTACAACAGCCTTTGTAGGTTTAGGAGGGTTTTCATTAAGTTCTTTTAACAAACCTAATGATAAACACATTACTATTTTGCATACAAATGATGTGCATAGCCAAATAGAGCCTTTACCACATAACCATTATAAATACCCAGGTTTAGGTGGTTTTGCAAGAAGAGCAACTTTAGTAGATACTATCCGAAAACAAAATCCTAATACCTTGCTATTAGATGCTGGTGATATTTTTCAAGGCACCCCTTATTTTAACTATTTTGGTGGTGAATTAGAATTTAAGCTGATGTCTATGTTGGGCTATGATGTAGCAACATTGGGTAATCATGATTTTGATAATGGTATAGACGGATTTGTTACACAACTTCCTAATGCATCATTTGATTTTGTTTCTGCTAATTATGATTTTAGCAACACTGTGCTGCAAGAAAAAGTGAAACCTTACAAAATAATTATAAAAAACGGTATTAAAATTGGCGTATTTGGTCTTGGTGTTGAGCTTGAAGGTCTTGTAAGTAAGCGCTTATATAAAGAAACCAAATATTTAAATCCTGTAGAAATTGCGCAAGATATAACACGTGAATTAAAAGAAATTGAAAAGTGCGATTTAGTGATTTGTTTGTCACACATTGGCTATTATTACAAAAACAACCCCGATAAAGTATCTGATTTAATCTTGGCACGTAACACTAAAGATATCGATTTAATTATTGGTGGTCATACCCATACACTACTCCCAAAACCTACTATTGAAAAAAATAGTATAGGAGAAAACGTACTTATTAATCAGTGTGGAAAAAGTGGAGTATACATGGGTAAAGTAGATTTTTATTTTTCAAAGGATGGTAGTAAAACAGCTAAAGGAAAATCAATTATTGTATAATAACTAAACTAATATAAACTATGGAAAACATCCAACAACCTCAACTTACTCCTGTAGCTGCTTTAACAGACGATGCTAAAGTAGCCTTTTACAAAAAAACCTATGCACATGTAGCTGGAGGCGTACTTGCCTTTTTTATAGCAGAATTTATTCTGTTGCAATCAAATACTATAATTGATTTTATGCTATCCATGACTCAGGGTTGGCGTTGGCTCATTATGTTGGGTGGTTTTATGTTAATGACTAATTACGCTGAAAGTACTGCGTTAAAAACAAGCGATAAAAACAAACAGTATTTAGCCTATGGGATCTATATTTTAGCCGAAGCAATTATTTTTATACCACTTATCTATATCGCTATGATGTATTCTGGCGGAATGGAACTTATTAATCAAGCGGCTATTGTTACCTTATCATTATTTGGAGGATTAACCGCCGTGGTATTTGTTACTAAAAAAGATTTTTCTTTTTTACGTTCCATACTAACCATTGGATTTTTTATTGCTGTTGGATTAATTATAGCAGGGGCCTTATTTGGGTTTGATTTAGGGCTTTGGTTTTCCGTAGGAATGTGTGTACTGGCTGCAGGTTCAATTTTATACCAAACCTCAAACCTAATTCATAAATACACTAACGAGCAATATATACCTGCCGCTATTGGTTTATTTGCTTCATTAATGTTACTGTTTTGGTATGTAATACAATTATTTATGTCAAGAGATTAAAGCAGATCCAACATCACTATAAAACATAAGCACCTTAAAATCAAGGTGCTTTTTTATTTCATACGGGGTCTAGTCCCTTTTTCAACCCTACATTTTAGGTCTTTTTCATGAACTGTAATGATATTTGTGACAACAATAATCAAAAACAATTATATTATGAAAAAGTTAATTTTTATTACCTGTATGCTATTTATAGCAACAGCATTTGCACAAAACAACAATTCATCAGACAAAGGTGTATTAACATTTGTAACCGAAACCATAGATTATGGTTCTGTTGAAAAAAATACTGATGGCAACCGCTCATTTGTATTTACCAACACCGGAAAAAAACCCATAGTAATAACTAGTGTTAAAGGAAGTTGTGGTTGTACTGTAGCCACTAAACCTAATAAACCTATTATGCCTAACGAAACCGCAAAGATAGGCGTGAAATATGACACCAAACGTTTGGGTGTATTTTCAAAAACTATCACTGTTAGTTCAAACGCTAATGAAACAAAAAAAATACTCAGAATAAAAGGTAATGTATTAAGTGCACAACTAGCAAGCAAGTAAATAACTAAAAAAAACAAGCTCATAAGTAATATACTACTTATGAGCTTGTTTTATATACAATAATATTAACGCCAGAAAACTTATATTTGTTAGTAACACTATTTTACATGCGACAAGTTATTCTTTTTTACTCATTTCTTTTCAGTAGTTTGTTTACTTATGCACAGTTTCAATTTACGGGACAAGTAAACCAAAATTTCAACAATGCTACTGCTTACTTAATTCGAATAGATGAATATCAAAAAAGTGACTTACTCATTACAGAAAATATTATTCAAGAATATAAAATTGATTCCTTAAATCAGTTTCATTTTTCTGGTGATTTTTTAAACTCAAAAAACAGCCTTTATAAAATATACTTAGATAACTGTAACACTTCAATAACCGACTATAAGCACACTATAAAGCATTGCGAAAATAGCAACACCATAATATTCATTGCTAAAAACAACGATTCTATTCATTTCCCTTTAAATGATTTATCGCAATCCTTTTGTGAAATAGAAAGTAGCACACCGCAAAACATAGCGGTATTAGAATTAACTAATTTGCAAGAAGAGTTGTTAAGCAATTTACATCGTACTAAAAGTGATGCGCAACGCGATATTATTTTTAAAAATTGTTTTAAAAAACTACAAAAACACAGCAAAACATTTAACGATCCATTAGTTGAATTGTACGCTTATTACCTATACGCAAATAAGAACTCTTATAGTAGAGAATTCTATTTAAACGATTTAAAACAAAATGATTATTATTTAAACTTATTAAATTCACTAACAACACAATACCCAAAAGCTTCTTATGTACAGCAGTATAAAACTGATTTAAATAATGACGGGTACCAGTTACTTGAAAATCCTAATAGTAATGCTAGTTATATAGCCTATTTGTTAGGTGCGCTTTTAGTAATTTCTTTACTCGTAAACTTTGTGTTGCTAAAAAAAGTAAAAAAAACTAGTAATGAAGTTATTGACTATAAAAATGTTCTTACTCCACAAGAACAAAATGTTTTTGAATTAATGCATCAAAAAATGAGTAATAAAGCCATTGCTGAAACACTATTTATTAGTGTTAGCACTGTAAAAACACATATCAATAATATTTATGCTAAACTTAACATAAGCTCTAGAAAAGAAATTAATGATTTCTTTTAAAAAATGATTTTTACAACAGCTCTAAAAATTCCGTTTCTGTTAAAATAGTAACTGTTCCTAAAGCCTCTGCTTTTTTTAGTTTAGACCCTGCTTTTTCTCCTACCACTAAATAATTCAACTTACTACTAACAGCACTTATTGTTTTTCCTCCATTCTGCTCTACCATTTCTTTAGCTGCATCACGAGTAAATTGTGTTAGTTTACCAGTAAACAAAAAGGTCTTCCCTTCTAATACATTACTAGCCAATTCCTTCTCTTCTGTTTCAAACTGAATACCAGCAGAGCGTAGTTTATTAATAATTGCTACATTTCTTTCCTCATCAAAAAAGGCACGAACACTTTCTGCTATCTTAACACCTATCTCTTCTACATTCTCTAAATCTTCCTGAGTAGCATCCATTAAAGCATCAATGTTTTTATAGTGCTTAGCTAATTTTTTAGCAACAGTTTCCCCTACATAACGAATTCCTAACCCAAACAACACTTTTTCAAAAGCTACTTTTTTTGAAGCCGCAACTCCTTGTATTAAGTTTTGAGCCGACTTCTCAGCCATTCGTTCTAACGGAATTATTTGAGCTTCTGTTAAATCATATAAATCGGCATAAGTAGTTATCAAGCCTTCTTTATATAACAAGGCTACTGTTTCTCCTCCTAAACCTTCTATATCTAATGCCTTGCGACTAATATAATGTTGTATTTTTCCTATAACCTGTGGAGCGCACTCATACTCATTAGGGCAATAATGTTTGGCATCCCCTTCAGTTCTTACCAATTCCGTTTCACATTCTGGACAATGTGTAATATATTGCGTTGGCTCAGAACCTTCTATTCTTTTTTCTGTTGCAACATCTACAATTTTAGGAATAATCTCTCCTCCTTTTTCTACATAAACCGTATCACCTACTCTAACATCTAGCTTAGCTATTTGGTCTGCGTTATGCAATGATGCTCTTTTTACGGTTGTACCAGCTAATAAAACAGGCTCCAGGTTAGCAACTGGCGTTATAGCTCCAGTTCTTCCTACCTGATAAGAAATGCTTTTTAACACAGTTGAAACACGTTCAGCTTTAAATTTATAAGCCATTGCCCAACGAGGTGCTTTAGCCGTATAACCTAACTCTTCTTGTTGAGCCAAATTATTTACCTTAATTACCACACCATCTATCTCATACGGCAAATTACTCCTTTCTACATCCCAATAAGCAACATATTCTAAAATATCATCTATACTACCTACCAATTTAGAATGCTTAGGAACTTTAAAACCGTATGCTCTTGCTTTTTCTAATCCCTCTGCTTGAGTAGTAAATGGTAAATTATCCGACTTCAAACTATACAAATAACATTCTAACGGACGTTTAGCTGTCTCTGCGCTATCTTGTAATTTTAAACTTCCTGATGCCGTATTACGAGGATTCATATAAGGATCTTCTCCATTAGCTACTCGCTCTTCATTCATTTTCTGAAAACCTGCTAAGGGTAACATTATCTCTCCTCTAATATCAAAAGATGCTGGGTAATCTCCTTGCAATTGTAACGGAACTGATTTTATGGTCTTTATATTGGTAGTTACCTCATCTCCCTCAAACCCATCACCACGGGTTACCGCTCGTACTAACTGACCATTTTCGTATGTAATATTAATAGAAGCACCATCGTATTTTAACTCGCAAGTGTATTGCACATCATCTGTATCTAATAACTTATGAATACGCTTTTCCCAGTCCAATAAATCTTCTTTAGAGTATGAATTATCTAAAGAGTACATTCTATACCGATGCTTTACTGTATTGAAGTTTTTTGTTACTTCCCCACCAACACGTAAGGTTGGCGAATTAGCATCATAGAACTCCGGATGTTTAGCTTCTAACTCCTGAAGTTCTTTTAACAACATATCAAAATCATAATCTGATATGGTTGGTGTGTCTAATACGTAATAGTTATAGTTATGTTGGTGCAACTCTTTTCTGAGTTGGTTTATATGTTCTGATATATTCATTAGTTATATGCTTTCTTAACTGAATGTTGTAAATTTAGCTTTTTAAAAGCGCTTAAGCAATATGAAATTCGGAAAAGTAGAAAACCCAGAATTAATTGATTTTATTTTACCTCCTGATCATCCAACTAATCAATCTATTCTAGGTAGAAACAAGTCTGAGTGTAAGGTATATATTGGTTGCGCTAAATGGAACAGACAAGATTTAAAAGGGTTTTATCCAAGAGGGACTAAAGACGAGTTAACGTACTACGCTACTCAGTTTAACAGTATTGAATTAAATGCAACCTTCTATAGAATTTTTCCTAATTCAACTGTAGAAAACTGGTATAATAAAGTAACATCAGACTTTAAGTTCTTTCCTAAAGTCCCTCAAAGCATTAGTCAGTTTAAACGCTTAAAAAATTGTGATGCAGAAATAAACGCTTACTTAGATAGTATTTCTAACCTACAAGAAAAGTTAGGAACCATCTTTTTACAAATGCACCCAACTTTTGCTCCTAAAAGTTTTGATGTATTAACTCTGTTTGTTCAAGCATGGCCAAAAGGTTTTTCTCTAGCTATAGAACTCCGTCATACCGATTGGTATAATGATAAAGTAATAGCTAATGACTTATACCAGCTTTTTGAAGAAAATAATGTCTCTAATATTATAGTAGACACCGCTGGAAGGCGTGACTTATTACATATGAAACTAACCAACAAAGATGCATTTGTTCGTTATAACGGAGCGAATCATCCAAGTGATTATTCTAGATTAGATGAATGGTTTGAGCGTATTAAAATATGGATGGATAACGGACTAGAAAACCTATACTTTTTTGTTCACCAAAATATAGAGCAGGCTTCACCTTTGTTATCTAAATACTTTATAGAAAAGTTTAATAATGAATTAGGCTATAATTTATTAGTACCGAGTTTTCCTAAACCCAAAAAAGGAGGTGATAATTTGACTTTATTTTAAGTCTGATTTTTATTCATCCATCTAGGTACTGGCATTGGTTCAAAATGTTCCATCTGTTCTAATAAATCATCTATAGAATCAGAAATCAATACCAACTTTCTGTATTCTGGTTTTAATAAGCCCGAATCAATCATTGTTTCTATAAAACTCATTAAGTGGTTATAAAAACCATTAGTATTCAACAAGCCTATTGGCTTTTTATGCAGGCCTAATTGAGCCCAGGTTAACATTTCGAACAATTCCTCTAAAGTACCAAAACCTCCTGGTAAAGCAATAATACCATCAGATAGATAGTGCATTTTTAATTTACGCTCGTGCATAGTCTCAGTAATAATTAGCTCAGATAATTGAGTATGCACCACTTCTTTTGTGGTTAAAAAATCAGGAATAACACCAATAGCTTCTCCTTCATTTTCTAAAACCCCATCAGCTACTTTTCCCATTAAGCCAATTTTAGCACCTCCATACACCAATGTTATAGATTGCTTAGCAAAAACCTCTCCTAAACGATACGCTTCTTCATTATGAGCATCATCCTTACTTAATCCTGAACCACAGAAAACAGCTATACTTTTCATCATGTTAGTTTTAATAAAAAAGGGAATTAGCTACAATAGCCAATCCCCTCTATTTTTATTTTGCCTTAAAGACTTATTCTTCCATAAATTTTTCCATCACGGCATTACTTACCCCTACATTAGAGAATCCTCCATCGTGAAATAAATTTTGCATAGTGACTTTTCTGGTTAAATCAGAAAATAGGCTTACAGTATAATCTGCACAATCTTGAGCTGTTGCATTTCCTAATGGGGACATCTTTTCTGCATAAGAAATAAACCCATCAAATCCTTTTACTCCAGAACCTGCTGTAGTTGGTGTTGGTGATTGCGAAATTGTATTTACACGTACTTTTTTATCGGCTCCGAAGAAATACCCAAAGCTACGTGCTATAGATTCTAAATACGCTTTATTATCAGCCATATCATTATAATCAGGAAAAGAACGTTGCGCTGCCATATAGGTTAAAGCAACTATACTTCCCCATTCATTCATGGCATCTTGCTTGTATAATGTTTGCATTACTTTATGAAAAGACACTGCAGAAACATCCCATCCTTTATGAGTAAAGTCGTAATTCTGATCTGTATAATGGCGCTTTTTACGTACATTAATAGACATTCCTATGGAGTGTAATACAAAGTCTAATTTTCCTCCTAAAATTTCTTGAGCCTTGGTTACCAAATTATCTAAGTCTTCAATACTTGTAGCATCAGCAGGAATAATTTCTGAACCAGTTTTTTCTGCTAATTCATTAATTTTTCCCATACGCATAGCAATAGGTGCATTAGTTAATACAAAAGTACCACCTTCAGCATGTACTCTTTCTGCTGTTTTCCAAGCAATAGAGTTTTCATCTAACGCTCCAAATATAATTCCTCTTTTACCTTTTAGTAAATTGTACATAATTGTTAGTTTTTATGAGTTCAAAAGTAATAAAACAATTTTATTGCTACTAAATTATTTTCCTAAATAATGCTTTGCATTATAAATAGTGTACGAAAAAGTTTACTCCTCTAGAAATTTAACCGATTGTAATATTAACCCCGATGCAGGAGCTATATAAGTAATTGGCAAATTTTCTTCAGGCACTTCCAATGACTTTTTAAATTGTTCCAAACTTAGTACTCCACTCCCTAATTGCATTAATCTAGCCATCATTATTCGTATTTGGTTACGTTTAAACCCTTCACCTATAACTCGAAGTAAATAACTTTTTTCTGGAAAAAAATTTGCTTGATACACTTTGTTTTCAATAAGTTCACAGGTAGTTATTGTTCCTATAGTATTAGTTGTTGGTGTTGGCTTATAGGTATAATTTTTAAAGTTTTTTGTTCCTATAAACTGTGTTGCTGCTTGTTGCATTAGTGCTATATTGAGTTGCTCTGGGAACGCTACCATAAATGGGGCTGCAAAAGGGTGTATTTTTTCGCCATAAGTAAAAAGATACAAATACTCTTTTTCTTTAGTATGTTGAATAATATTAAACTTTTCATCCGTTTCATCTATACATAAAGCACGAATATCTTGCGGTAAGTTTAAATTAAACACTGGCAAAAATTCTTCCTTATGTAACACTCCTTCATCTAAAAACAATTCTATATAAGTTTCATTAACCGATACTTTTGCATCTGTACGGCCTGCTGCTAAGGTTTTAAACTTTTTATGTCCAAGTACATAAGCTAAGGTCCTATCTACCATACGCTGTACCGTATTTACATTGGGTTGTTTTTGCCAACCATGAAAACGAAATCCTAAATACTGAATTTTTATAATGTAATACTTTCGTTGCATATCATGCATAAAAAAACACTCAATTAATAATTGAGCGTTTTAATGTTATTTTTGTTATTATTATTCTAAAACAAACGAACTATTTGCAATCATCTCACTACCTCTAAATACATTCACAAAATAGTTTCCTTTTTCAAATCCATCTTTAGGCGCATTTAAATACTCACAAATATCCAATGCTTTATTGTTATAATTAAATTCAGTTGTAAAACTATAATTCAACGTTTTTTCTTCAAATGTTTTTGTAGCATTTTCTCCTAAAACATTATTTTTAGCATCTAATACTTGTACATACAACACCTTATCACCTTTTGTTGCTATTCTATTTTCTGCTACTGAAAAACATACTTTAACCTTATCCGCTCTTCTAGCTTTAGTTGTTGGTACTTGTTTCCCTGAAGATTTCTGAATAAGTGCAGTTCCTTTTAAAGCTGCAACTGACAATGCTGAGGCATTCTCAATTACTTTAAAGGCATCTGTTACTTGTGTAGTTAACGAATCTGATAATTTTAATTGCGAGTCCAACTCATTTACTATAGAGTCTTTCTCCATAGTTAACTGCTCATTCTTTAACTGTAAAACTTCGTTTTCTTTAAGTAGTTTATTAATGTCCTTTTTAAGTTTAAAATAACTATTCTTATATTTTGTTAAAGTTTCAATAGTTGCTTGTGATGCTTTAAGTTCATTAAGTGTTGCATTTAAACTATCTCTTTTAGCTATTAAACTTTCATTTAACACTGCATTTTCGGCAATTTTAGCGTTTAATTTTTCAATTTCTCCATCTAAGTTTTCTTCTAATACAGAAATTTCAGAGTTAAGTGCCTTTTTAGTGTCATTCAACTCATTGTTTTTAAGAAAGAATAATACCGATGCACCTATAAGTAAAACTGCTAATATCCCTATCCCTATTTTCAATCCGTTATTCTTGTTTTCTTCAGCCATAATTTTAAAATATATTTTTGTGTGTTAAAACTACTAAAAAGATTAAGAATCAAAAAAAAATAACTGTACTTTCGTGTGTATATTTTTGATACTAGAATATGACACATTTAAATGTTTATACTGAGGTAGACATTCTTTCTTATGTTAATAAGCGTAAAGGAGAAAAAAAGTTTGGTGAAAAAGTAACTTTTATTCCTGCTAACACCACTGTTCAGGAAGCTTTAAAAAACTCTACTGCTAATTACGTATTGGTAGGAATTGAAGAATCGATAGGTGTTAAAGCTAACAGAGGAAATCAAGGTACAGAAACTGCTTGGAAAAGTGCGTTAAAAAGTCTTTTAAACACACAACATTCTTCAATAAACAAAGCAAAAAAAGTGCTTGTTTTAGGTGCTTTAAGTTTTCCTGAACAAATGAAAAAGGCCGAAAGTTTATCTTTAAATTCAACAGATGATTTACAAAAATTATATGCATTAGTTGATGAAATTGATCAAGAAGTTACCAATCTTATTTTCAATATCGTTAAAGCAGGAAAAACACCTATAATTATTGGTGGAGGGCACAATAATGCGTATGGTAATATTAAAGGAACTTCTTTAGCCTTAAATAAGCCTATTAATGCTATAAATTTTGATGCGCATACTGATTTTAGAGCTTTAGAAGGTAGGCACTCTGGAAATGGTTTTTCTTACGCTTTTCATGAAGGTTTTTTAAATAGGTATTTTATTTTCGGAATACATGAAAATTACACCTCTAAAAATATCTTGAAAGAATTAAGTTCACATAACAAATACATAAATTACAATACTTTTGAAGCTATTGCTATTCGTAAAGAAACTGAATACAAACATGAAATGCAATATGCGCTTAATTTTATAAAAAAAGATAAGTTTGGTATTGAAATAGATTTAGATGCTATCCAAAATATTGCCTCAAGCGCCATGACTCCGTCTGGTTTTAATGCAAACGATGCTAGAGAGTTTATAGCTTACTTTGGAAGCTCAAAAAATGTAGCATACCTACATTTGTGTGAAGCTGCTCCTTCACTTGAAAACACTAACTCTAACCAAACTGGCAAGTTAATTTCATATTTAATAACTGATTTTTTACGAGCAAACTAATTATCACATTCAGTTTTAAAATCAGACACTTCATACTTATATGACTGATTTAAGTTATAATGCCACCATTCAGAGGTAATACTCCAAAAACCATTAGCTTCCATTATATTTTTTAAAAATTTTCTGTTGGATAAAACGTCTTCTGGAAGCTTTTGGTAAGCATGGTGTGCCTCTTTACCAAAGTGATCAAAAGCTGTTCCCATAGCTAATTCGTTTCCTAAGCTATCTACTAGTGTAATATCTACAGCAGTACCTCTATTATGATTAGATCCTTTGTTAGGGTCTGCAACATACCTTTTATCAGGGAAAATTTTCCACATTTTTTTTTGAATGGATAAAGGTCGGTAACAATCAAAAAACTTGATCCTATAACCAGCTTTTTTAAAGTCGTTATTTGCTTTTATTAGTTGTTTTACTGTTTGATAACGCAATAAACAATTGGCACAATCGTATACTTTTTCTTTTAAAAAATTGTCCTCAGTAGCATATTTCATGTCATAATAGAATGTGGTATCTATTCTACTTAATTGCACGAATTCTGAGTCAGAAAGGTCTTCCAAAACCTTATCAGTATACTTAATTAAACTAGTGTCTTTCTTAACAACTGTGTCAAGTGGCTTTTTCTTTGCAATATTTACTTGTTGCGCTGGTAACTGCGTTTTTTTATTATGCTTGCATCCTTGTAAAAGCATTATAATAAACCCTAATAAAAGTATTTTTGATTGCATTAAATAGGTATATTTATCTTAACAAGTTAACTAATTATTTTTAAAGCAAAAAAGCCATACTAATTAGTATGGCTTTTTTGCTTTATTTAATTCACATTAAAACTTAATAGCTACATCTACATCAAACTCATCAGAAATTGCTCTATCTTTTAAGTTGTCAAAAAAGCTTGCTGAACCATATTTTATACCATACTTAGTTCTATCTATCTTAATTTTTGCTTTAGCTGAATTAGCTTCAACATGCATTTCAAAATTAATAGGTGCAGTTATACCTTTAATTGTCAAATCTGCAGTTACATGGTAATGAGCATCATGACCACTTACTTTTGTAAATTTCAATGTCGCAGCAGGAAATTTTTCTACACCAAAAAAATCATCTGCTTTTAAATGGTTTTCTAATTTTGTAGCATACTCCCCTTCCATATCAGTAACCTTAATTGAGTTCATATCAATTACTACATTACCTCCTGTTAGTTTATTATTGTCAAAATTTAAAACCCCTTCTTTTAAGTTTATAGTTCCGAAGTGCTCTCCAGTAACTTTATAACCTTTCCAGTTAATTGTACTTTCTTTAATTTTTACTTCTTTAGTAATTAATGAAGTAAATGCAACTGATGCAAAAGCAATTATTGCTACTAATCCAATTTGTAATACGTTTTTTGTTTTCATGTTATTTATTTAGTTGTTATTTATTCTCTTAATTTTTCTAATAATTTATTTAACAAAATTAATTCTTCTTCTGTTAATCCATGTATTAGTTCCTCTTCCAATTGTTGTACGTAAGGATCTACAAATGTAAGTTTATCTAGCCCTTCAGAAGTGATTGTAACCTCAATTTTTCTTCTGTTATTTTCGCAAATATTGCGCTTAACAAACCCTTTAACTATTAATTTGTCAATCAACCTACCTGCATTACTATTTTTATGCACCATACGCTCTTGTATGGTAGATAAATTTGCAGGCACACCTTTCTGACCGCGTAAAATACGTAAAACGTTATATTGCGCTCCTGTTAAATCATGAGATTTAAAAAAAAGCTCAAACTTTTCTGAAACAAAGTTATTTGTACAAAACAAATTTAATACCACTTCCTTTTCTATTGGCATTGATTTAGATGTTTTTAATATTTCAGACAATTTACTCATGTACAGACAACATTTGTATACACAAATATATAAAACAATTCTATATTTTTAAGGTGTCATATTTAATTTAACAATAATTTAATAAAAAAGACAGCCCATTAGGCTGCCTATTAAGTGAAGTTAAATTAACCACTGACTACTTACTTCACACTTTATATAAATATATTATTGAATAACCATTCTTTGTACAATAGCAGCATCTCCTTTTGTTAAACGCATAAGGTAAACCCCATGTAATTGATTAACATTAATTACTTGATTATTTGTTGTAATAACATTAGTATAAACAACTCTACCTACTGTATCAAATATTTCTAAAGTAGCTTCTCCTTTTACACCAGATATTGTAATAAAATTTTGTGCTGGATTAGGATACATTTTAATATTTTCTTGATTAAAGCCAGCAATATCTAAAGGCATTTCTGGCCAATTAATTCCTGTTTTAGTTCCCCATAAATGCTCTGCAATTTCAGGATGATCTATAAACGGATTTCTATTATCTTGAAAATCATAATAAATAATATCATTTCTATTTTCCTCCCATTCATCAACAGGATCATTCCTATGCCATTCTAATAATGTAGATAACTTTCCATGAAATGGAGAATTGTCGTTAGATGGAAGTATACTTTCTGAAAGCTCTAAATCAGGATATCCGTCATACCCTTCATAACGTACTGCCATATAAAACAACATTCTAGCTACATCTCCCTTCACTTCTGGTCTAGGTTCAAAAGTCCATTCAACATTATCCTTCATTGAATTTGTGTTGTTTGACCATTTATCATATACAAAAGAACAGTCATTACAGTTATCAAAGCCCCTATTACTTCTTGTTGAATTTGTATTAGCATCTAACGGTCTTAATGCATGCACATCTGTACCCGGTCCTAAAGCAGTTCCAAAATCACCTCGCGATTTAGCCCAAACATGTTCGCGGGTCCAACCATTAGTATTGTTGTACTCTTGAGCGCCATTTACGGAAACTCCTGAATAAATTAAAATTACATTATCAGGGTTGTTTGGATCTTTATCGGTTTCCTTTAAAATATCCCACACATCTGTAGTAGAACTTGTATACTCAAACTCTGTATGGTAATCAATTATTTGGTTTAGCTGATATTTTAAAGCATCATCTGCGTAACCCTCTGCAGATAAGTAATAACCTGCTGGTATTTGAGCTACTAATGTAACTGGTAACAACAGTATAAAAAACAGTAAATGATTGGCTGTTTTGAATATTTGGGTAGTTTTTTTGGGTAGTTTTATTGTCATATTAATTTTTTGGGGCGAGACAAGTAACTATATTTTTTTAAAACTTACATAAAAAATTTGTCAAACAGCTCTTTTTTTCTGTGAACTGTTATTTTTATGTATATATCGTAAAAAACTATAATAATTTTGAAAGAGCTTCAGTTAATGATTTCCGATGATATTTATTTATTCCGATGCCTGAAGAGGTTAACCTATTGTTTTGATAAGCCTCGTAATGACTTTTAATTTTTTCTTTTACAAGTGCTTTTGAACTCATGGCATAAGTAAAACAACTTCCCGTATTTGTTTCTTTTATTATTGTTTTAAAATCAGAATTCTCAGGGCCAAAAGCTAAAATTGGACGATGAGATTGCATATACTCAAATAACTTACCAGGTATAATACATTTTGTTACTTCTGAATCTATTTCTATTAATAATAATACCTGAGATTTTCGTTGTTCTTGTTGTGCTTCTAAATGAGGTAAATATCCTTTTAAATGAACATATTTTTCTAAACCATATAGATTAATCGTAGCTAAAACATCTTCACTTACAGCTCCTATTAATTTTAATTCAAAATCATTTTTAAAGTTAGGTAGTTCCTCTAACAATTCAGCTATAGCTTTCCATAATACTTCAGGGTTTCTTCCTGTTAACAACGAGCCTATATGAGCTAAACTAAACTTACTATCTAAAATTACAGGTGTTGTAATGCTTCTATCGTCATAACCATTAGTGATAACAGTAATTGGTTGTTTGGTTAACCTTGAAAATTCTTGTTTTGTGGTTTCACTCGTAGTTATAACATGATTTGCTTTTTGTAAAACTTCTCGCTCTAACAATTGATGCTTTTTCTGAGAAGCTTTTGTTAGTTTCATTTTATGATGATAACCAATAGTTGTCCAAGGATCACGAAAATCAGCATACCACTTTATAGGCAATTGTTCTTTTAGTGCTAAACCAATTAAATGCAAACTATGCGGAGGCCCTGTTGTGATTATAGTTTCTATTTGATGGGTTTCAATATATTTTCTTAAATAGTTTACAGAAGGTTTTACCCAAAATTTTCTTGCATCCGGGATAAAAAAATTACCTCTTATATATAACAACAATTTTTCTACAACAGATTGTTTTTTAGCATTAATTAAACCAGAAGCAATTGATTTGGTTTTCGTTTTTGAAAACAACGAAGCGATTTTATAGGGTTCAAAAATTGGTTGTTTTATAATAGTAACCGTATCAGAAACCTCTCTTGTTAAAGCTTCGTCTAACAGAGGATAATTAGGGTTTTCAGGAATATAAACTATGGGTTCAATATCAAATTCCGGTAAATATTTAACAAATTTCAACCATCGTTGTACACCTGGGCCTCCTGATGGAGGCCAATAATACGTGATGATTAATACCTTTTTTGACATTTTAACTAAGCGTTACTTTTGCGTTGTTTAATTGTATAAAAAAGACCACCTAAAACTAATAATAAAAAACCTATAGAAGAGGCCAATGCAATTCTGCTTCCTGTTTCAATTACCTTTGGCTCAAATGTAAACTCTATTTTATGAGTCCCTTTTGGTATAACTAAACCACGTAATAAATAGTTTGCTTTAAAATGTGGTTGTACTACGCCATCTATACTTGCTTTCCAACCGTTTTTATAATACATTTCAGAAAATATAGCTACGCCATCGTTTGCATTTGTAGTTTCATATACTAAATGATTAGGCTTGTAACTAGTTAGTTTTATATTTGCTAAAGAATCAAGTCTATAATTAGATTCTAACTGAACTTCATCCTTTAAAACTACAGCAGCTGTTCTTAATGGTAAGGTGTCTAATGCTAATATTTCCTCATTTGCATTTTTTACTGTTTCAATTTTATTTACAAACCATGCATTTCCGTTTGCATAAGGATTGTTAAGGGCTACTAACCTACCTTCTTTTTCTTGTATGATGTATTTAATATTTAACATATTAACTACTTCCATTTTATTTTTACTGATGTAGAAATCAAAAATATCAGATGCGCGTTTTGGTTTAGCCGCATGATAACCACCAAACGCCTTATGAAAATAAGAAGTACGTGCCGTATTAAACGGGTTATTACTGAAATCTAATACACGATAATGTGATGTATCTTTTAATATTTGTGCATCGGCTTGTGTTTTATAAAAAGGGTTATTTATTTCTCTAGCAGCAACAAAATTATCTGAATTTACATAACGCCTATCTACAACTACCAAGTCTAACACTATCAATAGCCCGATTAGCAAGAGTACAACGTTTTCTTTAAGTTTATCTTTTAAATATAGAAACAGAACAACACCTGTAACTAATACAAATGCTAAACTTCTAAAAACATCTGCAGCAAATAGTGCTTCTCGTTGATTCTTTATAGCAGCTAAAAAATCTGGCCCATAATTTTCTAACAACATTCCATCACGATTACTTACAAAATCGAACAAACTACCTTTAAACAAATAGAACATTAATGCTAATCCTGAAGTAATAGCTACAGTAAATTTTAATGCTTTAAATTTATTTTCAGTTTGTTCATACTTATTTAAAAATTTATACAAACCAAAAACTGCCAAGATAGGTACTATTAACTCTATAATAACCTGAATAGAAGAAACAGCTCTAAATTTATCATACAAAGGAACATAATCAATAAAAAAGTTAGTTAAAAAACTAAAGTTTTTACCCCAAGAAAGTAACAGCGTAAACACTGCTGCTATAACTACCCAATAGCGTAAACGTCCTTTTACTAAAAACAAACCTAATACAAATAAAAATAACACAACGGCCCCTAAATATGCAGGAGCTGCAACATAAGTTTGGTCTGCCCAATACATTAACTTTCCTGCAAACTCTTGAGACTCTTTACTAGATATACCAAACATTCGTTGCATTTTTGTTACAACTTCAGCTTTCTTATCAATTGGTTCATTATTTGACCCACCAAATAAGCGAGGGACAAATAAATTAAAACTCTCAGCTATTCCATAACTGTATTCAGTTATATACTCTTTACTTAAACCATTAGTACTTTCTTTTAAAGAGCCGTCAGGGTTTATGGTTAATTCGCTTTTACTACGTGTACTTTCCTTGGCATATTCTGAAGTAGCTAATAAATTAGTAGCGTTTAATGCTAAAGAAAACATTACAGCTACAGACATAATTCCTACTGCTTTAAAGAAATGTTTTAACTCTTTCTTTTTAAATGCATCAACTAAATATACTAAGCCTATTATAAGTACTAATAGTAGCAAATAATACGTCATTTGAAAATGATTAGCACTCAACTCAAGTCCCATAGCTATAGCTGTAGTTATGAATCCGAGTAAATACTTTTTTCTAAACACCAAAAAAATACCTGATAAAACTAATGGCATATATGCAATAGCATGAGCTTTTGCATTATGACCTACCCCCAATATTATAATGTAATACGTAGAAAAACCAAAAGCAAAACTACCTAAAAGAGCAAAACGCCAATCTACCTTGAGTACTAACAATAACACATAAAAGCAAGTAAAATAAAGAAAGACATAATCCGCTGGGCGAGGTAAAAATCGTAAAAACCTATCTAGTTTTTTTATGTAATTATGCGGATAATTAGCACCTAACTGATACGTTGGCATTCCTCCAAAGGCTGCATCAGTCCAATAAGTTTCTTCGCCTTCAACAGCTTTAAAATCCTTTTGCTGTTTAGACATTCCTATAAATTGTGTAATGTCTGATTGTTTTATTTGTTTTCCCTGTAATACAGGAGAAAAATAAAATACTGCTGCTATTATAAATAACAACACTACTATAATATGCGGAAGTGCTTTTTTAAACGTAAGGTTCATAAATTTAAAGGCTAGTCAATTTCTTCAAAATCAATATATTCTCCTACTTTTTTAGAAGAGGATTTCATTTTTGTTTTTGAAGTAGTTTGTTCGGTATTTTGTTGTTGGTATTGTTGCTGAAACTGTTCTTTTACCTTTTGTTCCATTTTTCCTGCTGCATACCTCATTAATACTGGGGCAAAAATTCTCATTAAGAATTTACCTATGTAATATACTGCTAAAATAATTACAATAGTTCTTAATAACTGATAAATCATATTTTCTTCTTTTTAATCTAAAAAACACTATAATCTTTAGTGTTTGCCTTACAAAACTACACAAAAATAAGTATGCACAAGGATGATAACACTTTTTTAACTAGAGAGCGGATATATTTTAAAAGAAAATGTATTTTTATATCCACATTACACAAAAAAACAAGTCTATGACATTTTTCAGAACTATACTCGCAATATGCTTTTTACTAAGCTATAGCGTGCAAGCACAATATACAGAAACTATTAATTCAAACAGACCAGGTGCTTCCTCTGGAGCTTATTCTGTAGGTATAAATGTCATTCAAGCAGAAGGCGGAATTTTTTATAACAAAAATAAACATGACCTTAGGAAATTCGATTTTGGAGGTGGTGGTTTAGCTTATGAATTTAGGTATGGTATATGGAAAGAAGCCTTAGAAGTTAACTTAAGTGGTAGTTTTCAATTTGGAAAACTTACAAATCAACTTGACGGAAATTCCGAGTCTTTAGGAAACTTTAAAATAAATACTATTGGAGCTAAGTATTTATTTTTTGACCCATATAAAACCAAAGATGGTGAGGAAGCTGAAAAGCCGAATTTATACAGTTACCATGCCAACCACAAATTTCAATGGAAAACACTTATTCCTTCTATTGCTGTTTATGCAGGCATGAATTTTAACTTAACTAATACTCCTTTTGTTTATGGTAGTAATTTTAATTTTTACAATTTAGAAGAACCTACCATTTCCCCTAAAATAATGCTTATTACCCAAAATAACTGGTCTGGCGGATGGGTGTTTACAATGAACTTTATTGGTGATAGAGTTTTTATGACTGACTATCCAATTTATTCTTACATATTAACATTAACACATGCTTTAAGCGAAAAAACCGCCTTATTTGCCGAGCATCAAGGTATCTTCAACGACATTTATGCTGACTCGCTTTTTCGTTTTGGTGGAGCCTATTTATTATCTAAAGATATTCAGTTAGATGCGGGGCTAACATTAAACACTAAAAATACCCCGTCTGTATTTGGTTTCAATGTTGGTTTCTCCTATCGATTAGATTTTCATAAAGATCCAGAAAATGAAAACAGTGCTGAAGATGAACTTGAAAGAAAGGAAAATGCTGCAGGAAAAAATCGAAAAAAGAAAAAGAAAGACGGTAGCGGTGAAAAAGAAAAGAAAAACAAAAAAGATGAAATTGATTTCGAAGGATAAATAGCTTTTTTCTTCATAAGCCTAGTACCTAAACATACTAGGCTTCTTTTTTTAAAATTAAAAACCTGATTGTTATATACTTAAGATGAAGTTTAACTTTTAATTCTATAAAAAATTGGCTATATTTGATAAGGTATTGAGTTTATTTTTTTAGTAAAAACACTAAAAGCTATTTAATACCTTACTTACCTCAAAAAGATTATAAATACTTCTATTATTAATCTTTTACGCTAGTACAATGAAAAATTATGCCTTATTTTCCTTATTAGCACTCTTATGCTTTAGTGTGCAAGGACAAACAATTACCGAATTAAAAGAGAACAATAATCAAGAGATTAAAAAACTCAAAAAAGAGTATTACCAAGCATTACAGGAAAAGCAAGATGCCAGAATACTTTCTATTAATGAGCAACGATCCGGTTATATTTATAAAAAATTTGAAGATAAGCGTGAGCTTGCTGATGAATTGTATAGAAAAGATAGTATTTACAGAACACGATTAAAGAGCAATAAACAGTTTCAAATAAAAAAAGCTAGAAGCAATAAGGAAGATGAGTTGAGAAATGAAATTGGATTCCGTCGTGTTAGTAGAGCTATAGATAGTATTGAAAACAAACGCAAACTTGATATACTTAGAGCTCAAAATAAAAGAGAGGCGTTTTATAGAAGTCAACAATTAAAATTAGATATGCTAGAAAAAGAACAAACACTTGAGCAAAAAATAAATAAAAGACATCAAACACTTAAAGATAAATATGCATTACCTGAACATTAAAAGAAGCGTATTATCTATTAGCCTCTAAAGCTTTTATTTTATCACGTAATTGAGCTGCTTTCATAAAATCCAATTCTTTGGCGGCAGCTTCCATTGCCTTTTTAGTTTCTCGTATTTTCTTTTCTAATTCAGTTTTTGTCATATAAGCAGCTTCTTCCTCTGCTACTTGTTTTATATTGTTATCATAAAAAGTTTCAACTTCGTCTTTAGCTAAAGTATTTGCTATTTTTTTGTTTAACGGTTTTGGCACAATATTGTTTTCTGTATTGTAATTAATTTGTTTGCTACGTCTGTAGCTAGTTTCATCAATGGTTTTTTGCATACTTCCCGTAATTTTATCTGCATACATAATGGCTTTACCATTAATATTACGGGCTGCCCTACCTATGGTTTGGGTTAAAGAACGATGACTACGTAAAAAACCTTCTTTATCAGCGTCTAAAATAGCCACTAAAGATACCTCAGGCAAATCTAACCCTTCACGAAGTAAGTTTACTCCTATTAGTACATCAAACAAACCTAAACGTAAATCACGCATAATTTCAACGCGTTCTAAGGTATCAACATCAGAATGTATGTATCTACAACGAATTTGTATACGTGTTAAATACTTTGTCAGTTCTTCAGCCATTCGTTTAGTAAGTGTGGTTACCAACACACGTTCATCTTTCTCTACACGTAATTGAATTTCTTCCACTAAATCATCTATTTGATTTAAACTCGGACGTATTTCTATTTCAGGATCTAACAAACCTGTTGGCCTAATAACTTGTTCTACATAAATACCATCTGTTTTATGCAATTCATAATCTGAAGGTGTTGCACTTACATATAACACTTGATTTTGAATAGCTTCAAACTCTTCAAACTTTAATGGACGATTATCCATTGCCGCTGGCAAACGAAAACCATATTCAACTAAATTTTCTTTTCTACTCCTATCCCCTCCATACATGGCATGAACTTGTGAAATTGTTACGTGACTTTCATCAACTACCATTAAATAGTCATCTGGAAAATAATCTAACAAACAGAATGGTCTTGTCCCAGGAGCTCTACCATCTAAATACCTTGAGTAATTTTCAATTCCGGAGCAATAACCTAATTCACGAATCATTTCCAAATCAAATTCTGTACGTTCTTTTAATCGTTTTGCCTCCAAATGTTTTCCTATTTCTTTAAAATAATCTACTTGTTTTACCATATCCTCTTGAATACTGTGTATGGCATTTTGTAAGACATCTGGCGAAGTAACAAACATGTTTGCCGGATAAATATTTAGTCTATCATATTTACTAAGAACCTCATTGGTTTGTACATTAAACGCTTCAATTTCTTCAATTTCATCACCAAAAAAATGAATTCTGAATGCATTATCTTCATAACCAGGAAAAACATCTAAAGTATCACCTTTTATTCTAAAAGTTCCTCTAGTAAATTCAGCTTCTGTTCTTGCATACAAACTTTGTACTAAACGGTGCAATAATTTTGTTCTAGAAATTACCTGATCTCTTTCTAATGCTATTACATTTTTCTGAAATTCAACAGGGTTACCTATACCGTATAAACATGACACAGAAGCAACCACAATTACATCTCTCCTACCAGATAATAGGGATGATGTTGCACTTAAACGCAATTTTTCTATTTCATCATTTATAGATAAGTCTTTTTCAATATATACTCCAGATGTTGGAATATAAGCCTCTGGCTGATAATAATCATAATATGACACGAAGTATTCTACTGCATTCTCAGGAAAAAACTCTTTAAACTCTGCATATAATTGTGCTGCCAAAGTTTTATTATGTGCTAAAACCAATGTTGGCTTTTGAACCTGATTAATAACGTTCGCTACAGTAAATGTTTTTCCTGAACCTGTAACCCCAAGTAAAGTTTGGTACTTTTCATTTTGATTTACCCCTTTTACTAATTGCTTTATAGCTTGTGGTTGATCACCTGTTGGTGCAAACTCTGATTTTATATTGAATTTCATTCACTAGTTATTATTACGTACGAAATTACAAAATCATTAGTAGAATATACCGTTAATAGTTTACATAAACCCAACCGAGTAAAGGGTCTGAATAGTTAGGGTCATTTAAATGTAATACATAATAATAGGTTCCAACTGGCATAAGTTGCCCTTTGTTGTTAATTCCTCGGTTAGAAATCCCATCCCAAAAACCTAATTTATCACCACCTTGATAAATTAATGTGCCGTAGCGATTATAAATTTTCAGTTCAAAAGCTTCAAATATTGTTAACAATCCCGTTATTTCAAACTCATCATTTACTCCATCATCATTAGGTGAAAACCCAGAAGGTATCCAAGGCGGACAATTTTTAACCAATAAGCCAAACGAAGTTACTTGATAACAATCATCATTATCAACTCTTATATATATCAATTGAGGTGATTGAGTATTTTGATAACTAGTTGGCGTATTAATTTCATTTTGCTGCACTACTGCATCACTATAAGTTTCATAATATCCAATGGTATTGGTTCCAATAGTTAGTAAGTGTTCGTTTTCAGTTAAATCAAACGTTGCTGTATTATACCCAACATCACAAGCTTCTATAGCTGGAAGGTTTAATAATACTGGTGCTTGAAGCATTGTTACTGATAGGGCACTACTATTATTAGTTTCGTTAGTTTCTTGAACTGTACTGTTTCCAAAACCATCATCATCGGCCACAATAAGTAAATCAAATGGGCTAGAAATGTTATCTGGTATTGTTAACTCAATAGTATTTGCTTCACTATCTCCTATTAAAATATCATTAACTGTAAAAGAAGTTCCTACCAACTGTCCTGAAGCATAAAAAGCTATAGGCGTATTTGCGGGTAATATCTCTGTAGAATTTATATTAAAAATAGTATAGTCTACCTGAATTGTTTGGTTATCGCAAGCCAGTAAAACCTGATCAATTTGTGTAGTAGCATCGGGTAATTGACTATTTAATACTGTTACAATGTTGTTAATTATTATTAAATCGGCACGCATTTGTCCGAAAACTATTTCTCCAGTGGTTAATGTTATTGTTGCAGAATCATCACCTATACCAATATAGTTTTCTATGTTATACACATCCAAATCCATATTATAAGATGTTGTACTTCCTGTAAAAGTGTTGGTACCATTAAAAGCATTATCACCAGGGTTTAAGGGTAAACTTTGTAAAGTATTTCCATTAAAAATTAGTGATTCTCCATAGTTTAATGCATTATCTCCTTCCCAAGCTAAAAAACCAATTTTAGCACCGTCATTATCTAATACATTCAAATTATCTATAGTGATATTTATTTCTTGTTCATTTCTATTAATTATCTCCAAACCATGATATACACTTACTTGATTTAAGGGCAAAGACAAATCTTCATACACTACAAAAATTGACCAGCCGGCAAAATTTGTCCTATTAGCACAATATCCAGGGTTGGTAGCTAAAACATCAGATATATCTAAATTTGTAAGCGTATATGTGCCATTGCCTGAAGTTTTAATTAACGGTGTAATATCCTTAAAACAAGAAAAATAAGGTAATAATCCATTGTTAGGATCATCATATTCAACCAATAAGGTTTCATCAGCTATTAAATCAGTCCCATTTAATGTTACTTCTGTATCTCCTTCTCCTGAGCCTGCCCAATAAATATATGCAGCTATAATATCTTGATTAGTATTTAATGTAAGATCTGCCGAAGAAGAAGGCAGTGTTTCACAAAACCACACCAAATTATTTTCAGCTGGATTTAATGTATTTCCTATAGCAGTATAACTATACCGTCCGTAATACTGCTGAAACACATCAATATCTTGTGCAGAGGTAATTAGTGAAAAAAGTAAAAGAAAAAAGGGTAAAATTCTTTTCATTAACTGAAATTTTTCTCCTCTAATGTAATGATAATAATTGAATTAACTTTACCTAAGTTTAAACAATATTTGATTACAGCTAGTTTAAACGCACCCTATATTATTTACCCATACACAACCATTAAAATCATGTAAGTTTTAGTATCTTTGCAGACTTATTCTATGTACATAGAAAATGACAATACTAACAAATTAGTGATTACTGTGAAAGAAATAGACGAGATTGGTGACAACCATATAGGAACTTCATTTGACACACCATTACGTAAAGATGCTTTTAAATTAGATGATAACTCTAAAATTGAAGCTATTCAAAAAGACGTGGCTAACATTATGAATACTTTAGGGCTAGACCTTACCGATGATAGTTTAAAAGGCACCCCTAAAAGAGTAGCCAAAATGTTTGTACAAGAACTTTTTGGAGGCTTACACCCTAATAATAAACCCAACCCATCAACTTTTGATAATAAGTATAAGTATGGCGAAATGTTAGTTGAAAAAAATATAACTTTATATTCTACTTGTGAGCATCATTTATTACCAATTGTAGGTAGAGCCCACGTAGCGTATATCTCTAATGGAAAAGTTATAGGTTTATCAAAAATGAACAGAATAGTAGATTATTTTGCTAAAAGACCTCAAGTACAAGAGCGATTAACCATACAAGTAGTTCGTGAATTACAAAAAGCCCTTGGTACAGATGATGTTGCTTGCGTAATAGACGCTAAACACCTTTGTGTAAATTCAAGAGGAATTAGAGATATTGAAAGCAGTACAGTAACCTCTGAGTTTGGAGGAGCATTTCAAGAAGAAAAAGTACGAAGAGAATTTCTTGATTATATAAAACTCGACACACAATTTTAATCAACTTTTAAGTTATAACAACAATGTACACGTACAAAAATCAACAATTAAAAATTCAAAATTCTTTAACCGGAAAAAAAGAACTTTTTAAACCTATTACCGAAGGGTTTGTGGGTATGTACGTATGTGGACCTACCGTATATAGCAATGTGCATTTGGGTAATATTAGAACTTTTATGAGTTTTGATATGATTTATCGTTACTTATTACATTTAGGCTACAAAGTGCGTTATGTAAGAAATATTACTGACGCTGGGCATTTAACCGATGATAATACCGAAGATAAAATATCTACCAAAGCGCGTTTAGAAAAGCTTGAACCAATGGAAATTGTACAAAAATACACTGTCGATTTCCATGAAATTTTAAGACGCTATAATTTTCTTCCTCCAAGTATTGAGCCTACAGCAACTGGCCATATCGTTGAGCAAATTGAAGCCATTCAGAAAATACTTGATAATGGCTTAGCCTATGTATCAAATGGATCTGTCTATTTTGATGTATTAAAATACAATGAAACAAAACACTATGGGATTCTTTCGAAACGAGTAATTGAAGATGCTATTGAAAATACCAGAAGTTTAGATGGTCAATCTGATAAGAAAAATCCGCAAGACTTTGCCTTATGGAAACGAGCTGAACCTGAACATATACAACGTTGGAATTCACCTTGGTCTGTTGGTTTTCCTGGCTGGCACCTTGAGTGTACTGTAATGAGTACAAAATACCTAGGAGATCAATTTGATATTCACGGTGGAGGAATGGATTTAAAATTCCCACATCACGAGTGTGAAATAGCACAAGCAGAAGCGTGCAATCATCAAGCACCTGTTAACTATTGGATGCACACTAACATGCTAAATTTAAATGGTAAAAAGATGTCTAAATCTACTGGAAACCATCTATTACCACAAGAAATTTACACGGGCGATAACACCATTTTATCAAAAGCATTTTCTCCAAGTGTAACTCGATTTTTTAACATGCAGGCACACTACTCTAGCATACTTGATTTATCGAATGATGCCTTACTCGCTTCAGAGAAAGGACATAATAAATTAATGGAAGCTATAGATGCTTTACACAACATTAAAACTAGTAATATGTCTACTTTTGATGTTACTGCCTGGAAAAAGAAATGTTATGATGCTATGAATGATGACTTTAACACCCCTGTGTTAATAGCTCATTTATTTGAAGCTGTAAAATATATTAATCAGTTAAAAGATGATAACGCAAGTATTACAGTTGATGACTTGACTACATTAACAACTACAATAAAAACCTTTGTATTTGATATTTTAGGTTTGATGAATGAATCAGATTCTGATAGCGCAAATACTGACAAACTTTCAGGAACCATTGAATTGTTAATTAAGTTGCGTGCTGAAGCAAAAGCGAATAAAGATTATGCTTTATCTGATCAGATTAGAGATGAACTACTTGCTTTAGGCGTACAACTAAAAGACGGAAGAGAAGGTACAACCTTCTCATTAAACTAAAATATAATAAAGTCAGTGTATAAGCACTGGCTTTTCTTTTACGTGTTAAAAAAGTTAGCAACATATCCCTTTATATTAATTATACGGTTTTATCAAGCGGCAATTTCTCCCTATACACCAGCTACATGCCGCTTTACTCCTACTTGCTCTAGTTATTCCTTAGAAGCTTTACAAGTTCATGGATTACTTAAAGGAAGTTGGCTAGCGCTAAAACGAATTAGCAAATGTCATCCTTGGGGTGATTCTGGTTATGACCCTGTGCCCAAAAACACCGATAAATAATTACCTATATATGTAAAGGCAGCAGTAATGTTTCACACCGAAACTCAAATTAGTATATTCGTATTATGAAAATAGCCATTGTCATTTTAAACTGGAATGGTAAAAAACTATTACAGCAGTTTTTACCTAGCGTTGTTAATTTTTCAAAACAAGCAAAAATATATGTTGCAGACAATGCATCCACTGATGATTCTATCTTATTTATTGAAGAAGAATACCCAGAAGTAACCATTATCAAAAACAATAAAAACGGTGGCTATGCCAAAGGCTACAATGATGCACTTACACATATTACTGCTGACGTGTATTGCTTATTAAACTCCGATATTGAAGTTACTGATAATTGGCTACCTCCAATTATTGATACATTTAAATCTGATAAAAACATAGCTGCAATACAACCAAAAATATTAGACTTTAAAGATAAATCTAAGTTTGAATACGCAGGTGCTGGTGGTGGTTTTATTGATAAATATGGATATCCGTATTGTAGAGGGCGTATTTTTACCGCTATAGAAACAGATAACGGACAATACAACAACACCACTCCTATTTTCTGGGCTTCAGGAGCTTGCTTATTTGTAAAGAGCTCTGTTTTTCATGAGTTAAAAGGTTTTGATGAGGACTATTTTGCTCACCAAGAAGAAATAGATTTATGCTGGCGTATTCAAAACATAGGCTTAAAAATAGTTTATGTTGGCACATCAACAGTTTATCATGTTGGAGGAGCAACACTAGCTACTCAAAACCCAAAAAAAACTTTTTTAAATTTTAGAAATTCATTGTTTAATTTAGTGAAAAACAGCCCTAAGAACAAAGGTTTACATTTAGTTTTTACTCGACTATGCCTTGATGGTCTTGCTGGTGTACAATATATTTTTAAAGGAAAACCTTTGCATACTTTAGCCATAATAAAAGCGCATTTAAGCTTTTATTTACAGCTAAATAGTATGCTTAAAAAGAGAAGTCGATTTGCTAAAAAAGAAAACTATTACCATACTAAAAGTATTGTATGGGATTATTTTATTAAAAGTAAAGAGACATATAGCTAAAAAAGCCAGTAATTTAAATTACTAGCTTCTTTAACTTAGTTAACATCCTTAATTATGCGTTTTGTTTTTTAATTAAATTTAAAGCAGAACCTTCATTATACCAATCTATTTGACCTTGATTATATGTATGATTCACTTTAATTGTATCTTTTGATCCCTCAGCATGAACCACCTCTATAGTTAATGGTTTACCTGGCGCAAACTCATTTAAATCTAAGAAGTTAAACGTATCATCTTCTTGAATTAAATCGTAATCTGCCTCATTAGCAAACGTTAACCCGAGCATCCCTTGTTTTTTCAAGTTTGTTTCATGAATACGAGCAAACGACTTTACAATAACCGCAGCTACCCCTAAATGACGTGGCTCCATTGCAGCATGCTCACGCGAAGAACCTTCACCGTAGTTATGATCTCCAACAACTACTGTTTTAATACCAGCAGCTTTATAAGCTCTTTGTGTTTTTGGAACAGCATCATACTCCCCATCTAACTGACTTTTCACAAAGTTAGTTTTCATGTTGTAAGCATTAACAGCACCAATTAAACAGTTATTAGAAATATTATCTAAATGTCCGCGGTAACGTAACCATGGCCCAGCCATTGAAATATGGTCGGTAGTACACTTACCATGAGCCTTTATTAATAATTTAGCTCCTTTAATTTCATTCCCAATAGGCTCAAATGGCGTTAGTAATTGTAAACGCTCAGAATCTTCTGCAACTTTTACTTCTACTCCACTACCATCTGCTACTGGCGCTAAATAACCATCATCTTTAACCTCAAAGCCTTTTGGTGGCAACTCCCATCCTGTAGGCTCATCTAACATTACCTCTTCTCCATTTTGGTTAATTAGCTTATCCGTCATTGGATTAAAGTCTAATCTACCTGCAATTGCTATTGCAGCAACCATTTCTGGCGATGCTACAAAGGCATGTGTATTTGGGTTACCATCTGCTCGTTTTGCAAAGTTTCTGTTAAACGAGTGAATGATAGAGTTTTTAGGTGCGTTTTTAGGATCTTCATAACGAGCCCATTGTCCAATACATGGTCCACATGCATTAGTAAATATTTTTGCATCTAAGTTTTCAAACACTTCTAAAATACCGTCTCTATCTGCAGTGTAACGTACTTTTTCAGAACCTGGATTAATACCAAACTCAGCTTTAGTTTTTAACCCTTTATCTATTGCTTGCTGTGCTATAGAGGCAGCTCGTGATAAATCTTCATACGACGAGTTGGTACATGACCCTATTAATCCCCACTCAACTTTTAATGGCCAATCATTTTCATTAGCTCTAGTTGTCATAGCTTTACCTGCTTCAGTAGATAAGTCTGGAGTAAAAGGTCCGTTTAATAATGGATTTAATTCAGATAAATTAATTTCGATTACTTGATCAAAATACTGCTCTGGATTTGCATAAACCTCCGCATCTCCTGTTAAGTGGTCTTTTATTTGGTTAGCTGCATCTGCAACATCACTTCTGTCTGTAGCACGTAAATAACGCTCCATTGATTCGTCATATCCAAAAGTTGAAGTAGTTGCTCCAATTTCAGCACCCATGTTACAAATAGTACCTTTACCAGTACATGACATTCCTGTTGCTCCTGGCCCGAAATATTCAACTATAGCACCAGTACCTCCTTTTACAGTAAGGATATCAGCTACTTTTAAAATTACATCTTTAGGTGCTGTCCAACCTGACAATTTACCAGTTAGCTTCACTCCTATTAATTTAGGAAATTTTAATTCCCATGGCATTCCTGCCATTACATCAACAGCGTCAGCTCCACCAACACCAATTGCTACCATTCCTAATCCTCCTGCATTTACTGTATGTGAGTCGGTTCCTATCATCATCCCTCCTGGAAATGCATAGTTTTCTAAAACTACTTGATGAATAATTCCTGCTCCTGGTTTCCAGAATCCAATTCCGTATTTATTTGATACTGATTCTAAGAAATTAAATACTTCGTTTGAATTATTTAAAGCATACTGTAAATCTTCTGAAGCTCCTATCCTTGCTTGAATTAAGTGATCGCAGTGAACCGTTGTAGGTACAGCTACTTTTTTCTTACCAGCTTGCATAAACTGTAATAAAGCCATTTGTGCTGTTGCGTCTTGACAAGCTATTCTGTCAGGAGCAAAATCTACATAATCAACTCCTCTTTTAAATGCGGTAGTTGCTTTACCATCCCAAAGGTGTGTGTATAAAATTTTCTCAGCAAGTGTTAAAGGTTTACCTGTCAATTCTCTAGCAGCAGTAACACGCTCTTCGAATTTACTATAAATCCCTTTAATCATATCTATATCAAAAGCCATATTTATGTTTAAATTAAATTAATTATTTAGTTTGAAGTCTTGCGAAATTACAAAAAAAATACTGTAATTAGAAGATATTCAATCTCTAAAGCATTTTGACAAATTATTTTTATTGATAACGCAAAATTGGTTTCGTATTTTCACAAAATCACAAACAACAATGCTTTCAAATTATTATATCCTCAACATCATTTCATTAGTTTTTAACGATGTTTTTATAATAACATTTAAACATAAATTATTTTCATTAACTCTAAGAAGGGTATTTTTTGTTTCTGTATGCTAAGATTGGTAATTCAAAGTACTTGTACATTATACCAGAAACAATAAGAGTTATCATAAAAAACACTAGTGTAAGTGCAACTCTACTTATCATACTTTGATTTTCAAACTGAAAAAAATAATCTAAAACCAATAATACAAGGGAGTAATTAATTAGATATATTGAATACGAACACTTACTTATAAATTCAATTGTTTTACTTCCGAATTTTACTTTTTTAAGTATTGAAAAATAAGGAAGTAATAATGCTAAACTACATAAAACTACTTGTAAATAAACAAATACATAAAATGCTAAATGTGTTTGAGGTAACAAATTTTTCCAAAAAATAAGTAGATGCACGCCTAGTAACAACAACAAACCTATTAAAGCAAATAACTTATTATATGGTTGAATTGACTTTTTATAATTTCTTGTTATATAAACCATTAAAAAACCAATATAAATTGCATCTACCCTATAAAGTACAACTTTTCTAAATGAGGCACTCCATTGTTTATATGAATCTATTTGAACTGTTGAATAATAACTTATTTTAACTAACGTTAATAAAAAAATAATTACTAAAACAATTTTAAAAAAATACTTTACTTGGTTGATAGGCTTACAGTAATTCAACCCTAAATACAAAAGAAACGGCAAAAAAAGATAAGCATATTCTTCCACAGATAAACTCCATGCTTCAGTAAAAAAGTCAGGGTGTGGCACTACAAAATTTTGAAGAAACAAAAAATAGCTCATAAGTTCATTAGGCAAAGCTACACCTAACAACAACAGCACAATTACATTACAACACAGTATAAGAAAATAGTTAGGTAACGTACGTAACCACCTACGTTTCCAGAACAACACTAAATCTGAAAAACTTATTTTATTATCTCTTATGTTATTTAATAAAATCCCTCCTATTAAATAACCGCTTAACACAAAAAACAGGTCTACACCTATAGCTCCAAAAACTCTAATTAAAGTTGCTAAAGATTGTTCTGAATTTGGAAATATAATGTAAGTGGCATGCGAAAAGACTACTAAACTAATGGCGATAGTTCTAATTAAGTCTAACCCTAAAATTCTATCTTGTTGCGAGGTTTTCATTCTAAAATGATATTACGCAACTTACTAAAATAAATTTTTAATGATTTGTGCTTTTGTTACACCTTCAGCCTCCGCTTTATAATTTTTTATGATACGATGTTGCAATATACCTAAGGCTACCGCTTGAACATTCTCTATATCTGGGGAATATTTACCTTGAATAGCCGCATGAGTTTTAGCTGCTAAAATTAAATTTTGAGAAGCTCTAGGTCCTGCACCCCAATCAATATATTGTTTTACTTCTTCAGATGCGTTTGGGTTATTAGGACGTGTTTTACTTACCAAATTTACAGCATACTCTATAACATTATCAGCTACAGGAATACGACGTATTAATTGTTGAAATGCAATTATTTCTTCAGCTGTAAACAATTTGTTCACCTTAATGGTTACATCAGTAGTAGTATTTTTAACAACATTAACTTCTTCCTCAAAAGTAGGATAGGTTAGCTCTACAGCAAACATAAAACGGTCTAATTGTGCTTCTGGCAACGGATATGTTCCCTCCTGTTCTATAGGGTTTTGGGTAGCTAAAACAAAGTAAGGTAAGTTTAATTTATAATGGTTACCAGCTACAGTAACTGATTTTTCTTGCATAGCTTCAAGTAGCGCTGCCTGAGTTTTAGGCGGTGTACGGTTAATTTCGTCTGCTAGAATAATATTTGCAAAAACTGGCCCTTTTACGAATTTAAACTCACGATTATTATCTAGTATTTCACTACCCAAAATATCAGAAGGCATTAAATCTGGTGTAAACTGAATTCGTTTAAAATCTAAACCTAAAGCCTGAGCTAATGTGTTGACCATTAACGTTTTTGCTAAACCAGGCACCCCTACTAACAAAGCGTGTCCGCCAGCAAAAATTGAAAGTAATATTTGCTCAATAACAGCCTCTTGACCAACTATTACTTTTGCTATTTCTTGCTTTAGTAATTTGTGTTTTTCTACAAGTTGATTAATTGCTGTTACATCTGACATAGCATCTTACTTTTTTAACCAGTTATTAGTATACTCACAGTCTCTATATTCTCCTGTGATTCTAATATAAGTATCTTTTATTTTTTCTTCTTGCCATTTAGCAATGGCCTCTATTTGTTTTTCTTTTAATGCCAGCTCTTTTATTTTTAAAAAGTCTTTTCCATACTCAGCAACATGCTCTTCTTTCTTATCGGTTACCATTAACAATTTATAAAAAGCTTTTCCTGTTCTATCATACTCCAATATAGGGTTAGAAACCACACCTTCTTGTAAATTAATAACTTGAGAATACAGAGAAGGATCCATTTTTGTTAACTCAAAACTATGATCAAAAGTCTCTGGATTTCTTAACTTCCCACCATCGAACTTAGTTTCTTTTTCATCTGAAAATTCTAATGCCGCTTTATCAAAAGAAATTTCTTTATCTAAAATTCTTTGACGAAGCGTATCGGCTAGCTTTTTAGCCTCTTCTAAATTCTCATTAGAAACTTCTGGCATTAACAATATATGGCGCACATCTACCTCTTGTCCTCTAATTTTATCTACCATTAAAATATGGTATCCAAATTCGGTTGCAAAAGGCTCAGAAATTTCACCTTCATCTAAACTAAACGCAGCTTCTCTAAACTCTTTTACCATACGTGGCTTTTTACGGTGTAGAGTATACTTACCTCCAGTAGAACGTGAAGGTTCATCTTTAGAATACAAAACTGCTTTAGATGCAAAACTTGCCCCATTTTCTAACACATCAGCTTTAAACTGATTTAGCCTATCTACTACTTTATCTATAGCTGCTTGTGGAGTTTTAGGTTTTAGTATTATTTGAGCAATTTTTAACTCTGCTCCAAACATTGGTCTATCTTCTTCTGGTATTTCATTAAAAAAAGAATACACCTCTTCAGGACTAACCTCAATATCTTCAACAATTTTACGGGTCATCTTCCCCGCTAATTTATTAGTCTTAATTAAATCGAACAATTCTTTTCTAAAGGCTACTTCATCATCTTTCTTATAAAAAGCTAATACTTTCTCCATATCACCTCCAACTTGCGATTTCATATAATCTATTTGTTGGTTTACCGTACTTTCTACTTCATCATCTGAAACCACAATACTATCTTGTACGGCATGGTGTGCATATAGTTTATCTTCTAATAATTTACCCATTACATTACAACGAGTAAAATCTGCAGTAGAAACCCCTTGACTTTTTAGTTCAATATACATTTTATCTACATCAGAATCTAACACCACATAATCACCCACAACTGCAGAAACGCCATCTATTTTTTCTCTGTTTTTTGACTCTTGTGCAAATACTGTACTTGTACAGGCTATTAAAAAAGCTATGGTTCTAATCGTAAATTTCAAATTCATTATTCTGTATTGCATCTTTTCTAACTTCAATTTCTAATTGCTTTATTAGCTTTAATTTTCTTTTATTAAGAATAATTTGTGTTAACGTTTGCTCCATGTATTCTATAGGGGCTTGTTCGTTACGGTTTAACAAATCATTAATTTGCACCAAATATACTCTTATTGAATCTTCAAACTGTATAAAATTAGATTTTTTTAACAGTTGACTATTTTCGTTTGCATCTAAGGCAGGCAGTTGATTTAATAATTGTGTTTTTTTTCCCCAAACCGTATCATTCAACATAAAAGAATGGAATTGTATTGATAGTGAATCAAGTGCTATTTTATCTATACTATCAAAGCGGATAAATTTCTGTTTTACATCTTTCAAGTTTTTGTACTCCTTGCTTAATGTAATATATCTATATTTTAAAAGCTCTTCATTTAATTTAAAATTTTGCTTTGAATATTTGTACAAGGTATCAAATTCTGATTGAGTAATTATAGTATCAATCTTTTTAGCAATTAAAGCATTTAAATAAGCATTGGTATATAAATCTAATTTATAATCTTCAGCAAGTTGATCAAAAGCCGCAAGCTTATCTGCTTCAAAGTTTAATTCTGCACGATGTTTTAACAGTTGTTTTGTTGCCCAATTATTTACATATTGATTAAAAAACAATACACTATCATCTTTTGAAATATTTTTCGGGAAATCTTCTTTAAAATCTGATTCGTATAAATAAACATCATTAACCCTAGCTATTGTTTTTTTTTGCTCTTTAGGAGCAAAAAAATCACACGATACGACTAATAATGATATTAGTAAACATAATAATTTGTATGTTTTAAAATTATTCAAGCTAATTATAAGTTTTGCTTTATTTCTTTTAACACTTCCTTGTTTATACTTACCTGATATTTCTGTTTCAATTGTTCTAGCCATTCTTTTTCTAACTGCGCCTGATAATCATTTATTATACGCCCTTTAACTTCTTCGTACATCTGTTGCGTAGGCACTTTCTTGTCTATAGCTTTTACAACTACATATTGTTTATTGTGCTTGTAAATTTTTGAAACACCTTGTTTATAAGCATATTTTTCTGGTAGTTCTTTATCATCTAACTCAAACATACCTTTAGATAATAAGACATTTTCCTCTTGCTTTTTTATAACATCAATGCTTGAGCCGTTTTTAAATAGTTTTCGCACTTTTCTGGCAGTACATCTTTTGTCACTTGATGCTATTACAGCTTCTACTCTATCATTCCAAAAATAATTTGCCTTATTGGATTCATAAAAGTTTTTCAAAGCAATTGTATCAGATTTCGATTTTTTCCAAATCTCTTTTTCCATTAATTCAAACAACAGTAACCCTTCACGATACTCCTGTACTACATATCCAAATTCAGGGTATTCTTTTTCTAAATTATCATCATGATACTGATATAAACGTTGATTTATAAAACTATTAAAACTTTTAGCAACAATTTTATCTAACTCCTTTATATTTTGATAGGCACGAAGTTTTGATTTTAAATATCTATAATACTCAATATACGCTACTTTTTCGGTTCCAAATGTAGCCATCACCTCTTGATCTTTTCCTTTAGTTGGGGTCCACTCTCCCTTCATAAAACTTCCGTTAACCGTTTTTAAAGCTATCGACTTTGCTTCAGGAGTTTCTTTATAATTATAACGCTTCTTTAGACGCTTGTATAGTTTTTCATTAACAATTTGTGAACGAGAATCGTTTTTTATTTGCTGTTCTAATGCAGGTTTTAATTCATCAATACTTCCAACGGGATGTTTTTTTAATAACTTTATAATATGCCACCCGTACTTTGTTTTAATAGGCTCAGAAACATCCCCTTCTTTAGCTAGAGCAAAAGCAGCATCTTCAAAGTTTTTAGCATTTAATTTACCTGTACCAAAACGAGTTAACTTACCACCATTTCTGGCTGAATTTTTATCATCAGAAAATTGTCTTGCTAAATTGGCAAAATCTGCTCCTTCTATTATTTTTTGATGTAACTGTTCTATTCTTTCTTTAGGTGTTGTTGTTAAGTTTTCATTGTTATTAGCTATCATGATATGAGCTACGGTTACCTCTCCTTTAGATTTCTGCTTGTCTAATACATTTATAATATGAAATCCAAATTTTGTTCTAAAAGGCATTGATATTTCTCCTACCGGAGTAGTATATGATGCATTTTCAAAAGGATACACCATTTTAAACGCATTAAAATAACCTAAAGATTCTCCATAAACTGTTTTACCATTATGCACAGCTTTCATTGTAGTTTCAAACCCGTTTGTTACAGCTTTTTCACGTATAGCCATCAAATCTTTATAAGCTTTTATACTATCTAGCGGAGTAGCATTTTCTTCTACTCTCACTAATATATGGTTTACATTAACCATAGTTGCTGTACGTGCATAAGCCTCTTCAAGTAACTTTTGATTTACTTCACTATCAGTTAAATACTTTTTAGACAATTGTTTTCTATATGACGCTAATTCATTTAAATACTTAGAATCTTTATCTAAACCTAAAGCCATAGCTTCTTCAAGTTTAAGCTTATAATTAATGTATAGTTTTAAATATTCATCTACATCTTTTTGTTTTTCATCTTGAACTAAGTCAATATTTTTATTATACACTCTAACAAACTCCTCTGAAGTAACTGGAGTTTTATTTACCGTGAAAAGCACCTCTTGAGTTTGAGAAAATGATGTACTTATAAATAATAATGAGAAAAATGTAAGGACATTTAATTTCATAGTAGTATTAAAATTAACAGTTATGTAACCAAACAAAAGTAAGAATATAAACTTATTTAACAACTATAAATAATTAGCAAAACCATTAATTTCATAACACTTACAGTAAGTAACTATCACTCAGACACTTTAACACTAAAAGGCTCATGCTATTCAACCATACAAACTCATAAAAAAGTATTTTTACACTCTTTACATTTTGTTAGATTTCTTAAAACAAAAATTATATATTTGCGCCTTATTTATAACACAACACACACAACTATTTTATGGCTAAAATTAAATTAGAGTACATTTGGTTAGACGGTTACAAACCAACTCAAAACTTAAGAAGCAAAACTAAAGTCGAAGAACATGAAGACTTTAAAGGAACACTTGAAGAATTAAAAAATTGGTCTTTTGACGGTTCTTCTACACGACAAGCTTCGGGAGATTCATCTGATTGTATTTTAAAGCCCGTGGCTATTTACCCAGATCCTGCTCGAATTAACGGTTATTTAGTTATGACCGAAGTTTTAAACCCTGATGGTACCCCACACGCATCTAATGCACGTGCTACTATTGACGATCAGGACAATGATTTTTGGTTTGGTTTTGAACAGGAGTATTTTATTATGGATACCAAAACAGACCTTCCTTTAGGTTTCCCTGTTGGTGGTTACCCTGGTCCTCAAGGATTATACTACTGCTCTGTAGGAGGTAAAAACACTCACGGAAGGGAAATTGTTGAAGAACATGCAGATTTATGTATAGAAGCTGGTTTAAACTTTGAAGGAATAAACCAAGAAGTTGCTTGCGGACAATGGGAGTTTCAATTATTTGCTAAAGGAGCCCGTAAAGCTGGGGATGAAATTTGGATTGCACGTTATTTACTAGATCGTTTAACAGAGCAATACGGTTACTATATTGAATACCACCCAAAACCTGTAAAAGGAGACTGGAATGGTTCTGGTATGCATGCCAACTTCTCTAATGAAGTATTAAGAACTTGCGGTTCTAAAGAAATATTTATGGAAGTTTGTGAGGCTTTTAGACCTGTTGCTAAAGAACACATTGATTTATATGGAGCTCATAATGATGAGCGCTTAACAGGCTTACACGAAACCGCATCTATCAATGACTTTAGTTATGGTATATCAGATAGAGGTGCTTCAATACGTATTCCTATTTATACTGTAGATAACGGATGGAAAGGATATTTAGAAGATAGACGTCCTGCTTCAAACGGAGATCCTTATAAAATCGCGTCAAGAATTATAAAAACAGTAAAACCTGTTTGTGAAAAGTTAACTGTGTAATATAAAATATATCACACATGTCATTAATAAAAAAGAGAAGCTAAGTAGCTTCTCTTTTTTTATACTTTATTTTTTGCTAATACGTTTTAAGTTAGCGTAATATATACAAATGTAACGTACAAGCCTAGTAGTACAATTCCGTCTTTCCAATCTAAACGTAACCGTTTAGGTATAAAAACTAATGGTAAAATCAAAAATGAAATTCCTAGCATCCAAAAAATATCATTCGTCAACAAGCCTTTATCCATAATTTTTACTGGTGTTATCACAGAAGTAATTCCTAATACTGCTAAAATATTAAACACATTAGAACCTATTAAGTTTCCTAATGAAATTGCCTTTTCTTTCTTTAAAACCGCAATAATAGACGCCGCTAATTCTGGTATACTTGTTCCAACAGAAACCACAGTAACTGCAATAATACGCTCACTAATACCAAAATGCTTTGCCATACCTACTGCCCCATCAATCAACAATTCTGAACCTCCCCAAAGCGCTACCCCACCAATAGCCAAATACAATACTACTTTATACAAAGGTAACAACTCATCATCTTCAGGCATTTCATCAACAACAGCTTGCTTTTGAAAACGAAGTAGATATATTAAAAAAACAATCAAAAATGAAAACAATATTACACCTTCATAAAAAACAATCACTTCATCATGCGCTATAAACACATACAATAACGCCGATGCTACCATCATTACAGGCCAATCAGTTTTATAAAAACTCTTTTGTATTTCCATACTCCCTAAACAAACGGTAACACCAAGCACAAGCCCAAGGTTTGCTATGTTAGACCCAACTACATTTCCCAAAGCCAAATCAGGAAAACCATCTAAAGCAGACTTTATACTAACAATAAGTTCTGGTGCAGAAGTAGCAAAAGATACTACAGTCATCCCAATAACAATTTTCGGAATTTCAAGCTTTAATGATAGTCCTACCGCTGCTTTTAACAGCCAATCACCACCTAAAATCAACAATACTAAACCTGTAATAATTAATACTAAATTCATGTACTTATTTTTTAGCGAAGATACTATTAAGAATTTAGAATTGGTACAATTGTGCCTTAAGATAATTTAAATACTAACAAATGTTAAAACTATGCTAAACAAGTTTTTTTTAACAAAAAAGAAATTTCATTTAATGTATTTTTATAGCAATCAACAACTTAATTAAATAGAATAACATTATGAACACATCAATTTTAAAAAACGGACTTTTAGCTTTATCGCTAAGTACTGCACTTGTAAGCCCTGTTTTCGCTACTAATTTTACACCAATTACAGAAAAGCATATAGCGCTTACTAATGAAATTAAAATTACCATTGACAAGAATACCAAAGACAGTGAATTTAAAGCCATTACAAAAACTTTAAAAGAACATAATATTGAAGCAAAATTTTCCGGAATAAAAAGAAATAAAAACAACGAAATTATTGCAATAAAGATTCAATTAGAAGACAATAAAGGTAATGAGTCTAATACTTCTATATCAAGCAGTAACCCAATAGATGTAATTACACTAGGAGCAGAAAATGATTCGTTATATATAACTTCATCTAGCGAAAATAATTTTAGTTTTAATGGCAGACACTCTTTATCAAAACACTTCGATTTCTCTTTTGATGATGAAGACGAAGTAATGTTTATTAATGGTAAAAAGTTTGACTTCAAAGACATTAAAAACAAAGTTAAAAATGCTTTTGTTTTTGAAGAAGATGGTGACGGTAAACGAATGATTATTAAATTAAATGATTTTGACTTTGATTTTGATGAAGATACTGATATAGAAGAAGAATTGGAATGGGTTGTAGAAGAAGACAAAGACGAAAAAACAACTCAGAAATTTCGCTTTATAGATGATCCTAATATTGAAAAACTAATAATGATAGATGGTAAAAAAGCTGACTTTAAAAAATTAGACGAACTAGCCAAAGCCAATAAATTACAATCGGTAGATTTTCTAAAACCTGATACCGCCATGAGTCTTTATGGTAAAAAAGCTCAAGACGGAGCAATTATAGCCACAACAAAATAGCCCACAACAAACAAACATGTTATAATAATTAACTCGCTCAAATAGAGCGAGTTTTTTTATACATTTGCTTTTTTAATTTTTTACTGTGAAAAAAACTTTTTTTAAAACCCTAGCAAAACTTAACAAAGCCTTATTACCTAGTTTTTCTAAACGCAGATTAGATTTAAGTAAGGCATCAAAACTACAATTAGCTATTATTGGTTGGCGTATTTACGTTACTAAAAGAGCATTAGATTAGCTAGCACTTATCAGAATAATAACCTAATGGATAGAACTTTAAAATTCGTGTATTTTTTGTATCTTTAATAGAAATCAATTGTATTATGGATGTAGACGCTAAACACATTAAGTTATACCAAAATTCTAATATTGTTTTAAATGCATTAAAATATCAATTAGAGCAGGAAAATATTAGTTGTATTATTAAAAATAATACTGACTCAGCACGCTTAGCTGGTTTTATTGCTGGCGATAATGATAATGATCTTTTTGTTTTTGAAGAAGATGCAGAAAAAGCCAAAATTATACTTGCCAATTTTTTAGCAAAAAAAGATTAAAAAAACCTTCAAATTTATTTTCTAAATTAAGAATTAAGAATATATTTGCACACGCAAAAGGCCTCGTGGCGCAACTGAATAGCGCATCTGATTACGGCTCAGAAGGTTACAGGTTTGAATCCTGTCGAGGTCACTAAAAAAAGTCTTAACTAATATAGTTAAGACTTTTTTATTTAGCTATATTATAAGTATAATTTCATTTTCAACACACTTAATTAAAGAACGTATTTGTTTTTCTTACATTAGCGTGTTAAATTAACAATAAAACACAATTGTGCTTATAGACTAGTTAGGTACAAGCAGACGTGAAAAAAATAAACGCATAAATGCAACCAAGGATTGAAAGATTAGAAGAAAAGAAATTAATTGGTTATAATTTAAACATGAGTTTAACCAACAATAAAACCGGTCAGCTATGGGGGCTATTTGGACCACGAATTAAAGAGATTCAAAACAGGGTGACAGAAGATAAGATTTCAATGCAAATCTATGATTCTTCATATTATACAAGCTTCAGTCCTGATAACGAATTTGAAAAATGGGCAATGGTTGAAGTCGAAAATTTTAATAATATTCCAAATGAAATGAAGACATTCACATTGAAAGAAGGAATGTATGCAGTATTTGATTACAAAGGTTCTAGCTCTGACAATTCTATTTTTGAGTACATCTTTTTGGAATGGTTACCAAAATCACCTTATCAAATAGATGATAGACCTCATTTTGAAATCTTAGGTAAAAATTATAAAAACAATGACCCAAATTCAGAAGAAGAGATTTGGATCCCAATAAAGAAAAAATAAACGTCAGGAATTAACAAAAGCTAAGTAAAAAAATTACTTGGCTTTTAGGTTGACCTATTTTAAAACTATTACTGGTTTACTACTAATCTAAATCCTTCTCCGTGAATATTTAAAATTTCTACTTTTTCATCTTTCTTTAAATACTTACGCAATTTGGCTATATATACATCCATAGAGCGTGAGGTAAAGTAATTATCATCCCTCCATATTTTTGTTAAAGCCAATTCCCGAGACATTAAATCATTTTCATGCAATGCTAATAAACGCAGCAGTTCGTTTTCTTTAGGGGATAATTTAATCGGTTCTTCTCCTTTATATGATAAAAAACGTAGTTTAGAGTTTAACTCAAACTCCCCTATTTTAAATTCAAATTCTGCGCTATCTGCTATGGAGTCTTTCACTTTTCTTAGCATAATAGCATTTATTTTCATTAACAAAACTTCTGAGTCAAACGGTTTGTTTAAATAATCATCAGCTCCTACTTTATACCCTTTAAGCACATCTTCTTTCATAGCTTTTGCTGTTAAAAAGATAATTGGTACTTCTTTATTACGTTCGCGTATTTCTTTTGCTAAGGTAAATCCGTCTTTATAAGGCATCATAACATCTAGTATGCATAGGTGATAATTATCCTTTTTAAATTTTTCAAAACCTTCCATACCGTTTTTGGCAAGGGTTACATCATACTCATTAAGTGATAAATAATCTTTTAATACAGATCCAAAATTTGGATCATCTTCTACTAATAGTATTTTTTTCTGTACTTGTTCCATAGTTTATGCGATTAATGGTAATTTAATAATAAAAGTACTTCCTGAACCTTTTTCACTTTCTACGTAAATCTCACCTTGATGATCATCAATAATTTGTTTTACGTAGGCTAAGCCCAAACCATGCCCTTTTACATTGTGTACATTACCTGTATGTTCTCTATAAAATTTTTCAAATATTCGTTTTTGTACTGATTTTGACATTCCACTACCTTTATCTGCTATTTTTAACACAATAAAGTTTTTTACGTTTTCTGTATATACATCTATTTCAGGAGCCTTAGGTGAATATTTAATGGCATTATCTAAAATATTTACTATAACGTTTGTAAAATGTGAATCGTTAACCAATACCGTTGATGATTTAGCTGACAAATGAGTTTTTACATATCCGTTTCTATCTTCTACCATTAACTCTACATGCGGTATAGCATCTTCTATTAAATCGTGCAACTCGTGCTTTTCTTTATTTATATTTAATTGTTTCTTTTCTAATTTAGAAATTCTTAACACATTTTCAACTTGAGCGTGCATTCGTTTATTCTCCTCATTAATCATTCCTAAATAACGCTTCATTTTTACATCATCACTCATTACTTTAGGATTTCTTATTGCATCTAACGCTAAATTAATAGTTGCTATCGGCGTTTTAAATTCATGCGTCATATTATTGATAAAATCTGTTTTTATCTGTGATATTTTGCGTTGCTTTAACAACTGATATAACGCAAATGCAAATACTAAAACTATAATTACCGTAAACCCAATGGATAATGCTACCATATAAAGTATTGACGATAGTAAGTATCTTTTTTTATTAGGAAAGGTTATTCGTAAGTTAAAATTACCTTGTGAGTTTTCATGAAACAATGTTGTTGAATATTCAATGTTTTTAAGTAATTCATAATCATCAGAATGTACTGATGTAGCCAAATCATTACTATACACAGCAAACTCATAATCCAGCTCTAACCCTTTATCATATAACTCTTGTGCTAAAATTAAGTTGACCTGATTTTTCGATAACCGCTTATGTATAGGTCTTTTTTTAGCTAGCGTTTTATAAATTTCTTCCAATTGCATGATATTATACTCTGGCAATTGGTTTACCCGTTCAATACGTTCTTGCAAGGTTATTGTTGATTCGTCAAGCCCCATCTCATCAAAGAACGTAGTTTCGCTATTACTAAAATAACGTTTTACAGTAATGGTATCATTTTCTGAATCTGAAAAAAAATCATTACTAGGTATTTTATGGTTTAGTTCAACTATACCACTTTTAAAAATAAATGTTTCATTTGTTTGGCCATCTTTTTGAACTACATTTAACTCAGAAATTACTGTTTGGTTTGGTAATTGACCTAAACTATCTATTAATTTTTGAAGTTTAAAAAAGTAACTTTTACGTTCTTGTTTCTGAATTTTTTCAGAACTTGAGGCTAGTATTTGTTTTACATTTAAAGCAAATTGTTCTTCTTTATTATTAATCGAAGTATTAATCCAATAGCTTTGCACAAAAATAATACCTATCAATGAGATAGACATTAACGTAACTAGTGAAACAAATAATTTTTTATTCATTACTCAAAAATAGTTGTTTCAAAATGAGTAGAAGGAAATTTTAACCAAAACTTAACAGAAATGTTAAAATGATTGTTTTTCCTGAGTTTTATTGATAATTAATTCATGTATTTTAGCTACTTGCTCCTCTGTTGTTAACAATGTTTTATTTACTATAATGTAATTAGAACGATCTATTTTCTCTTCATCACTCATTTGGTTCATTACCCTGTGCAGCACTTGCTTTTTAGTTACATTATCACGTAAAATCACACGGTTTATGCGCTCTTCTATAGGAGCGGTTACTGTAATTATTGCATCACATTTTTTATAAGTCCCAGATTCAAATAAAATAGCAGACTCTTTAATTACATATGGATATGATTGTGCTTTATACCACTCTTGAAAATCTTTAGCCACTATTGGGTGCACTAAATTATTCATTGCATTTAACAATTTCTTGTTCTTAAATATTTTATCAGAAATATATGACCTATTTAACTTATCATTTTCATAAGCTTCATCGCCTAACAAAGCCTTTATGTTTTTTATCAATTCTGAATGGGTAACCATTAATTTTTTTGCTTCAATGTCTGATACATAAATTGGTACTCCTAAGTCATAAAACATCTTTGATACAGTTGTTTTTCCGCTTCCTATACCTCCTGTTAAACCTACAATCATTATTCTACAATTAAATATGTTATATGCTGTTTTACAATTTTTGCATTTTTTACTTCTTTAGGAAAAGTATCAAAATGTAATGGTAATTTATTTGTTTCATTTGCTTCATTAAAATCTACAAACACTCTAAAGTTTTCTGCTTTATAAGAACTAAATGTAGATATAGGAGCTTGAAACTGTACATGTGTTTCTTTTGGAAAAAGAACAATTTCTTTGTTTAAGGGCTTATTTACAATCTGAATAGGCACCTGAAAACTTCCTTGAGTAAACCTTTCTATCCCATATGAAAATTCAATTTCAGAATCCGAAAGTTTTATTTGTTTATCTATGACGTCTAATTTTACAACACCTGAAATAGAGTCGGTAACATCTTCAAACAATAAATGTTTTGTTTTCACACTTTTAATAGTATCAATTATAGATTTAGCACCATAAATTGTTGTGTGTGTGTTTTCGTAATGGGTAGATGTAACTCCATAGCCCAATTTAGGCTTAACCGTTATTTGTATTTGAATTGGTATTCTTTTTTGTTCAAGTTTATTTACCTGAAAAGTAACTATTCTTGGAGATACATTAATCAGTGAAACATTATTTGGGAAAATCTTTTTAAAATTATATTCTTCTGCATTCCATGTCCAATTACGCTGTATTTTTTTAGTATCAATTGCGTAATTAAGGTTCCTCATTTTATTTCCTAACAATGAAAACCCTGTACCTTTTACACTTACAGTTAAGACAGAATCGGAAGGAGTAACAAATGTCCCTTTATCTGTGTTTATAAAACTAAGGTGAACGGAAACAGATTTTTCGTATACTTTTGACAAGTTAATTAGTAACCATACAGCCAGTGACACTAAAATAGCTACTAAAAACATTTTAGAGCTCTTCTTTTGGATAAATAAAAAACCTTTGGTTAGTTTCATATATTCTATAATAACAAAACTTATTTAAAAAATAAGCGCGGAAATGCTTTTTCTGGTTGTTGTTTTCTCCAGTTTACTTTCATGGTAGCTAGAAAAAAACCAATACCATAACCAAAAAACTGAATAAACAAGGCTATAACTGATTGAAAGCCTATACTAATACTGCGGTTACTTAAACTAGAATGCACAAACACTAATACAATATAACCTAACAAGAAAACACTAAAAATATAAACCCCTGCAATTGCCGTAATTATAGATGCTAAAAAAAACAATACGAATAACGTAGGAAACCAATAGGTTATTTTTTTAGTATCTGGATGCCAATGATTAAGTATTGGTCGGCATTTACCAAACTTCAATACTTGTTGGTAAAATTTCTTCCATGATATTCTACGTTTATGATAAACAAAAGCCTTAGGTATTAGCATTGTATTGAAACCCAACTTCCATAATCTAATTGTCAAGTCAGGATCTTCACCTGGGTGAATTTTCCCAAAACCTCCTGTAGCTTCAAAAGCATTTTTAGACAAGCCCATGTTAAAACTTCTCGGTTGAAATTTATCCACACTTTTTTTACCTCCACGAATTCCTCCTGTTGTAATAAAAGAGGTCATTGTATAATTAATTGCTTTTTGCAAATTTGTAAACGATTCATGCGCTGCATCTGGCCCTCCAAAACAATCTACATATTGCTCGTTTAACGCTGTATCTACCTCTTTTAAATAGTGCTGCGGTAATATACAATCTGAATCTAATATCAGGAAATAGTTTCCTTTAGCTCTTTTCATTCCATAATTTCGAGAATCTCCTGGACCTGAATTCTCTTTAAAATAGTAGCTAATATTTAGTTTACTTGCATAGTTTTTAACTATACTTTTAGATGGTTTTGAAGAGCCATCTTCTACAATAACAATTTCAAAGGGTTTATTAAAATTTTGGTGCAGTAAGCTAGCCAAAAGTTCATCTATTTCTTCTGGTCTATTATATACAGGAATTATAAAAGAATACAATACATTCATAAAACACAAATGTAATAAAATTAAAAAGCTCGTGTTAAAAAAACACGAGCTTTAGTTTAAATAATAAGGGTGTATTATTTATAGGTTATTGTTTAACAATTCTAAAGGTTCCTTCAGTATTGTTTATGCTAGCTTTAACAAAATAAATACCTGATGGTAAATCTGCTATATTTAATTGATACGTTTTGCTATTTGGCGTAACAGATTTTACTGTTTGTCCTAACATATTTACTAGCTGTAACTGCTCTATATTATTTTTAGCTTCAACCGTTAACTCATTTTTTACTGGGTTAGGGTAATATTTGAAATCTTCTAAAACATTTAACTGCTCTACTCCTAATGTAGCTAAAGCATCTACTGTAAAGTTATCAACATAGAAATCATAATCTTCAGCATCATCTGTTGTTCCTTCAGTTCCCCAAAAAGCAAACTTTGTAGTTGCAGAAGTGTAAGCTGACAAGTCATAAATTTTTTCATCACCTGTATTAGATGGAGTATTACCAGCATTAAATGTTTCTAAATTAATCCATGTAGCACCGTCATCGTTAGATATTAATACTTGTACCTCATCGTCACTTCCCATTGCTGAAGCTCCAGTACCAGCAAAAACAGTTACTCCTACATCTACTTTCATTCCGTAACCACCTGCTGATAAATCAAACGTAGGCGACACTATCCAATCTTGATCTCCTGTATTCCATAGATTAATTTTTGCTGCTTGTCCATTTGCGGCATTATTTAAGTAATCATCTGTCGTCCACGCTCCATCATTTCCATCAGGACCTGTAGCTATATCTGTATTATTTCCTTCTTCCCAGCAAGCTCCAGGAAATGCAGAGAAATCATTTACATAGCTTGGTACAACAGTACCGCATAAAGTTGTAAAAGGAAAAGGGCCAGACCAAGCACTAAATCCACTTCCTCCACAATCAGCACGCACATAAAACTCATAATTTGTAGCTGGAGACAAACTATTATCTGTGTACGGGTTTAACCCTCCTGTTGAAGTTCCAGCGCCTCCTGGCATTCCTGAACCAGCAGCTTGTACAACAATTTCCCAATCTGCTTCTCCACTACCTCCAGAAGTCCAACCTAAATCGGCGCTTGTTGCTGTAATATTTGTTGCTGTTAAAACAGTTGGCTCTAAACAAGCCGGTGGAGTTCTAACTATAAAATTATCTATAAAAAAGTCATAATCTTCGGTATCATCTATTGCACCTTCAGACCCCCAAAAAGCAAACTTTGTAGTAGTAGATGTATAACCAGTTAAGTCATACGTCATTACATCTCCTGTATTAGAAGGCGTATTAGCTGCATTAAATGTATCTAAATTAATCCATGTAGCACCGTTATCATTAGAGATAAGTACTTGCACCTCGTCATCACTTCCCATAGCACTTGCTCCAGTACCTCCAAAAACAGTTACCCCTACATCAAATTTTAACTCATAACCATCGGCAGATAAGTCAAAAATTGGTGATACTAACCAATCTTGATCTCCCGTATTCCATAAATTAATTCTTGCGGCACTACCGTTAGCAGCATTATTTAAATAATCATCTGACAACCATTCTCCGTTATTACCGTCTGGACCTGTAGCTACATCTGTATTATTACCTTCTTCCCAACAATTAGGTAAAAAAGTAGTAAAGTCTTCTGAATAATCTGGTGTAAAAGTTGCACAGGCAGTTGTAAACGGGTAAGGTCCAGCCCAAGTACTAAAACCACTACCACCACAATCTGCTCGCACATAAAATTCATAATCAGTAGATGGTGATAATGTATTATCAGTATATGGGTTTGCTCCTCCTGTAGAAGTTCCAGCTCCTCCAGGCACTCCTGAACCAGCAGCTTGCACAACAATTTCCCAATCTGCTTCTCCACTACCTCCAGAAGTCCAACCTAAGTCAGCACTTGTGGCTGTAATATTTGTTGCTGTTAATGAATTAGGCGCTAAACATGCTGGTACAGGTTGAACAACAACATTGTCTAACACAATAGAATAACCGTAAACACTAGTACCAGTAAAACGAACTACCGTTGTTGCAGTTAAAGCTACAAAAGAATCTAATGTATAACTCTCAGAAACTACGCTAGGCATGTCGGCAGTAAAATCTTCTATAGTGGTATATGAACCTCCGCCATCAACCGACACCTCTACTAACAATGTATTTTGATCTCCTAACCAATCTTCTTGTGAATGATCAAAAGTTAATTGATACCCACCCGCTGATAAATCCATAACAGGAGTTTCTAATGAAGTTAACGCTGGAGTTGTAGAAGCCCTATAAAAAGTAGCTGATGTTGATCCAGAAATAGGACATGTTTGAGAACCTAAACTTCCTCCACAAGAACCCCAAGCTACAGCTTCGGCATCTTGAGTTTCAATGAAGTTACCAGGTACACCTGATTCAAAATCCTCAGTAAACTGAGAGAAACCTACTGTACTAAAAAATAGCATAGCAAGTAATAATGTAATTTTTTTCATAAAAAAAGATTTAATGTTATTAATTTAACTATTGGTGTTAATTCGGGATAGTACAAAATTACTGTAATTAATACAGTACTAATAAAATACTCGTTTAACCGTTGTTTTATTCGGTAATCAGACCTGTTAAAACACGTTTTTTAACCTATGTTAACCTACTTTAAGGTATAGCATATAGCAAATGCTACCTTAAATTTTTTATTACTCGTATAATCTGCTATTTTTGTTCTTCAATATACTGTAGTATGAATAAATTAATTGCTGTAATACTTCTATTTTTTGTTGTTTCATTACAAGCTCAAGTTGCACGTAAATATTCAAATGAATTTTTAAATATAGGGGTCGATGCTGCCGCTTTTGGAATGTCTAACGCTGTTGTTGCTAGTAGTTCAGATGTCAATTCTGGATATTGGAACCCTGCAGGGCTTTTAAACTTAAAAGGGAAACAGATATCTTTAATGCATGCCAATTACTTTGCTAACATTGCCAATTATGATTATGCAGCTTTTGCTATGCCTATTGATGAAAAAAGTGCTTTTTCATTATCATTAATTCGTTTTGGAGTAGATGATATTTTAGATACAACTAAACTTATTGATGCTGATGGAAACATTAATTATAATAATATTAATTTGTTTTCTGCAGCTGACTATGCTTTTACCTTTTCCTATGCGCGTAACTTAGGGATTGAGAACTTACGCTTTGGGGCAAATGCTAAAATTATTAGACGAATTATAGGTGATTTTGCGAACTCATGGGGCTTTGGTTTTGATGTTGGATTACAATATGATTATAAAAAATGGACCTTTGGCTTAATGGCTAGAGACATTACCACAACCTTTAACACTTGGGATATTGATCAAGAAAAACTAGAAGACATCCAAAATGCTATTCCTGGTGAAAATCAAGAAGCTCCAGAAGAAACCGAAATTACCTTACCTAAATTACAACTTGGTATTGCACGCACATTTACTTTTAAACACAAACTTACTTTACTTACTGAATTAGATTTTGACATTCGTTTTACCGAAACAAACGATTTAATTGCCTCTTCTTTTGCTAGTATTACACCTTCATTAGGATTACAATTAGACTACAATAATCTCGTGTTTTTACGCAGTGGTGTAGGTAATTTTCAAAATGTAACACAGTTAGAAGGTGGTGAAAAGCTTAATGTTCAGCCAAACCTAGGTTTAGGTTTTCATTACAAAGGAATTTACGTAGATTACTCCTTAACCAATATAGGAAAGACTGACGAAGTATTCTACTCGAATATTTTCTCTTTAAAATTGGACTGGAGTATTTTTCAAAAAAAACAGTAACACATTTTGAAATTTCTTAAAGCATTTGTCATTTGTTTACTGTTATTATTCAGTAATTTATCTTTTACTCAACATATTAGCTATTCAGATAATGTTGAAATAAGTGTTTTAACCTGCGGTTCTGGAGAAGAGCTTTATAGTAAATTTGGTCATAGTGCTTTTAGAATTCGCGACATATACAATCATACAGATATAGTTTATAATTATGGTGTTTTCGACTTTTCAGCCCCTAATTTTTATACTAATTTCGCAAAGGGAAAACTACTCTATAAACTCGGTCGCACACGTTATGATTATTTTTTTCAACAATACACTTATGAAAACAGGAATGTTCATGAACAAGTTTTAAACCTCAATAATGAACAAAAAAAGAAATTGATTGCTTTTTTAGAAACTAATGCACAACCTGAAAACGCATCCTATCAATACGATTTTTTTTATAATAATTGTGCTACAAAAATACGTTATGTTATTGATAAAGCCTTACCTGGCCAGGTTAGGTACAGCAATCAACATATAACTAGTACTTACACATTACGCCAATTAATTAACGCTAATGTCCATTACAATACTTGGGGTAATGTAGGTATTAATATTGCCTTAGGTTCAGTTATTGACAAACCTGCCACAAAAGATGAGTACCAGTTTTTGCCAGAGTATATTTACAAAGCTTTTGATAATGCTACGATTAATAAAAACCAACTTGTTTTAAAAGAAAACACACTTATCTCAAAAAACCAAAACAACATTGTTACTTCAAATTTTATAACTAGTCCAATATTTGTTTTTTTAGGATTAGCTATGATAATCATATTCATAACTTATTATGATCTTAAATCAACAAAAAGAACAAAAATTTTAGACTTTATACTATTCTTCTGTACAGGAGTTACTGGTGTACTTTTACTGCTATTATGGTTTGCTACTAATCATCAAACTACAGCTAATAACTACAATATTCTATGGGCTTTTCCTAGCAATTTAATAATAGCATTTATACTAATAAGTAACAAAATTAGTATCTGGTTAAAAAGATACGTTACTAGCTTAGTTTTTTTTATGGTTATGCTTGCTGTTATCTGGATTTTTAAAATAGAAGAATTCCCACTTGCTATGCTTCCATTTTTTATAGCATTATTTATAAGATATTGCTATTTGTTTTCCTATTTCAAATAGGAACTACTGTCCTCTAAAAAATATTACCGTACTCAGAGTCTTTATTGCAATATTTAAATCTAAGAAAATATTTCTGTGCTTAATATAATATAAATCATATTGAAGCTTTAGTAAGCTATCTTCAACTGATGCTCCATACGAAGTGTTTACTTGTGCCCATCCTGTTAAACCAGGTTTAACAACATGTCTAGTTGGGTAAAAAGGTATTTCTTTTGCTAATTGTTCAACAAAAATTGGTCGTTCAGGTCTTGGACCAATAACACTCATTTCTCCCTTTAGAATATTTATAAATTGAGGTACTTCATCTAACCTAGTCTTTCTTAAAAATTTACCAAACTTGGTTACCCTAGCATCATTTGCTACTGCCCATACCGCCCCAGTTTTTTCAGCATTTACCACCATACTACGAAGTTTAAATATTTTAAACCTCTTTCCTTTTTTCCCTACTCTTTCTTGAGTATAAAATAAAGGTCCCTTATTAGCAAAAAAATTTATTGGCAAAATAAGGGGTAATAATAACAATAATGCCACTAGACCAAGAAGACTTATAATTATATCTAAAAATCTATGAATTAAGCGATACAATGGTTTTACATTATGATCACTAAAAGGAAACTGTTTATAGTATTCGTTGTCTTTAAAACTAACATATACTCTTCCTGTTAGGTTTTCATATACTTGTGCATATTCTTTTATAACTGCACCATTATTAAAAACATCAAGCAAATCAGCATATAATGTTGCCGATGAAAACTTTGAATTAGTTGTTACCACAATTTCATATACGCCTTTCTGTACTATATCTTTTAACTTACCTGATGAAATTTCCTTTATGTTTTTTGTTTTAGGAGATGTATCATCGGTATTGATAAAATACCTAATTTTGTAATTAGCATCAGCTATTGCTAACTCTTTTTCTATTTCTTCAAAAAGAGTTCCTTCTGCAATTAAAATAACATTTTTCTTAAAAATTGGAGAGTTAATAAAGAAAATGTATGCAAATCTTCCTAAAGCCATAGAGAATACTATTGACAGATAAAAAAACAATATCTGTATTCTACTAACTGGTAATTCAGGGGTAAAAAAAGGTGTTAGTAAATAAACTAAAACCGCCACAGAACAAGTAATAACTATACTTTTTAAAATATTAAAAAAATCACTTGCCTTTTTTAAATTATAGATTTCAAAGATGGTTCCAAAAAACAGGATATAAAAAGCTAGTAAAAGAGACCAAACCCATTTCTCCTTACTAATAATAAAATAATCAAATTCAAATACAGATCCAACCAAATGTAGGCCTAATAACACTAAAGTAACGTCTAAAAAACGTAAAAGAAGTTTTCTTTCAGACAATTCAAAATGTATGTTAGCCTTGCTTGACATTATAGTAAGTTCTGATTAGTTAGGAACAAATATAACATTTCTTATTATGAAGTGTATATCATTTCAAAATTGCTTTCCATTGTTCTTTAACAATTTCCCAGTCATATTGAGCTACTTTGGTATATGCATTATGACACATCGATCTTGTAGCATTTGCATTTCCAATTACTTTTTTCACGGCATTAGCCATTGCTACATGATTATTTGACGACACCAAAACACCTGTTTCATTGTCATCAATCAAAAAAGGAATTCCTCCTACATTAGTTGAAATAACTGGCAAACCTAATGCCATAGCTTCCATTACACTTATAGGAGTATTATCAATAGTGGTAGTATTGATAAAAATATCATATTCCTCTGCTAATTTATGCCATGCTTTCTTAGTAAGCCTACCTTTAAAAGTTACTTTATTAGTAACTTGAAGCTTTTTTGACAACTCTTCACATTCCTGTAGTTCTTCATTACTATATGGACCTACCATACATAATTTTGCTTCCGGTATGTTTAGTTCAGCAAGTGCTTTAATAGCCATACAAGGATTATATATTTTACTTAAAGAACGTACATACAATAGTTTTGGCTTAAATATTTTTCTTGATTTAAATGTATATTTTTCAATTTCAATAATGTTTGGAATATGAATAGTATTGTAACCATGTTTTTCAAAAGCACTTTTTAAATAATTTGAAGGTGCAACATTAATATAGGCATAATCAAATACCAACTTAGACAAATTGGGGTAATGAATTAATCTATACGGTAAATTTCCTCCATGAAGGATAGGAATGTATGGCAAACTATAAAACCTAGCCAACTGGCTAACAGCTATTGCGTAGTAAAAATTTTTTGTACTATAAGTGTCTATAAGAATGTATGAGACTTTTTTCCGATACTTAATAACACTATAGAGCATTGCTAGCATCCTTAATATTTGGTTTTTCTGTGAAGAACTTATAACGACTTCGTAATTTTCTTTATTTAATAACGAAGCTAACAACTGTAATGTAGTTACATTTGCTTTTTCAGATTTTATATTATTTCCAATATATAAAATCATTTAACTTGAATGCTTTGATTGAATTTGTGATTTAGCTACTTTTTTATTTTTGGTTTCATAAGTTACATCTAATAACGCTAAACCATAAATAAACGATGGAAAGGCGATACGCATAGATGAATGGTTTATAGTTAAAAACCATAATAAAAAGAAAGAATAGAAATATATATTGTTTTTATTTTCTAATCTGAAAATAAGAGGCGTAAAAAATATAATAAAAAAAGCAATTATACCTAACGTACCATGTTCCGCTAACAATCTACTAATTTCATTATGAGATGCCGCCTCAATACCAGTATTTTCATAACGGTATTGTTTATTTTTCCCAACTCCTATCCCCACAAAAGGGTGCTCTAAAAAAGCTTCTAATTCTGTTTGTATTAACGTTGATCTACCTGTAGAAATATCTTTTTTCTCTTGACCAATAGCATTCTTATTAGCGTATCTGTTTTCAATTAACCCTGAAGTTGTCACTAATGCATACCCCCAAATAACAACACCTAAAAACACAAATACAAACATTGCTTTTATTAACTTGACTCGCATTGATAGTTTGGCCTTATTATATGTAAATAATATGAAAAATAATCCAGCTATAATACCCGTAATAATTCCTCCTCTAGAAAAAGTTACTAAACCACGATAGGTGACCAATATTAATAGAAACAATTCTATAAAAAACAAGAGATTTCTGGGCTTACTTAAAACAAGTCTACTAATTAATATAAACATTCCAGCTCCTAATACTGTAGCTACTTGATTAGGACCAAACCCGCCTGAAGTCGTGAAATTTGAGTGTGTTCCTGTAACAACATCTTTTACACTTGGCGTGAATAAAAATAAATAAACTGTTAAAGATACTACTGGCAATAAACCATAAAAAAGTACATTAACTAATTTAGATAAAGGTATTTTCTTTTTATAAAAATACAATGCTACAATCCCTAAAGAAACAGGTCCTCCTAAATTAAATGCAATCATTTTTCTTACTTCATCTTCATAATCGTAATTTGTAAAAATGATTCCAATTAACAATAAACCAATATATAACAAATAAATTTTCCCCCTTGTTTTATTAAATTGAAATGCAAAACCTATTAAAACAAAAACTATTAATAAATACTTGTGTAGTTCATAAAAAACTAACCCTTTGGTCATTCGAAAAAAAACATCACTCATAGCTATATATGCACACGATATGAGTATTGCATAAGTTTTGTCTTTTGTTTTAAGAACAAACAACACAAAAAATGCAATCATTAATAAATTAATCAATACTGATGTGGGTTTTATTAAAAAAACCACTAATCCTATTAGTATATGTAATAGAATTAATTTTATTTTTTGATTATCATCTTTAAAGAAACTCACTTAGTACTATAATTAACTTGTAAATATTTTAGTTGTTATTTGTTGCTCATAATAGTTATATGTAAACTTTTCAGCCAACAAATAATTTTCTCTAATTATCTGCTGATATTTTTTTTTATCTATACAAAAAGATTTTTTAAATATATTCGCAATAGCAGTTTGATTTATAGGGTAAATCAAAAAACCGTTCTCTCCATCTTTTATATATTGATCTATACACGAAATTTTAGATACTATAGGAACACATCCATAATTCATAGCTTCTCCTATTACTTTAGGAAAACCTTCACTCTCTGAAGGCAACACAATAAATTGGCTTTCATTGTATACTTTAACTACTTCATCTTTTGCTAAAAAACCATGAAATTTAGTTGTACAGTTTATTTTACTTGCTCTTTTTTTAATTTGCTCTAAAAGAGGCCCTCCTCCTACAAAATGAAATGTACCTATCTTCTCTATCTCAAGTGTTTCAAGAACATTAATTATTTTCTCTACCCCTTTGTTCTCATTCATTCCTCCAACAAAACAGTAATTTATTTTTTCAGTTAACTGTTTAGTTTTACAAATTAATTCTCCAGATTTTCTGTCCTTATCATCTAAGCAAGGGTTTTCAAAACCATAAACGTTTTTAGGCTGATTATCCCATGTTCCATTTACCGTAATTTTTGAATTGTCACCTAACTTAGCTAATAAATTTCTCTGAAATTTATAAAATGGTGAAGCTTTTCCCTTCCAGTTTCCTGCATACTTAAACCAAAACCTTTTCCCAGGAAATAAATAGGATAATAACATTGCAATTACTGCTGGATTAGAAGGCGCTCTAACATGAATTTTATCGGCTTTACAGCATTGATTTAATATGATAAAAAAATACATTGGGTAATATACCAAAATCATTATTTTATCAAAAAAACTTTTCCCTCCAGATGCAGGTAACGCTACCGTATGTATGCGTTTATCATTAATTTTCACAAACGAATCATTATTCTTTTTTCTAAAACCAATCCAGGTGATTTTATTAGGAAATTGTAACGACTCTAATTCTTTAACCACAGGGCCAAAGGCATATACACCATCTTTACCATCCGACATAGCAGTGTCGGATATCACCAAAAAGTTTGTCACAAATTTTGATAAATGGTTAGGCATTTATGGTAATAATTTTCTTCTGAAAAATTTTGTTGAAATATACTATTAATTTTACTTCTATACTTATGTTTATGTAACAGGATGTGGTTTATTTTGTCTTTCCAAAGTAAAACATTATCATCCTCCATTATAAAATCAGAAAGTTCCGGTTGTATTTGTTGTGCCACTTCTCCCGTATTAAACATCACAAACGGCAACTGAGCTGCTAAGTACTCAATAGCTACTAGTGGTCCTGTTTCAGAAGATGCTGTATGAATAGCTAAATGATATTTGACTAACTCAGCTGTAACATCAGTAATTGTATGTTCTATTTTCAGCCTACTAGTAAGGTTTAATTTAGTGGCAAGTTTTATTATGTCCGTGTAATATTCTCTTTCAACTATACCTCCAATAATTGTTAGAGTATATTTTTGTGGTAAAACTGACAATACTAGTAATGCGAACTCATAGTTTTTTTGCTTTCTAAAATTTCCTATGGCTACTAGGTTTATAAATTCTTCTTCTATATCCATTGGTATTGTTGTCTTATTGTTTCTAACAATATTACTTAATAGGTGTGATTTTACATTATTGTTAATACTTTTAAACCATTTTACCAACTCATTACTCACCCCTACGTAAGCATTAATATAACATAGTTGCTTTTTTAATAATGCATCTATAGTTTTATCATCCTTAATTTTACCATAATGATCATGAAACACAACTTTGAACCTAATTAAAAATTGTGGTAAAAACAACAACAAGCCTACATAGCGCATCACATGTCTGCAGTGTACATGCACTACATCATATTTATTTAAAATAGCATAAAGCTTTGCTAACTTTATAGGATTATACTTAAACCCTCTGTTAAGATATAATTTCGGAATACTAGCATGTAATTGTTCATCTAACACTGATGATGATAAAAGGCACAGTACAGATATATCATGTTCATGTTCCTTAAAAATATTGGCTGTGTTTACCAATACTTTTTCAGCTCCTCCTACATTTAGTTTATCAATTACTTGTAGTACTTTCAATTGTTTTTATTTTAATTAGACGCAGTTAAATACAGTAAATTCAATTTTTTAAAATTATTTATCCAATTATACTCTTTAGCTACTTTTTCTATTGCATTATTTTGCAAGTTCGCATATGTACTTTGATTTATTTTTCTAACCTTATTTAAGGTAGTAATTAATTCTTCTTTGCTAGCACTTTTAAAAACTAATCCCGTTTCATTATTAGTAACTACACATGTCATTCCTTCTACATCAGCACATATAGGCACAACACCTAAATACATTCCTTCTAATAATTTAGTTGGTATATACAATTGGGATCCTAATGTATTTAATCGCGGTATAATTAAAAAATCATGTTCAGGAAGTTTTTCCATCATTTTTTTATAAGGTAGTTGTCCTAAAAAAGTAATATTAGAAGCCATACTTGCTAAATTTTCAACTTCCTTAACATACTTGCCAAAACCCGCAAAAACAAATTCAATTTCACTAAGTTTATTTTCTTTTATTACTTCCAATAAAAATGGGATTCCGTTTAACTGATCAAAAAGACCAAAACACAATATTTTAGGTTTCTTATTCTCTCTTTTTAACCTTACTCCCTCTCTATTATTGTTAACTGTAACTATTGCATTAGGTATAACGGTAATTTTTTTTACATTAACACTAAACTCTTTGCTTATAAACTCTTTGCTTTGAAGCGTTTGCGCAACAATTACATCACACTTTTTAAACACATAGCCTTGTAATAAATATTGTATTTTATTAGCTAGCCGTTGTTTTAATGTTCCATTTACTTTAGGACAGCCACCAATTCCATTGGCTTCCCATAAAATTTTCTTTTTAGGAAATAACTTGTTTTTAACATATTGTAAAATCAAAAAATTTCCTTGATGTGAATGCCCAAAAAACAAATCAGGAATTACTTGAGTAATTTGAAGGTGATTCACAATTTGTCTTCCAATAGGTTTATACAATTTAAACTGATTAAACAATCCGCTTGGTCTCTCTTTAACAGGTATTTGAACAACCTTTATTGCATCAATAAAATACTCTTCAACAGCAGTTATTTCAGTTGAAATAGTATAAATAATGTGTCTATTAGCATCTGAACAAATATTATATATCCTACTATACCCTCCTAATTGAGGCTTTCCTTTAGTAAAATCTTGAGAAAAATGGATAATTGTTTTTGGATTACTCACCTTAATTTTAAATTGTTAATTATGTGCTTTGTAAATAATTCAGCTCCTTTTATATTTAAATGGGCTTTATCAGAAAACAACTTCTTATCTTGAAAATCTTTGGTTTGATTATCTACGTACACATATTTTCCTTGATAAATTTCTTTAAGCCTGCTCACAAAGCTAGCATTAATTATTTTATATTGTGGAGGAAAAACCAAAACTAACTCTATATTATGTGCCTTGGCTAAGCTAATAATGTTTTTAAAGGCTTTTATTTTATATTTAAGTTCATTATTAATACTATATGGCTTACTTTGCTTTAACTCTTGAGTTATAGCTTTCTTTTGAAAAGTTAAAGGCATAGAGCCATTTTCCCAAATAGTATCGTATTTTGAAAACCTTTTCTTTACTCCCTTTAACATTTCTCTTTTAAACATATATAAATTACTGTATTTGGCTAAGTATTTATTTTTTTGTTCTTTATGAGCTACTATTTTCTTAATAACTGGATATTTTAATAAAGGATAACATCTATCTAATCTAAATTTTAAACTCCTATCTGCTTTAAAAATTACCTCATCTACTGTTAATAATATTTTTTGAGGCACCGTATTATTGGCTATATAATTTTTTATAATAAACTCATGAAAAGTAATGTCGGAACCAGGGTAAGATAAATTATATGCTGAGAATGAAGTTTCATCAGTTATTTTTTCTGCTAATATTCCTCTAGCTCCAACAGATGAACCAGTAATTATAATATTTGAATTGATTTTTCCTTCTAATATTTTTTCTAATCTATCATCAACTTCAAAATTGGGCAATTGCTTTATATATTGCCCTACAATTATATCGGTAACAATAAGAAATATAAAAAAAACAAACACCTTAGTTAAAAACCTTTTCATTACTTAACCTTCGTTTTTAATAAAATTATTTTTAAAAAAATCTAGCATTCCCATATGTGTTAACCACATATTTCTATTCTCCTGAAAAAGAGTGTTTAACCTCTTATCGTCTAAACTATTATAATGCTTTAAAATTAAATTTTCTAGGTTATTTAGTTCGTTATATTCTACCCAAACCATATGTTTTTTCCAAGGTAATATATCATCTATAGGTAGCATACAGTCAGTATTAATAAATACAGGTATTCTTCCCATAGCTAAGGTTTCGTATAAACGTACAGAGAAATTACCAGCTCCTCTGATACATATAATATAATCTGACTCAATCATGTTTTGGTAGTACTCTAAAGTTGTTTTTTTTCTATCAGCTTCAGTAATTGCACCAGCTCTATATTTATCCCTTCGTATAAAATTGCTTTTTATCGTGTTTACATTTTCAATAAAAGACAACACTTTAGCCCTGTTAAAACTTGTTGACTGTATTTTTTGAGGTAAATCATTTTTTACACCTATGTAATACAATATGTTTTTAACTGCAACCTTAGTTGCTTCCTTAATTGCATTTAACCATGAATCGTTTACTTGCCCACAAAATCCAACCGTAGGCATGTTAGAATGGTCACGTTTAATAATTGTTCTTCTATCAAAAATAACTTGCAATGGATCAGTGAGAAAAAAAGGCATGATAGTTTCTTGTGGAGTTCTTTGAGAAGCATAACCACATGTTCTAAAAACTACAATATTTAAACCGGAAGGTACTTTAACTCCATTATCTCCAGCATTATATGTATATACTTTTTTTCCTAAAACATTAATTTGCTTAATAAATTCTATTACTTCAGTCAATCTATTTTTGGATAGGTAATAGTTCCAAGACATAGGTAGTATAATTACCTCAGCATAATTTAATGAATCAACAATACGAAAATCGGTTTCAAGATTATTTGCTTTTTTTCGTTCTAAAAACCCAATCAACGGAAATAACTGCCCTTTTTCATTTGCGTCATAATATTGTTTGGGATAATATATATTCATATAAAGTAATACAGAAGTTTAATTTTAAAACTGGAAATAAATAAATTCTTGTTCTTTTCCGTTAAAAATAACAAGTAATAGTACTAAAAATAAATAAAATCCCCAACGTAATGGTTGTTTTAGTTGTATTTTCTCTATAGCAAATTCATTTCTTCTTCCTAACCACTCAATTAACATAAAAAAGACAATTAGTATAAGTATTGATTTAGATTTTATATTTGGCAAGCTAATTAATGACTTACTACATAGAATAGAAATATACTCTAAGGCAGATTTTATAGTATCAGACCTAAAAAATATCCAAGCAAAAACTGTCATAACAAAAGTGCTTAACATCTGCCCTGTTTCTTTAAGTGTTGGTAAAAATGTATGTAGGGCTACAATTTCTATATGTTTCCTATTCTTATTTCTAAGCATGATAGGTAAAAAATAAAGTGCATTTAAACCACCCCAAACTACAAAAGTCCAATTAGCACCATGCCAGAACCCGCTAACCAAAAAAATAATAAATGTGTTTTTTACTTTTATCCATGTTCCTCCACGGCTACCACCCAATGGAATATACAAATAGTCTCTAAACCAAGTAGATAAAGAAATGTGCCAACGGCGCCAAAATTCAGCAATATCTCTTGAAAAGTATGGAAAAGCAAAATTCTTCATTAAATCAAACCCAAATAAACGTGAAATACCTATTGCTATATCTGAGTACCCTGAAAAATCCCCATAGATTTGAAATGTAAAAAACAATGCTCCTAGAAACAAGGTACTGCCAGATTGGCTACCATAATCATTAAAAATTTCATTAGCGTATTGAGCACAATTATCAGCAATAACTATCTTTTTAAACAACCCCCACAATATTTGGCGCATTCCTAAAACCGCCAAATTATAGTTGAATGTTCTTTTTTTGTAAAACTGCGGTAATAATTTAGTGGCTCTTTCTATGGGGCCAGCTACTAATTGCGGAAAAAAACTTACAAAAGCGGCAAAAGCAATAATATCTTTTGTTGGTTTCAGTTTTTTGCGGTACACATCAATAGTATAACTTAAGGTTTGGAATGTATAAAAACTAATTCCAACAGGTAAAATAATATCCAACGTGTTTGGTTTGATGCTTTTACCAAAAAGCGAAAAGGCATCTATAAAGCTTTCAACAAAAAAATTATAGTACTTGAAAAAACCCAAAAAACCTAGATTAATTAGTAAACTTAAGCTTAATAATAACTTCTTTCTTTTTGAGTAGGCAGTACTATTCAACGCTAAACCTATGCAATAATCCACTAAAGTGCTGAAAGCTATTAAAGATAGAAAGCGCCAATCCCACCAACCATAAAACACATAACTGGCTAGTAATACTAAACTATTTTGAAGTTTTAAATTCTTATTGCATACAAACCAATATAGTATAAAAATTATTGGTAAAAAGACAGCAAAATCAATTGAATTAAATAACATTTTTTCTTATTGTTTAAGAATAAAACTTTATAAATTGTTCCAATTGTTGTTCCGTTGTAAAGTTATTTTCAACCCTCTCTATAGCAGATAAAGCCATAGTTTTTTTAACTTCGCTTGCAGTGCTATAAAACTCCATAATTTTATTTCCTAAAGCAATGGCATCCATTTTTGGTACTACCCATCCTGTTTGTTTATGCAATACATTTTCTGGCATCCCACCTGCATCTGTAACAATACATACCTTACCCATGGCTTGTGCTTCTACAACAGAAGTACAAAAACCTTCACCAATACTCGGTTGCACATATATATCTGCTTTTTGTAAACACTGCAAGGTTTCTGTATGAGAAAGTTCTCCTTTTAAAATAACATGATTTTCTAAATTAAATTCTTTAACTAAAAAAATAATATATTCCAACTCTTGCTTGGTTCCACCTCCAACTACAGTGTAGGTGAAATTATTTATATGCTTTTTTAACAAGCTCATTGCTTGAATTGCATATTGCACTCCTTTTATCCAATTTAAACGGGCAATGGTTACTATTTGTAAATCAGAAGCACTTTCTTTTTTACTAGTTACCTGCATCGATTTTTTACTAGTTATATATTCTTTTGCAACAGCATCATGAATAATTTCGGCTGGTGTTGCTTTAGCTAAACCTAAACTATTTGCTTTTTTTAATAAATATGCTGAAACACTATGTACCTTATCTACGCGACTCCATAATAGTTCATAACAATTTTCATGCTGTAAAGGATATACATTTATATCGTACCCTCGCAAACTTACCGACATTTTCGCATTAATACATTGTGCTACATTTTCTCTGTTCATTGCTATGGTAGCATAACCAAAATGTAGCCAATCTAGTTTTTTTTGCAACATATGAGCGTTCAGAAATGTGTTTTTAAATGCTCTTTTTTTACTGTTTCTACACAATAACTCTAACTTATAAAACTTCTTTAAGCTTGAAAAATTTACTAGCACTATTAAAAAAAACTGCAATAAGCCAATAAAAGTATGCTTTAATGGTGCTACTACTTTTGTTTTATTATAGTCTTTATTATTTTTTGAAAACAGAATAACCTCAAAACCATTTTCTTTAAGCTTATCTATTTTAGCATTAAAAAATGTTTCGGAATATGATGGTGTATTTGATAAAACAATGCCTATTTTCATTACTACTATTTTATAGCCCTAAAGTTTATACTATTTTTTTATATACTTGTTCTGTTTTTGCTACTTCATTAGCAATTTGATATTTTTCATGTACTTGATTGTAGAATAATTGCCCTAAAGCTTTTAACTCTTCTGGGGTTTTACTAGTAAACTCAAGTAATTTAGATTTCCATAATTCAATATTTCCGGCTTCAACCATATGATTAGGGTATTGTTGTAATTGATCTTTAATACCAGGTAAGTTTGACCCTAACACACATACACCTGTAGCCATAGCTTCTAACATAGCTACAGGTGACCCTTCACCTTTAAAAATTGTTGGAAGCACAAAAATTTGAGCTAAATTTAAATGTTCGTTAACATTAAGAACTTTACCCGTAAAAATTACTTTTCCTTCTATTTTAAGTGTTTTAACTAGCTGTTTTAATTCTTTTCCATACGCATTCTTATCATCACCCACTATAAGTAATTTCCACTTATTCGCCTTTAATTCTTGTTGATTAAATGCTTTTATCAACACATCAACTCCTTTTAAGGGTACTAAATTAGCAACCGCAATTACAATTCTATCTTGAGCGCTTATCGTATACTTTTTTAATAACTCTTTATTAGGAGCACCATAACTAAACTCACCTACATCAACGCCACGAGGAATAAAGCTAGTGTTATTTAACTTTGGAAAAAACTGCTTTTTCATATCGGTATTTTGATATATCACGTGATGAGCCAGAAATGTTCTCATGTGCCAACTATTTTTAGAGCTGCCTCCCCAGCTCATGTTTTTTTTACTATAAATCCATTTAACACCAGCCAATCGTGCTGCTAATGCCTCAGAATAATCTGCACTAAAATGGAAACTATGTATTATATCTGGTGCTATTTCACGAAATTTTTTTGCTATTTTTAAGCTATTCCAAATACCTTTATGGTATGGTTTCATGGGGGTTGTATACTGAAAAACATGCACAGGTATACCACTATCTGCAACCACTTTAAAAAAAGCACCTCTATTGTGCATACAAGCTATGTGTGGCTCAAAAACCGCTTTATTTAACCTTGTTGCTATTTTTAGCAAAGCTTTACCACTACCTGCTGTGTCAAAATCAGGTATTGTAAATAGTACTTTTATCTTTTTAAGTTTTCGTGCCATTTAGCTAATGAATATAAGGTAAATATAACCCATTTCTGATCTTTCTGTTTAGTTTGATGTGTTTTCCAGATTTGTTGCAATACAGTTTCAGAAATATTAAAACTAGTCAAAAAAGATTTACTAAAAAGAGCATCCTCTACAGGTTCTTTAAGTTGTTCTCTCAACCATTTTTCTAAAGGGACACCAAAGCCTTTTTTTACTTTGTCGATAGGAGCTTTTGGTAACACTGTACGTAGGACATCTTTTAAAATTAGTTTTGTACCTCCGTTTTTATATGATAATGACGGATGTATTTGAAGCGCAGTTTCTATAAACGATTTCTTCAAAAAAGGTACACGCACTTCAATAGAGTGTGCCATGCTCATTCTATCAACTTTAACTAGTGTTTTTTGCATCATATCATAAAACTCACCATAACGCATTGCCTGCAAAATATCTGTTTCTGTAGCACCATTAGCATAGGTATAGGCTGGCATAGGTAGTCTGGCTACTGTACTAGTATTAAATACTCTTTTTAAAGTGGTATCATCAATTCTAGAATGTAGCGCTCTATGTGCTTCTGCATAAGTATCCTTTAAAAAATTACTATTAATATGTTTGTTCTTAAACAATACTTTATCCATGCCGTAGGCAGTGTAACGTAAGGGTTTAGGAATAAAATTATACGGTATATTTTTTAGTATTGACTCATAACGCTTGTAGCCAAAAAATAATTCATCGGCACCATCACCTGAAAGTACTACTGTACTTCCATTATCTTTAGCTATTTTAGACACATAGTATGTAGGTATTAAAGAAAAATCGGCAAAGGGTTCTTGTAAATTGTTCATACAATCTTCCAAAATACTTGCAGCATGTTTAGATTTCATCTGTTCAACAAAATGTTGTGAACCTATTAATTCTGAATACTCTTTAGCTTTTTGAGTTTCATCTAATAATTTACTATCACTACCAATGGTATAGGATTTAATGTGAGGTAAATTCTTATTTGCAAAATAAGTTATTAACGGAGAATCTATACCTCCTGACAAGAAGGATCCTACAGGAACATCGGCCACCAATTCACTTTTAACCGCATCATTCAAAGCGGTTAATATTGTTTGCTTAGCAATTGATTCATTTTCAATTACAGACAATGGATTTTCCTTGGGCAAACGCCAATAATAGTCTTTTGACAGTTGTCCTGATTTATTTACTGTTACTATTTGGCCTGGTTCTACCTGATAAGTATATTTTTGAATACCATATGGTGCTGGCAAATAATGACTTTGCATATAGGTATGCACCACTGCCTCATCTAAACCATTGTTTATAAAGTTAGGATGCTTGGTTACCTGATCATACCTACTACCAAAGACAATATTTCCGTTTTTAACTCCATAAAACAAAGGCTTTATACCTGCAAAATCTCGTATTAAATATATAGTATCTGCTACGCTGTCATACAAACCTATAGCAAACATCCCATCAATCATGTCTAATGTTTTGGTAATACCAAAAACCTGAAAAGCATTAACCAACACCTCGGAATCTGAAGTGCTTTTAAATTCAATTCCATGTGCTAGTAGCCCTTTCTTAATAGTCAGGAAATTGTATATTTCGCCATTAAATGTCATAGTAAACCTACCGTTATTAGATTGTATTGGTTGGTTTCCTTCAACAGATAAATCTAGAATTGACAAACGCCTAAATCCTAACTGACAATTAGCTTCATTAGTCCAATACCCTTCCATATCTGGACCTCTGTGATAATTTAAGTTGTTTAGTTTAGTAAACGTATTTCTATTGGTTAAACTACCTGAACTTATAAATTCGCCTAAAATACCACACATAATTTAATTGTTGTTTATATGTTTTTCAGGATTATCTATATAATGGTTGGCAAATGCAGCTATAGTAATTAACATACTTAAAGCATGAGAAGTATGCTTCTGGTTTCCTTTATAAAACTTTTTTATATATTCATCAACAATAGGAGCGTTTACTACTTGTGTGATTTTTGAGTTTTTTAAATAGGCTTTTAACTCTGTTGTATTATCGGTACCTAAAAACTGTAATTCCCAATTACGTTGTACATACTTTCTACCTAATAAAGCATTTACTTCTCGTTTTAATTTATTGGTTACTTTATAGGGTAAATTATATGGAAACTTACTTAAATGGTAATTATATAGATTAAACGGACGTTTATCTTGCCAAGTAACTTTTGCTATTTTTGGAGCTTTATTTTTAATATAAGCAATTTGTATTTTTCTATCGGCCAGATAAGCTTCAGGAACAGTACAAATAAACTCACACATTTTATTATTATAGTAGGGTAAACTCATTGGTTTTTTAGTACCATAAAAAGCTAAATTTACTGATGTCCATCGAGGTGCCCAATACATAGATTTAAACGCACGCAATTTGGCATTTACATCATCTATGGTAATACTGTTTAGCAACTTCAGTATTCTGGCATCAAAATAACTTTCAAAGTTGCCTGCTAACTCCCAAGAGCTCCATAAGTCTTTAGCCAGTTCCATTCCTGTAGGTTTTACTAAACGTGATTTTAAATAGGCTAATAAATCTTCCGTTGTACTTAATTCCTTATCGGTTATTTTATCAAAAAGGACATCACCCCAATGGCCTAATGAAAATTTAGTTCCCATTGTATCAAATGCCTCGATAACTTTTAATTGGGTACAATGCGTAAACTCAGCATAACATTTATTGGTTTGGGCAGCAAAATCAATTTTATCCCATAAATAATTAGGTGTTATTTCAAATTCTTGAAAAGGATACTTAGCAATTTTAGCTACTTGTTTAGCAATACTAGACTCTTTATAACCGCCTTTAAAAGAATAGCCAAATGTGGACTTTTTATTTGGTAATTCTAATAAACTTACTGCTTGCGAACGGCTGTCTAAACCTCCAGAAATAGGTAAAATAATATCTTCTCCTCTTAAATCTTCTGCATTAATAGCATCAAACAATGTTGTAAATTCATTTACAGCTTCATCAAAAGAAATATCTCTAGGTGCATAGTGCCAGTTAAACCATTTTTCCGACGAAATTAAATACCCATCCTCATCTATTTTATTTATAGTCCCTGGGCGCAAAACTTTACAATTTTCCCAATAGGTATCATTATCTAAGAAAAAGCCAGTAGCTACAAAACAGCAAAGTGCTTTTTTATCAAGTTTTGCTGCTGCTCCCTTTACTTTTACAAAGTATTGTTTTATGGGGATTATATCGGTTTTAACTTCTTTATACATTTATTAGTTGCAATGTTTTTGATGTTTTAAAATGATAATATTTCTTTATCATATTATAAAAAACCGCCCTAAAGATATGCTTTTTATAGGAGAATGATTTTTTGAAGAATACTATAAATCCTTTATAATCTCTTACTAACAAACAGTGTATTGCTATTGTGCTTAAAAAACGAATGTAAGCTTCTAAACGTTTGCTTTCTGTTACCTTCTTTTTAGTAACAACATTTTTATTGTAATGCTTTTGATAAGCTTTATCAAAAACTAGGCTATTATTAGTTTTTACTGAAAAAGTAATTGCTTCAGGTATTAACCTTCTATAATATAAAAACTTGTTTAGTACCAATACTTCTGACTTTGTATGGTTCAATATTCTAAACCATAAATCAACGTCCATTCCTGAACGTTGGTATGTATTATACCCTCCCACAGCCATAATATTTTCTTTCAACACTAAACTAGCTGCGTCTGTAAAAACTCTAGTACCATTATACAAATCATTCCAAGTTTCTTTTATAAAAGAATCATCATTAAATATTTTATCTTTTGTATATGCTGTACCATTAGGGCTTAACAAACAACGTTTAGCACTAACAAATGCACAATTAGGATATTTTTCATGCAATGCAACTTGCATTTCAATTCTGTCTAAAGCAGAAATATCATCAGCGTCCATTCGTGCTATATACTTTCCTTTTGCTTGGGCAATACCTATATTCATTGCGGTTGGGTAACCTGAATTTTTAGGTGTAGCACATATAAGTAACCGCGGGTCTGTAATTTGTTTTAGTAGCTGTAACGAATTGTCTGTAGAACAATCATTAACCACAATGAGCTCTAAATTTTTATGCGTTTGTTGCAGGATACTTGCTACTGCTTTTTCAATATATGCCTCGGCATTATAACACGGTAATACTACTGATACTAATACGTTTTCATTTTTCATTTTTTAGCTTTCAGTTTTGCTTTAACGCGTTTGTATATTTTTTTTATTAATTTTTTAGTTTCGTTAGTGTCGTTAATCCCAACTTTAACTGGGGTTAACCATCCTTTATTTTGTTCATAAAGCGGGTTCATTTTTTTGAGTTCCTCCGCTAAATTCGGCACATCTGTTATTTGTACTGCATCATTTTTTTCTTGTAAATCTAATTTCTGCAAATGTATTTCAAAATTACGTATGTAATCTTTTTTAGCCAATGAGGCATTGCTATTACCTTGGGAGTAACTAATAATTCCGTCAATCAACCCTAAGTAACACCAAAAATAATCCGGATGAACATCTTTATTCTTATAAAAAGTAGGCAAATAAAAATCCCAGTGTCCTTTGTATTTTACACCACGCACATAGGCAGTACGATACATATCTAGGTAATACTGTTCATAACCATGAAAGCCAATAATATGTGGTGTTATATAGGTTTTATATCCTTTTTTTGCCATTTGCACGCACACCGCGGTTTCTGGGCGTTGCGCTCCTAAGGCTATATGCTTGTAGGGTAAGGCCTTTTTTAACGATTCAATATTATACAAATGCATACCATATACAGGTGTGCTACATTGCCTATCAAAAATTTGGTAGTTTAGCATGTAAAACTTTTTGTCTTTTACCTTTGCTAATCCTTTTTTGATTGTTGCTAAAAAATTTTCTTGAATAAGTAGTATATCTGCATCTAGAAAAATCACATAATCATATCCTTTTAGGCTTGCTGCTATTTCCATAGATTTGATATGTGCCTTAGCAAACGAAGGTTCATTTAGCAACACCACATTATCATTTCCTACTAATTTTTTAGCTATTTGCACACACAGTGCTTCGGTACGTTCTTTAGCTCCTCTTACTACAATAAATAGATTCATTTAAAAAACCTTTCTCCTTTCTTAAAAATTAACATACTTACAACACCTTTACTTAATTGAACTTTTTTGTTAAAGCTATAGATTGGTGTTTTTACAACAACTTGATATAGCATGTATAATGACAAGCGTAAATAACGTAATAATAATGCAGTATACATAACTTTATGTATACGTTTTTGAGTATAGTGTATTGCTTGCTCGTTTAACTGTGCTTTGTAGTTTTGCAAAGTAGTTACACTAACTTTAAAATTAGAGTATAATTTACTTTCTGATTGTACCCCTGAGGAAATACTACTACTATGTTTTCTAAAATACACCAGAGGAGTATTGTTATACAAATAATCATCAACTACAGCTAGTACTTTTAAAAAAAAATCTCGTTCTTGAGATTGTTGTAAACTTTCATCAAAACTAATGGCGTTTTCTTTTAAAAAGCTTGCTTTAAATAAAGGAGCTTGAGTAAGCCATTTTATTTGATTGGCTACAAAAGCATTGAAAAAATCTTTGGCATAAATAGTATTTTTACGCAAGCCTAAAGTGTTTTCTATAGTGTTTTCAAACACTAGTGTTTGACATACTGTAAAGGAATATGTTGGGTTATTTTGTAGTTGCTCTACTTGTAGCTTTAATTTATCATGATGCATCACATCGTCCGAATCAAAAAAGTTCACATACGCCCCTTTGCTTAATGAAAACCCATAATTTCTACAAGCATTAGCTCCTTTAGGTTTACTTTTAGGGCGATGACAACAGCGTATTCGTGCATCATTGTGTATATACTCTTCTACAACAGAAACTGAAGCATCTGTACTACCATCATCAACCACAATACACTCCCAATTGGTATAGCTTTGTTTTTGAATTGATTGTAGTGTTTCTCCTATTAAATTAGCCCGATTAAATACAGGTATTACAATGGAGATTAATGCTTGCATAGATTACTATTTATTTGGAAAGGGTAAATATAGTAAACTACAACTTTATGACATAAAAGTTGGTACAGAAGGTTAGTTAACTGTTACTTAAAATTATAATCAAGTTTTATTTTTTCTAAACTATCATACCTGCTGCCACGGTTTCATTAGTAGCATCATCAACTAAGATAACACTCCCTGTGGTTCTGTTTTCACGATAAGCATCGGCTAACAATGGTTTTGTAGTTCTGATTTTCACTTTGGCAATACTGTTCATTTGCAAAGTATCATCATCTGTAATTCTTTCTAGTGTTTCAATATCAATTTTATACACCACTTCTTTAATCATTGCCTTTTGATCATTTGAAGTGTGTTTAATTGTATATTTTGCTCTAGGTTTTGCTGGAGCATTGTGCAACCAACATAACATTAATTCAATATCTTGAGAAGCAGTAGGTAAATTATTTGAGCGTACAATCATATCTCCCCTACTAATATCAATATCATCTTCTAGTGTAATGGCTACAGACATTGGTGCATAAGCTTCCTCTAAGCTTTCCTTATAGGTATCAATACTTTTAATTTTTGAAGTAAAACCAGCTGGTAAAACTGTAATTTCATCAGCTACACGCAACACCCCGCTTGCCATTCTACCAGCATAACCTCTATAATCTCTATGAGATTCATTTTGAGGGCGTAATACTGTTTGTACTGGAAAACGAGCATCTACTTTATTCACATCACTACTAATATGCATGGTTTCTAAAGTATGTAGCATTGGTGCCCCTTGATACCATTTCATATTTTCAGAACGATGTACAACATTATCACCTAAGAGAGCACTCATAGGAATAAAACGAACATCTTTCACTAGCATTTTTGAAGCAATATCTTCAAAATCTGACACTATTTTAGTGAACACTTCTTCAGAGAAATCTACCAAATCCATTTTATTTACACACACAATAATGTGTGGTATTTGTAACAATGATGCTATAAACGTATGTCGCTTTGTTTGCTCTACCACTCCATGACGAGCATCTATAAGTATGGTTGCCACATTTGCAGTGGAAGCACCAGTAACCATATTTCGTGTATATTGAATATGCCCAGGAGTATCGGCTATTATAAACTTACGCTTTGGTGTTGTAAAATACCTATAAGCTACATCAATAGTTATTCCTTGCTCACGCTCGTCTCGTAAACCATCTGTAAACAATGCTAAATCAACTCCATCATATCCTTTCTTTTTACTTGTTGATTCTATAGCCTCTAACTGATCTTCAAAAATTGATTTGGAATCATACAACAACCTTCCTATTAGGGTACTCTTTCCATCATCAACACTTCCAGCGGTTGTAAAACGTAATAATTGATTATTATCTAACATGTATATTTTATTGAATAAACTAGTAAAATGATTTAAAAATAGCCTTGACGTTTTCTGTCTTCCATAGCAGATTCTGAACGTTTATCGTCTGTTCTATTTCCTCGTTCTGTTTGACGCATTGCTGCAACCTCTAGTGCTATTTTTTCTAATGTATCTGCTTCTGACTCTATTCCTCCAGTAATTGTAATATCACCTAATGTTCTAAATCTAATTTTTTTAGTCACTACTTCTTCATGATCTTCCAGCATTAAGAACTCAGAGTTTGGTATCCATGAATTACTTCTCCATACCACCTCACGCTGATGAGCGAAGTACAATGAAGGAATAGAAATATTTTCTCTTTTAATGTAATTCCACACATCCATTTCAGTCCAGTTACTTATTGGAAAAGCTCTAAAGTGTTCTCCTTCAAAATGTTTTCCGTTAAATATATTCCATAACTCAGGCCGTTGATTTTTAGGGTCCCACTGCCCAAAATCATCGCGATGAGAAAAAAAACGTTCTTTTGCTCTTGCTTTTTCTTCGTCTCTTCTTCCGCCACCAATAGCACAATCTATTTTATGTAATTCGATAGCATCTAACAATGTGGTTATTTGCAAGGCATTTCTTGTAGCATTTTTACCTTTTTCTTCTGCTACTTTACCTTGATCTATAGACTCTTGCACTGAGCCCACAATAAGATTTACCCCTAAATCTTTTATTAACTGATCTCTAAATTGAATTGTTTCTGGAAAGTTATGACCGGTATCAACATGCATTAACGAAAAAGGTATTTTACTAGGGTAAAATGCTTTTTTAGCCAAGTGCGTAACCAAAATAGAGTCTTTACCTCCTGAAAACAATATCACAGGATTTTGGAATTGAGCCCATACTTCTCGCAACACAAAAATAGCTTCACTTTCTAATTCATCTAAATAATTTAAATAATACTTACTCATCCGTTAACTTCAATTTTGGTATTATATACGCTACTATTTTATCTACAGCTTGCGCAATTGTTTCTTTTTCTGTTTGTATTTCAATATCTGGGTTTTCTGGTGCTTCATAAGGTGCCGTAACTCCAGTCATATTCTGTATTTTCCCTGCTCTAGCCTTTTTATACAAGCCTTTTACATCTCTTCGTTCACACTCTTCTACAGAAGTATTTATGAAAACCTCTACAAAGGTAGCATCTTTAAGGATTTTCTTTATGTTTTCCCTATCTTTTTTGTAGGGTGATATAAATGCTCCCAATACTACCAAGCCAGCATCTATCATTAGGCTTGCTATTTCTGCTATACGTCTAATATTTTCGGTTCTATCCTCAGGGCTAAAACTTAAGTTTTTATTAATTCCGCCACGAATATTATCGCCATCTAAGGCGTAAGTAGCTATTCCTAATTCAAAAAGTCGTTGTTCCACTAAGTTTGCTATGGTTGATTTACCCGAGCCCGACAGCCCAGTAAACCAAATTAGTAGAGAGTTGTGTTTATTTTTACTTCTTCTTTGAGCAACTGTTACTTTATACTTTTCAGGAACAATATTTTTTTCCATTATTAATCGTCTTTTTGCTGATTTTGCCTTGAAGTTAAGCCGAAATTAGATTTATACCAGAATCGTTCATGAAAGTAGTATAAGCCCATTTTTATAATCGATTCTGTTATAGCTACTCCTGTTGCTTTTTCCGTTGCTAACGGATCTTCTTTAAAGAAAAAATACGCAATACAAAATGTTGTTACAGAAGCTATAATGCGCCAAGTAATTGTTTTGGCTATATGTCTTTTTTGTGAGGTATCTTTCATGACTTACAAATAAACCAAGGGTTTAACAAGTTTTCTTTATTGTATTGTAATGTTGCTTTTGTTTCTTCAGAAATCACACTTACTCCGACTGCGCTACAAATAGCCTGCCCTGCGGCAGTATCCCATTCCATGGTTGGAGCAAAACGCGGATAAACATTTGCCTCTCCCTCTGCTACTAAACAAAACTTTAATGAGCTTCCTTTTGATACTATAGTTACTTCTTTACCCTCAGCTTTTAGTTGTGCTACATACTGTAAGGTTTCATTACTCATATGCGATCTGCTACCTACAACGGCTATCGTAGTTGTTTCTTTTATAGGCTGTAAAGGCTTTGCCAAAGCTATTAGTGCTTCTCTTGTAATTTCATATTTATTTACTATTGCTTTATGAGCAGTTTGTGTAGTAACATTAGCCCAATATAATGTTTTACTTACTGGCACATAAATTACCCCTAAAACAGGTATCTTATTTTTAACCAATGCAATATTAACCGTAAACTCACCATTACGTTTTATAAATTCTTTGGTACCATCAACAGGATCTACAATCCAACATTCATCCCATTGCTTACGTATTTCATAGGGTATTTCTTTATTTTCTTCACTGATTATAGGAATATTTGTAGGTTCAAGAAAGCCATTAATTACCATATTGGCATTTTTATCTGCTTTAGTTAAAGGAGAAGCATCTTCTTTTATTTCAATCCCGAAGTCAGCACTATCATATACTTCCATGATAGCCTCTCCAGCTTTTAAAGCTGCTTGGATAGCTACATACAACATCTTATCTAAATCAATACTCATACTAAGGTTTTACAAATTTATATTTGTTCCGGCTAATATACTAAAACGTAAAAAATTAAACTTGAAAATAATAAAATGTATTTTTTACTTGCTATTGTGGTGCACTTGTTCCATTAACTCATCTAATACCTCAATATGACGTTGCACTGTATAATGGCTTAAAATATGTTCTTTCCCTGCTGTTCCTAATTGTTTTGCTAAATCTGTATTTGCTAATAGCTGTTGCATATGTTGAGCCATTTTTTCTACTTCATGTTCTTCACATAACAAGCCTGTTTTGTTGTGCAATATCACATCGGGTATACCCGCATGATTGGTTGCAATTACTGGAACTCCTGCCACACTAGCTTCCAATACAGCTAGCGGAGTACCTTCCATATCACCATTATCAGCCCTAACAGAATGTTGCACAAAAGCTAAGGACTCTGTTAATAATTTACGATATTCTTCGGGTTTAATAATCCCTAAAAACAGTACTTGTTGCTCTAACTTAAATTGTTTTACCAAATTTTTACAGGCATTTAGTAATGTACCACTACCAGCCATTAACAGTTTAGCATTAGGAAACTTATTAGCTATACTTTTAAACGCCATAATCGTATAATACGGTGCTTTTTTATCCGTAAATCTACCTATAGCTACCAACTGCTGTTTAGTGAATTTAGGTTGAATGCTTTCAAATTCTTTTTGTGGTCCATATACATTGTATACAAGTTTATGTTTAGGGCAACCAATTGCTAACAACATTTGTTGCATTTTTGTTGATACTGCGATGATTTTAGTAGCAACAGCAAACACTTCTTTGTATTGATTACAGCGAGAAACTGCATCGTACACACTAGCATCGTACCCATGAAAATGCACTATTATTGGAAGCTGTGAGGCTTTTAGTATACTGCGTATATTGTGTGCATGTGTACCATACTCAACAAGTATTGCATCTATTTTATTTTCTTTTAACGAAGTTAGCACTTTAGTATCGCGCACCTTGTTTTTAGCCCATTTAAAAGCTTTAGCTTGTAATATTAACCAACGGTGCTTTGTTAACGAACATAAAGCCCCTTTCCCCTCCAACTGAATTCCTTGACCTTCGCCATAATAATAAAACACCTTCCCTTTTAAATAATTTTTATGAGCTTGAATAAAGGTTTCGGAATATGGGTTTTGGCTTGGCGTAAAAATAGCAATATTCATAAGTGCTGTATGTTTGTACTAAAAATTAACTTGTATGTATAAAATATGGGCTAATATACTAAAATGAGAACGATGCTTATTTTTGTAAGTAATAGGTTATTATTTGACGTAAAAAATACCCATATGAAGTTTTTTTTAGTTTTATTCTATAATATGTTTTTTTAAGTACATCAGATAGCTTGTGCAGCTTAAACCATTTTTTATACAAAGACAATTCTTTTGCGTTATTAAAAAACTCCTTCTCTTGTAAATAACTACGCAAAGTAGCTTCTTCAAGTAAGCGCATTTTTTTTCGTTTTGTATTGGAATGATTTCTGGTTACTCCACTATGATGTCTGAAAAAATTAAGTGGTTGCGCTATAAAACCTATTTTAGTTTGCGTTGTTAATTGTATCCAAAACAACCAGTCGCCACACATTTTCATTTGTAACAAACTGTTTGAGAATACGTTTTTATTTGCTACCAACTTTTTTTTAAACACCACTGCACTTGCATTAGGGATAACATTTTTTATTTGTAAATAGTTTTTTACAAATAGTTTTCCTTCGCATACAAAATCATTTTTCCAAATGTTAGGAGCAAACTCTTTTGTAAAGTTTACTCTATTAGCTAGTGCTTTTCCGTTTTCATCTACATCGGTACTTTGTGCATATACCAAACCTAATTGATTATCTTTTTCAAAACAATCTAATATCTTCTCCAAAAATTGTTTGTCACAATAATCGTCGCTTTCGGCAATCCAAATATAAGTACCTTTAGCCAGAGCTATTCCTTTTTGCCACTGCTTAAACGGACTCCCTGAATTGGTAGCATTACAAACTACCTGAGTTACTTTAGGGTGCTTAGTATAGTTGTTAATAATACTCATACTCTCATCTGTAGAAGCATCATCCAACAGAATTAATTCAAAATTTTGGTGTGTTTGGTTTAAAATTGAATCAATCCGCTGCGCTAAAAAGTGCTGATGATTGTAGTTGGGCAGTATTATAGATACCATACTATTTAAGTATACTATTTATGATGTTTTTTACTTTTTTTTTAAAAGTAAGCATTGTTTTCTTATTATTTGTTGAATTCTGTAGTCGGCTCTTTAAAATAGCTTTCACCTCTCCTGTTAATCTTATTTTTTTTAAGATTAAACCAACGCTAATTAAGGTTTTTTTATTTCTGTAATCTTGAGATGTCATTGACCAAACTCCCTCCATATGCATTCTATAAACTGCCATGGTTTCTTCCAACTTCATAATCTTTTTATCTTTTATAATAATCATATAAAATGTCCAATCTCCCAACGGAGATTTGGAAAACCATTTAGGAATCATAAAATCGTTTCTAAGTACTACAGATGGGGTATGTATAAAGTTCCCTTTAGCCAATTCATTAATAGTTGTTGTTTTGGGAACTGAACGTGTTATGTTATCAATTTCTAGTCTATTTTCTGTTTGATTAAATACAGCTACTTCATGAAAACACAAAGCATAATCATCATTTGCTTCTAGAAAGTCAACTTGTTTTTGTAGTTTCAATGGATCCGTCCAATAATCATCTCCTTCACATAAAGCTATATATTTACCTTTACATGCTTTTAGGTTTTCAATAAAATTATAGCGTCCTGTTGCTCTTCCTCCAATTTTTATAACATCTTTACGACTTCTTAAAAAAAGCCTAATCTTATTAGGGTATTTTTTAGCATACTCTTGACATATTTCACGAGTACCATCATCACTTTCATCATCGCCTAATATTATTTCATAATTAAAATTTGTTTGCTGATTTAAAATATTATCAAGACAATTTGAAATATAATCTTTATGATTATATGTTGTAACTACTATACTAACTTTTTCAACTACCATTCTTAAAAAATTAGTGACTTGTATGATTTTGGAAGTTTTTGTTCTAAATAGTTCTCGAGTCTTTTATTTCCCTTTTCGTAAAACTCTTTAAGTTCTTCAATAAACAATGTATCTGCTTCGTATTTTAATTCTAACTCTTTTTCATCAATAAATGCTCTTTCTATCAACTCTCGCTTTACTAACACATCTGAATATACTTTTCTTTCTTCTTCAAAAAAACCTAAATCATCTTCCAAATATTTTTTTATACGATGCTTCTCTGCAGATTCTAATAAGTGATTACCTATGTCATGTTGCTTTTGTTCATTCAATTTTGCTTTAATTAAAACTTTATTGGCTGGTATTGCTTCATTATAATGTTTTAACTCCATCGGGGCATTAGATAACTCTAAGAAATCATTTAAATCTTCAAAAAGCTGAACGTTAACATCACCTTGTTTCATTTCATTTTTTTCTTTTTTATAATCCTCAAAAAACAAAACCTTTACATTCTCTTTTCCAAACAAATTAGTATACAGTTCGTAAACAAAATCATATCTAAAGTCATAAATAAAATTACGATCTTGATATTTATATATCAATTTAATGAATTTACTAAAATCACCAGAAAATCCTACACGAACACACTCACGATAAAGCGATTTTATTAGTTCAAATTGATTTCTAACAATCATAATAATTTTTGTATCGGGTCCAAAGATAACTTTTAACCTCTTAGCTTTTTCTTCTGAACTTAATCCATCGTGAGTAAAAGCAAAACTAATATGCTCTGATGATACACCTACAACTTTATATTTTTCTTCAACTGTATTAAAAACCTTAGAAAAATACTCAACTAAATCCTCCTCCACTTCTTTGTATTTAAAACTTTTACATGTCTTAAGATACACTTCAAATGCTTTTTCTATTATAGAATCTCTATATCCTAAGTTATTATTTATCCCAATACCTAAATGAAATATCTCAGGATGTTTGGAAAAATAATCTCGTTGTAGAGATGTCGAAAAATTTTTAGGGTAACCTATATGAATATATTTTTTCATACTATTTTTTTAAAACTGCATAACCAAAACCAGATTTACCAAAACCATTTCCGTTATAAATTAGATAACGTACACTATTGTGTAGGTATGTTGTACAATATTCGTTCATTATTGAATCCCATCCATTTTCACTTTTGGTTATACCAACAATATCATCTTTTCTTTCCCAATTAATACCATCTTTAGATTCTGAATAACCTATAGCATAAGATGCTTTTTTATTGGTTCTATATCCAATAGCTTTACGATTTGAATGCAGCATTTTATATTTACCGTTTTCTTTGTAAACACAGGGTCTACCTATAGCATCAATTGTACCAAAATCAAAATCTATAGAAACTTTATTTTGACGGATCCAATTTATTCCATCTTCAGATTCAGCGTATTTTACATTATAAAAAGGCTCTGGGTGATTATCTATAACTTCAATTTTTTCACAACTCAAGTACCACATTCTCCATTTTTTATTTTCTTTCATAACACATGGTTGCCCAACCCAAATTGGGTCATGCATATTTCTATCTAAAATAGGCCCCTTAAATAGTTTTGTAAAATTTAAACCTTTATCCTCACTAACTGCAATTCCAATTGATAACCGATAAGAAGCTTCTTCACTTTTATTCCAAGCAGTATAATACAAATACAGTTTCTCATCATGCTCAACAAACCATGAAGGCATTGTTCCTGAATCATCAAAACTCCCTCTTTTCCCTTTTTTTAAAACTGGTTTATCATGAATATATTTTATTTTTGAAGGATTACTAGCTTCTACATCAATAAAAGATGTCGATGAAGCACTATTTTCATCTCTTGTTGCATAAAATATTCTTATCGTATCATTATTTAAAGGATACGCGAAAGGGACTTGTGCATGTGATTTACTCCATAATAAGTTCCCTTTTGGTTTAAAAATTAATCCTTTTTTTTCCCAATTCATATCTAATATGTTTCGTAACTCATTTTATTTTCCATTTTTTTTGCTGGATTACCCACGTACACCCCCCACATATCAGTTTTTTGCTTTGTTAAGCTAGCCCCCATTGCTAAAAGGGTTCCTTTAGCAAGAACAGAATAGTCCCTAATTGTAGCATTTACACCTATAAAACAATTAGATTCAATTACACAATGCCCTGACATGACCACATGTGAGGTAAAAAACACATGATCTTTTATTTCTCCATGATGTCCGATGTGGTTTCCACTCCACAATACAACATTATTACCAATTTTAGTAAAAGGTTGTATAGTATTATCTTCTAATATGAAACAATTTTCACCAATTTCATTATCACAAACAGTAGCTTTACTACTTATATACGAAACAAAACTATACCCTTTTTCTTTTCCTTGATTATATATATCCTCCCTTAAGGTATTCATTTTTCGTGCTGTCATTGGCGCAAATAAAGAATATTCCTCTGGAGCAAATACATTCTCAACATCTTCAAATGCCACTACAGGCAACCCTTTAAATGTAGTTTCTTTTAAATATTCTCTAGAAACTGTAAACGCTACAACCTCATGTTTAGAATCATTCGTTAAATAATAATGTGCTAATTCAGCTGTATCAAGCACACCAAAAATCACTACTTTAGCCATAGTTAGGTTAATTTATAATTCGTTAGTTGTTTATTTATTTCTGCTTTAGAATTAAACATTAACACATCAATTATTGACAGAGCACCAACAAACGTGTTATCAAATTGCCTGTAAGGTAACAACTCGTTTTCAATAAAAGATAAGTTAACCCCTTTTAACTTAAAATCAATTTTATTATATAGCTGTTTACCCCCACTAGGATTCACATAATAATCCCCCCCACTCAATTTAGAAATTGCTATTAAGCGTTCAGATTTACCCATTATTATAGTTTCAGGGTAATCTAATGAACTTTGTTTAAACGTTGTATCTATTCCTATATATTCCGATATAACCTTAACACTTTGCATTGCCAATTCTGAAATTGTCATATTAGAACTTTCAAAACTAGATTGAATTAATTTAAGCGTAGGTTCATAATACGGTGCATGTTTATAATTCTGCTCAATAGTTTTATAAAACTGCTGTAACCAAACTTTATCAATTGCCAGCTCAATATCTTTTATCAATCTGTTTTGAGATGCTCTTTTTAAAGGCATGGTTATCAAGTGCTCACACCCGTTTACAAGAATTCTATTTCTATTTATCCAACCTCTTTTTATAAAATTAACATCATCATAAAACACAAAGGTATCTACAGCATGAATTAATTGAAAATATCCCAAATAAGGAAAAATATAAGGTTGCATTATTGCTATTTTCATAATTCTCCTTTAACTATTTCAATTATTTTTTTTGTTATCTCGACAGATAAGCCATTATATAAAGGAAGACATAATACACGTTCGGCAATTTGTTCAGAAATCGGGCAAAACTCTTTATTGGTATAATTAATAGTATTTAAACTTGGATAAAAATAACGCCTTGGAAAAATTTGTTCATTGTTTAGGGCTGTTTGGGCTTTTATTAGTTGTTCTTGAGTTTTAAATATTACTGGGTAATAACTGTAATTCCATTGTGTTCCTTGTCGAATCTTTAAAGTTTGGACCTCAGCTTTTTTAAATGCTTCATCATAAGCAGCAACAATTGCTTGGCGCTCCTTTAATACGGCTGTCATATATGGCAATACAGCTAAACCCATAGCAGCTTGTAATTCGCTCATTTTAGCATTTATCCCTATCCCTTGAAATGATTCTGGTCCATCATGCCCAAAATTATGATGATAAAATAATCTGTGATGTAGTGCACTTAAATTTGTGAATAAAGCTCCTCCTTCACCCGTATGAAACAATTTAGTAGCATGAAAACTACAAGTACTCACATCACCATACTTAAAAATGGATTGCTCTTTATAAGTCACCCCAAAACAATGGGCTGCATCATAAATTACTTTTAAATTGTGCTCTTTAGCGATCGCTTCAATTTCTTCTATAGCACAAGGATTACCGAACACATGAGTCGCTAATATTGCTGTAGTTTGTGGCGTGATAGCTGCTTCAATTTTTGTTTCATCTATAGTTAGGTATTCCGGGTGAATATCAACAAAAACTGGAATGCAACCTTCCCAAACAATACTTGATGTTGTTGCTACGTAACTAAACGGTGTGGTGATGATTTCCCCTGTAAGCCCCAATGCTTTAATAGCTATTTGTAATGGCAGAGTCCCGTTAGTTGTTGCTATAATATTTGCTACTCCCAAATAGCTTTTCAACTTTTCTTCTAATTCTTTTACTAAAACACCACGATTAGTCAACCATTCCTTATCCCAAGCTTTCTTTAATATAGCTTGATATTCAGACTGTTTAGGCAAAAATGTTTTGGTAACGTTAATCATTTTATATCACTAGTTTTATTCTCCCAAGGAAATTCTTCATACAATGGGGTTTTATTTAAAAAAGCACATAACTGTTTATAAGCTGTTTTGTCTGATAAATTAATTACTAATAAATTGTTTTTATTCTTAAAATAATCAATTACTGCAGAGTTGTGATCATTATAATATGCTTTTAATTTTTTTGAATCATAAGGGTTTTCTTTTTCCGTAAATCCAAAAACTTTTTGCCTGGTATCCCATACATATCCTTTATAACGATAAGTTGCATTTTTTAAATCTTCAACAGTAGGTATACGTTTATTACCCGCAAATAGTTTACTATGAAACTTAGTAAATGACTGATACCACTGTTCATCTGAATCTCTTACAGTCAAAATGAATTTTGAATTTGGGAAAGCTAGATCTAATGCAACATAAGTGTGTTTAAAACAAAACGGAGCATCTTGAAATGCATCAGCTGTTTTACAAAATTTTATTATTGCCTTAAAATCACGATTAGCATACTGATTAATTAACAGTTCACCTTGTGCTTGATTACCCATGTCATAACCAAAATCACGCAATGCTTTTTCTACAGAAGTAGTTCCTGTTTTACCTGAACCGATACAAAATATTTTTTGTTTTGATTTTTTTTTAAACAACTTCATACACTACTCTATAATAGTCTGTTACAACCAATTTAAATCTAAATTAACAATATCTTTTAGTCCCTTATTTTTTTCTTGAAAATGTTTTAACAACTTATCATATAAGTTAACATTTAACTTACTATCATAAGTGCGTTTATTTTGTGGAGAAAGATTTAATTTAAGATTTGTAAACGGTTGTATTTTTAAAAATTCTGCTATTGTATTGAGACTCCCTACTACATCTTTTTTAAACACATCAAAATCTAAAAATAAAAATGCATCTTTATCAAAATACTGTAAATAAACATCTAGCTGTTCTTTATAGTAGCCTCTTTTTAAAATAGAGGGTTCTGTCAAACCCTTTGGAAACTCATTACTCATTTCAAAATTAACCCAATCTTCGAAATCAGGAAAATTATTTGAATAAAAATATTCATAAATTCTATCCGATGGATTCTTTATTTGATGCTGTCTAGATTTTTCAACTTGAGCTGTATCTTTTGACATTTGCTTATACATATTCCATGCAGAAAATGCTCTCTTTACAGGGTCACGTAATACCACAATAAATTTCATTTTAGGATTATACTCATAAATTTTCTTTGCTGTTTCCGGGAAATATATATAACGAGGTGTTGCCTCAAAAGATATGTTAGTACTTAAATATTCTGACGGGAATTTAGAGTCATACTCTTTTCTAGGTGTAGTATTAAAAGTATCGAAATAATGTAATTCTTTTTCAATTGGCGCAATTAGTTTTGGATGTTGCAATAGGTAATTAAAAAGAGAGCTCGTCCCTCCTTTTTGCACTCCTATGATTATAAAACTAGGTTTTACTATACCAAAATTAACTTTCACCATTGCATTTATATTAGTCCATTTTATTGTAAACAATTATCATATGTTGACTTCAACAGAAAGGGTTGCCAAATTTCATCTTTATGTAACATTTGAAAACTTAAGATACTATTAACCTTTAAAATTGGCTCTTTAGTCTTTTGATTAGCTACACCTAGGTTAATTGAATACACCCCTTTTGACAACTGTATTTTTTTATGAGTAACAAAAAACTCTATGTATTGATTATCAATAATATTTAGATTTGAACTTTTTGAGTTATTTTCTAAAACTCCAATTGGTCGTTGCTCTTTATCAAAAATATTAATTGTAAACTTAGGTACATCGTGCATATTATTCACCCTAAACTTAAACCTTAATTTAAAATCGCCCAACCAGTTTAATTGAGGTAAGTCATCAATAACATTTACGGGGTTTAAAAGTTCAACATGCTCTAACTCAATAGAATTATCAGTAAACACCACATTTGATTCGTTAGATGTAAAACGGGTGTAGTACAAGTCAATGGCTTTAGATACATCTGTCCCCTGGAACTTAGCTTGCCCTTTATCCATTAATATAATTTGACTACATATTCGAGATACCATTGGCATACTATGCGATACAAAAATGATAGCTGTATTGGGTAAAATTTGGTCAATAGTTTTAAAGCATTTTAGAGCAAAACCTAAATCACCCACCGCCAGCACCTCATCAATAATCAATACATCAGGTTCCATTTGTGCGGCTACCGCAAAACCCAAGCGTACTTTCATTCCTGAGCTATAGTTTTGCACTGCCGTATCAATAAACTCGCGTATTTCAGCAAAATCAATTATCTCTTCTACTTTGGCATCAATTTCTGCACGCGTAAACCCTAATACTGCACCGTTGTTGTAAATATTTTCTCTACCTGTAAGTATTGGGTTAAACCCTGCACCTAGTTCTATCAGTGCGCCAACACGCCCTTTTATAGTTACTTTACCTTCATCTGGCTGAATAAGTCCGTTTAAAATTTTTAATAAAGTAGATTTACCTGCGCCATTATGCCCAATAAGCCCTAAACACTCACCGCGGCGTAATTCAAAATTTATATTTTTAACTGCCCAAAACTCTTTATCGCGTAATGCTCTTTGTGCTTTATTTCCTTTTACATTAGAAAATAAATCTTGTACGCCATACCATAGGCTGGTTTTTAAATCTTTACAAAACTTTTTTGACAGCCCTTCTACCTTTACTAACACTTCATTTTCTTGCTTCATATTATGCGCTCAAACGTTCTACAATAATTGGTATAGATATGCGGTAAAATAACAAACCTATTAAAAATACTGGAATACTTATTACTAATACTATTAGGTAATAATGTAAGTATTCAAGTGGATTGCCAAAAGCAATGTTACGCGTAGTAACCATTAAAGGAGTTAACGGGTTTAGCTCCATTAGCATTTTCATGAGTCCTTCTTTTTTTGGTACAACATATACTACTGGAGTGATATACATTATTAAACTTAGGCCTATACTGATTAGTTTTGCTACATCTTTATACAGCATACCTATTGGTGTTAGTATTAAGCCTATGGCTGTACCTACAAGTAATATACCTAATAAGGCCAGAGGTAACAACAACAAGCTAAGCTGTAAACCTACCCCATAAAAAAGTAAAAAAACTAGTAAGAGTAGTAATTTTACACTACTGTTAAATAATAACTTATATATACCTGAAACAACTAATGCTTCTTTAGGGAAGTTTATTTTGGCAATAATACTTTTAGCCGCTGTAGTATTTTGTATAGGTGCATTAATAGCATCACTTAACATAGACCAAATTAACGTTCCTGCAAATGCGAATAATGGATAAGGAACACCTGTATTGGTTAACTTAACGGTACCAGATCCGTTTAAAAACACCCAAACAAAAGCGGTAGTTAATGGCATTATAAATGCCCAAACAATACCTAAATAAGATTGACGGTACTGTGCCTTAATATCACGTTTAGCCAATTGTTTTGCTAAAAACAATGAACTTTTAATATCATTTAAGCTTTCAGCCAAATACCCAGCTATACTTTTATTGTGTTCTTTTTGATATACTCTTGTTTGCAACACTCCTTTTTTTATTTCATAAAATAGTTTTAACAACTATTACTTATAATGCTAACAAATATACTCTTTTTAACGAGTACTAAAAGATTAGTTGCTTAATAGGGCTATAATAATGATTATTTTTTTTGTAATAAACACACTTGCTGGCCTCTTATTTTTAATGTACAAACACTCGAGTAATATTTTTTAACCTCTTGATTTACATCTACTTGTTTAGCAAATATAAATTGTCCTTTCTTTAAAAAGGAATTTAATACTGTTATTGGTAAACCATTTGGAAAGGCATACCCTATTTTTTGCGTGTTAGGTGAGCCGTATTTGTTTTTAAAATAATAGGCCTGAGAAACTCCATGTAAGTATACCTCGCTTTCTGTCGGTAAGCATTTACTTAATGCTATTGCTGTTTGTGCCTGGTATGCCGCTTTATCTTTCTGTTTTTTATCCTCTTTTATTACTGTAATAAAACTAGCGCCAATAAATACCCCTGTAATAAGTAATACTGCTACTGAAGTTTTACGCATTATTTTTACATCAATTGCCAGAATTAAAAGGATTATAAACGGTACAATTAATTGAAAGTAGTGGTAATAATACGCAAAATACAACTGTGTTAACGAGCACAGAAACAATAGTAACACAACCCAGACTAATTTAGTTCGCTTAAAAAATGCTAAAGCTATTAAAGGGATAAATGGAAACATATACGTTACTTGCTTTAACTTATATATTAAGCCTTTGTACGTATAATTAGGTGCTGTTATAATAAACGGACTATTTTCTGGTGTTTTACCCAACAACTTAAATACCAATTCTTTTATTGAAAAACAGCTGTAATAACAAACTATAAGTACTACAACAGGCAATAGTAGCCCTATAAAAAAAAGAAGTGTTTTTTCACAGTACTCTTTTCTGTTTTTTGATGAATAAAGAATAAAAAATACGATAGAGGGTACAACAAACAACCCATATTGTTTGGTATAAAAGGCTAAAAAAACAAAAACTCCTGAATAGAAAAAATAGATGTTTTTTTCTTTCCCTTTAAACATCATTACCAAAGCGCATAAAATAAAAAACAACACTATAGGTTCAAGAAGAATATGTAAGCCTTGTAATTTAAACTGCATAAGCAGCATCAATAATGTGAAAAATAACCGATATTTTGTATCTGAATTAACCCACTTAGATACTTTAAAAAACAAAAAAGCATTTATGACATATAACAATCCAACACCTATTTGAAACACTAATAAATTAACATTTTGATTAAAATAAAAAGGTATGGAATAGATATACATGCCTAAAGGTGTATATACTGAATTAAAATCTGAGTAGTACGATAATCCGTTACTCAAATCATATGCTATTTTAAGATAATACCCTGCATCTTGTCCTAAATACTCATAGGACAGTAAAATTTTAACATACCAAGCAATAAGTAGTAGTAGAAGCGCAATTAATACTTTATATGCATTATTAAATATTCTGTCACTATTCATAAAAGTCATTAATTACTTTTACTATTCTAACTAAAGCATTTTCGGACAAGTCATAAAACATTGGCAACCTAAGTAGCGTATCGGTAAAATTATCTGAATTACTCAGAGTTCTTCCATCATGCTTTTTATCATAAAAAGGACTTTTGTGCAAACTTAAGTAATGAAAAACTGCGTGAATGTTTTCTTTTTTTAAATGGGCAATTAATGCTGTACGTTCTTTAAGACTAGCGCAAGTGAAATAAAACATATGTGCATTATTTGTTGCACAACTAGGTACTATGGGCAATTGAATTTTATTTGACTGTGCTATAGTGGTTAATGCCTTATAATAGTACTCCCAAATAAAAATTCTTTTCTGTTGAATTAAATTCATATTTTCCAACTGAGCCCATAAAAAAGCTGCATTAAGTTCTGAGGGCAGAAAAGATGAGCCTATATCCACCCAGCCATATTTATTTACTTCGCCTCTAAAAAAAGCTGCTCTGTTAGTTCCTTTTTCCCAAATTATTTCTGCACGTTCTACTAAGTTTTGATCATTTACAACAAGTAAACCTCCTTCTCCACATTGAATATTTTTTGTTTCATGAAATGAAAATGTTGCTAAATGTCCAAAACTTCCTAAGGGTTTGTTGTTATAATATGAATCTATGGCTTGTGCAGCATCTTCAACAACAAATAACTTGTATTTATTAGCTATACGCATAATCTCATCCATCTCACAAGCTACACCTGCATAATGTACCACAACAATAGCCTTAGTTTTATTTGTAATAAGGTTTTCTAACTTTGTTTCATCAATATTAGGATTACTTGACTTGGAATCAGCAAAAACAATTTTAGCACCCCTTAACACAAATGCGTTTGCAGTGGAAACAAAAGTAAAGGAAGGCATTATAATTTCATCTCCTGGCTGAATATTTAGTAGTATCGCACTCATTTCTAAAGCATCAGTACAAGAAGTTGTTAACAAGGTTTTTCTAAACCTGTATTTTTCCTCAAAAAAACGTTGGCATTTTTGAGAGAACTGGCCATTTCCTGAAATTTTTCCAGAGGCAACTGCTTGCTCTATGTAACTAGTTTCGTTACCTGTTAAAAAAGGTTTATTAAATGGTATCATTTTTTCCAGAAATGCTTAATTATTTTTTCTTCACAAACCACATAACCATTCTTTTTATAAAATAAACAGGCTTGTTTATTTTTTAGTTGTGTAGGTATTCTTAATTCTGTAATTCTATTTTGAGCACAATAATATTCTACTTTATTTAACAATTGCACACCATAGCCATTGCCTTGGTATTGCTCAGCTACAGCAATTAAACCAATTTGAGCATAGTTATGTTTTGTAGCAACAGTTACAAAACCAACCACCGTATTCTCTTGCTCTATATAAAAAACCTTATTGGCAAATTGTTTTGACAAGCTATTAAGCACCCATTGTTTATATAAATATTTAAAGTTACTTTCTCCTATTTTTTTATCTAAGCAGAACCTACTATACTTACCACTTAGCAAAGCTAAGTTATATAACTTCTCATAAGTTATTAGCTCAATATCGGTATCTTTTACTTTATTTAGACTACTTGTTGAAGTAATATTTTTTTTTTGAAAAACAAGTTTAGTTTCCTGATAAGAATTGTAATAGTCTATAATAGATACCTCAAAATTATTTTGCTGTTCTACTACTATTAAATCATAGTTTTTATTAGTAACATACTTATGATTCGCAAATGGTTTTTCAATAACTACTTGCCCTACATTAATTCCAAAAAAATTGGTATCCCACTCTAAATGATTAATCGATAATTTCATCAATAATAAAAACTGGTCGTTGCTTAACCTGATCAAAAACTTTTCCTAAATATATTCCTACAACACCAATAATGGTAATTAACACACCAAACAGGAACCAAATTGAAATTATTATAGAGCTATATCCTAGGACCTCTATTTCTCCTGAAAGAGATAAGTATATGTTGTATAAGCCAAACATCATAGAAAAAACAGAAATTAGCATTCCTAACTTCACAAAAAGTTTAAGAGGCTTATTTGAAAATGATATTATTGTATTAAATGCTAAGCGTACAAGTTTTATAAAACTATAACTTGATTCCCCTTCTAACCTTTCCGAATGTTCAACCTCTATACTAGTAGTATTGAACCCAACATGTTTAACAAATAAAGGGAAAAATTTAATATAGTCTGACATATTTATAATTGCAAGCACTACTTTTCTTTTATAAATACCAAAGTTTGCAATTTCGTTATCATAATGCGTATCTGTAAAAAAGCTATATACTTTAGAAAACAGGTATGATGTAGCCTTTTTGTATAAGGAATCATTTCTTACTTTTCTTTTTGCCAGCACAACATCTGCCCCCTTTAATGCTTCTGAATACAATTTTTCGATTTCTTTGGGTTGGTCTTGTAAATCACAATCCATAACCACAACCCAGTTTCCTTTAGTTAATGAAAGACCTGCCATAATTGCTGGATGTTGTCCAAAGTTTTTACTCAACCTAACACTTTTAACACAAGGGTTTGTTTTTGAAATTTCTTGCATTCTGTCCCAACAGCTATCCGGGCTTCTATCATCTACTAAAATTATTTCATAACTCACCTTTAGCTTATGTAGTGTTATTTCTAACTCTGCAACAAGTTTATCCAATATTTTCTCTGCTTTATAAACAGGACTAACTATTGATATTTCTGGACGTTGGCTTTCCAAAAAATTATCTTTTAGTTATTTTTTTAACTACAGCTTTTATCTTATCTAAAATACCATCGTCTTTTTCTAACTCATGATATCCATTACCATATACCCCATAGCCATAACCATAACCATAGCCATAACCGTAACCGTAACCGTAACCTGTTTTAGCTTTAAAATAATTTAATACGAAGCTAATATTTTTAATTTCCTTATTTTCATACTTTTCATTAACCAAACCTAACATTCCCTTTTTGGTATAGTCTTGCCTTACCATATATATATTAGCATCAGAAAAACGCATTAAGTCTAACGCATCTGTTACCAAACCTAAAGGAGGGGTGTCAAAAACAATATAATCATACTGTTCTTTTAACTGCTTTACAAACTCATCCATCTCTTCACTAATTAATAGCTCTGAAGGGTTAGGAGGAATTGGACCAGAAGTAATCAGATCTAGATTAGGTATGTGTGTTTTTTGAATTACTTCAGGCAACTCCATATTACCAACTAAATAATTCACTACACCAAATTCATTATGCAGGTTAAAATCATTAAATATTTTAGGCTTACGTAAATCCAACCCTACTAAAACCGTTTTTTTATCTGTAATAGCATATAAACTTGCAATATTAATTGAGGTAAAAGTTTTTCCCTCACCACTAACAGAAGAAGTAACTAATACCGTTTTAGTATCTGATTTTTTATTTTGTTTTCTATATATAAATTCCAAATTAGAACGCATAGACCTAAACGATTCTGATACAGGAGATTTTGATTTCTCGAAAACTGTTAGTGTCGTTTTACTTTTACTTACCACACCTAATATTGGTATATTAGACAAAAACTCAACATCTTCTACTCCTGTAATATTTGTATTTAATAAAAATAACACCACTATAAGTAACGTAGGAAGTAGAAAACCTACCCCCCCTGCTATTATATAATTTAGATCTTTATTAGGGCCAATAGATTTTACACTAACTAGCTTTGCCTCATCTATAACTAACAAATCAGATACACTAGCCGCCTTGATCATTTTAGCCTCACTCTTTTTACTTAAAAACAACTGATACAATTTGTCACTTAACCTATACTGACGTTGAATATTTCCTAGTTTTTGTTGATCCTCTGGTAATTTTGAAAAATCACCTTCTGCTTTATATATTTTTTTATTTAATGCATTAGATTCCAGTGCTAGTACCGAACGGTAGGATATAATATTTTCAAATAAGACCGCTTTTAAAGAATTTATATCTCTATCTAGCTTCGCAAAAATTGGCGAGTCTTCCCGAACAGCATACCCATACTTTGAGCGCTCAAAAGATAATTGAATTATTTTACTAACATTAGAAACTATATTATTCTCTTCAATACCCACTACTGTAGGAGCAGGAACTTCCGTATAATCTTTTTTATGGGTTAAATAATCTTCTAATACTTTTAGATACTCGTACTTTTTATCTAACTCATTCTTTTCAACATCTAAAGTAGTTAACTCTTTAGTCAGTCTGCTTGCTTCTGCATCTAAATCAAGTGACTTTACATTGTTGTAAAATTCGTTTAATTCATCTTCATTATTTAATACTCTACCACGTAAACTATCTAACATTCTATCAACAAACTCAATAGTTTTAGTTGCAAATAAATTTTTTCGAGTTAATTGATCTCTACTTAATACTTCTACAGAAGCATTTATATAATCTACAATACGATGTTGATTATTTCCCCTTAATGATAAGTCAATAATTGGAGATCCCGGAGCTAATGGTTTTACAAAAACATCTAAATATCTTTTTACCGTATTATCAAAATCTGAAAACCAAATAGTAGTAGGCTTAAAATCAGTAATAGGTTTATCATTATGGCGTACTAAAGTAAACTTAAAGTAGGGTTTATCAACAAGCTGCCCGTATTTATACACTTGTTTTACCTCTTGCTTTTTTGTATTTACAGAAACTTTTTTCTTAGTACCGTAATGTTGTACTAAACTTGGTTTTCCTGCTACCTTATACGTTAATTCATACGACTTTTCATCAATTGGAGTTACAGTAAACTTCGTATTTAACATTTGATAGGATGTTGTATCTACACGTACTATAAAAGGTGTTTTTTTATAAGCATCATAAACCCAATACTTAGCTTGCTTTTGATAATTAACATAGTACTGTAAAAACTCTACAGCTTTTTCAGTATGCGTACGAGATTTGAAAAGTGTAACCGTTGTTTGTATTTTATCAGAAGCCCCTCCCCAGTTAAAGGTTAAATTCGTATTTGACGTAAAAAATGGGTTTTTATCATTTGAAACTACTATTTGCGAAGTAGCTACATAGTTTTCTTTTTTACGTAAATTAACCTGATACGCTACAATAAAACAAAGAGTTAACACCACTACATACATCCACCAGTTTCTAATAATTTTAAAAAATAAATCTTTAAAATTTATCGTAGGTTTTAAGCCCGTTATTTTAAACTCTTCTTCCATTTGCACTTATCTTTATAAAGTTCTAATTAAGAAATAGGTAGTTGTTAATGCTGAAAAAATACTCAATATTGTAGTAAACGATTGCAACCCTGTAGTTCCCGTTCCCCAAGATTTTTGAGGTAACGGTTTTACATACAACATATCATTAGGTTGAATGTAAAAAAAAGGAGATTCAAAAATAGTAACATCCGTTAAATCTATATGATGTATTTTATTTCCCCCAGGGTATGGGCGTATTAACAATATATCTTTTTTATTTCCTATATGGTTAATATCTCCTGCATTAGCTATTGCTTCAAAGATGTTTACTCGCTCTTGAAAAAGTACATTCGTACCTTTTTTTCCAAACTCCCCAAGAGTCGTATACTTTAACCCTCCAAGTTTAACCGTCACAAAAATATTAGCTTCTTCTTTGAAATATTGCTCTAAGAGTTTTTCTTCTATCTTCTCTTTTATTTCAACCACCGTTAAATTTATAACTTTTATTTTCCCTAGAGTAGGCATTGTTATCTCACCGTGATCATCTATTAAAAAACCATCTGTATATAATTTTTCACGAGTTAAAGCTTGGGAATTGCTTTCTTCTCCAATAGGGTTAAACATCCCTGCTAATTCTTGGTCTAAAGCTTTAACCCTAACACTTAACAAATCATTTATCTGCACCCTATACGGAGGCAATTGCTTGCTTAGCAACACAGCTTCTAACGCCATGTTTTTATTTTGCATGTAAGTAGACTGACGGTTAGAAATACAAGAAGTAAATGAGATTATTATAATAGATAAAAAAGTAAGTAAAGACTTAATTTTCATTGAAATTCGTTTTTTAAGTAAGTCACAAATATAACTTTTCAGTACTAATAATAAAACTTTATACTGCATATCTAAGTAATTTGAACTTAATTTGTAAAAAAATAAAAACCGTGAACTACTTATCTGTAGAAAATATTTCAAAATCTTATGGCGAACGCGTATTGTTTAGCGATGTTTCCTTTGGAATTAATAAAGATCAAAAAATAGCTTTTATTGCTAAAAACGGTACCGGAAAATCTACTATTTTAAATATTATTAGTGGCAGAGATGAAGCCGATTCAGGACAAATTGTAAAACGTAAAGAACTTTCCGTTGCTTTCCTTTCACAAGAAGACAGTTTTAATGAACACCTCACTGTAGAAGAAACTATTTTTGCTTCAGATAATAAAACGCTTCAAATAATTAAAAACTATGAAAACGCATTAAATAATCCTGACGACACCAAAGCTTATCAAAAAGCTTTTGACCAAATGGACCAACATAATGCATGGGATTTTGAAACACAATACAAACAAATACTCTATAAATTAAAATTAGACAACTTACAGCAAAAAGTTAGTTTACTCTCTGGAGGACAAAAAAAACGACTTGCTTTAGCAACTATACTAATTAACAAACCTGATTTATTAATATTAGACGAACCTACTAATCATCTGGATTTAGGCATGATTGAATGGTTGGAAAATTATTTTAAAAAAGAAAGCATCACCCTGTTTATGGTAACGCATGACAGGTATTTTTTAGAACGAGTTTGTAATGAAATTATAGAATTAGAAAATGGACAGATATACAGCTACAAAGGAAATTACTCTTATTATCTTGAAAAAAAAGAAGCTCGTATTACCGCCGAAAACACCGAAATAGGCAAAGCCAAAAACCTCTTTAAAAAAGAATTGGATTGGATGCGGCGCCAACCCAAAGCACGTACTACAAAATCAAAATCTCGTATTGACGATTTTTACCAAATAAAAGCCAAAGCACATTCCCGCCGTAAAGAGCATAGCATGGAGCTTGAAATTAACATGGAACGCTTGGGTAACAAAGTAGTTGAATTTCATAATACTTCTAAAGCTTTTGATACTAAAGAAATTTTAAACAAGTTTAACTACTGTTTTATAAAAGGCGAACGTGTAGGAATTATTGGAAAAAATGGTACAGGAAAGTCTACTTTTTTAAATATGCTTACCAACACAATAAAGCCTGATACAGGAAAAATTATTGTTGGTGATACGGTAAAATTTGGTTACTACACACAAAAAGGGATTGCCATAAAAGAAGGGCAAAAAGTCATTGATGTGATTAGAGAATTTGGTGATTACATTCCTTTAGCGAAAGGACGAAAAATATCTGCTGCTCAACTTTTAGAACGTTTTTTATTTGATAAAAAAAAGCAATACGATTTAGTTGAAAAACTATCTGGAGGTGAACGCAAACGTCTGTACCTATGTACCGTTTTAATACAAAACCCTAACTTTTTAATTCTTGATGAACCTACTAACGATTTAGATATTGTTACCCTCAGCGTTCTTGAAAACTTTCTGTTAGACTATCCTGGTTGTCTTATTGTAGTTTCTCACGACAGGTACTTTATGGATAAAGTTGTTGACCATTTATTTGTATTTAGAGGTCAAGGAATTGTGGAAGATTTCCCTGGAAATTATTCTGATTTTAGAGCTTATGAAGATAGTAGTGTTTCTAATGAAAAATCAGCTTCAAAAAAAGAAAAAGTAACTTGGAAAAAAACTACTAGTCCACAACTATCATTTAACGAGCAAAAAGAATACAAACGCTTAGAAAAAGACCTTCAAAAATTAGAAGAAGAAAAGAAAAATCTTGAAAATAGTTTTGCAACCGAAGCATACAGTGTAGATGAAATAGAAACTGTATCAAGAAAAATAAAGGAACTCACAGATACGATAGAAGAAAAAGAAATGCGTTGGTTTGAGTTAGCTGCTAAATTAGAAGAAGAATAACCCCCATGTTTCAACTTATAGCTTATATTAAATTTTTATTAAAATCCACCAACGAACACGGTGTACACTCCCCTTTTGTTTTTGATTTAGTTACCAAATGCTTTTACAACAAAAAAAAGCTCCCTGCATATATAAAAATTAAGCATTACCGTGAAGAACTTTTAAGTAACAACAACACCATAGAAGTAACCGATTTTGGTGCTGGAAGTCGTGTATTTAAAAGCAATACTCGACAAATAGCAGCCATAGCAAAAACAGCTGGAATTACACCAAAAAGAGCGCAATTACTTGCACGAATCACACAGTATTTTAACTGTACCACAGCGCTAGAATTAGGCACTTCATTAGGCCTTGCTACAGCTGCAATGGCCTACGGAAGCCCTACAACAAGTATTACCACCCTTGAAGGATGCTCTGCAACTGCTAGCATAGCAAAAAAAATGTTTCGCAAACATCAACTTAATACTATTACTGCAGTAACAACTAACTTTTCCGATTATCTACAGAAGTTAGCTACTAATTACTCCTTAATTTACTTTGATGGCAACCATCAAAAAGAAGCTACTCTAAATTATTTTGAAACACTCGTACAGTACAGTAGTAACGATACTGTTTTTATTTTTGACGATATTCACTGGTCAAAAGAAATGGAAAGCGCTTGGGAAAGCATAAAAAAACACCCAAAAGTAACTATTACCATTGACACTTTTTATTGGGGATTTGTATTTTTTAGAAGCGAAAACAAACACAAAGAACATTTTACCATTAGAGTATAAAAATGATTTTTTTTATCAATTAAAGGTAGATGTTAAACAAATTATTGAAATAGGCTTTTCTGTGATTTATGAATCGTTTAACAAAACACCATACATATTGCGTTAATAATCCTTAAATTTACTAGCTGAAAAGAAACAATACACATGAAAGTATATACAAAAACAGGAGATAAAGGGACTACTGCCTTATTTGGAGGAACAAGAGTACCCAAACATCATATTCGAATTGACAGCTATGGAACTATTGATGAGTTAAACTCTTATATAGGATTAATAAGAGACCAGAATATTGACCAAAAAAGCAAGGAAACTTTAATTCAGATTCAGGACAAATTATTTACCTTAGGAGCTATACTTGCTACCGACCCAGAAAAAACATTATTAAAAAACGGTAAGGAACGTTTAAACATTCCTAAAATAACCGAAGAAACTATAGGTAAATTAGAAACCGAAATTGACAACATGGAAGAAAGCTTACCTCCTATGACACACTTTGTGCTTCCTGGCGGACATACTACCGTGTCATATTGTCATATAGCACGCTGCGTATGCCGACGTGCCGAGCGTTTAGCTAGCCTATTATATGAACAATCCCCTTTCGATGAACGCGCTTTAAAGTACTTAAATAGACTTTCTGACTATCTTTTTGTATTGGCACGAAAGTTGTCCTATGACTTGAAAGCTGATGAAATTAAATGGATTCCTGAAAAATATTAAGTTGTTTTTTAGATTCATTATAATAAGCTCACTCAGCCATCAAAAAACGTTCTTTTATAAAAATTTGAAATAATTTACTTTTTACTTGATTTTTTCATTTAAAAAATTATTTTTGCTTAAAATTAAAAATTAGTTACAATTATGTATTGGACTCTAGAATTAGCATCGCACTTAAGTGATGCCCCATGGCCAGCTACAAAAGATGAGTTAATTGATTACGCCATCAGAACTGGTTCTCCTTTAGAAGTTGTAGAAAACCTTCAAGCGATTGAAGACGAAGGAGATCAATATGATTCTATTGAAGAAATATGGCCCGACTATCCAACCGAAGAAGATTATCTTTGGAACGAAGAAGAATATTAAAACAATAAGCAAAAAAGTCTCTATATAGAGACTTTTTTTATACAATAAGTAACTCCCTCAACAACAAATTGTTGGCGTTACACCATTTTTTTAGTACAGACAATATTATCCTAAAACATTAGGATAACACCTTTATAAATTAAGGTAAAAACAATATACATCATGAATTTCATTAATAAAGTACTTAAAGTATTTGTTGGAGACAAATCTCAAAAAGACATCAAAGAAATTAAACCTATTGTAGAAAAAATTAAAAAAATTGAACCTACACTAGCCAAATTATCTCATGATGAGTTAAGGAAAAAAACCATTGCTTTTAAAGCTCAAATACAAGAAGCCATTGCTGATATCAATACAGAAATAAAAAGCTTGAAAGAAGAAATTGAAGCAACTACAGATATTGACAAAAAAGAAGAACTTTATTTAAAAATTGATAAGCTTAATGAACAAGCTTATGAAATTTCTGAAAAAGTATTACTTGATATTTTACCTGAAGCCTTTGCTGTAGTTAAAGAAACTGCACGTAGATTTACCAATGAAAATACTTTAACCGTAACCGCAACAGCTTACGACAGAGAACTATCTGCCGATAAAGAATATGTAAACTTACATAATGATCAAGCTGTTTGGGAAACCTCATGGGATGCAGCAGGTACTGCAGTAAATTGGAACATGGTTCATTATGATGTTCAACTTATTGGAGGTATTGCTATGCACCAAGGTAAAATTGCCGAAATGCAAACTGGTGAAGGTAAAACCTTAGTTGCAACCTTACCAGTATATTTAAATGCACTTACAGGTAATGGTGTGCACCTAGTTACAGTAAACGACTACTTAGCCAAGCGTGATAGCGCATGGATGGCTCCTATTTTCCAGTTTCATGGATTAACCGTTGATTGTATTGATTATTACCAACCAAACTCCGCTGAAAGAAGAAAAGCCTATAACGCCGATATTACTTATGGTACCAACAATGAGTTTGGTTTTGATTACTTGCGTGATAACATGTCTCACGCTCCAAATGATTTGGTACAGCGCAAACACAACTATGCTATTATTGATGAGGTTGACTCTGTTTTAATTGACGATGCACGTACTCCGTTAATCATATCTGGGCCTGTACCACAAGGTGATCGTCATGAGTTTAACGAGCTAAAGCCAAAAGTTTCTGAAATAGTTGAAATTCAGCGTAAAAAACTTGTGGGGGTATTATCTGAAGCTAAAAAATTAATCAAAGCTGGCGATACCAAAGAAGGAGGTTTACAGTTGTTGCGTGTATACCGTGGTTTACCTAAAAACAAAGCCTTAATCAAGTTTTTAAGTGAAGAAGGAATCCGTCAATTATTACAAAAAACGGAAAATTTCTACATGGCAGACAATAACAAAGAAATGCCTAAAGTAGACCAAGAGTTGTACTTTGTTATTGAAGAAAAAAATAATCAGATAGAACTTACCGATAAAGGAATTGATTTCCTATCAGGAGGTGATAATAGAGATTTCTTTGTAATGCCTGATATTGGTACTGAAATAGCTAAAATAGAAGCTAAAAACTTAGCTACTGCAGATGAGGCCGAAGCTAAAGAAGAGTTATACCGCGATTTCAGTATTAAAAGTGAGCGAATTCACACTCTAAATCAATTACTAAAAGCCTACACGCTGTTTGAAAAAGATGTAGAATATGTAGTGATGGACAATAAAGTTATGATTGTAGATGAGTCTACAGGTCGTATCATGGATGGGCGTCGTTATTCTGACGGATTACACCAAGCTATTGAAGCCAAAGAAGACGTTAAAATTGAAGCAGCAACACAAACCTTTGCAACCGTTACGCTTCAAAACTACTTCAGAATGTTTAATAAACTTTCTGGAATGACGGGTACAGCAGTTACTGAAGCTGGAGAATTCTGGGAAATTTACAAATTAGATGTTGTTGAAATCCCTACCAACAGACCAATTGCCAGAGATGACCGCGATGATTTAGTATATAAAACCAAGCGTGAAAAATACAACGCCGTTATTGACGAAGTAACCAACTTATCTAAAGCAGGAAGACCTGTGTTAATTGGTACAACTTCGGTAGAAATATCAGAATTATTAAGCCGTATGCTTAAAATCAGAAATATTCCGCATAACGTATTAAACGCCAAGTTACATAAAAAAGAAGCCGATATTGTTGCCGAAGCAGGTCAGGCTGGTTTTGTAACTATTGCAACAAACATGGCCGGACGTGGTACCGATATTAAATTAACCGATGAAGTTAAAAAAGCTGGTGGTTTAGCTATTATTGGTACAGAACGTCATGACTCTCGTCGAGTTGACAGACAGTTACGCGGGCGTTCTGGACGTCAGGGTGACCCTGGTAGCTCTCAATTTTATGTGTCTTTAGAAGATAATTTAATGCGTTTATTTGGTAGTGAGCGTATTGCTAAAATGATGGACCGTATGGGACTTGAAGAGGGCGAAGTAATACAGCACTCTATGATTTCAAAATCTATTGAACGTGCCCAGAAAAAAGTAGAAGAAAATAACTTTGGTACACGTAAACGTTTATTAGAGTATGACGATGTAATGAACAAGCAACGTAATGTAGTATATAAACGCCGTAAAAATGCACTCTATGGCGAGCGTTTAAATATTGACATTGCCGATATGATTTACGATACTGCCGAAGTAATTACCGCAGGAAACAAGTCTGGTGACAATTATAAAAACTTTGAATTTGAACTTATCAGATACTTCTCTACTAGCTCTCCTATTACAGAAGAAGAGTTTAAAAAATTAAGTATTCAAGATATTTCCGCAAAAGTATATAAAGCCGTATTAGAACACTATCAGCAAAAAACATCGCGTGCTGCCGAGGTAGCTTTTCCGGTTATCAAAAACGTATATGAAACTCAAGGTGATAAATTTGAACGTATTTTAGTTCCGTTTACTGATGGTGTAAAAACCTTAAATGTAGCTACTAACCTAAAAGCTGCATATGATTCTGAAGGTAAATCATTAATTACTGATTTTGAAAAGAATATCACATTAGCTATTATTGACGATGCTTGGAAAACGCATTTACGTAAAATGGACGAGTTAAAACAGTCAGTACAATTAGCCGTGCATGAGCAAAAAGATCCGTTATTAATTTATAAAGAAGAAAGTTTTAGTTTGTTTAGAGGCATGGTAGCAGAAATGAACAAAGACATTATTTCTTTCTTATTTAAAGGAGAATTACCTGTACAAGAAGAAGCTAATATTAGCGAAGCAAAACAAGTAGCTAAAAAAGAAAACTATACCGAAAGTAAAGCAGAAATTTTAAATAGTGATGAGCGTGCGGCACAAAACCGTGCTGCTGGTGCTAGCGCTAGCCAAGCACAGCAACCACAAATTACAGAAACTATTGTTCGCGATGCTCCAAAAATAGGGCGTAATGATACGGTTACTGTAAAACATGTATTAAGTGGTAAAACAGAAACTATGAAGTTTAAAAAAGCCGAACCATTACTTAAAAAAGGAGAATATGTTTTAGTAAACTAAACACATAACAACTTGTATAAAAAATCCTGAGCTAAATAACTCAGGATTTTTTTTATGCGCTATACGCTGTACTCATTTTAGTTTGAGTAATAAATTAGGGTCTGGACAATTTATTAAATCTTTTTCTTTATCGTTTAATGATGTAACCCCTTTGTAATCCCCAAAGTTTCCTTCTACATCTTTAATTATTTGAAAATGTAAATGCGGAGCATAATTGCCATTTACACTAGCATTCCCTAATCTTCCAATTACCTCTCCTCTTTTAACCGTTTTCCCTACGGTTAACCCCTGTAGCGATTGTATAGATAGATGTCCGTATAAACTATAAAAAGTTACTCCTTTCAGTTCGTGCTCTAATAGTATGGTAGGACCATAATCACCAAAAGCAGTGTTGTTCTTAAAGCTATGCACTACCCCATTTAACACAGCAAGTACTGCTGTACCAGCGGCGCACCAAAAGTCTACCCCTAAATGAATATTTCGTTCATCTTTAGGGTTTTCTGTGTAAAAATGTCCGCTTCGTTTATAAATAGCTCTAAGCTCATTATATCCACCGTAAGCAACTTTTTTATTCTTTTTTGTTAAATATAAACGTATATATCTTTCAAAATCTACAGCATTGGTTATATCAATTTGTTGTAATTCTTTATTGGTGGCAGACAGGTCTATTGTGGTATAATCTCCAACAGAATTAGCCTGATTTATAATTGGAAAAGGTTCCGGGCTATGCTGATATAATAGTTGCTCAAAGTTCGTCATATAAAAAACATTTACCTCAAAGGTAGTAAAGCTGATAAAAAATTTATAAAAAGTAATATACATTGTATCTTTACCCATAAACAATTTGCAGTGTCTACAAAAAAAACACCTAAATCAGCCTTAACAGAAAATGATGGAGTTGAACAACCTAAAATGATCAACCCTAATGCTGTTGTACGCAAAAAAAGTATTGCTACTTCAAGTTATGTTAGCGAAATAAAAAAAGGAAATCGGGTGTTATTAAGTAAGGCTATTACGCTTATAGAAAGCACCTCAAAAAAACACCAACAACAGGCAAAAGCTATTATAAAGGAATGCCTTTCTGTTAAAAATGACGCAATTAGAATAGGCATTACAGGAGTGCCTGGTGTGGGAAAGAGTACTTTTATAGAAGCCTTCGGGTTGTATTTAACTAGCTTGGGTAAAAAAGTGGCGGTGTTGGCCGTAGACCCTAGCAGTTCAGTTTCAAAAGGAAGTATTTTAGGAGATAAAACCCGTATGGAAGAATTGGTGCGCGATACCAACGCTTTTATACGTCCTAGTCCGTCAGGAAACTCTTTAGGTGGTGTAGCCCGTAAAACTCGTGAAACTATTATATTATGTGAAGCAGCAGGTTTTGATGTAATTATTATAGAAACTGTTGGGGTGGGCCAAAGCGAAACTGCTGTACACTCAATGGTAGATTTTTTCTTGCTTTTAAAACTCGCAGGTGCTGGTGATCAGTTACAAGGAATTAAACGTGGTATTATTGAAATGGCAGATTCTATTGTAATTAATAAAGCTGATGGTACTAACCTAAAGCCTGCACAACTAGCACGTACTGAGTTTAAACGTGCCTTACAACTGTATCCGCATAAAGACAATGGTTGGGTGCCTAAAGTAACTACCTGTAGTGCACTAAAAAAAGAAAAAATTGATGGCGTTTGGCAAATTATCTCCGATTATTTAGCTCTTACAAAACAGAATTATTCTTTTACTAAAAGACGACAAGCACAGAATAAATTTTGGCTACTTCAAACCATTGAAGAGCAATTAAAAGCTAACTTTTACAGTAATCAAAAAGTTGCCTCTTTATTAGCTAAATTAATAAAACAAGTAGAAGATAATACGATATCACCTTTTGATGCGGCCGAGCAAGTACTTGCTATTAATGCAAATTCTTAAACTTTTTTTAGTTTATCAGCATACAAACTACGAAGCTTTTTCAATTTAGGGTCAATCACAAAAGTACAATATGGCTGGCTGCTGTTAGTATTATAATAATTTTGATGATAGGTTTCCGCAGCATAAAACGGTTTTAAAGGACTTAACTCTGTTACTATAGGGGTATTGTAATATGGTTTTAACCGTTGTATTAACTCATTTGCTATTTGCTGTTGCTCATTACTATGATAAAAAATAACCGAGCGGTATTCTGTACCTACATCTGCTCCTTGTTTGTTCAATGAAGTTGGGTCGTGTGTAGTCATAAATATCAATAACAAATCCGCATAACTAACTACTGTAGGATTAAAGCTAACCTGAACTACTTCGGCATGCCCCGTTAATCCTGAACACACCTCTCTATATGTAGGCTTACCTGGCACGGTGCCTCCACTATACCCTGACACAACTTTTAATACTCCGTTAACTTGCTGAAAAATGGCTTCTGTACACCAAAAACATCCGCCCCCAACGGTTAACATTTCTGTATTTTCCATTAGATTAATTATTTTTATTCGTTTTCAACAGCATTGCTTCAGAATTTATACAATAGCGTAAACCACTTGGTTGCGGTCCATCTGGAAAAACATGGCCTAAATGTGCATCACAGGTATTACACAATACTTCAACACGAATCATTCCGAAAGAAGTATCCTTATGATATTGTATTGCATTCATTTTTATAGGTTGTGTAAAACTAGGCCAGCCCGAAGTTGAATTGTATTTAATTGTGGCATCAAATAATGGGGTATTACAACAAACACAGTGATAAGTACCGGCTTTAAATATACCACACAAAGCTCCTAAATGTGGCGGCTCAGTTCCTTTTTCTCGGGTAATACGGTACTGTTTTTCAGTAAGTTGCTCCCGCCATGCTTCTTTGTTTTTTTCTATGCGATTATCAGGCAATAAATTACCCCGCATACAAAAAGCTAATACCGTTTCCCAAGTAATCATTTTTTCTTTCATCAATAATAACTTTACTAATGCATTAATATTTATTTGTGTTCCATATAGTCCTGCCAATCAACTATTACATACTTTTTAGAACTATTATTTCCAATTGATAAAAACCCATATTCGTAACAAAACAAATACACCTCATTTTTTTTATTCTTCCAATAGTTTGTAAAATAATTAGGGTTAAATCCTTTTGCTATTAACTCTGATTTTAGTAATGTGGTTTTTCCTGTTTTATGGTAATGTTTTAATATGTTTCTGTTGCGTTTTAACTGTTCATCTACTTTTTTAAAACGTGTTTTTTCCTTCTTTCTGTTTTTTATATAGTGGTATGATTACTTACAATAGGGTGAACAGAAAAGCTTATCAATCCTCCCTTCTATTTTTTTAGCACATGACAAACACAAACGCTCCATAACCGTTACTATATACGTTTTATTTTACGTATAAATATACGTATAATTAAATTTACACCCTTATTAATTTGTAATATTATACTATTCATTATGAGAGACTTGCATTTACATATTACCTTAAAACATTTGTTCATTAACAATGGAAAAATGATCGGGATACAATTTTACCCTAATAAACTTATACATAAGTTAATAAAAACCTTACCTAGTCCTAAGTGGAGTAATGAGTTTAATATGGTGTATATTAAAAACAATAAAGGAAATTTAACACAACTGTTTGATACTTTTAGAGGTATTGCTTGGGTAGACACGCGTAATTTTATAAAAGACAAACCCATAAAAGACAACCCACCACTTAATATTGATTCTTTTAGAACTAGGAATCTTTCAAAAACATTTAAAGCATGTCCAGAGGAGTTTTTAACTAAATTAGAACTAAAAAGATATTCCTTTAACACTGCTAAAAGTTACATCAGTTCATTTGAAAAATTCATCAATCGTTTTCATAAAACACCAATAAATCAATTAACTGAAATTGAAATAAGAAAATACTTAAAAGAACTACATGATAAAGGGGTTTCAAACGCATATTTACATTTAGTAGTTAACAGTATTAAATTTTACTACGAAACAGTCCTTGATATGCCCAATAGATTTTATACAATTGAACGACCTAGAATTGAGAAGAAACTTCCAAAGGTATTGAGTGTTGAAGAAATAAAATTACTAATTAACAACACCAATAACATAAAGCATAAATGCATTATATCACTACTATATTCTGCCGGGTTACGCCGTTCAGAACTTATCAATTTAAAAATAAATAATATTGACAGTAAACGTATGCTTGTATTTGTTGCTCATGCCAAAGGCAACAAAGATAGATATACCATATTATCAGAAACCACACTAACCGATTTGCGAGAGTATTATAAGCAATGGCAACCAAAATATTACTTGTTTGAAGGCATTAAAGGGAAACAATATTCATCCTCAAGTATTGGTAATATTGTAAATCAAGCCGCTAAAAAATCAGGGATTACCAAAAAGGTTACTCCACACATGTTACGCCATAGTTTTGCTACACATTTACTTGAAAACAATACCGATTTACGCTACATACAAGCTCTATTAGGACATAATAGTAGTACTACCACAGAAATTTATACACAAGTGGCAATAAAACATGTACAACAAGTTATAAGTCCGTTAGATTATTTACCTTAGTGCCATAATAGAAATAAACACAATTGTGTTTATTTATTAGTTACCAAAAATTATGAAAATCATACTGCAAACGATAATACTTTTGATTACGATTACAACTTTTTCACAAGAAAAATTAATCGGAAAATATTGTTCGATTCCACTTGGTGAATCAGATGTAACGTGTATTGATTTTAAAGAAAATAATCGATTTGATTATTTCGTTTCTGGATGTTTAGGAGTTTCGGCAATTGGTAGTGGAAAATTTGAATTGAAAGATGAAAAACTAAACTTGATTTTTGACAAAGCTGAACAGGTTTCAAAAAGTGAAATTAAAATAACGGAATCTAAAGCGAAATCTGAAAAAGAAATTAAACTTAAGTTTAAAGTTAAAGACGAAAATGGTATTGAAATTCCAGCTAATATCATAAGAACATCTGACCGCAAACACTTTTTCTTTGATGAACTAAACAAAGTTTTTTTAGTCGATAAAAATAGTCCGAAAGCAAACTACAAAATTGAATTTATTGGTTATGAAACACTTGAATTGGAAATTGACAACAGTTCTAATAAAATAATTGAAATTGATTTATTTCCTGCTCAAGCAAAGGTCATTTCTGATAAAGAAATTTCTTGGAAATGGGAAAAAGTGAATGAAAATGAATTTAAAACAGGAACAAACATTTGGGACAGATTTAAAAAAGTAAAAAAATAACTTTTGGTAACAACGTGTATAATTCATTGCTTCTAATTTTCCTTTCGGAAAATCCTCGCGCTGAATTATCGCCTTTGTTTTTTTACTAAATTAGTTATTGTAACACGCAACAAATCATACACAAACGTTGGCTACAATGTCGAAAATGAGAATACATTTTACTATATTTTTAATTTTAATATTTTGTTCTACCAAACAAGAATTATTTGCTCAAGAATTAAAACCCTTTGAGTCAAATGGATTTTATGGTTACAAAAATGAACTTGATGAAGTGAGTATAGAACCTCAATATCAATATGCAAGAGATTTTAGTGATGAATACGCAGTAATTGCCCAAAATGATAGTTTGGGAGTGATTGACAAACAAAACAAACTTATTATTCCAACAAAGTATGAATATTTAAGGTATACTGGAGACAATATGTTCATTTTTGGTTTTAAATCTAAATACTATGGAGAATATAATCTTGGAATTATATCTTCAAAAAATAATATTATAATTCAACCAGAATATCATCGAATTAATTTTAAAAATGGAAAATTTTACTTTACTAAACAATTTTCTAAAATAATTGGACAAAGTTTAGGTTCAGACACTCGTGAAATTCTGTATAAATACGGAATTTCAGACAGTTTAGGCAACTTCATTTTAGAACCTAAATATTCTAACATAGACTTTTTACATAATGGTTTAATCAAAATCCAATTGGATTTTAACGGGAACTATGCCCTTTTCGATAAGAAATTCAAACAACTTACTGAATTCAAATATATGGTAATCGGAGAGTTTTATGATGGATTATCCAAAGTGCGAGAAGGAGATTATTTTGGTTATATAAATACAAAAGGCGAAGAAGTAATAAAATGTCAATACGATTTGAATTACATATTCATTGATAGCTTGGCAATTGCAAGAAAGAACGGGAAAGCTGGAATTATCAATACTAAAAATGAGATAGTTTTAGACTTTGAATATCAAAGTTTAGGAATTCCATTCCAAGAACAAGTAGTAGCTTCAGACAGCTTAAAATGGGGAATAGTGAATTTTAAAGGAGAAACATTATTAGATTTTAATTATGACAATAAATTAAGCGAATTTAAAGGCATCACTGCATTAGAGAAAAATAGTAAATGGCAAGTTTGGGATTATGGCAACAAAAAACTTTTAAACCAAAAATATGACGAACTCAAATTAATTGAAGGTGACGAAAGTACCGTTCTTGGGTTTGGAAAAGTTAAACCCAAAAAATATTCTCAATCGATTATGTTTGCAAGAATTGACGAAAAATGGGGAATTATAAACGATAAAGGAATAACAGTAATTCCCATAGAATATGAAATGAATGAATTATATAAAAAATTAAAAACACTGTAGCCAACAATGTATAAAAATAATAGCGGTTTAATCGCTAAAACGAAAGTAAGTAAATATAAAAAAGGTCGGTGTTTAACCGAAAAGTTAGTGGGTTAAAATCCGCTACTATTCTTATACTAGACCGTTGTACTACATTATGAAAACATTCGTATACTTATTATTATTTCTTTCAATTATTGTTTTAAGCTGCTCTACATCAAAAAACAAAAGTTATCCTAGTTATATCGTTGGAGAAAAAAAATTTGAAAGAATTTTTGTTAATAAAGATAGTTTACACATAGTGACACCAAGTATTGAACTTTACAATACATCTTCTGAAAGTAAAGCTGATTATTCTAAAAGAAATCAATTACAAACTTCAATATTAGAAAGATTGAAAACTGAATTAAATAATTCTGAAGTACATGAACTTGAATTAATGTCTAAAGATTATTTAACTGCAAACAAGGTCCTTGAAAGAATTAGCTTTGAGAAACAAAATAACCCAAATCTAATCATTACAGCTCCAAATGAAATTTTAATTCCTAATATAAAATATTCTGTATTAGTAAGAGTTTTTGGATATTACGGAAAAACAGAAAAAAGTATACTTTACATAACTCTGATAAATAATAAAGACAAACTGATTGAATCAGTCGATAGATACGATTTCAATTATAGTCCTTTAAATAATGATTTAATTGATAACCAAATAAAGAAAGCACTAACGAAAATTATAAAAACGTAGTACAACACCATGTATAATTAATTGCTTGTTTTAAGACTACTCATTTCTTGATATGCTAACCCTGTGTAACAACAAAACACAAACATGTCCTTTACTTGTTCTAACCTTTTTTTGAGCAAAATTATGATGCATTAATTTCTTTAATTCAATATCTGTTAAATATACAATAGCTCCTTTGTATTTCTTGTTCTTGTACAAGCTAAAAGGGTTCTTTTGTAAGTAGTTTTCCAATAGTATTCTAAGTCTTTAATAAATTTCAAATCCAATTGCTTTAACTTCACATCAGACTTCTTATACTTGTTTTTAATGAACTTAGCTACCTTTCTTCTACTTTCCAGATATCTGCTCCATGGAAACTTGTTAAAATCAACACCTATTAGCTTTTTCATTTTTTTATTATGTAAGTCTAAGCTCCTAGAATAGTAATTTCTGTTTTAATATCTTCACCTTTATACTTCCTGTAAATATCATCTACATCAAAATCCTCGGGTTGAACTTGGAGCATTAAAAAAACCTCATTAATCTTTTGACTAATAAGGCTTAATTGGGTGTTGATTATGTTGTTTTCTGGATTAGGTGGTTTTGCTACTTGTAATGTGCTATCCCAATAATTTGGGTTTATGAATAATCCAGTAGCAAACTCCTTTCTATTCTTAAGATAAGTAACTCTACATCTTATAGGGCATTTCCCTTGCTTATTCAACCTTACTTTCTGTAATAGAAATAAGATTCTAACTTTATAATTGTTCATAATGTTTAGGTTTTAAAAATGGTACACCTGAAGTAAAAGTGGTACACCTAATAGTGCACCCCAAAAGGCATACTTTACTTAAATAATGGATTGTATGGAATGAATGAGAAATACTCTTAAAAGCCCTGTGAAGTACTACAAAACCTATATAAAACAAAAAAGTCTTACTTTAATTAGTAAGACTTTTTGTGAGCCCTGAAGGATTCGAACCTTCGACCGCCTCCTTAGAAGGGAGGTGCTCTATCCAGCTGAGCTAAGAGCCCGTAGTTTTTAAGTTTCTACGAAAACTTGGTCGGGGTGGCAGGATTCGAACCTGCGACCTCCGCGTCCCAAACGCGGCGCGATAACCGGGCTACGCTACACCCCGAATTACTTATTTATTTTGCGGAGAGACGGGGATTCGAACCCCGGGTACCCGGTTAGAGTACGCTTGTTTAGCAAACAAGTCCTTTCGGCCACTCAGGCACCTCTCCTATAAAGTAATTCGCAACATTAATTTGCGGTTGCAAATATATTGTAAGATTCCTTTTCTTACAAAGTTTTTTAAAGATTTTTTCAAGCTTTTTTTTAATCTTTTAAATATCAACGCCTTTAGTCCGGATAGGCTATCCTTAAATGGTATACATTTATTAATTTTAGTTTTAAAACCTTTTTAATTAACTCTATTTCTTTAAATGTAATATCTGCATTTAAAAATTGGCCATCAGCTTTTTGCTTCTCTATAATACTATCTACAAAATTACTAATTTTTGTATAATCTGGCTCACTTATACTCTTAGAGGCCGCCTCTATACTATCACACATCATTAAAATAGCTGTTTCTTTTGAAAATGGCTTAGGGCCTTTATACTTAAAATCTTCTTCATTAACCACTTCCTCACTATTGTTTTTTTCTAAGCTATAAAAATAATATACCAAGCTTGTACCATGGTGCGTACGAATAAAATCAATAATACGATCTGGTAGATTATATTTTTTTGCAATTTCAATTCCTTCTAAAACATGATTAATAATAATTTGAGCACTTTCTTTAGGAGCTAGTTCATTGTGTGGATTTATTGATGTACTTTGATTTTCTATAAAATATGTTGGGTTATTCATTTTACCTATATCATGATATAAAGCACCAACTCTTACTAGCATTGCGTTTGCTCCTATTTCATTTGCTGCAGCTTCGGCTAAATTAGCGACATTTAATGAATGATGAAAAGTTCCTGGAGCCTTATCTGCTAAAAGCTTTAATAGTTTTGAATTTGTATCTGAAAGCTCTAACAATGAAACATCTGATACCAAACCGAATACTTTCTCATAAATATAAATTAAAGGCTGTGCAAATAGCATTGCTAACCCACATAATAAAAATAACCCAAAATTCTCCCATTCTAAACTTTCCATATTTCCTTCATGAATAATATAAAATGAGAAATATGCTACAATATATACTCCCGTTATTTGTGCTACAGATATAAATAAATTCACACGCTTATACAACTCTGAAACAGTAAGTATAGTAATAATACCTGCAATAATTTGCAAAAACATATACTCATAACTATTAGGTACTATAAAGCCAATAAGCAACACCGTAATTACATGCGTAAACAACCCTAAACGAGCATCAAAAAAAGCCTTTAAAATTAATGGTAAAATACATATAGGTACTACATATAAATAATTTGGTTGAAATTTTATGACTACAGTAGTAATAAAAATCATTACAATAATATTGAATACAATAAATGTTAGCTTGGTATTGTTATTATAAACAGACGGCCTGTACTTTTTTATAAATAACACCAACATTAATAAAGCCAAAACCACTAAAACTACATACCCAAAAACAATCCAGTTATAATTGGATTCACTCCAAACCTGCGATTCATAAATATTTTTTAATGATAAAAGTTTTTGATACTTATCACCCTCTATTACCTCTCCTTTAGATATTATTATTGTATTTTCTTTCAATAAACCAATGGTAGGTAGTATACTGCTTTTCTCTTGTTGAAAAATATTTTCAGTAAAATCACTATCAAACCTTAAGTTTTCCTTTATATTCTTGTAAAAAATTGCCGTTAAATAATTTTTATACGGCTTATATAGAGAATCTGAAAAATTATACTCTAAATGATCTTTTAAATTATCTGCATGAAAAAGCTCTGAAAACTGAGCAGACATAGCTATTTCAGAGTTTTTATGCTTAACAATAACTGCTTTTGATGGCGAAAACGTTAAATCTTCTGATAAAATACCATAATGATATAATTCTTTAACAGTAGCTATTAATTTTTTACGAACATCATTTTTAAATTCAATAGAAATGCTATCTGGAAATGTCATTGAAAATTCTTGCAGCAAGTTTTGTTCGGAGCTTTTTGCAATAAGTGAATCTGCAATAAAATAATAGGGTAATTGCTCTTTTAGTAATTCTGACTCCTTTTGTATTTGCTCAGGTGTTTTCTGTATTGCAAAATCAAAAGGAGCATATAAATTTTCATTTTGCCATACTTTTCCTTTTTCAAAATTATATTTAAAAGATCCCCCTTTCGGAAATAAGTATACAATTAAAAAAGTAGCAACTACAAATAATAAAACCCTATAAATAATAGATTGATATTGGTATAAGCTACTTAAGTTTTTTTTCATAATAACATTGTAATTATTTCAAAAATACTAAAATTAAAATGCCAATGCAGTATCCAAAAATGTTTTTAAAAGTATTTGAGAAAAATCACTATTAATAATATTTACAAAGACGGCAAAAAATCATTAAATTCGCAAACGTATAAACAAATTAAGAATTCTAAAAGTTTTAAAGATATGAGTACAAAAGTTGTAATTGTTGCTGCCGCAAGAACGCCAATTGGAAGTTTTTTAGGAAGTTTATCATCTGTTCCTGCTACTAAATTAGGTGCTGCTGCAATTAAAGGTGCTTTAGCTAAAATTAACCTTGACACCAATGAAGTTGACGAAGTAATCATGGGTAATGTTGTACAGGCAGGTAATGGTCAGGCTCCGGCACGTCAAGCAGCAATGTATGCAGGTATTTCTGAAAACGTTCCTGCTACAACAATTAATAAAGTTTGTGCTTCAGGAATGAAAGCTGTTATGCAAGCTGCTCAAGCTATTAAAAGTGGCGATGCTGAAGTAGTTGTTGCTGGTGGTATGGAAAACATGAGCTTAATACCTCATTATTTTCATGCAAGATCATCAACAAAATTTGGCCCTACGAAAATGCTTGACGGTATGCAAGTAGACGGATTAGTAGATGCTTATAGCCAAGAAGCTATGGGAGTTTGTGCCGACGCTTGTGCTACAGAATATAATATTTCAAGAGAAGAACAAGACAAGTTTGCTATTGAATCATACAAACGATCCGCAGCTGCATGGGAAGCAGGTAAATTTGACAATGAAGTTGTTCCTGTAGAAGTCCCTCAACGAAGAGGTGAACCTGTAATAGTAAGTAAAGATGAAGAGTTTACTAATGTTAAACTTGATAAAGTACCTAATTTACGCCCTGCTTTTACCAAAGAAGGTACCGCTACAGCGGCAAACTCATCAACTATTAATGATGGTGCCGGAGCAGTAATTCTTATGTCTGAAGACAAAGCTAACCAGTTAGGTTTAACCCCATTAGCTACAATAACAGGATATGCTGATGCCGCACAAGAACCGAAGTGGTTTACTACTGCACCTGCAAAAGCATTACCTAAAGCTCTTGCAAAAGCTAACACAAAATTAGAAAATGTAGATTATTTTGAATTTAATGAAGCTTTTTCTGTTGTAGGATTAGCTAACATGAAAATATTAGGACTAAACGATAGCAATGTAAATGTAAATGGTGGTGCCGTTTCATTAGGACATCCTTTAGGTTGTTCTGGAGTACGTATACTAATTACTTTATTAAATGTTTTAGAGCAAAACAATGCAAAAACAGGTGCTGCTGCTATTTGTAACGGTGGTGGTGGTGCATCAGCAATTGTTATTGAAAAAGCCTAACACATAAGCGTATATTAAATGCAATACGGAATTACACATTTAAGCATTGTTCCTTTACGGCTTGAAGCTTCAGATACTAGTGAATTAGTTTCACAAGTATTATATGGCGATTGCTTTAAAGTACTTGAGCAACGTAAAAAATGGAGTAAAATTCGGTTAGCTTTTGATAAATACGAAGGTTGGATTGACAATAAACAATATGTGGAAATTTCAGAGGAGATATACAAACAAATTTCTTCTGAATCTCCACAACTTAGTGCTGATTTAGTAGAATATGTAACTACACAGGAAGGGCACCTTAATATGATACCATTAGGCGCAAGCCTTAATGGGAGTTTATTATTTAAACACCATTATGACGGTGAAATTATTACTGGAAAACAACTAAAAAGCAATTTGATTTCTACAGCATTTATGTATTTAAATGCCCCATATTTATGGGGAGGTAAAACTCCTTTTGGTATTGATTGTAGTGGTTTTACTCAAATGGTTTATAAATTAAACGGTTATAAAATTTTCCGAGATGCTTCTCAACAAGCAACTCAAGGAGAAGCCTTAAGTTTTATTGAAGAAAGTGAACCTGGAGATTTAGCTTTTTTTGATAATAATGAAGGAATTATTACACATGTAGGTATCATCATGAAAGATAATTATATTATCCATGCTCATGGTTGCGTTCGTGTAGATAGAATTGACCATACAGGAATTTTTAATACCGAAAGAAACACTCATACTCATAAACTTCGAGTTATAAAACGTATTATATAAAACTAAAAAAGGAGCTGAATAGCTCCTTTTTTTATATAACTCTATCTAAAAACTAAAGCGTTTCTAACAAAGCTTTCATTTCTTTAAATTTAGCTGTTTTCCCTAAAACACTATAAATGTTCTTTAAGGTATTTGCAGCATCTTTATTTTTAGCATCAATCTCCAATACTTTTTCTAAATATGGTAATGCTTTCGTGTAAACCGCATTTCTTTTTTCTTGCAAAGCATCATACTTTTTATTGTCAACAGCAGATGTCCCCAATGAATTCATTTCTTCAACAATCACGGTTTCCTCACTTAAAATTAATGCTCCCATATTAAAGTTTGCATTTATATTTTTAGGGTCTAATTCTATACTTTTTTGATAGTATTTTTCAGCAGCTGATTTTTCGCCTTGTTCTGCAGCAATAACCCCTAAATTAAAAAATAACACAGGGTTAGTAGGATCTTGCTTTACAGCTTTCTCCATTAGTGTTTTAAACTTATCTTTTTTTCCTAACTGCAAGTATAAATTAGCCTCAGTTAAAATTAAATCGATATTTGTAGGTTCACTAGCTCTAGCATCCTGAATAGCAGCTACTGCAGCCTCAGTATCACCCAATTCAACATACATATAAGCAATATTTTTTATAATACTTGGTAATACAGACTCAGTTTGTTTTTCTGTTGGCTTAATATGAGAACCTGTTTTTAACGCAATTGTTCTCATCTCTTTATTTGGAAAAGATTCTTCTTGCTTAGTTTCCTTATTGTATGCGTAATATTCAGTTTTAATTCCTGTATATTTCTTTTCTTTCAATTCTTTATATAAAGGTAAAGCCGATTTATAATCCTTAGCCGTTACGTATGCTGCTCCAGCATAAAACAAATACTCTAAATTACCTGAAAGTCTGTATGCTGTTTCTAGTTTATTGGCTGATGCTGCTTGCTTTCCCACTCCTTGATCAGCAATAGCCTCATTTACTAACTTACCTGTTACATTTTCTTTTAATTGCGAAATTTCAACTTCATACTTTGAGGTGTTATTAGCTTCAAACTCTTTTAGAGCTGCTGCCATACCTTTATAATCAGTACTATTTAGCATTGCTTTTGCTTTTAAATAGTAATATTTTGCTTTTGTTTTATCATCAGCATTTGCAATTACATTTTCAGCTGCTGCAATTAAACTTTTTGTTTCCGCGAATTTTTCAGATTTAACTGCTTTCTCTAAAGCTTTAACTTCATTTTTTTGGGCAAAAGCTACTGTTGTTAATCCGAATAATGCTAATGCGAGTACTTGTTTTTTCATTGTATATTTACTTTGGGATAAAAAAAGCCACATGATGCTATTTTATAACAGTTATGTGGCTCTTTATATATTCAATTAATTATTAATTTATTCTTCTTCTGTTGTATTAGGAGCAATTGTTGTGCCATTATCTTCCATCACTCCTTCTTCAGTAATTATCTCCTCGTCCTCATCCTCTGGCATTACTTTAGCTACTGCAGCAATAGAATCTTTTCCTTTTAAGTTAATTAAACGCACCCCTTGTGTTGCGCGCCCCATAACACGTAAGTCGGAAACTGCCATCCTAATAGTTAATCCAGATTTGTTAATTATCATTAAATCGTCTTCATCAGTAACATTTTTAATTGCTACTAATTCACCTGTTTTATCAGTAATTGAAATGGTTTTTACACCCTTACCACCACGATTAGTAACTCTATAATCTTCTAGACTTGAACGTTTACCATAACCATTTTCTGAAACTACTAAAATATTACTTTCCATATCATCAACAGCTATCATACCTACCACCTCATCATTATCATGAGCTAATGTAATTCCTCTAACTCCCGATGCACCTCTACCCATAGGTCGAGTTTTACTCTCTTCAAAACGGATAGACTTACCAGATTTTAACGCTAGCATTACCTGGCTATTACCTGTTGTTAATTTAGCTTCTAATAACTCATCTCCTTCTTTAATAGTTATGGCGTTAATACCGTTGGTACGCGGACGTGAGTATTGCTCTAAAGAGGTTTTCTTAACTTGTCCCTTTTTAGTAGCCATTATCACATAATGATTATTAATATATTCCTCGTCTTTTAAATCTTGTGTACAAATAAAGGCTTTAACCTTATCGTCTTGCTCAATATTTATTAGGTTCTGAATTGCTCTACCCTTTGATGATTTACTTCCTTCTGGTATTTCATAAACACGCATCCAGAAACATTTTCCTTTTTGGGTAAAGAATAACATATATTGGTGATTAGTACCTACAAAAAGATGCTCTAGGAAATCTTCATTTCTAGTAGAAGAACCTTTGGTCCCAACTCCTCCTCTATTTTGCTTTTTATACTCATCTAAAGAAGTTCGTTTAATATATCCTGCATGTGAAATAGTTATTACCACATTACTATTCGGAATTAAATCCTCTATACTTACATCACCACCTGCATAGTTAATTTCTGAACGACGCTCATCTCCGTACTTTTTCTGTACCTCTAACAGCTCTTCTTTTATAATTTCCATTCTGCGAGGTTCACTTGCTAAGATGTCTTTTAAATCTTGAATTGTAAGCATCAACTCGTCATACTCTGCACGTAATTTATCTTGCTCAAGACCTGTAAGCTGACGCAAGCGCATTTCAACAATAGCACGTGCTTGAATTTCGGTTAAACTAAAACGCTCAATCAATTTAGTTCTTGCTTCTTCGGCATTTTTAGAGCCACGTATTAAAGCAATTACTTCATCAATATTGTCAGAAGCTATAATTAAGCCTTCTAAAATATGTGCTCTTTCTTCTGCTTTGTTTAAAAGATATTTAGTTCTTCTAACAACTACATCATGCCTATGTTCAACAAAGTAATGAATTAACTCTTTTAAATTTAACATTTGCGGCTTTCCGTTAACCAATGCTATATTGTTAACACTAAATGACGATTGTAATGCTGTATATTTAAATAATTTATTTAATACAATATTAGGCACTGCATCTCGCTTAAGCACATAAACAATACGCATTCCTTTACGGTCTGACTCATCTCTAATTGAAGATATACCTTCTAGCTTTTTATCATTAATTAAGTCAGCTGTTTTCTTAATCATATCAGCCTTATTTACTTGATAAGGAATTTCTGACACAATTATACATTCTCTACCAGCAACCTCTTCAATAATAGCTTTCCCTCTAACTACAATACGGCCTCTACCTGTTTTAAATGCTTCACGCACACCATCGTAACCATAAATCACTCCTCCTGTAGGAAAATCAGGAGCCTTAACGTGCTGCATTAGCTCGTCAATTTCAATATCATTATTATCAATATAGGCTATGGTCCCATCTACAACCTCTGTAAGGTTATGAGGTGGCATATTTGTTGCCATACCTACAGCAATACCTGACGCTCCGTTAACCAATAAACCAGGTATACGCGTTGGCAACACCTTAGGTTCTTTTAACGTATCATCAAAATTTAATTGATGATCTACAGTATCTTTATCAATATCTGCTAACATATCTTCAGATATTTTACGCATACGTACCTCTGTATAACGCATTGCAGCAGGACTATCACCATCTACTGAACCGAAGTTACCTTGCCCATCAACCAGCATATAACGCAAACTCCACTCTTGAGCCATACGTACCATAGCATCGTATACTGAAGTATCTCCGTGCGGGTGATATTTACCTAGTACTTCTCCTACAATTCTTGCAGATTTTTTATAAGCTTTGTTTGAAGCTACTCCAAGTTCATGCATTCCAAAAAGCACTCTTCTGTGTACGGGTTTCATCCCATCTCTTACATCTGGTAATGCACGTGATACAATAACCGACATTGAATAATCAATGTAGGCTGACTTCATTTCATCTTCAATATTAATCGGTATCAGTTTATCTCCGTCTGTCATGTACTATAATTTATTTTTTCAACGAGCCAATATACATAATTTATATGTATTAACTAAGCGAATTCCCTACCTATTTTAAGTGAATTTATCAACAGTTATACACCTTTAAAAAGTTGATAAATTTTAGTTAATTTCTTTTGTTTTTATAGCTATATTTTGTCAATTAGCAAGGTTAGGACAATTTTTATGACTAAAGAACACATAAAAACAACTTAATTTTAATAAATTTATAAGATAGCATACGAAAATATATGGATGATAATTTCACACCAAGAGTAAAAGACGTTATTGGATACAGCAAAGAAGAAGCTTTGCGTTTGGGCCATGATTTTATTGGTACCGAACACTTAATGCTTGGTATTTTGCGTGATGGGAACGGAAAAGCTGTAGAAATATTAGAATTGTTAACCATTGACTTGGATCACTTACGTAAAAAAGTAGAAACTCTTAGTCCTGCTAACCCAAATATTTCTTTTGAAGAAGGTAATGAAAAGAAGAACCTACATTTAACTCGCCAAGCAGAGCGCGCTTTAAAAACAACCTTTTTAGAAGCTAAACTGTTTAAAGATACTTCTATCAATACTGCCCACTTATTGCTTTGCGTACTGAGAAATGACAACGATCCTACAACCAAACTTTTAAATAAGTTAAAAGTAACTTATGAAAATGTTAAAGACCATTTTAAAAATATGAGTACTAGCCAAACTAATGAATTAGAAGACCAACACATAGACAACTCCCCTAGAGCTGAATCTTTCTCTGAAGATGATGGTTTAGAAGGTGAAGCATCAAGAGAAAACCCTTTTTCTTCAGGGGGATCAAGTAAATCAGCAAAAAAGTCGAACACACCAGTGTTAGATAATTTTGGTAGAGATTTAACTGCTATGGCAGAAGAAGGAAAACTCGACCCTGTGGTTGGAAGAAGTAAAGAAATTGAACGCGTATCGCAAATATTAAGTCGTCGTAAAAAAAACAACCCATTACTAATTGGTGAACCTGGCGTAGGTAAATCTGCCATTGCCGAAGGTTTAGCTCTTAGGATTGTAAAAAGAAAGGTTTCTCGTATTCTTTTCGGAAAAAGGGTTGTAACTCTAGATTTAGCAAGTTTAGTTGCGGGCACAAAATACCGTGGGCAGTTTGAAGAAAGAATGAAAGCTTTAATGAATGAACTTGAAAAGAATGATGATGTTATTCTTTTTATAGACGAAATCCATACCATAGTAGGTGCCGGAGGAGCTACAGGATCATTAGACGCTTCCAACATGTTTAAACCTGCATTAGCTAGAGGTGAAATTCAATGTATTGGAGCAACCACTTTAGATGAATACAGACAATCTATAGAAAAAGATGGAGCTTTAGAACGTCGTTTTCAGAAGATAATTATTGAACCAACTAATATTGATGAAACCATAGAAATTTTACACAATATTAAAGGCAAGTATGAAGATCATCATAATGTAACTTATACCGATGAGGCTATTGAAGCTTGCGTAAAATTAACCAATCGATACATGATGGATCGTTTTCTTCCAGACAAAGCAATAGACGCCTTAGATGAAGCTGGTTCTAGAATTCACATTACCAACATCGATGTACCTAAACAAATTATTGAGTTAGAAAAAAAATTAGAAAATATTAAAGCTCAAAAAGTACTTGTTGTAAAAAAACAAAAGTATGAAGAAGCTGCTAAGTTACGTGATGATGAAAAAAATATTGAAAAAGAATTAGAAATAGCCCAAGAAAAATGGGAAGAAGACACTAAACTACATAAAGAAACAGTAACTGAAGATAATGTTGCCGATGTAATTTCTATGATGACTGGCATACCAGTTAACAGAGTCGCTCAAAAAGAAACGAACAAGCTTGCCGAATTACCTAACTTAATAAAAGGGAAAGTAATTGGTCAAGATACAGCTGTAGATAAAATTGTTAAGGCAATTCAGCGTAACCGTATTGGATTAAAAGACCCTAACAAACCTATTGGATCATTTATTTTCTTAGGATCAACAGGGGTAGGGAAAACGCAATTAGCTAAAGTACTTGCTAAAGAACTTTTTGATTCTAATGATGCACTTATTAGAATTGACATGAGTGAATACATGGAAAAATTTACCGTTTCTCGTTTAGTTGGAGCCCCTCCTGGTTATGTAGGGTATGAAGAAGGCGGACAATTAACTGAAAAAGTACGAAGAAAGCCTTACTCTGTTGTTCTTTTAGATGAAATTGAAAAAGCGCATCCAGATGTATTTAATATGCTACTTCAAGTTTTAGATGATGGCCATCTGACCGACTCTTTAGGTAGAAAAATAGATTTTAGAAATACCATACTCATCATGACTTCTAATGTTGGCGCAAGAAAATTGCAAGACTTTGGTGGTGGTGTAGGTTTTGGCACAAAAGCAAGAGAAGCACAGGCTGATGATGTTGCTAAAGGAGTTATTGAAAGTGCTTTGAAAAAAGCTTTTGCTCCTGAATTTTTAAATCGAGTAGATGATGTTATCGTGTTTAATTCTTTAGAAAAAGAGCACATTCATCAAATTATTGATATTGAATTAGAAAAATTATACCAACGCATTGGTAATTTAAATTATAGCTTGACTTTAAGTACTAAAGCCAAAGACTTTATTGCAGAAAAAGGTTATGATAAAAAATATGGAGCTAGGCCACTAAACAGAGCTATTCAAAAATATATTGAAGACGCCCTAGCCGAACAAATTATTACAGCCAAAATTAAAGAAGGCGATAAAATACACATGGATCTTAATAAAGACGACAACCAAATAATCGTAAGCGTTAATAACAAGAAACAAGAAACCAATAAGAAGTAAGTATAATTTATCATAAAAAAAGGAGCTCTATTAGCTCCTTTTTTTATGATCGTTTAGTTTTAAATCCTACTTTAATATTTAACAATTTGTTTTACAGATTTACGTTTTTCATCTTCGATAGTAATGACATAAGTTCCTGCAGCAAATTCATTAATATTAACCGTAATACTATTATTATCTATTTTAGACACTCTTATTGTATTTGTTAAATTTCTTCCCATAACGTCATATACAGAGACTTTGGCATTATTTAACGTTTCTGTACTTGTTATAGTAACTACTCCATTCGTAGGATTAGGATACATCATTAATTTATCAAATTCATTTTCTTCAACAGATAATGGATTCACATCTCCTGTTACCACAAAATTATCAATAATTACCCCCTCTTCAGCATAAGCCTCGTCAGCGTGGTATGTAAATCTAAAAACAATACTTGTTTCAGCAGATCCTGTGCTATCAAAAGCATTTAAAGGATAACTATAATGATGCATTGCTCCGTTTATCCCTCCATCAGGATGAGAGGTTGCATCACCTGCTTCACCTGTCCATTGTCTACCTATACAGTTAAAGCAATCACTTCCATTTGGCAAACGAGTACTATTGTACCATGTCGGATTTGTTGTACCTAAAACTGACCAGTTACTTCCTCCATCTGTTGAATATTCCATGTATAGCAAATCCCAATCTTGCTCAATATCAAACGCCATATCAAACTCAACAAAAGTATTTTCAAGAGCAGATAAATCATAGCAACGAGAAACTAAGAAAAACTTATCCATATCTCCATGTAACCCACCTAATGTTGTTCCATAAACTGTAGAGTTATTAGCGACAGTATTATTTAATGTAGTTCCAGATGCTGTACCTCGTTGCCATGTAGCCGTACTTCCTGCTTGATTGTAAGCAATTAGGTTATCTGCAGCCGCTTCAAATGTATTAACCACATCATATACTCCTGTATCATTTACATGCACTAAGAATGTTTTTGAATTAGCTATTGGGTTAGTTCCTGTTATGGTAATCTCATGCGTTCCTGGCGATAAACTTCCATAATTAAATGGAATACCGTTAGCTACAGAGCAACTTGCTATACTATTGGTATACACATCATTAATTGGCGCTCCTCCATCTATTGTATACGAATACTCAAACTGAGAAATTGCATTAGTATCAAAGTTAGAAAAGGTTAATTCTACTAATGAAGAACCACAAGCATCATTAGTAGTAACATTTGCATTAATAGTAGCCTGAGGCATATCAAATGCTTCTGTACCATCTGTATTTGATGCTGAAGAACCTTGATCTGCTGAAGCTCCTAAACCTCTAGCTGCAAAAACTTCCCAAATTAAACATTGATCAACTCCTCCAGTTAATGCTATATCAGCTGCTAAAATTGCATCTCTTGAATCTACAAAACCTGAACCACAAGGTTGTAATTTTAAACCATCCATTACTAATTGCATCACTTTATTATTTCCTCCTGTCCCATTGTATAAATCTGGATCAAATCCATATTTATCAATATAAGCCCAAGTTAAATCCCAAAGCATTGCACACCAAACAGAACCTACCCCATGCGGTACAGCTTCAGTTTTTATATCGTCATAAGTATGAGGATTAATTGCTGTATTCGTTGAATAACGATAGGTACGTATTCCTCCTCCATTAACACCTTGATTAATTGCATAAGTTCCTATACCTCTACCATCAGTACCCAAATCACCTGGTTCAATCGTAATCATTAAAGCAAACCAATCTGACCAACCTTCTCCTTGCTGCTCACTACCAGATAAACATCCACTACTGTTAGGACCTCCTGCTAAACGAGTAGAAATACCATGTCCGTATTCGTGTGCTACAATTCCGTTATCTAAATCACCATCTTTTCTTGGGTTAGCTGTAGTCCATAAATACATTTGCATTCTTCCGTTACCCCCATCTGTTGGAGTACTAAAATTTGCATTATTAGTTCCACCTCCATCTTGTGCCTCAGCCAATACGTAATCTCCTCCTACTCCACCATTTCCATAGTTATTATCCTGAAAGTTACCTGCTGCTTCATCAAATCCATATGCATACCAAATATCATGCATCATATTATTCATATAAAACAAATTAGTGGTATGTCCTTCTAAATTTTTAACTGTTGCATTACTTGTACTAGGATGCATTGATAAATTAGTTGGATAATCGAACGATAACACCGCTCCACCATCTGGCTCATCACCATCACTTGTATTATCTGCACCAATATCATTATATGCATGCACATTATTACCTCTTGTTATAGTGTACTCAGCACCTAACACGCCATTAGTATCATGCCACCCAAAAGGAGAAGCTACAGTATTTTCAGGATCTACAACTAAAGTTCTACCTCCGTGATTAGGACTTTCCACTGGAAGTTGATAAACTCGATATTCTGCACCTCCAACTATAGAGTTTTCACTCTTCTTAAAAAGGTTTATCCCTAAATCTGTTCCTTGACATTTATTTTTTTCATTGATTTCATGTAAGTGAGGCACACCAAAATCACAACTTATTACATAATCTCTTGTTTCTAATATCTCCCCTGTTAGAGCATCAACCTTAGCATTCCAGTTATGTTTTCCATCTAAAGTGTACAAGCTCACATCCCATGACAAGCGTAATGTTTCCTTATCTGTTACTGTATATACCAACTGAACAGGTATGTTTTCCAAAAACAAATCTCCTTTGTCATACAAATATTTTTGCTTAATATGATTACTTTCAATTTCATTCAATTCTAAAACTTTATTTGTTTTAAACCTTTTAGCTACAGTATTAACTGCTTTCAATTGAGAAATTATTGGAGATGTCGCGTTTATTTTTTCAACCATATTAGGTATAAAAGAATTTCCGACATAAAATACTTGATTATCTTTTATTGCTATACTTGAAATAGCATTAAAAACCTCAACTCCTTGATACTGCTGCCCTACATAGACATGAGTAATTTGAGTTTGTTTAGATGAATACTCACTTGAAATGTAAAGATTTGAAATATCTTCAGAAGTAAATTGATAATTAACCGATAAGTATTCTTTAATTTGACTGTAATACTTAGAGTCATTAAGTGAATTTTGTGCTTTAATAGATGAACTAACAACTATTAATAAATACAATAAAGCAAAATAGTTTTTTTTCATTGGGGATGTTTTTTTGCAATATACATCTTTTTATATAAATTAAAACAGATGAAAACCACTGTCAAAAGTCAAGTGTTTTTTATATATAGACTTACTTAACGCTAATACCAAAAAAAGCCCCAACAGCTAAACTGTTAAGGCTTTTAAATATATTATCTAGCTTCTTATATAATCTCTGCGCTTAACCCTAATTCAAGAAGTTTAGTACACCTAGGCTTAAGATCTTTTAAATCACCAGTTTTTACAGTGCATTTTCCGTTATAATGCACAATTAAAGAGCATTGTTCTGCTTGTAACGGAGTATGCTCACAAGTAGCAATCAAGCAATCTATTACATGATCAAATGTATTAACATCATCATTATACAATACAATTTCATTACTTTTTACTACTTTTTCCTTAACAGCTACTTTCTCTTTTACCTTTTCTTGTGTACTCATAATTAAACTATTACACTACAAATTTACATATTTTACTGCAACCCAATTATTGATTTCAAAGTTTTGTACAAACTTTAACCCATACTTTTCACAAACTTCACTTATTAACGGTACATCTTCTTTATAAAATCCACTTAAAAGTAATACACCTTTTTTAGCTAGGTTAGCTGCATAAACCGGTATGTCTTTTAGTAAAATATTACGATTAATGTTTGCTATAACCACATCATATGTTTTATTTACTAGTAAATCAGCGTCTCCTTCGTAAGCTTTTATATTATGACAGTTATTACGCTCAATATTTTCTATCGTATTTAAATAGCACCAATTATCTATATCAATAGCATCTACAGCTGTGGCTCCTCTCATTTCAGCTAAAATGGCTAAAATCCCTGTTCCGCAACCCATATCCAAAACAGACTTATTGGTAAAATCTAAATTTAAAATATGTTGAATCATCATATGTGTAGTTTCATGATGACCTGTCCCAAAACTCATTTTAGGCTCAATAACTATATCATACTTTACATCTGATTTCTCATGAAATGGAGCACGAACAGCACAAATACCATCAACTTCTATCGGTTGAAAATTCTTTTCCCATTCTTTGTTCCAATTTACTTGCTCTATCTCTTCTTTAGTGTAAGTTATAGTAAAATCACCATTTTTTAATATATAGCTATTTTCTAAAATTGTGTCGTACCAATCATTTTTTTGAATGTATGCTATAACACCTAGTGGTGTTTCTACGAAGCTTTCAAATCCAGCATAGCCAAGTTCTGCGATTAGAATTTCTGTTCCTGGTTCTTTAGGTATTACTTCAAAAGTATATCCAATATATATAGGTGCACTCATAACTAAATTGCAGCAATAATTTCTAAAAAGTCCGAAGCTTTCAGTGCGGCACCACCTATCAACCCTCCATCTACATCTGGGTTTGCAAAAATTTCTTTTGCATTTGTAGGTTTAACACTTCCTCCGTATAATATAGAGGTTTGGTTTGCTACTGTTACTGAATATTGTTTTTCTATTATCCCTCTAACAAAAGCATGTATTTCTTGAGCCTGTTCTGGCGTTGCTGTTTCACCAGTTCCTATAGCCCAAACTGGTTCATAAGCTAAAACTATTCTTTTCCAAGCAGTTTCTGGTAAATGAAATAACACATTATTTATTTGACTTTCTACAACACTAAAATGTTGATCTGCTTGTCTGTCTTTTAACTCCTCTCCAAAACAAAAAATTATCTTCATATTTTGTTCTAAAGCACTATCTACCTTAGCCTTTAAAATCTCATCCGTTTCTCCAAAATAAGCCCTGCGTTCACTATGACCTAATATCACAGTGTTTACTGCTATACTCTTTAACATACTAGCAGAAATTTCACCAGTAAAAGCCCCAGAATGAGCAGCATGCATATTTTGTGCAGCAACCTTTATAGGTGCTTTTTTAGTTTGTTTTACAGCTAATTTTAAATTAATAAAAGATGGTGCTACTATTACTTTTGTATTGTTAAGTTTAGCTTTTTTAAGTCCTTTTTTTAATTCTTTCAACAATGATTTAGTTTCTTTTGCATCATTGTTCATTTTCCAATTCCCAGCTACAATATTCTTTCTCATAATTATTTTACTCTAAAATTTTTTATCAGCTTTTATAGCTTCAAGTATTTTTGAATCATCAGCCTTAATAGCTTTATATAGTTTTATATTTCCATCTTTACCTACTACTATGTAACGCGGTATCCAATCTAAATTAATAGCCTTACCAAAAGAACCTTTCATTCCTGAAGGAACAAAAAAGTGTTCACCTACAATATTTCTTTTAACAATTGTGTTTTTCCAATTTTCTTTTTTTCTATCTACCGATAAAAACACATACACCACATTGTCGTTTGCTGTTTGTTCTTGTAGCTTTTTTACTAAAGGCAACCCCTTTAAACAATCGCTACACCATGATGCCCAAACATCTATAACTATTGTTTGTCCTTTATGTTGCTCTAAAATTTTCTCGAATGTGATTTCTTTTCCTTCAAGAGTTTCAAATTTTTCTGCTAACGTTTCTTTTTCAAAAGCTGTGCGTTCTTGTTGAGCACATGCGTTAAACACTAAGGTTAGCAATACTAATAGTGCTAATTTATATTTCTTCATTTTTATTTGTTTTAATTAACTCTTATTTTAGGATCAAGCCATCCATAAATTAAGTCGACAAAAATATTAATAATTACAAACATACTTGCTATTACAATTACCGACCCCATTATTACTGGTAAATCTAAATTATTTAAAGCGTCAACTATTTCTTTTCCTAAACCATTCCAATTAAAAATATACTCTACAAAAACAGCCCCAGCTAACAATGAAGCAAACCATCCTGAAATAGCAGTTACAACGGGGTTCATTGCATTTTTAATGGCGTGTTTTTTTATAATAGCAAACTCTGATAATCCTTTTGCTCGAGCTGTACGAATATAATCTTGATTAAAAACTTCAAGCAACGAATTTCGCATTAATTGAATTACTACAGCTAATGGACGTATTCCTAAAACTATAGCCGGCAACACAATATTCTTTAATTTAAGCTGTATATTTTCACCATAATCATCTAACTCAAATAAACTACCTGTCATTTCTAAATTGGTATGTTTATGCAATACATAACCAAACAACCATGCGAATAATATAGCACTAAAAAATGACGGCACACTCATACCTAAAGTGCTAAATATCTGTATCAATTTATCTACCCAAGTGTCTTTGTATAAAGCCGAAAAAACTCCCATTAACACCCCAATTAATAATGCTATAAAAATTGAAGCTATTGCCAAAACAACAGTATTGGGTAATGTTTCTGAAATTATCTGACTTACTGATTTTCCAGGTTTCGCAAAAGAATTTCTTAAATATGGTTTTTTAATAACTATGGTAATATTACTAATAGAAAATAGTTCAATACAATTATATTTTCCGGTTTCAAGGCTAGTATAGCTAGTTGCGTCTTTATTATGAAATGAAATTGGCGATAAGTCATTTAAATAATAAGCGTATTGCATATGTAACGGCTGGTCAAAACCAAATTTCTTTTTAATAGCCCTTACCTGTTCACTATTTTCGGTTTGCCCTAACATCATTTTAGCAGGATCTCCAGGTAGTATATTGAATAAAAAAAATATTACCGTTATAACACCAAACAATGTTAGTACTGCATAACCAATTTTATTTAGCAAATATCTTAACAAGATTAATCTGTTGATTTTTTCACTAAATCTAAAGAAAAAGCATCATAGTTCGTAAAAAGAATATTACCAAAGTCCTTACGAGTTTTAACATCCGATTGAAAACCACTGCTATTCATGATATTATAAATTGACGAAGCATCTTTAAGTAATAGCCATTGTTGTTGCTCAAAATTATACTCAAAAGTAATTATACGCGCCCAACGGTTAGCTTTACCTGCTTCATGTTCAATTGCAAACGTATTACCAGAAAACACTATAGATGTTAACGGACTTCCAAAAGGAGATTCGCACAAATAACAGTAAACTATATCTTCGTTTTCTGCTATTTTTTCTAACTTACCTTCATTATTACGCTTTAATATAAGAACCTTACGTTTGGTTTTTGTTTGGTCTTTATTATAAGCACTAACTTCATCTTTTTTTGCTGTAATAGCAACGGCATCTATTAATTTATCTTCATTAAAATCGCCTGCTTCAAAAGTTATTAAATATTCATCTTCATCAATAAATATTTCTACCTCTTCTCGTGGTATTCGTGGTTTTTCTTTAGCCACAAAAGTATCTGACCAACGCATTTTTTTCTTCTGAGAAAAAGAAAAAAAGCTACAAAAAACAATAAATAATAAAAGGCTCTTTTTCATTACCTATAGTTTTAATTGATCTAAATCCTTCCAGTGCAATTTTTGCTTTATAGTAGCGCTATCCATTTCAAAAACTCCAGGATTTGCTCTTACAATAGTTTTTAAAGTTGTACCATCGCAGAAATAAAAATCAAACCCAAGTTGATATTCCTCTTTTTTAGCAACTCTTTTTTCCTTTGATTCAGCAGTTAACCCTAAAACAGTGTAACCTTTTGCTAAGGCTTCATCTGTTGCTTTTTTTACAACTTTAAACCCTTCGTTACTTGACTTGGAAAAATCATACGCCACAACTACCAACACATTTTCTTTAGACAAGTATAATTGTGTATCGTCATTTTCTCCTTCAATTGTAAAATCGTGTATTTTAGGAGCTTCTGCCTCTTGAATAATTTTAGTGTCTACTCCAATAAAGTCACCATTTACTTCAGGATACGATCCCTTTGTAACATATATTTTCTCTTCACCATTCACTTTAAACTTCCAACTATACTCAGTAATTTCAGGCAAAGCATCTGGCGCTACTTCCATACCTTCTATAATATTAGCCGATACTTTATAAGGCCTAAAGTCTTCAATTGGTAAATGATTGTAGGTGTAAAAAATAAATACCAAAGAGGCTATCACACTAACACTTAATAAACGCCATTGGTTTTTATCAAAACGCTTAATTATAAATTTTAACCCATAAATTAAAATTGCAAAAATTACAGGAAACCACCATCCTATTACTCCAACTGAAAACAAAATAATGAATAATATAGATGGTAAAATATACTTTAAATCTTCAAATAATTTATTTGGAAAAATTTGTTTTCTATACACAAATAAAATAACCGAAAAAAAGAGTAGTACTACATCCTTTGTAAAAGATTCCCAAGGTGTTAGTTTTAATGCATCACCAAAACAACCACAGTCTGTTACTTTATTAAAGTATGCTGAGTAAAAAGTTAAAAACGTAAAAAACACCATCATTAATAAGTTTAATGTGGTAGTTAATTTTGCTTTTAAACCAAACACTAATGCTGCTCCCAAAGCAATTTCAATTACACAAATAAATACAGCCATCATTACTGTGTATGGCTGTAAAAACTCCATTCCTAAAACTCCTTCGGTAAAATAGTCGTGTAATTTGTAAGAAAACCCTACAGCATCATTGGCTTTAACAACTCCAGACACAATTAGAATACTTCCTACAAACAATCGTGAAATGTATAGTAAAATATTTTTCATAAATAGGATTAATCTTCTTGTTCTTTTAATAAAATTAAGGCGAAAACAGAATAATTTATCATGTCTTGATAGTTAGCATCTATTCCCTCACTCACTAAGGTTTTACCTTTATTATCTTCTATTTGCTTAACTCGTAACAATTTTTGCAAAATCAAATCGGTTAAAGAACCAATACGCATTTCTCGCCAAGCTTCTCCGTAATCATGATTTTTAGCTTCCATCAACTCTTTGGTTATTTGAAACTGTTTATCATATAAAACAATGGCTTCTTCTAAATTTAAATCAGGCTGTTCAACCACACCTTTTTCCAACTGAATTAATGCCATAATAGAGTAATTAATAATACCTATAAATTCAGATGCTTCTCCTTCATCAACCTTTCTTTCAGCATTTTCTTGTAAACTTCTTATCCGTTGTGCTTTAATAAAAATTTGATCGGTTAAGGAAGGTAAGCGTAAAATTCGCCACGCGCTACCGTAATCTTTCATTTTATTAATAAACAAGGTTCTACAAATATTTAAAACCTCATTGTATTGTTTCGCTGTTTTTTGCATCGATACTAGATATAATTTGCGTAAATTTCGTTGATTTTTTGCGGAATAACAACCTTAAATAGAAATAATATTCAAATAGCAACTATGACTATTAACTGTAAAGGAAAACTCATCGATTTAAGCAGCCCAAAAGTAATGGGTATTTTAAACTTAACTCCTGATTCTTTTTATGACGGTGGCAAATACCGTAATGAAAAGGAGGTATTGCTACAGGTAGAAACAATGCTTAATGATAGTGCCACATTTATTGATGTTGGCGCTTACAGTTCTCGTCCTGGAGCACTACACATTTCTGAAAAAGAAGAATTGCAACGTAGTGTACCTATAGTAAAAAAGATTACGCACTATTTTCCTGAAGCATTACTATCTATTGACACATTTAGGAGTGTAGTAGCAGAAGCTTGTATTAAGGAAGGCGGAGCTATTATCAATGATATTTCCGCTTCAGAAATGGATTCAGAAATGATGACTACTGTTGCCCGCTTACAAGTACCTTACATCATGATGCACATGCAAGGTACTCCGCAAAGCATGCAACTTAAACCAGTTTATAATAATGTTACCCAAGATGTTTTACAGTACTTTTCTGAAAAAACAGCTCATGCACGAAGTTTTGGCATCAATGATTTAATTATTGACCCAGGCTTTGGTTTTGGAAAAACAACTCAACATAACTTTCAATTACTAAACAATTTAGAATTATTTAAACATCTGAATCTACCTATTTTAGCTGGGTTATCTAGAAAATCAATGATATATAAAACACTAAAAACTGATGCACAAAATGCACTTAACGGCACCACAACACTAAACACTTTAGCGCTATATAAAGGTGCTTCAATTTTGCGAGTACATGATGTTAAGGAGGCCGTAGAATGTGTTAAGTTACTAAACAACCTTACTTAATGGAAAAAATCATATTAATTCTTTTACTATTTATCTCTTGCACTCCCGAATCAACTACTTTTTCTGAAGAAACATTATTGAAAAACCTCCCCGATTCCTTTTTTACTCAAAAAAACACTATCCATTCTATTAATAAAAGTGATACTTTTATTAATCCATATAACAAGTTTCCTAATACTGAATATTCAAAATTTCACTTAAAAAAACACGCTGAAAAATATCAAGACTTTTTTAACGTAAGTATAAATTTAAGTATTGACAATAAAATCACTCTTGAAGGCCAAGAAGTTTTAAATAAAGAATTACTTTCTTTTACACAAGAATATATTGAATTTGCTGCAGAAGGAAAACCCACAATGATACATTTGAATTTTGACGAAAACAACACTTTAAAAAACTATATTTCTTTTATCAATTACACGAAACAATTAAAAAGTAAAAACATTCATTTTAATTCTAACGTTTTTATTTACAATATAAAGTTATTACCCGATTGTAATTGTTCGTTATAACAAGACAAGTTAACCACAGGACACTTTTCTTTAATATTTTACTATTTTTACACAAACAGTACAACACATTGGAAACACTTAATTTTTTAGAATTCAACATAATTGACGCTATAGATATTACCCTTGTGGCATTACTTCTTTATTATGTTTACAAACTTGTAAAAGGTACCGTTGCTATTAATATCTTTATTGGTATTGTAGTAATCTATCTGATTTGGCAACTAACCGTTGCCTTACACATGGATGTATTGAGTAACATTTTAGGAAAATTCATTAGTGTTGGTGTATTTGCTTTAATTGTAGTTTTCCAACAAGAAATACGTAAGTTTTTATTACTTATTGGATCGAGTAAATTTTTTACCAACAATAAATTATTAAAAAACCTTAATTTTTCTCAGAGTTCAGCAGAGTCAAAAGCAAATATCGCTGCTGTTATAAGAGCTTGTAATAAATTAGCCACTACACAAACTGGAGTACTACTTATCTTTGAACGAAAAAACAATCTTGAATTTGTTAAAAATACCGGAGACGAAATGAATATTGCCCTTACTCAACCTATTTTAGAAAGTATTTTCTACAAAAACAGTCCTCTACATGATGGGGCTGCTATTGTTGAGGGGAATATAATAACCGCTACTCGTGTAATACTCCCCGTCTCTAACAGCAGAAGTATTCCTGATCGTTTTGGATTAAGACATCGTGCTGCAATTGGTATTACAGAAAAAACAGACGCAGTAGCTTTAGTTGTTTCTGAAGAAACTGGGAAAATTTCTTATATAAAAAACGGTGAATTTGTATTATTTGAAAACACCGATGAACTTAGCGGCTTATTACATGAAGACTTAGATAATTAAAAAAATCCTGTTAAGATTAATCTCAACAGGATTTTTTACCCCAAAAAAACTTACTTTGCCTACTGTTAAAAAAAGTAGACTATTCAAATATAGCTCATATAATCGTTAAAAAAAATACCTAATTATAGGTATTTTTCATCACTAATATTAGTGATAAACAACTATTTACACTTCTACAAACTGAACTTCATATAAGTTTTTATAATAGCCGTTTTCAATTTGCAATAAGTCATTATGTGTTCCTTTTTCAACAATTTTCCCTTGATCCATAACAATAATCATATCGGCACTTTTAATCGTTGCTAATCGGTGAGCAATAACTATTGAAGTTCTATTTTTAGTTATTTTTTCTGTTGCATCTTGAATAAGTTGTTCTGAATATGAATCAATTGAAGATGTAGCTTCATCTAATATTAATATTTCTGGATTACTTACATATGCTCTTAAAAAAGCTAACAACTGACGTTGCCCAGTAGAAAGCATAACCCCACGCTCTTTTACATTATAAGCGTATGTATTTGGCAACTTATCTATAAATTCTGCCACACCAATAATCTTAGCTGCTTGTTCTACTTCTGCTTGAGTAATTAAAGAATTATTAAGTGTTATATTATTTAAAATTGAATCCGAAAATAAAAATACATCTTGTAAAACAACAGCTATCTTCTCTCGTAAATTTTCTAATTTATACTGTGTAATCGGCACACCATCCAGCAAAATTTGACCACTATTAATTTCGTAAAACCTACTTAACAAATTAATTATTGTTGATTTCCCTGCACCGGTTGCCCCTACTATAGCAACTGTTTCGCCTGGGTTCACTTTAAAAGATATTCCTTTAAGCACTTCTTCACCTTCTTTATATGAAAAATGAACATCCTTAAACTCAACAACTCCATTAATTGTATTCACCTCTAAAGTTCCATTATCCTCTATAGAAGTGTTTGTGTCTAGCACCTCAAAAACTCTATTAGCTGCTACCATTCCCATTTGTAAAGTATTAAACTTATCTGCCAATTGGCGTAATGGACGAAAAAGCATCTGTGTCATTTGCACAAACATGGCAATTACTCCAATCTGTGAAATGTCGTAATTCATTACTGCATCTACACCAGAGTTCCATAATATTATTGCAATAGTTATTGATGACGCTAACTCTATAATAGGAAAAAATATAGAGTTATACCATACAGTTTTAATCCAAGCTTTTTTATGCTTTTCATTTATACCTTTAAACTTTTCATATTCTTCTTTCTCACGAGCAAAAAGCTGTACTATTTTCATACCCGTTACATGTTCCTGCACAAAAGTATTTAATGACGATACTTGCATACGTACATCTTTAAAAGCTGCTTTCATGGCTTTCTGAAACATTCGAGTAGCAATAAATATAAATGGTAAAATTGCAAAGACAAATAATGACAACTTAACACTTGTAACTAACATCACTATTATTACCACAAGCATTTTTAATAAATCGCCAATAATTACAAAAAAACCTTGACTAAAAACCTCTGCAATTTTTTCAATATCATTTACAGCATTGGTAACTAACTTACCTACTGCATTAGTATCAAAGTATTTCATTTTAAAATGAAGCATGTGCTTAAAGAGTTTCACTCTTATGTCTTTAATAATTGATTGTCCTAACCAGTTTGCATAAAAAATAAACAAAAATTGAGTAACTACTTCAAGTACCAAAACTGAAGTTAAAATTGCTATTAATAATAATAAACCTTGTTTATCATTATTATACAATTCATGCGTAATAATTTCATTTAACAAATATGGCCTTGCAGTAGCAAAAAATGATAAAAATAATGCAGCTATAAGTACACTATAAAAAGTTATTGGATACTTTTTAGTGTACTGCATTAAACGTTTAAATAGTTTAAAATTAAATTTATTTGACGTATTAGCTGCCATAAATTATTGCTTTCGGATAAATTACTTCTGTTAAATACAACCCTTGTGCTGGAACAGACACCCCTGCTTTTCCTCTGTCTTTACTTCGTATTATATCATGAACATCATTTAGTGTTAACTTACCTAATCCCACAGCCAAAAGAGTTCCTACAATTGCTCTAACCATGTTTCTTAAAAACCTATCGGCTGAAATAGTAAAGACTAGTTGATTATTTTCTTGAGTCCATTTTGCATGAGTTATTGTACAATTAAACGTATGAACATCAGTTTTCACTTTTGAAAAACATTCAAAATTAGTGTATTGCAAAAGTATTTGTGCAGCTTCATTCATTTTACTCACATCCAAAGACTGCTTTACCACATGTGTAAACTCATACAAAAAAGGGTCTTTATGCTGCACTATTTTGTATTTATACGAACGTTTTAACGCATGAAATCGTGCATGAGCATCGTCAAGTACTCTATATACTTTTTGTATGGCAACAGTTTTTGGTAGCAACGCATTTAACTTATATGTAAAATCCTGTTCATTTAACACATCTTTACTATCAAAATGTGCTACAATTTGAATAGCATGTACGCCTGTATCTGTTCTACCTGCACCTACAATATTTGTTTTTTCTCGTAATAAAGTAGATACAGCCTTTTCAAGAACTTCCTGTACAGAAATAGCGTTAGGTTGTATTTGCCAACCATGATAATCTTTACCGTTATATGAAAGTTCAATAAAATATCTCAAGTATAATTGTATTTTTGTTGTGTTTACTACTCAAAGTACTGTCTTTACAAAAAGAAATCAGGCACAAAGATACTCTTATTTAGTTTTATTTTCTATGACCAAAATATTATTATTATCCGACACTCATAGTTTTATCGATGAACAAATTTTAAAATACGTTCGTGAAGCCGATGAAGTCTGGCATGCTGGGGATATTGGTACTTTAGAGGTAACCGATAAACTAAAAGCGATGAAACCCTTACGAGCAGTATACGGTAATATTGACAATACTGAAGCAAGACAAGAGTTTCCATTACACAATCGTTTTTACTGTGAGAAAGTTGATGTTTGGATTACTCATATTGGTGGTTATCCTGGAAAATACAATAAAAACATACGTGAAGAAATTACTGCAAATCCACCTAAAATTTTCATTGCCGGACATTCACATATTTTAAAAGTACAATTTGACAAAAAACTACAATGCTTACACTTAAATCCTGGTGCCGCTGGTAAGCACGGTTTTCATAAAGTGCGCACCATGATACGTTTTGAAATTGATGGAGAAACCATCAAAAACATGGAAATTATTGAATTAGAGCAACGAAAATAAATTAGGTTATTATAGTAAATTTATCACTCAACGGTTGTAAACTCTCTTTTAGTATTGGAATAAATTCATCTCCATATTCTAAATACATTTCTGAAAAATTTCGATTTCGTTCCTGCAAGCTCAAATTCGGGAATAATTCATTCTGAAAAGTAGTAAATCTGTTTAAACGCTCAGAAAACACTTTTTTTTCTGCTTTTAGCAAGCGCTTTTCTAGGTTAGCTAATCCTTTTACCTGCTTTTTTTCTTGTGCTGCAACTGCCCCTAAAAAGGAAGCATCGGTTTTTTTAGCAATACGATATAACTGCTTAAATTGCTCTTTTAAAAACTGTTTTTGGTTTGAAAAATCTATTGCTAGTTTTGAAAATTCTTTTGTTTTTTTAGCTATTAAATCCTCTTGCTTTAAAAACAATTCTTCAGTACTTAATTTAAGTTTATTCATTTTTTTCTGTTGCACAGGATTAATTATTAACGCCGAATTACGTAACTGCAACATCGGAAAGACTACATTAAACGCTTCAAAAGTACTTTTTAACTCTAACCAATACGCTAGTTCCCCTCCGCCTCCTATATAACATAAATTAGGCAACACTACCTCTTGATATAAAGGTCGCAATAAAACATTAGGTGAAAAGCGTTCAGGAACTTCCTCTACATGTGCTAACAATTCCTTTTCAGTCCATTGCTTACTAGTTGTGTTAACTTTATAAACTCCATTTTCAAAAACAATTCGCTCACGACTACCTTTGGTAAGGTAAAACAAATTAATTTCTCTTGGGTTAACTTGAACTTTATAGCTATCAAAAAAACTGTTTATAGTTTTTGTTACTTCTTTATATGTAGCACCTGTTAACAACTCTTGTTTTATGTACGGAACAAATTCTTTCTTTAAATCAACTGCATTTGCATCAATACAAACTAAGCCATACTCCTGAAACAATTCATTAACTAAATAACGTGTAGCCTCTGTTAAATTAGTATGATTTATATAAGCGTTTTTAAAAAGTTCCTTTAAGTACTTCGCATTTTTTCCTGGCCCAAGTTTATCAGAAAAAAAATTATATACCTCTTCCAAACCCTCGGTTGATAATTCTCCTACTGCTCCACCGAAGCTACGTTGCCATTCAACTCGATTATCTTTAAAATTAAAATGATTGATTTCTTCAAAATCATGATCTTCTGTAGCCATCCAATATACCGGAACAAAATTATTTTTTGGATAGTGTTGCTTTAGAGTTTCACATAAATTAATAGCTGAAATAATTTTGTAAAAAAAATACAAGGGTCCAGTAAATAAATTTAATTGATGACCCGTAGTAATGGTAAACGTATTGTTTTCATTTAACAGTTGAATATTTTTTTGTACAAGAGGCGTAGTTGTTACTTGTGCATATTGTTTTTTTAACACCTTTACCAGCATAGCTCTATTGCAATATGACTGTTGTTTTTCCTTAAGCTGTGCTTTAAAATTTAACATGCTGGGATAACGATTATACAACATAGTAACATCTGGCTTTTGTGCTATATAATTGCAACTAAGTAATGAAAAATAATTAGTGTTTTTATAAGAAATTGTTTCAACTGGCATGAGCTGTGTTTTGGGTAAAGATAAGGGTATTTTACTAAAAAGTAAGTACTTAAAAATTGTGACTAAAACAAAAAAGAGCTTGATTACTCAAACTCTTTTTGTGATTACTTTTCGTTATTCTACTATTCCATATAAGTCAAAATCTTCGGCTTCTACAATTTTAATATTTGCAAATTCTCCTTGCTTTAAATAATATTTTTCGGCATCAATTAACACTTCATTATCTACATCTGGCGAATCAAACTCTGTTCTTCCAACAAAGTAATTTCCTTCTTTACGATCTATAATACATCGATAGGTTTTTCCTATTTTTTCTTGATTTAGCTCCCAAGAAATTTGCGATTGAATTTCCATAATTTCATTAGCGCGTTGTTGTTTTACCTCTTGAGGCACATCATCTTCTAAATTATATGCATGAGTGTTTTCTTCATGAGAGTAAGTAAAGCACCCTAAGCGTTCAAAACGCATATCTTGCACCCACTGCTTTAAGGTTTGAAAATCGGCTTCTGTCTCACCAGGGTAACCAACAATTAAAGTAGTCCGTATAGCCATTTCTGGTACTAACGTTCTAAACTCGTTAATTAATTTGGTAGTTTTTTCTTTCGTGGTTCCACGACGCATAGATTTTAAAATATCATCTGCTATATGTTGCAAAGGTATATCTAGATAAAAGCAAACTTTAGGTTCTTCTTTCATAAACTCTAGCACATCCATCGGGAAACCTGTAGGAAAAGCATAATGCAATCTAATCCACTCTATCCCTTCTACTTTCGCTAAGGCTTTTAGTAACTCAGCTAAGTTTCTTTTTTTATATAAATCTAAACCGTAATAGGTTAAATCTTGAGCTATTAGTATTAATTCTTTAACACCATTAGCAGCTAATTTTTCTGCTTCAGTAACTAAATTTTCAATTGGTGTAGATTTGTGTTTACCACGCATTAAAGGTATAGCACAAAACGAACAAGGCCTATCACACCCTTCAGCAATTTTTAAATATGCATAATTTTGTGGTGTGGTAGTTAAACGTTCTCCTATAAGTTCATGCTTATAATCTGCACCTAAAGCCTTTAACAATTGTGGCAATTGTGTTGTACCAAAGTACTGATCTACATTAGGAATTTCTTTTTCTAAATCTGGCTTGTAACGCTCACTTAAGCAACCTGTTACAAATACCTTATCTACCTCTCCTTCTTCTTTTTTCTGCATATACTCTAAAATGGTATTTACAGATTCTTCTTTGGCGTTATTAATAAATCCACAGGTATTTATCACTACTACATTTCCTTCCTCTTCATGAGCCACCTCTTTTCCATTAGCCTTCAATTGCCCCATCAACACTTCTGAATCGTATACGTTTTTAGAGCAGCCTAAGGTTACAACATTAATTTTATTCTTCTTTAGTGATTTCGTTCTCATACCTAAATTTTGGACTGCAAATATACAATCAATAATCAAAACTTTATTATATTGTTGGCTAAACCTCTCTAATTGTAGGTCTACAAACTATTTTACCAGAAAACAATTACTATGCGCTATTACAAAATAGTTGTTTTTATATGCTATTATATTTCAATCTCTTTTGCTACTGCTCAGGTAAAAAAGCCCGATAGTTTACAACTGTTTTTTGCGAGTGCTAAATATAATATTACATCAACTCATAAAACTCAAATTGAACAGTTTGTAAAATCGATAAAACTTGAAGAGGTACGTCAAATACGCATAAAAGGCTATACAGACTTTGTTGGCAACCATGTATACAACAATAAGCTTTCAAAAAAAAGAGCTAAAGCTGTTTACACCTATATTACAAACAATTACACTTTTAAAGCCATTGCACAACAAGGCTTAGGTGAGCTTGAATCTAATAGTACAGATACTGCTTTTGAAGAAGGAAATAGTAAGCATAGGAAAGTAGATATTATTCTCTCTTATGAACCTCCTAAAACAGTTATGTTAAGTTTGACAAGAAAACAACGCTACTTGAATAAATTGCCTAAGCTTAGTGTTGGTGAAAAACTTCGAATTCAATATACCAATTTTCATATTAGCACAGCAACTATAACTAAAGCTTCTACTGAAGATATAGAAGGTATTGCCAAAATTCTAAAAGCTTACCCGAATATATCAGTATGCATAGAAGGACATGTTTGCTGTGGTGACATTGAAGAATACGAAACAAAAACGCCTAATGAAGAAAATTTAAAGCTATCTAAAGCAAGAGCTAAAAGCGTGTATGATCAATTAATTAAAAGAGGAGTTAAACCTAGTAGGCTTAGTTATATTGGCTATGGCTTTACACGTCCGTTAGACTACCCTGAAAGCACAATAGAGATTCAAAAAGAAAATAGAAGAGTTGAATTAAAGGTGGTTAGAAACTAAAAAGAAGCACTTATTGAGTACTTCTTTTTAGTTTCTACCTTATTATTTTAATTATGCTGTTCGCACTATTTTAGCACCAATAGCACGTAAACGTTCATCAATACGCTCATAACCTCTATCTATTTGCTCTATGTTATGAATAACACTAGTTCCTTTTGCAGATAAAGCCGCTATTAACAATGAAACTCCAGCTCTAATATCTGGTGAAACCATTGTAGTTGCTTTTAATTGCGATTTAAAATCATGCCCAATAATAGATGCTCTATGCGGATCGCACAAAATAATTTTTGCACCCATATCAATTAATTTATCTACGAAAAATAAACGACTTTCAAACATTTTTTGGTGTATTAATACACTTCCTCTTGCTTGAGTAGCTATAACTAATACGATACTTAATAGATCTGGTGTAAATCCAGGCCATGGGGCATCAGCTACTGTAAGTATAGATCCGTCAATATAGTTTTGTATTTCATACCCGTCATTATGTTCTGGTATGTAAATATCATCGCCTCTTTTTTCAAGTGTAATTCCTAATTTTCTAAAAACAGAAGGTATATTACCTAAGTTATCCCAACTTACGTTTTTAATAGTAATTTCACTTTTTGTCATTGCAGCTAAACCAATCCAACTTCCTATTTCAATCATATCAGGTAATACAGCATGTGTACATCCACCTAGAGCATCAACTCCAGTTATTGTTAGTAAATTAGACCCAACACCAGTAATGTCAGCCCCCATGCTATTTAGCATTTTACACAATTGTTGTATGTAAGGCTCACAAGCTGCGTTATATATGGTTGTAGTACCTTCAGCTAAAACCGCAGCCATTAAAATGTTAGCTGTACCAGTTACCGAAGCTTCATCTAACAACATATCAGTTCCAGTTAACTTTTCTGCTTCTACCCCATAAAAATATTCTTCACGGTTATAACGAAACTTAGCGCCTAATTTTATGAAGCCTTCAAAATGGGTATCTAAACGACGTCGACCAATTTTATCTCCTCCTGGTTTAGGAATATATCCTTTTCCAAAACGTGCTAACAATGGTCCTACAATCATTATTGAACCTCGTAAAGAACTTCCTTCCTTTTTAAATTCTGGCGACTCTAAATATTTTAAATTTAACTCATCTGCTTGAAAAGAATAGGACCCGTGAGCTAATTTTTGAATTTTAACTCCTAAATTACCTAACAAACTTATTAACTTATTAATATCAATAATATCAGGTATGTTATTAATTGTTACTTTTTCTGGAGTTAACAATACTGCACACAAAATTTGTAATGCTTCATTTTTAGCTCCTTGAGGTTGGATTTCTCCTTTTAGCTTATGACCTCCTTCTATTTGAAATGTTCCCATTAAAGTAAACTTTTTTAGTGCCTTTTACGATTTTTAGAATTGTTTTTATTTCTATTGCTATAGTTTTTCCCCTTTGTATTGCTATGGCGACTTTTTGACTTTAGCAATGTTTGTGACTCGGTCAATACCATTTCACTTGTGCGTATATCAATCCCTCCTTTTGATAGCTCATACAAATGATCAAAAATTACTGCATCTTCAACTGTATCTTTATTCCAGTTTAAGAAACATTTTTTCATATGATTTGCTATAGTTGTTATTAACGCTTGTTTCAAATCACTTTCTTCCCAACGTAATGCAACATCTATCATTCGCTTAATGTTATTACCATAAAAACGATATTTCGGGAAGTTTTGAGGATACTCCAATCGTTCTGGACGAGCAGACAACTCTTCTCTTGAAGGTTTTTCAAATGGAGAGTCTACCTCTAATTTAAAGTCGGAAATAATAAAAAGTTGATCCCACAGCTTATGTTTAAAATCAGCCACATCTCGCAAATGCGGGTTCATATTCCCCATCACATCAATAATAGACTTGGCAACTTTGTTTCGTTCTTCATCATCTTCAATAGCCACTGCATGATCTACCATTTTTTGTATGTGGCGTCCATATTCAGGAATAATTAATTGGCTACGCTCGGTATTGTATTCTATATTTTCTATCAAAATGTTTTTGCTGTTTTTATCGGCTTACCTACTAAGAGGTGTTGCTTAGGAATAAATTACTCTTGCAAAGTAATAATTTTATACGAGGTAAAGGAATTTTTTATAAAGAAATAATCCCTTCAATTACGGTTACTTCTTTATACTTTTTAATAACAGCGTTTGCAGACTGCATTTTTACTTGTATAGATACACTTGTGTATTTGCCGTTTTTAGACTTTTTAGTAATAACCGTAGCTCCTAAATTATCAAATTTCGCAACTACTAATTCTACTTTTGTGTTATCAATTTGAGTAGGAACAATAAACTTGTATAAATATAACGACGGAAAAACTGTAGTTTCCTCTAACTGTTGCTTCAATTTTTTATAAAACTCTTCTGATTTTGCAGATGTACTCATAAGTATTACTTTCAATAAAAATGCAAATATAAGGCATATTATTCATCTTAAACTGTTTTTTATTGGCTCATAATTAGTTAATTTGCTTTTTTATATTAATTGCATTATTACATGAAACGTATTCTTTTAATAGGAAGTCCAGGCTCAGGAAAAACAACCATTTTATCAGAATTAGAAAAGAGAGGCTATACGTGCTTTCAAGAAGTATCAAGAGAAATTATACTTGAAGCACAAAAAAGAGGTATAGATCAGTTGTTTTTAAGCAATCCTGATGAATTTAACCAGAAGCTGCTATCAGGGCGAATTGAACAATTTAAAGCTTGCGAAAACATAACTGAAGATTATGTGTTTATTGATCGTGGATTGCCTGATATTATTGCTTACAATAATTATATTAATGTAGCTACTGAACCAAAAGTACTTCAAGCTTCTGAAGAATTGGTTTACGACTTTGTTTTTATGTTTCCTGCTTGGAAAAAAATATTTAAAAAAGACAATGAACGATACGAAAGTTTTGAAGAGGCTCAAAAAATACAAGAACACCTAAAAACCACCTATACAAAATATGGTTATGAAATATGTGAAGTACCTATAGGGGATATTAGTGAAAGAGCCAACTACATATTAAATGTTATTGAATACTCTTAATGGTTACAACACCATTAGACATATTAAAAAAATACTGGGATTATCATTCTTTCCGTTCACTTCAGGAAGAAATTATTAATTCTGCAATACAACAAAAAGATAGTTTTGTTGTGTTACCAACCGGAGGAGGAAAATCGGTTTGCTACCAAATTCCAGCTATGTTGCAAGATGGCGTATGCTTAGTAATTTCTCCATTAATAGCCTTAATGAAAGACCAAGTACAAAACTTACAAAAAAAAGGAATTAAGGCTATAGCACTAGACAGTTCATTAAACTACCAAGACTTAGATAGAGAGCTTAACAATTGTCTTTACGGTAGTTATAAGTTTATGTACTTATCACCAGAACGTTTACAATCTGAGTTGGTTTTACAGCGCTTAAAGAACATTAATATTAATTTAATTGCTGTAGATGAAGCTCATTGCATATCACAATGGGGAAATGATTTTAGACCCGCTTATAAGCACATACAAAAAGTTAGAGACTTAATACCTTCCATACCTATAATGGCACTTACTGGTAGTGCAAAACCAAAGGTAATTGATGATATTATAGTTAATCTTAACTTAAATCAACCTGAACTATTTAAGGGTTCTTTTAAAAGAAAAAATCTTGCTTATATGGTTTTCAATACAGAAAACAAACAAGCTAAGCTTCTCCAAATCCTTAAAAAAAACACACAACCCTCTATTGTTTATGTTAGAAACAGAAAAAAAACGAAGCAATTAAGCGAATTCCTTCAGGAGCAAGGTATAACCGCTAGTTATTATCATGGCGGGTTAACTACTGACGAAAAAGAGCTTCATTTTAAATTATGGAGTACCAACCAAGCACAGGTAATGGTGGCAACCAATGCCTTTGGGATGGGAATTGATAAAGCCGATGTTAAAACAGTTATTCATCTTACTCCTACTGAAAATATTGAAAACTATTACCAAGAAGCTGGAAGAGCCGGACGCGACAACACTAAAGCCTACGCTATTATTTTAAAAAGTAATGATGATATTCTTAACTTAAAAAACCAACAATTTAGTGCGCTACCTAACAAAACCGACCTAAAAAATGTTTATAAAAAGTTATGTAGCTATTTACGTATTGCTTACCAAGAAGGTGAACACATAAACTACGACTTTAATATTTATGAATTTTGTAAACATTACCAATTTAATATTACAAAAACGATAAATGCAATTACCTTTCTAGACCGCCAAGGGGTTTTAAAATTTTCTAAAGAATTTAAACATAAAACTACTATTCATTTTTTAGTAGATAGCTATAATTTAATTAGATACATCAGTACACACAAACACCATAACACGTTACTTAACTTTATTATAAGAAGTTATGGAGGCGCTTTTGAAAGTACCATTACAATTGACCTAAACTTTATACATAGCAAAACTAGAATTTCTAAAAATGAAATTAAAGAACAATTAATAGCGTTAGAAAAAAATGAAATTATCAAACTACAGCTATTTGATTCTGACATTAGTATCACTATGCTTGAACCTCGGGAAGATGACAAAACCATTAACCGAATTTCTAAATATTTAGAACAACAAAATAACTTAAAAAAAGAACAGTTAAACGCTGTAATAAACTATCTTGAAAACACCACTACTTGTAAAGAAACATTACTTTTGAGTTACTTTGGAGAACACCTAAATACACCTTGTGGTTGTTGCTCGTTTTGTGTTGCAGAAAAAATCACTTTAAAAGAGTCTGGAATAATTTTGCACGACAAAATAATTACCCTCTTAAAAAAACAACCTATGACTTCAACCAAGCTAGAACAACAATTGGAGTGCAGTAGCGAAAATTTAATTACCGCACTTCGCTCACTATTAGACGCTTCAAAAATAAAACTTCTAGCCAACAATAAATATACTGTTAACTAGAAGCTTTAATCTTATTTTTAAGTTTAATTCTAAAAATTAAATGTCAATGAAGCAGTAACTGCTGAACGACACTCGTTAATTTTTGCACGATTGGTTAACCCTGTTTCATATAATTGATGACTCACATCTTGTTTTGATTGATTATATGCAAAATCAAATTTAGTGCGACCAAAGTTATACCCAAAACCTAATGAATACCCAGTTAAATCATCCATAATATTTTTGTTTTTATATGGACTTTCCTCAAAACGGTACCCCGCTCTTAAACTCCAACGGTCTACCCTGTATTCTCCTCCTAAATTAACCGATGAAGCTCCTTGCAAAGTGTTACTAATTTGTGCGTTAGCCATGTTAAAATCTGCACTAGGCTTCATTTTCATATTATTATAATCCTGATAATTATAATCAACACTTAATAATCCTTGTTTTCCAAATACAATAGCAGCGCTACCTGTTAACTTCATTGGTGTTCTTAAATTGTAATCTTCAAAAACACTTACCTGATTTTCATTAATATAACCTATATCAACATCTGCTAAATTACTATCTATTTGTTGCGACAATTCATCCGTTAACACATACCATGTTGGGGTTTGAAAAGAAGCCCCTAAACGAAGAATATCTCCCACCTTTCCTATAGCACCTACCTGCATAGAAAAACCTCCTCCAGTAGTGCGTAAATAATTATCAAAAACTAAGTAATTCAATGCTGAAGCAGTATCATAGCCCGATTCGTGAATTCTTGAGTTTCGTTGCATATCAATATAATTCCCGTTAAAAGATACTCCTAAATACAGATCATCTTTATACTGTGTAGCCAAATTAAAGTTAAACTTAGAGTTGGCTCCATATTGATCGTAAAAATACTCTTGCTGAACTGTACCTGAAGCATCAATTGTAGCTGTACCTACATACATAGTATTTAATGGATCAGCTGCATCTACAGGGTCTATCACACCACCGTAGTACCCTAAAAAAGCTTGTTGATGATCAAAACCATAGTACTCACCTATCTCTAAATAAGCATCTTCCAAATACTCCCCTGGTAATGCTTGAATATCTTCAAAATACAAGCCGTTTGCTTGACTTAAAAAATACGAGTTAACTGAAGTTGTTCCATCCCCTGCAATATAATATTGTCTATCATAATTTTGGGTCTGTTGATAATTTAAAGCCAATACAAACTTCTTCCATTCAGAGTTTTCATTGGTATTATTAAACACCAGTGCTCCCCCTAATTGATTTAACGTTAAGTTCGCATGCGATTCATTGGTTAATGTTCCAAAATATGCAGCATCATTAGAAGCATTTATATACATTAAACTCCCACTAATTAAACTATTCTTAAAAACTGCACTTCCAGCAGGGTTATCATTCATTGCAGAAAAATCTCCTCCTAAAGCACCAAATGCACCACTCATGGCATTATATCTAGCAGAACCTAAAGAATGTTCGCTACTAAATAAAATAGCGTCATTTATAGTTTGTGAAAAAACAACAGAAGTGCATAAACTCATTATTAATACTATATATTTCATATACTATACTTTTAGTTAAAAAAATAGCCCTACTAATTGCTCAGCAGCGCTATTTACAATTTATTTATATTTTATCTACCTCTTCTATGTGATGATGAACTTCTTGGCATTGACCTTGGCGTAGAATATGTACTACGAGGTGTTGACCTTGGTGTACTTCGAGGTGTACTTCGCGGAGTTGTTCTTGGGGTAGTGCGAGGCGTCGTCCTTGGTGTAGTACGAGGTGTGGTTCTTGGCGTGGTACGCGGAGTTGTTCTTGGCGTAGTACGAGGTGTAGTCCTTGGTGTAGTCCTTGGTGTAGTACGCGGTGTTGTTCTTGGCGTAGTGCGAGGTGTAGTCCTTGGTGTTGTTGCAGTAGTTCTTCTAGGAGTTGTAGCCCTTCTTCTTCCTATTGTACTTCTTCTATTTGCATTTCTTCCATAATATGTATTTGCTGCATAACCTCTTCTTCTTCCGTTTATATAGGCATAATTTCTTCTACCATAATAACCATATCCATAATAATTACCATAGTATGGGTTTCCATAGTAACCACCCCAATATGGATTTCCATAATATCCATTATAGTAGTATGAGTTCCAACCCCAACCCCAATTTGGAGCGCAATATGCCCAATCATAATAATAATTACCCCAATAGCGGTAAGGTCTCCATCCCCAGTAAGAGTAATAATACGGGCGAGTATTATACACATTTATTGTTACATTATCATCTGCATCTTCCCAAGCTGCATAACTGTTTATTGTGTTTTCAGAGTTTTGTTCAACAACTTCTCCGGAGCTATAACTATCTACATCTGTAAAAACTTCATCTTCTACAATTTCGCCATAATCGGTCACTGTTCTCCCAAAGTATTCTTCATAATACTTTGAATTACTTGAAGTTCCATCTTGCGGTACATCTTTCTGCACATTAACTGTAGTTGACGAGTTATAAATACCATCGTCATCATAAGTTGCAGGTTGGTAACTTCCACACGACACCATTAAAAAACTTACCAGTCCTCCTAAAAGAACTAGAGTTTTATTTCTAGAATGATAAATATCTTTCATAATCTCTTTAAATTAAATTGTTGAACCTTATAAAAATAGTTAATTTTGCCCAAACTATTTTACATTTAACTTAATCACAATTTTTGTGCCAAAATACAGTATATGAGTAAGAAACTACCAAAAAGAAGTGAAGATTTTTCACTTTGGTATAACGAATTAGTTAAAAATGCAGGTTTAGCAGAAAACTCAGGGGTAAGAGGTTGTATGGTTATTAAACCATATGGTTTTGCTATTTGGGAACTAATGAAAGAACAATTAGACAAAATGTTTAAGGAAACAGGGCATCAAAATGCCTACTTCCCTATTTTCGTCCCTAAAAGCTTATTTGAAGCCGAAGAAAAAAATGCTGAAGGTTTTGCTAAGGAATGTGCCGTTGTAACACATTATCGTTTAAAAACTGATCCAGAAGATAAAACAAAACTTATAGTAGATTCTGATGCAAAATTAGAAGAAGAGTTAATTGTACGTCCAACCTCTGAAGCAATCATATGGAACACCTATAAAGGTTGGATTCAATCTTACCGAGATTTACCTTTATTAATAAATCAATGGGCAAATGTAGTACGTTGGGAAATGCGTACACGCTTATTTTTACGTACTAGCGAATTTTTGTGGCAAGAAGGGCATACTGCACATGCTACAAAACAAGAAGCTGTAGCTGAAGCAAAACAAATGCATAGCGTTTATGCAGATTTTGCCCAAAATTGGATGGCTATGCCTGTAATAAAAGGTTACAAAAGTGACAGCGAACGTTTTGCAGGAGCAGATGACACCTACACTATTGAAGCCTTAATGCAAGATGGTAAAGCCTTACAGGCTGGAACTTCACATTTTTTAGGTCAAAATTTTGCTAAAGCATTTGATGTTGAATTTCAAACCGCCGAAGGAGGTAAAGAACACGTTTGGGCAACAAGCTGGGGAGTATCTACACGTTTAATAGGTGGTTTAATCATGACACATTCTGATGATGAAGGTTTAGTATTACCTCCTAAATTAGCACCATATCAAGTTGTTATAATCCCGTTTTTAAACAAAAAGAACGAAGAACAAAACGAAGTACTTCTTGCAAAAGCTCATGAGATAAAAAAAGAACTAGCTAAATTTAATATTAGAGTACAAATAGATACTGACGTAACAAAGCGCCCTGGATTTAAGTTTGCTGAATATGAATTAAAAGGCTACCCTATAAGAATGGTTGTAGGACCTAGAGATTTAGAAAATAATCAGGTAGAAATTGCACGACGAGACACCAAAGAAAAATTCTTAGAAAATCTTGATGGTATTGATGAAAAAATTAATTCATTATTAACTCAAATGCAAGATGATTTATTTGAAAAAGCTACTGCTTTTAGAGACAATCACACAACTGAAGTTACTACTTTTGAAGAATTTAAGGAAGTATTAGAAACTAAAGGAGGCTTTATTGCTGCACACTGGGATGGAACTGAAGAAACAGAAGAACGCATAAAAGAAGAAACTAAAGCTACCATACGTTGTATTCCTTTAACTGCTAAAAATGAGCAAGGTACATGCGTTTATTCTGGCAAACCATCAGCCAGAAAAGTGTTATTTGCAAAGGCGTATTAAAAAAATTAAAAAAAATTTGATTGTTTATTGCAATAGTCAAAAATAGTTGTATTTTTGCACCCGCAATTAAAAACAATTGGCCCATTCGTCTAGTGGTTAGGACGCCAGGTTTTCATCCTGGAAACAGGAGTTCGATTCTCCTATGGGCTACTAAATTTGAGTAGCTGAACAACTACACAAATTCAATTGAAATTACGGCCCATTCGTCTAGTGGTTAGGACGCCAGGTTTTCATCCTGGAAACAGGAGTTCGATTCTCCTATGGGCTACTTTTTTATTTTAAAAAAAACAACAAGAAAATGGCAAATCACAAGTCAGCATTAAAAAGAATTAGAAGTAACGAATCTAAAAGATTACGTAATAAATATCAACATAAAACTACTCGTAACGCTATTAAAGCTTTACGTGAGTTAACAGACAAAAAAGAAGCTGAAAAAGCATTTCCTGGTATTGTTTCTATGATTGATAAAATTGCTAAAAACAATATTATTCACAAAAACAAAGCTGCTAATATCAAATCGAAATTAGCTAAGCATATTGCTTCTTTATAAAAAGACGCTGTTTTTTTAAAATACATTTATCCTAATCTTTTACTATAAAGGTTAGGATTTTTTGTTACCTAAATTAAAGACGTAAAAAAAAGCGCATTCGAATTAAATTACTCGAATGCGCTTTTTTATAATAACACCTATAAATAGTTAACCATTCATAGATATTAAAAACTCATCATTATTTTTAGTAGTTTTTATTCTATCACTAATAAATTCCATTGCTTCAATAGGATTCATATCTGACAGATATTTACGCATAACCCACATACGTTTAACCGTAGTGTCATCGTGCAATAAATCATCTCTACGAGTGCTAGATGAAATTAAGTCTATTGCTGGGAATATTCTTCTATTAGCAATTCTTCTATCTAATTGTAACTCCATATTACCAGTACCCTTAAACTCTTCAAAAATAACTTCATCCATTTTTGAACCAGTATCCGTTAATGCAGTTCCTATAATTGACAACGAACCTCCGTTTTCTATGTTTCTTGCAGCACCAAAAAAACGTTTTGGCTTATGTAGCGCATTAGAGTCTACCCCTCCACTAAGTATTTTCCCTGAAGCTGGTTGTACCGTGTTATAAGCTCGTGCCAAACGCGTAATAGAATCTAACAATATAACTACATCATGACCACACTCCACCAAACGCTTTGCTTTTTCTAAAACTAAGTTTGCTATTTTAACATGCTCATGTGCTTCTTTATCAAAAGTAGAAGCTACAACTTCACCACGTACATTACGTTGCATATCAGTAACCTCTTCCGGACGTTCATCAATCAACAATACTATTTGATACACTTCTGGATGATTAGCTGCAATTGCATTTGCTAAATCCTTTAACAACATTGTCTTACCGGTTTTAGGCTGCGAAACTATCATTGCTCTTTGCCCTTTACCTATTGGCGCAAATAAATCCATAATACGGGTTGAAACAGTACTTTGCTTTTCCCCTAATTTAAACTTTTCTTTAGGAAACAAAGGAGTTAAATGTTCAAAAGACACTCTATCACGCACTACGTTAGGCGCTAAACCATTAATTTTATTAACCTTAATTAACGGAAAATACTTCTCTCCTTCTTTTGGAGGTCTAATTTGCCCTAATACCGTATCACCTGTTTTTAAACCAAATAATCGTATTTGTGATTGTGATACATAAATATCATCTGGAGATGATAAATAATTATAATCCGAAGAACGTAAAAATCCATACCCATCTTGCATTATATCAAGCACCCCTTCACTTTCTATAATTGCATCAAACTCAAAGTCAGGTTCTTTATACCTATTACGCAAATCTTTATTACCATCCTTTCCTTTACGCTGGTTATGATCTTTCTTGTTTTTATGCTGCTGATTTTTATGCTGTGGCTTATTACGTTGCTCTTTTCGCTCTTGTTTAGGCTTATTTTCTTGAGGAGTTTCCGAGCTTTCTGCTGCAATAGCTTCTTTTTTAGAACCCGTACCGGCAGCTACAGCTTGTTCGCGTTGTACTCTAATGCGTTTTTGCTTGGCAGGTACAGCAGGATTACTATCATCAGTTTTACCTGTTGCTTTAACTTGTTTTTTAGGGAGCTCAGTGGATTCTGCTTGAACATCTAAAATTTTATAAACCAAATCAAGCTTTTTTAAAGTCCTGTACTTTGGTATTTGAAGCGCCTTAGCTATCTCTTGCAAATCAGCAAGTTTCTTTTCTTTTAACTGTGAAATTTCTAACATTTAAATTAGGATAGGTTTATTGAAGTGTCTTTTTCCTTGACTTAAAGGAATGTTTTTTCTAATGAAGATGAATTGCAAAAAGCAATCCTTAATGCAAGTATACATATTTTATTCCTAAACCACATAAAATAAACCTATAAAATAAAAAAGAACATTACTAATTGTAGAAAAAAATCTAAAAAACAACTGCTACACCCTGAGCAACAACCACTTAATAATTTTTAATTTATTTTAGTGTTTTCTTGTATTTGTTTTCCTATTTTTGCCTTGTTATGATACAACGTATACAAACCTTATATTTAGCTTTAGCAGCAATTATTACTGGTGTTTTCCCTTTTGTATTACACTTATGGAAAACTACTACTGATGTTATAGTATATGCTGCCGATACTACTTTTGCATTACTTGTATTTTTAGCATCAGCAACAACTAGTGTTGTAAGTATATTTATGTTCAAAAACCGTAAGTCGCAGTTTGTTTTAAACCGACTTAACATCATATTAAACTTTATTTTACTTATAGCGTTTGTGTATTGCTCAATAACTGCATCTGGAGAAAGTGAAATTTCTGAGAAAGGTGTTGGGATGACTCTTCCTATCATTTCTATCGTATTATTAGTTTTGGCTAACAAAGCCATTAAAAAGGATGAGGATCTTGTAAAATCTGTTGATCGATTACGCTAAACCTATCTTAGTATTATTTTTAGTGCGTAAAAAAATCTGAAAGAATTTCTTTCAGATTTTTTTTATATTAAAATAACAAAATATAAATAACTTAAAAGAAATATTACTATTTTGAGAATACAATAAAAAATCACTATATTTAGTGATTAGTTACCACATCAAAACTAAATTTATTAACTTTTTTTAATTATGGGGAAAATTAAAATACATCTAATAGATGACCATCAGATAGTTATTGATGGTTTACTGGCAGTTTTAAAACTAGAAGACGATTTTGAAGTTGTCGGCTTTTCATTAAACGGAGAAAATGTACACGAGCGACTAACAAAAAACGAAGCCGATGTGTTAATTATGGATATTAATATGCCCGAAGTAGATGGCATTGATGTATTAAGAGATTTTCAAGAAAAAGGAGCTCCTTGTAAAATTATTGTGTTATCTAGCTATGACGATATTAAAGTGATTAAAGAAGTTCTTAACTTGGGCGTAAACGGTTATCTTTCCAAAAAATGCGCAGGTGAAAATATTGCCGATGCCATAAGAAAAGTACATAATGGAGAACAATACTATTGTGACTCGGTAAAAGATAAAATGCTTAATGCTTTTTCAGAAAGCACCAAGAATACAAAAAAAACAGTAACTAATATTACTAAAAGAGAACTTGAGATACTACAATTGGTAGTAAAAGAATACACAACCAAAGAAATTAGTGAACAGCTAACCATTAGTATAAACACTATTGACACCCACCGGAAAAATATTATGAAAAAGCTTAATGTAAAAAATACCGTTGGCTTAGTGAAATATGCTATCAAAAACGATTTAGTATAACACCTATACTCCACCCAATAAAACTCCTTAATTTAAGGAGTTTTTTTTATTATTTAATTTGCTATATTTAATAACCTTAAAAAATTACCATTCATAAGTTTAAAAAATAATAACCTTTAAAACCAAAACAAATGAGTTTATTAAAAGACTATTGCATTACATGCGATGAAAAAGGAAATTACATCTTGGAATTTAATACTTTTGAAGCCGCTAGCGTCGTATTTTCTACCGAAAAAGACGGCACTAACCTTATCACCCTTAACACTGATGCTAAAGGCGAAACCAACTTTTTAAAAAATTATGGTAACGCTAGTAAAATTTACAAATATAAATTTGATCAGCCTGATGATACCTCTAAGCGTAAAGGGGAACCTACAGGAACTCTAGGTCCATAAATAATTATTAACTTAATAATATAAATGCGTTAACTTTTATTAACGCATTTATTATTTTAGTATCTTGTTGCTCTAATTAACTTTCATTTCTTTGAAAAAAAACTTTCTTATTTTATGTCTATTAACTGCGGTATTCATAACGGCTACAGCCCAAAAAAAAACCGTTAAAAATGATAGCATACACCTAAAAGCAATTAGCCTATTATCTCAAAACAATCAAGAAAAAGCATTACAATTAGCTTTACAAGAAATAGATAAAACATCTAAAAACAGCAACGAGGAAGCTAAATGGAATAGTTTAATTGGAGATATTTTTAATAAAAATCAAGAGCTAAATAAAGCTTTATACTATTATAAAAAAGCATTAGCAACTAATCGTTTCTTACATGATTCATTAGCTGTAATGGAAAATTATTTAAAAATTGGAAAAACATTTAATCAGAAATATAGAAATCTATACGATGTTCGCCATACCTCAAAAGCATTACAATTAAAAGACAGCGCTGATTTTTACTATCAAAACATTATAACCAATTATAACAACACAAATTCAGGAGCAATTCATTTGGCTCAAACTTATAGTAACTTAGCTTTTTTATATGCCGATCTAGATAAACTTGACAGCGCACAAAATTACATTACAAAAGCTATACATATCTATGAAAATAAACTAGCACTCCCACTTCCGTTAAACGGTGCCTTAAACAATCAAGGACTTATTTATATTTATCAAAAAAAATATGATGCTGCTGAAAAAACACATCTAAAAGTTATAAAAAACGTTAAAGACACTACAACCATCAAAGCACTAGGAACCGTCCAAGATGCTACAACTAACCTAGCATATATCTACAAAAAAACAAAAAAATACACCAAAGCTTTTGAATACTATCAAAAAGAAAGAAAACTTTCCGAAATAATATTAAAAAAGCAAAAAGCCATAGAAATTAGAACAATTGAGGCAGAATACAACGAGGAAAAAGCACGTGCAGAAGAAGCCGTAAAAACCGAAAAACAACGCCAAGCCAAAAAGCGTACGCAATATGCATTAATTGGCACAGGAATGTTTTCCGCAATAGTTATTCTTTTAGGCACAGTAATGTATCGCAACAGTAAGCTTAAAGCAAAAAGTTTAGCCTTTAATCTTGTAACACAAGAGCTTAACCAACAAAAAACTTTACGTTTACTTGAAGAAAAAAACCAACAAAAATTATTAAGTGCTACATTAGATGGCAGAGAGATTGAACGTAAAGACATTGCACAAACTCTTCACGATAGTGTAAGCGCTCTTCTTTCTTCTGCTAATATGCACATACAAGTAGCACGTAAAAAAAGTGCAAACAGTATTGAAGAGCTCGACAAATCGCAACACATAATCCATGAAGCATCTGAAAAAGTACGAGATCTTTCACATAAATTAATCTCTGCTGTATTATTAAAATTTGGGTTAGAACACGCGGTATATGACATGTGCGAAAAATACAGCAATACCGAACTAGAGTTTGAATTGGAAACTCATGATAAAATCCCTCGCTTTGAACAAAGTTTTGAAATAAAAATTCATAATATAATTGAAGAATGCATTAATAACATTATCAAACACAGTAAAGCTTCATTAGCTACTGTAGCTATTGATTATAGTAATAATATTTTAGATATTAGTATAACTGATAACGGAATAGGATTTGATACTTCAAAAATAACCCCAAACTCAGGTATAGGTCTGAGCCAAATTAAAGCACGTATTGAAAATCTTGATGGTATTTTTACTATTCAATCTTCAGCTAATAACGGAACACTTATAAAAATTAGTCTACCTGTTACTAACACTTAAAATTTCAATAAAACTATTTCGTATTAGTTGCTGCTAATCTTAAAAATTAGTACTTTACACAAGTAAACTAACAACACTTCTTTCGCATGCCTTCTTATGTAAAAAACATAGTTAGTATTGTGCTTTTAATCAGCTTTTTAAGCCTTAGCCATGCCCAATCCAACACAAAAGACTCCATTTTTAATGTTGTAAATACATTTATTGAACAAGATAATAAAGAAGAAGCCTTAAAAATAGCTATTGCACAATTAGAAGCTGTTACTCAAAACCAATCTACTGCATTACAGATAAAATGGAACCGAAAAATCGGTGAACTCTTTAGTAGCAACAACAACTACCCTATTGCTTTAGCATACTATAATAAAGCCAAAACTCTTTGCGAAAAAACTAATGATTCACTAGCTCTAGCTAATGTATATTTTGACATTGGATCATTAAACCTTACCGACTACACTAAACAAAGTTATTTAGCGCAAAAAGTAGAGGTAGCGCTAGATAAACGAAATGCCGCATTTGACCATTTTAATTATGTATTAACCCATTTTAAAAATATTTCTGGCACTGAAGATATTTTTGCTAAAACCTACGCTAACTTAACGGGTATGTACTCATACATATCCTCTTTTAATGATGCGGAAAGTGCCGGAAAAAAAGCTATTGAATACTACCAAAAATTAAATGACACACTCTCTATTATTGGAGTAAAAATAAATTTGGGAGTAACCCATATTTATCAAGAAAAATATGCCCAAGCAGAGCAAAATTATCTTGAGATGCTCCCTTTATTAAAAGATACCACTAATGTAAAAATACTTCGCTATAAAGAAATTAACTATGCTAACTTAGCTCACATTTACACTATTCAAAAAAAACACGAGGACGCCAACAAGTATCTAAGCTTATCTCATCAGCTAAACGTATTGTATTTAGAAATGACTTCTAATAAAACCTTAGAAGAAATTGAAGCAAAATACAACCAAGATAAAGCAAGACAAGAAGAAATTGCTAAAACAAAAATAGAGATTGAAAAAAAAGAAAAAACTCAACTAATATTAGGTATTTCTGCAATAACTGCCATTGCCCTACTATTATTAGCCGCTTTCTTATACCGTAACAGTAATTTAAAAGCCAAAAACCTTGAACTTAAACTTATACAAAAAGAGCTTAATCAAGAGCAACAATTGCAAAAGTTACGTGAACAAAATCAAAACAAAGTAATTACTGCTACCTTAGATGGGCGCCTAAAAGAACGAAAATACATAGCGCAAACACTACACGACAGTGTTAGTGCTTTACTTTCATCTGCCAACATGCACTTACAAGTTGTTAAGAAGAAAAGCAATCAACCTATTGAAGAACTAGAAAAATCACAGCGTATTATTGATGAAGCTTCTGATAAGGTTAGAGATTTATCTCACAAATTAATCTCAGCTGTGCTTATAAAATTTGGTATTGAAACAGCTATTCAAGATTTATGTGAAAAATATTCTAATGATGCATTACACTTTAGTTTTTACACAAACACAAGAATACCGCGTTTAGAACAAGATTTAGAAATTAAAATATTTAATATTATACAAGAAATAATTAATAATATTATTAAACACAGTAAAGCAACATCTACTAACATTAAAGTAAACTTCACAAACCAAAACCTTCAAATTGAAATTGAAGATAATGGTATCGGTTTTGACACATTAAACACCAATTTAAAAAGTGGTGTAGGCTTAGATTTAATACAATCACGCATAAAAAGTTTAAACGGAGAAATACGTATAAGCTCAGCCAAAAATAAAGGAACTAAAATAAATATCAACCTTCCTGTAATACTTAAATAACTAATCACTCTTAGCACAAAAACACCTATTTTGATTGTTCTATTTTAATAGTACACAGTACATGTTCATAACCATGTGTAAAAAAACACATATTAATATCTAAAATAAAATGGATTTGAGCACTGTTTATTACGTTGTTATTTTTACATTTGTGAAGCTTTAAAAAGATAACAAGTACATTATGAATTTACACGAATATCAAGGTAAAGAAATATTAAACAGTTTTGGGGTAAGAATCCAAAGAGGTATTGTAGCACAAACTGCTGATGAAGCTGTAGCTGCAGCAAAAAAATTAACGGAAGATACCGGGACAGGTTGGCACGTTATTAAAGCACAAGTTCACGCAGGTGGTCGTGGAAAAGGTGGAGGTGTTAAGTTAGCTAAAAACTTAGACCAAGTAAAGGAGATTGCTGGACAAATTATAGGGATGGACTTAGTTACTCCGCAAACTTCAGCAGAAGGAAAAAGAGTACACCAAGTATTAGTAGCTGAAGATGTTTACTACCCAGGAGATAGTGAAACAAGTGAGTTTTACATGTCAGTTTTATTAAACAGAGCTACTGGAAAAAACATGATTATGTATTCTACCGAAGGTGGTATGGATATTGAAGAAGTTGCCGAAAAAACACCTCACTTAATTTTTACTGAAGAGATTGATCCAGCAACAGGATTATTACCTTTCCAAACAAGAAAAATAGCCTTTAACTTAGGCTTATCTGGAAAAGCTTTTAAGGAAATGACAAAGTTTGTTGCTGCTTTATACACAGCATACGTAGAGTCTGATTCTTCTTTATTTGAAATTAACCCAGTATTAAAAACTTCTGATGATTTAATTATGGCTGTTGATGCAAAAGTTACTATTGACGATAATGCATTATACCGTCGTAAAGATTATGCTTCAATGCGTGATTTAAGAGAAGAAAACGAAATTGAAGTTGAAGCGAATGCTTTAGGTTTAAACTATGTTGATCTTGATGGAAACGTAGGATGTATGGTTAACGGAGCAGGATTAGCAATGGCTACTATGGACTTAATTAAAATGTCTGGTGGTGAGCCTGCAAACTTCTTAGATGTTGGTGGTACTGCTGATGCTAAACGTGTTGAGGAAGCTTTTAGAATAATTTTAAAAGACCCTAATGTAAAAGCTATCTTAATTAATATTTTTGGAGGTATTGTACGTTGTGATCGTGTTGCACAAGGTGTTGTAGATGCATACAAAAATATGGGAGATGCAATTAACGTTCCTATCATTGTTCGTTTACAAGGAACAAATGCAGATATTGCTAAAGAATTAATTGACAACTCAGGATTAGATGTACTTTCTGCAACTGCTTTTAAAGAAGCTGCAGATAAAGTAAAAGCTGTATTAGCTTAATCTTTTTCTTTACATAAATATACAAAAGCTCAAACCTGTGGTTTGGGCTTTTTTTATTTATTATATTAGTAGCATGAGTTATGAAGAAAAACTAAGTGCTTTAAGCCAATTAATTGCTTTTGCAAAAGCTAATGAAGGTATTAACACTGCAGAATACAACTTTTTACAAGCTATTGCTAAACAAATAGGTATTGGTGAAACAGCTTTTGATAATTTACTAAAAAAACCATTTCCACACATTAATATCAAACACGAAAGCCAACGAATTGTACAGTTTCACAGATTATTATTACTTATGAATGTTGATCAAAATATTAGCACTCAAGAACTCAAAAACATACATCAACTAGGGTTAAAAATGGGATTAAACATTTTAGCAATTGAAAAAACATTAGAAGTAATGCAATTGTATGAAAACAATAACATTCCGCCGGACGTATTACTTCAAATATTTAAAACTTATTACAACTAAGCCTAAGTAACCAAAAACTTATTACGCAATACATCTAACAATTTAGCTGCTAAATTAGCAATTAGCACTCCAAAAAACATTCCTGTTATAACATCTCCTGGATAATGCACGCCAATATATATTCTGCTATACCCTACAAACAAAGCCCATACTAGCAATAAAACAACCGCATACTTGTAGTAAGGTTGCAACAACTTTCCTAAAAAAACAGCTAAAGCCATTGAACTAGCTGCATGAGCAGAAAAATATCCATAGCTCCCCCCGCAATACGATTTTACTAAACGCATTATTTCAGCTATACTTGCTTCGTGACAAGGGCGTGGACGTAAAAAAAGTACTTTCTTAAATAAGTTTGCCAATTGATCTGTTCCTGCAATCATCAAAATCACAACTACAACTATAAGACCTGTATATCTCAACCCCATTTTTTTATATAATAAAAATAACAGTAATGCATATAAAGGTATTGAGTTCCATTTACCAGTAATAAACATCCAAAAACCATCAAAAGTTGTGGTTCCTAACCCGTTAAGATATAAAAACAACTCTTTATCTAACTGCAGTAATTGCTCCATAACTACTCTTCGTAAAGTGCTATTTCTTTATCATAAAACTCGGTAGCTTCTTTAATACATATTTCGGCTTCCGTTAACAGTTCTTCAGCATCATCTTTATCAAAATCTTCCAACCATTCTATTTCATCATCTGCCAAATTAATAATAAACCTAGGGAAAGCTGTGTGTATTACAAAAATAGCGTCAGGAAAATCGGTATTATCACCTAATAAAAACTTTGGTAACTCCATAATAATATTTACTTATTAATTAATTTTTTAGTAATGTAGTTGAATCGGACAAACAATAATATTGACGCTACTGAAAGTCCAGCTAATAACCCTAACCACACTCCAGAGCTTTTAAAATCTGTGTGCAACCCAAGATAATAACTTATCGGAAAACCTACCACCCAATATGAAATAAAGATAAGTACTGTTGGTATTTTAACATCTTGCAAACCACGTAAAGCCCCTAAAACAACTACTTGTACACCATCAGAAATTTGAAATACAGCTGCTATTAATAACAAAGTTGAAGCTATTTTAACTACTTCTATAGTGTTAGATAAATCGGCTATATTATTATAGTTTACAAACAAGTCAGGAAATATATTATGAAAGGCAACAAATATAGACGCAAAAATTATTTCGATAAAAATGGTTAATAAAAATATGGAAAAAGCTACTCTTCTTAATTCCTTAAAGTTTTGCAAGCCTTTCTGATTTCCTACTCTAATCATTGCTGCCACACTCAATCCCATACCAACCATAAATGTTAGGGATGATAATTTTAAAGCTATTTGATTAGCAGCCTGTGCATTACTACCTAACACACCAGAAAGCCAAATTCCAGCAGTAAAAATAGCTACCTCAAAAAACATTTGTAAAGCAGATGGAACTCCTAAAGAAATGATCTTATTAACTACTGATTTCTGTATGATAGCAAAGTTTAACTGGGTTACGTATGGTTGAAATTTCTTTTTAGATTTCAATAATAACCATATAAACAGTAGCATTACAATTCTAGAAATTAATGTTCCTATTGCCGCACCAACAATTCCTAATTTTGGAAAGCCTAATTTACCATAAATTAAAATATAGTTAAGCGCTATATTAATAACATTAGCCAATAAGGTTGCCCACATAGCATACTTTGTTTGTGACAAACCATCAGAAAACTGTTTAAAAGCCTGAAACATAATCATTGGGATTAGTGAAAAGGCTACTATTTCTAAATACGGTATAGCTAGCTCTACAACCTCTGGAGGCTGTTTCATATGATACATTAACGGTTTTAACAGTAGTATTACCCCAAACAAACTAAGTCCCAAAAGCGTACATAAAAACAACCCATGCTTAAATGCCGCCTTCCCTTTAGCTATATTTCCTTCTCCATCAGCTTCTGCTACAAGAGGTGTGATAGCTGTGGAGAAACCTATACCTAATGACATAGCTATAAATAAAAAACTATTCCCTAAGGATACTGCAGCAAGCTCTGCAGTTCCTATTTTACCTACCATAATATCATCAATCAACCCTACAAGCGTATGGCCAACCATTCCTAAAATTACAGGATAAGCAAGCTTTAAATTATATCGGAATTCTTTTGTGTAAGTTGTAAGGTTCAAAGCTAATTTATTTTTGAAATGCAAATGTACATGATATCACACAAACAATTTCAATATTTTAATTTAATAGCTTTATTGACGAACAGGATTGTTTTGGATCACCTCATATTTATCAAATAAATACACCAAAGCTGCCATAGTTGCTGCCCCCAACTCTAACTCACGTTTATTTACATGTTCAAAAGTATCGTTAGCTGCATGATGATGATCAAAATAACGTTGCGAATCTGGACGCAAGCCACATAACACATTGTCTCCCTTTAATGGTCCAATATCTGCGCCACTACCTCCTTTTTCAAAGTAATGAATTAAATAAGGCTTAAATAATGCTTTCCAGGTAAGAACTTTATCAAAGTTTTCATCGGTACAGTCAAAAGAAAAACCTCTAGGGGTAAATCCTCCTGCATCACTTTCTAATGCAAACACATGATTTTCTCCTTTTTCATTAGCTACTTTAGCGTATTTTTTCCCTCCGCGTAAACCATTCTCTTCATTCATAAATAATACAACTCGTAAGGTATGTTTTGGTTTATAATTAATCTTTTTTAATAACCGAAGCACTTCCATAGATTGTACTACACCCGCACCATCATCATGTGCGCCATCTCCTAAGTCCCATGAGTCCAAATGCCCTCCTACAACCATTACTTTATCAGGATATGTTGTTCCGGTAATTTCGCCTATAACGTTATACGATTGTACATCAGCTAGTTGTTTACAATGCTGAGAAAAATAAAACTTTACTTTTGGGTTTAACTCTAGCATAGCACTAAGCAATTCCGCACCATTTGTACTTATTGCTGCTGCTGGTATTCTTTTAGATATAGGAGTGTTACCATATGTCATAGATCCTGTATGCGGAAAATCGTCTAAACGTAAACTTAAAGAACGGACCAATACACCAACAGCTCCGTACTTTATTGCTTTTTCTGCACCTTTATATCGATGCTCAACACACCCTCCATATGCATTAAAGGTACTTATCAAATCGGCTTGCATTGGACGATTATAAAAAACTATTTTTCCTGCAATTTTTTCATATCCTAAACTATCCAACTCTTCAAATTTTTCAACCTCAATCACCTCAGCTTTTAACCCTCCTAATGGGGTAGCTACAGAGCCTCCTAAAGCACAAATAGGTACGGAAGTGGTAATTCCAGGATTTGTTTCAAAGTAAGCATATTCTTTAGCTCCTCTAATCCATTTAGGCACCATAACGGGTTGCAGCCATACTCTATCCAACCCTAAAGAATCTAACTGTTCTCTAGTATACTCTATTGCTTTTTCTGCATTATATGAGCCTGATAATCTACCTCCGATAGTATTAGACAAGTAATCTAGCCATTGATAAGATTTTCCTTTTGTTAAAGATGTATTATAAATTTGTTTTAACATTTGTTGGTCTTCAACTTGTGAAAAAACAATTGTATTGAAAAACAATACTATAAGAAATACGTGTATTTTCATTCTTGTTCTAATTCTTTTTTATATGTATCTAGATTTGCTTTAATTTCATCGCTCAATTCTGGCTCTTGAATATCTTTATAACCATTCAAAGTTTCATATATTATTTTTGCAACCAAGTACCTTGCTGAAGGCTTATGATCTGAAGGTATTACATACCATGGGGCATTAACAGACGATGTTCGATTAATCATATCTTCATAACAAAACTGATAATCATCCCACAATTTGCGCTCTTTTAAATCTCCTGGAGAAAATTTCCAGTTCTTCTCTTTAAGTGCTATCCTTCGCAATAACCGATTTTTCTGTTCGCTCTTACTTATATTTAAGAAAAATTTAAATATTATAGTACCATTTTCTGTAATATGTTTCTCAAAATTACGTATTTGCTCAAAACGACTTTCCCAAAACTCGTCAGTAATATCTTCAACAGAATGTATGTCGGGTAAATTTTCTCCTAAAACATATTCAGGATGCACTCGTGTAACCAACACATTTTCATAGTGTGTACGATTAAAAACTGAAAACTTCCCTCGTGCTGGCAACGCTATATAATGACGCCACAAATAATCATGTTTCAATTCTAAACTTGTAGGAACTTTAAAGCTGTGTACCACTATACCACGAGTATTAAATTCTTTAAAAACTTCTCGTATCAAGCTATCCTTTCCTGCAGTATCCATTCCTTGCAAACATATTAGTACGCCGTACTTTCCATGTGCATAAAGCGTATCTTGTAGCTTACTTAATTTTTTCCTTACTTTTTTGAGTTCTTTTTTAACTTTTTCATCCTTTTCAAGTACAACACAAGTGTTATGAGAAGATAATTGTGTTTTATGAGTAATTTGATACGCTTCTATATTAACTTTTTTCATATAAGTTTATCGTTTTAAAAAGATACTTTAGTACTGTTGTCTTTTTAGGTTTTATCCACTATTTAAGTCCTATAAATATATTAAATTTTAATATCTTTCGGTTTTTAAAAATCCTTTTCGAATGTCAGAAAATATAATCAAAATTATTACAGAAGCTTTTAAAGTAATTCCTGCTGGAAATCATTTAGTAAAACAAGACTCTAAACGTGACTTACGGTATAAAAAATTGGGTGCTTACATTTATAAAAATGCTGTAAAGAAAAAAGGGTTATATGTTGCCAGTAACAAATCTGGTGTTGCTGTATGTTATGAAATTGACCCTAAAAATAACAAAACAACTTTTAGTGATTTTATTGATGACTTAAAGTTTGCTTTTGGAATTTCAGGAATTTCTAAGGCCTTAGCCATAGCTAAACGACAAAAATATATTCAAAGTAAACGCCCGAAAAATGAAAAATATATGTATTGGGAGTTTACTGCAGTTGACCCAAACGCTAGAGGAAATCAGGCAGGAACTATGGGAGATATGAGAGATGCTGTTTATACAGATGCACACGAAAAGCAATTACCTATTTATGCAGAAACCTCGATTAGAAAAAACATGATTGTTTACCGTCGATATGGTTTTGATATTTACCATGAATGGACTATGCCAGATGGTTCGACCATGTGGTTTTTACATTACGACACCAAAAACAAGCCTAAGTTTGAAAAGAAATCATAACAATAAAAAACTCCAACCAGACAGTTGGAGTTTTTTATTGTTTTAAATATTTTTTAAACAAGTATTACTTACTTGCAAAAAGGGTTACATCTTTTTCAGAAATTTCTTTTCCTCCTAATATAATTAATCGTTCTATCACATTACGTAACTCTCTAATGTTTCCAGTCCAATCATACTCTTGTAATAATTGAGTAGCTTTTTTTGAAAACGACTTAACAGCTATACCTTGCTCTTCAGCTATTTTAGCAGCAAAATGATTAATTAATAACGGAATATCTTCTCTCCTATCATTTAGCGCTGGTACTTTAATTAATATAACCGCTAAACGATGGTATAAATCTTCCCTGAAATTTCCATCGGCTATTTCTTTCTTAAGGTCTTTATTGGTAGCTGCTATAACTCTTACATCTACTTTAATGTCTTTATCACTACCTACACGTTGCACTTTACTTTCTTGTAAAGCCCTCAATACTTTTGCTTGTGCAGGTAAACTCATGTCTCCTATTTCATCAAGAAAAATAGTACCCCCATTAGCTGCTTCAAACTTACCTGCTCTATCTTTATTAGCCGACGTAAACGCCCCTTTTACATGCCCGAATAATTCACTTTCTATCAATTCTGAAGGAATAGCTGCACAGTTAACCTCTATCATTGGCCCTTTTGAGCGTTCACTTTTTTGATGAATCCAATGAGCAACAAGCTCTTTCCCTGTACCATTAGGCCCTGTAATAAACACTCTAGCATCTGTTGTAGCAACTTTATCAATCATTTCTTTAATATGCGCAATAGCAGGACTATCACCAATCATTTCATATTTTTTAGAAACTTTTTTCTTTAAGCGCTTATTTTCTACTACCAGCTCGGTATTATCTAGAGCATTCCGAACCGTATTTAATAATCTATTCAAATCTGGCGGTTTTGAAATATAATCGAAGGCTCCTAAACGCATTGTATTTACTGCGGTATCTAAATCACCATGACCAGAAATCATTACTATAGCTGTTTCTGGTTTTATTTTTTTAACGGCTTCAAGCACTTCTACACCATCCATTTTGGGCATTTTAATATCACAAAGCACCAAATCATAATCATTATTTTTTATTTTTTCCATCCCTACCAACCCGTCTTCAGCTTCATCTACTTGATACGATTTGTTTTCTTCTGAAAGTATTTTTACTAGCACTCTTCTAATAGCTGCTTCATCTTCAATTATTAATATTTTTGACATGCTTATTTATTTGATTATAACGGTTTCGTTTTTAAAGATACATTATTAAATTATTTAAGCCATAAACCTAACTTATAAAATGCATTTTTAAGGAATTTTGACAAACGGTATATTTTTATAGACGTACTACTAAGGTGATTACGAAAAATACCCAATATTGGGTATTTCATAAATTAAAGCTTCATTGTATATTTACAATAGTCTATAAGAAGTTATAGATTAAGTAAGTTTTTTTGGGGTAAAAACCTTTGTTAGTTTTAAATTAACAAAGGTTTTTTATTTTTCCTCAATATTTACTTTATTAACATATACCTCTCGTTGTGGAAAAGGTATTTTTATATTGTTTTCTTTAAATACTTTATCTATTTCAAATCTAATATCACTTTTAGGAATGGAAGCTTCAAAACTATTGTTAAGTGTGAAAATTAATTTGAAGTTTAATGCGCTATCTGCAAACTCCGTAAACAACACCAAAGGTTCTGGTTTTTTAATTACTTTAGGATGATTCATAGCTACATCTAAAAGTAACTTCTTTACCAATTGTAAATCACTTCCATAGGCAACACCTACAGTTACACTTTCGCGTGTTAGCACACCGTTTTCTGTCCAATTGTATAAAGTTGATGTAAGGTACTTATGGTTAGGTATTACCAATACTTTATTATCTATGGTTACCGCACGTGTTGTACGTAATCTTATTTCTGTTACGCGACCAACTTTACCTTCTAGCTCAATAATATCTCCTACATGAACCGATTTATCTATTAAAATAAATGCCCCCGAAATAATATCTTGAAAAAAAGTTTGTAATGCTAAACCAACACCCACTAGTAAAGCAGCTGAAGCAGCAAAAATTGCTGTAACGTTAATCCCCATATTATCAAAGGTGATTAACACTACCACTATATATATAAAGTACTTTGAAAACGAAAATACTGAGTTAAACTTTAGCTTATCATCTTCATCCAACTTTCGTACAACTATCTTTTTAATTATTCGTAAGACAATAGTAGCTGCAACAAAAACTAGTAAAACTAATAGTAACTGCTTTACGGTAATATGAATATTCTTACCAAACTCTATATTATAGTTTAAAAAGGATTTAAGTTCTTCCATTTAGTACTTTAACCATTTATATATTTCTTTATAGCTTGGTTTTTTACCATACATAAGAATTCCTACACGATAAATTTTAGAAGCAAACCAAACGGTTGCCATAAATGTAGCAAATAATAACACAACTGATACTATTTGTTGCCACATTGGCACACCAAAAGGAATACGCATAAGCATTACTACAGGCGAAGTAAATGGTATAAATGAAAAAACTTGTGCTACAGTTCCGTGAGGGTCTTCTAACACCGTAAACCCACCTACATAAACCGCTAAAATTAATGGTACCATAATAGGCATCATAAACTGTTGTGTATCCGTTTCATTATCAACAGCTGCACCTATTGCTGCGTATAGTGAACTATACAATAAGAATCCACCAATAAAAAACAATAAAAACATAACTATTAGGTTTGCTAATGGCAAGCTGTAAATTTCATTTAATAATGTTCCTATTTTTTGTTGCACGTCACCATTTTTCATTGCCTCTGCAACCATTTCTTGTTGAGGACCAGAATTCATTTCAGCCATATTAACGCCAAAAAAAGCTGATAAAATAGTAGATAAAATTCCTAATACTAATACCCAAATTACAAACTGTGAAATTCCTGCTAATGAAGTTCCGAAAATTTTACCTAACATTAACTGCATTGGCTTTACTGACGAAATAATAACTTCTATAATTCTACTAGTTTTTTCTTCTATAATACTACGCATTATCATGTTACCATAAATAATGATAAACATAAACAACAAATACCCTGCAACCATACCAAAGCCTAGCTTTAATCCACCACTTAATTTTGATGTTTTTTCACCTGAATAACTTTCTTGATTAATATTTACTCTAACTCTAGCTTCTTTTATTTTATCAATATTAAAGCCTTTATTTTTATAGTTGATATCAGTTAATCGCTTTTCAATTTTCGATTCTAAATCGGCTATTAAAGTTAACGATGGAGTATCTTTCGAGTAAAACTTTACGTTTTCTTCTAACTGACTTACACTATCAACTTTTGGCATATATAACAAACCATAATGCTCTTGCTCTTCAACATCTGTTCTAGCCTGTGCTAAATCTACATTAGTTAAAATACGATATTTTGTTGCTGAAGTAGTATCTGTAAAAATTTCATTAGCAAAACCCGACTCGTCTACTACATCAATAATACGTTCTTTATTCTTATTTAAATTGGCTAAAAAACCAATTAACAAACCTAAACATATCATAATTAACGGACTAACGAACGTCATGATAATAAAAGATTTGTTTTTTACTTTATTTAAGTATTCTCTTTTTATAATAAGTGGTAAATGATTCATTGCTACAGGAAGATTAGTTGTTTTGAACAGATTGAATAAAAATGTCATTTGCTGAAGGTATAACTTCAGAGAAATGATTTACTTGTCCTTGATTAGTTAAAAACGACAACAACTCATTTGGAGTACTCGATGCATCTATTTTTATTTTCACTTTTAAATCGTCGTGAATTGATTTGAAAGATGCGTCAGACACACTAAATTTTGTTTCTAATAAACTTCTCAAATCTGTCCCATTATAAGCACTCACCCCCACCTCAAATGTGTTAGATTTAAATTGCTTTTTAATGTCGATTAATTTTCCGTCTAATATTTTATTTGATTTGTTTATCAAGGCAATATGATCACACAATTCCTCAACAGATTCCATTCTATGTGTTGAAAAAATTACTGTTGCTCCATCATCACGCAACTTTAATATTTCATCTTTAATTAAATTTGCGTTTATTGGATCAAAACCACTAAAAGGCTCATCAAAAATCAATAATTTAGGCTGATGTAACACAGTAACTACAAATTGTATTTTCTGTGCCATTCCTTTAGATAATTCTTGTACCTTTTTATTCCACCAATCTCCAATTTCTAACCTATCAAACCAATATTTTAGGCGTTGTTTAGCTTCATTTTTTGATAACCCTTTTAACTGTGCCAAATATAATGCTTGCTCTCCTACCTTCATTGATTTGTATAAACCACGTTCTTCTGGTAAGTATCCAATATCCTGTACGTGGTTTTGCTCTAATGGCTTTCCATCTAAAGTTACTAAACCACTATCAGGCATCGTAATTTGATTAATAATTCTAATAAATGAGGTTTTTCCAGCCCCATTAGGTCCTAAAAGTCCAAAAATACTTCCTTTAGGGACAGTTAATGACACATTATTTAATGCTGTATAATCGCCATAGGTTTTAACGATATTTTCAGCAACAAGAAGATTATCCATAAAATAAATTAGTTTATCTGTTGGTGTTCTGAAACCTAAAATTGTTACAAAAACACTATTAGTTTTTTTATTATTATAAACATAAAAAACCTCGAAGGTTACTTTCGAGGTTTTTTATGTGCTACATGCTTCATTATGAAAACATATCTTTTACTTTATCAAAAAACGATTTATCGTTTTCCTTTGGGTTAGGAACAAAATTTTCATGTGCTTGCATTTTCTTAAAAAACTCTTTCTGTTCCTTGTTCAACTCTTGTGGAGTCCATACATTAACGTGTACTAACAAATCTCCTCTACCATAACCGTTTATACTTGGGATACCTTTTCCTCTTAAACGCAAAATTTTTCCTGATTGAATTCCTGCGTCTAACTTTATTCTAACCTTACCCGTAACTGTTTCTATTTCTTTTGAAATTCCTAAAATAGCATCAGAAATACTTATATACAAATCGTAATGTAAATTATCCCCCTCTCTCTTCAAACTCGGATGATCTTGCTCTTGAATAGCTACTAATAAATCACCCGGAACACCATTGCCAGGAGCATCATTTCCTTTTCCTGAGACTTTTAATTGCATCCCATCTACAACACCTGCTGGTATTTTAATTGATACCGTTTCTTCTTCTATTTTTAATCCGTGCGCATCAGTCCCAACTCCTTTTTTATCTATTTGTTGCCCAGCACCACCACAAGTGTTACATGGTGCAGCGGTTTGCATACGCCCTAAAATAGTATTAGTTACACGAGTTACTTGCCCAGATCCATTACATGTTGTACAAGTTTTATATGTGGTTGCTGAGTCTTGAACTTTACGTTTAACCTTTACCTTTTTCTCAACGCCATTAGCTACTTCTTCCAAAGTTAAGCTCACTCTAATACGCAAGTTACTTCCTTTAACACGACGTTGGCGTGAACCTCCACCGCCGAAACCACCAAAGCCTCCGCCACCAAAGATATCGCCAAATTGGCTAAAGATATCGTCCATATTCATGCCTCCAAAACCTCCTTGGCCTCCGGCTCCTCCTTCAAAAGCAGCATGACCAAACCTGTCATACTTTGCTTTTTTATCTTCATTACCTAATACTTCATAGGCTTCTGCAGCAGCTTTAAAATTTTCTTCAGCTTCTTTATCTCCAGGGTTTTTATCTGGATGATATTTTATTGCTTTCTTCCTATAAGCTTTTTTTATTTCTTGTGCAGTAGCTCCTTTAGAAACACCAAGTACCTCGTAATAATCTTGTTTTGCCATTGTTTTATAATTCAAAAAAATTAACCGATAGTTTTATTGCCCTATAACTACTTTAGGGAAACGTATAATTTTATCGCCTAATTTATATCCGTTTTCAATTACATCAATAATTTTCCCTTTCAATTTATCTGAAGGGGCTGGTATTTGTGTAATTGCCTCATGAAAATCTGCATTAAACTCATCGCCTTGCTCAACTTTAACTTGCTCTAAACCTTTATCTTTTAAAGTAGTTTTTAGTTTGTTGCTTATCAGCTCAATTCCTTTAATTAAATTTTCATCATTACTTTTTTCTATTTCAACCCAAGCACGCTCCAAATCGTCCAAAACTGGTAACATAGCTTGCATCACATCAGAACTTGCTGTTTTAAATAGTTCAATTCGTTCTTTTGACGTTCTTCGTTTATAGTTTTCAAACTCAGCAAAAAGACGCAAAAACTTATCCTTTTCTGCTGCTAACTCTTGAGTTAGTTTATCTTCTACAGATAACTCTTCTGCTTTTTCTGTTTCAGGATTTTGATCTTCTACTTGATCTTTTATCTCTTCGTTTTGTATCTCTTCTGTACTCATTAGGTTACTATATATATAATTTCTCTTGGTGTAAACAAGGTGGCAAAAGTATTGCCATTTCTATTAAAATGCCAATTTGTCATTAAAAAATAATTATTCTTTTACAGAAGATCTGTCAATGCATCATTTATGTGCTTATATCGAAACTGGAATCCTGCACTTTGAATTTTTTCAGAAGAAACTTTTTGACTATCACATAACAAATGATGCATTTCTCCTAATAGTAATTTTAAAAAAAACTTAGGTGCATTAGGTAAGAATAAAGGTCTGTTGAGTTGTTGAGCAATTTGTTTTGTTAGTGTTTTATTTCTAGTAGGATTGGGAGCAACTGCATTATAAACACCATAGTTATCATTTAATAAAATGTGATGTAATAATTTAGTTAAGTCTGTTATATGAATCCAACTTACATACTGATTCCCTGTTACTAAAACTGTACCACATCCATACTTTATGGGTGTTTGAAGTTGTTGAAGTGCACTATTTGCTCCAGCCAACACTAATCCTATACGCACTTTGGATACAGGAATGTTTATATCTTTAAAATTATCAATAGCAGCTTCCCATTGTTGTACTACTGTTGCTAAAAAACCAGTTCCTAAACAATTACTGTCTTCCTTATATAATTTTGTAAAAGAGTGTTTATAAACCCCTATAGCACTTGCAGAAATAATATGGGTTACTTTATGCGTATTTGTTTGCAACAATTGGTATAATGTAGCGCAAGAATCCACCCTACTAGCTAAAATTTCTTTTTTATAAGCTTTAGTCCATCTTTTTGCAATACTAGCTCCAGCTAAGTTTATAATTTTATCTACACCTACAATGCAATTCGGATCAATTTCTTTGTTATTTGGATTCCAATAAAATCCTTTACAATTTTCAAGCGTAGTAATAGCTGACTTTCGAGTGGTTAAATAGTTTACTTGGTGGTGGTTGGCTAGTAATACTTCAACCAACTTCTTTCCTACCAAGCCCGTTGCTCCAGCTACTAAAATTTTCATCACTATTAGTTTAAAGTTTTCTAGCCCGTAACATTTCTCTCTTTCCAGGAGGTCCTTCTAAACGTTCAACGGTAAAACCTACAGCTTGCATAGCTCTACGCGCACTTCCTTTGGCTGCATAGGTTACCAAAACACCTCCTTTTTTTAATGCTACATACATTTTTTCAAAAATACTTTCCTCCCACAAACTTGGTTGCACTCGAGAACCAAAAGCATCATAATATATTAAATCAAAGCTATTTTCATCTGTGATATTTTCAAAAAGTTGTTTTCGTTTTATAATAGAAAACGTATCGGAAATCTCACAACTTTCTTCCCATGAAACGGCATGCATTTTCTCAAATTGATGTGCGAACTTTTCAGCTTCTAATTGCTCTACATAATTCAATTTTACTACCTCTTCCATAAGTACCGGATAGGCCTCTACACCTGTATATGTTATCTTTAACTTTCGTCGTTCACTTTCTAAATATGTAATAAAAGCGTTTAATCCTGTTCCGAATCCAATCTCTAAAACCGAAATATCATTAGCAAATAAGTCTAATCCCATACGGATAAACACGTGGTAAGCTTCTTGAATTGCTCCTTTTTTAGAATGATATTGCTCATTCCATTCTGGTAAATTTATTGATGACGATCCGTCTGATGTTATAATTATCTCTCTTTTCAAAGCTTTTATTCGTTTATTTTCCCTTATAAAATAAGGCGTTTCCTTATGCTTACAAATTAACGAATAATTAGTAGTTAAAAAATTTAAATTTGATTAAATTCGCACAACTATAAAAACCGACGACAATGACGATGACAACTGACATTAAAATCACAAAAATTAATCAATCTAAATTTGAAGGAATCAATTTAGATAACATAACATTTGGTACTGTTTATAGTGACCATATGTTTTTTTGTGACTTTAAAGATGGTAAGTGGCAACAACCTGAAATTACTCCATACCAACCTTTACAGCTAGACCCTTCTGCTCGTGTTTTTCATTACGGCCAGGCAGCTTTTGAAGGAATGAAAGCTTATAAAGATACTAATAATGATGTATGGGTTTTTCGTCCTGAAGAAAACTGGAAACGCATTTGCTTTTCTGCTAAAAGATTAGCCATGCCCGAAGTACCAAAAGAAGTTTTCATGAATGGGTTAAAAACCTTATTACAAATGGATAGTCAATGGGTAGTGCCAGGTAAAGGAAATTCATTATACATCCGTCCGTTTATTTTTGCTACACAAGCTGGTGTTTCTGCTGCCCCAGCAACAGAATATAAATTTATGATTATTTGTACTCCAGTACAAGCTTACTATAAAGGTGGAGATGTGAAAGTAAAAATTTCTGATCACTATTCAAGAGCAGCAAATGGAGGTGTTGGTGCTACAAAAGCGGCAGGTAATTATGCCGCACAATTTTACCCAACACAAAAAGCTAATGAAGAAGGATATCAGCAAATTATTTGGACCAACTCTACGCATGAGTATTTAGAAGAAGCTGGTACTATGAATGTGTTTTTCCGAATTGGAGATAAACTAATTACCGCTCCTACAGATGAAAGAATTTTAAACGGTGTTACCCGTAAGAGTATTATTGCCTTAGCAGAAAAAGAAGGGATACAAGTTGAAGTACGAAAAGTTAGCGTTACCGAAGTTATTGAAGCCGCTAAAACTAGTAACCTAAAAGAAGTATTTGGAACAGGTACTGCAGCTGTTATTGTTCCTATTACTGGAGTAGGTTATAAAGATGATCATTATGACTTACCAAAATTAGAGAATGCCTACTCAACAATGTTAAAAGAACAATTACTAGCTATACAGTATAACGAAGCTGAAGATATTTTTGGCTGGACACAAAAAATATAACACATTATAAAAACTAAAAAAGCGGCTTAATGCCGCTTTTTTAGTTTTTGTTATTTAAAATTTTTGAAATATTCGGTTTAAAATAATTCGGTCCTTTTAACACTTTTCCATCTTCACGATAAATTGGTTCGCCATCATCCCCTAACTTACTCATATTACTTGCTTGAATTTCATCAAAAACCGCTGCTATTTTATCTTGCAGCCCATGCTCAATCATGGTACCACATAAAATATATAACATGTCACCCAAAGCATCAGCCACCTCAACTATATCATCATTTTGAGCTGCCTCTAAATACTCTTCATTTTCTTCTTTCATTAAGTTATAACGTAGCGTATTTTTAGCTTCGCCTAAATTTGCTTTTGGGGTTTCACTGTGGCCTATTTTAAACGCAGTATGAAACTCAGTAACAGCATCGGTATATTTTTTCATTGTATTGGTATTTAAATGATTTACTTTAATTAATTTCGCATAAAAATAACAATTTATTTATGTTTACTACCGGACAACTTATTTTTGCTCTTTTATTTTTCTTAGCTTTTGTTGGCGTAATGATATGGTCGTATAGAAAAGATTTAAAATTGCATAAAAAATATTATAAAGGTAGCTATTGGGTACTTATTGGTTTATTGGTATTTTTTATTTTACTATACGCATTAAAATCTTTCATATACAGTTAACAAAAAACGCCTTAACTAAAAAGTTAAGGCGTTTTTTGTTTATATACTTCTTACATCGGATTCATCCATTTAAACTTATAAGCAGTATCAGGTATAACGGCTCTTTCAGCTAAACGATACATACGATCTGGTAGTTTCATTAAATATTCTCTTGCTTTCTCTGCTTCTGCAGTCAACCCTGTCATTTTATCAATTTCCCAAATAGTATTAAGTTTTTTCATAATGTCTACATAATCAAATCCTGTATAAACTCCTGCACGTTGAGCTACAATAGAAAAACGATCAAAAACAGAAGCTTTTTCTGCAAAAGACTCTCTTAGATACATAGCTGGCATTATTATCTGATTTTTCATCATATAATAATACGCCAGCATCATTTCACTAGGGTCTATTTTAAATATTTCTTTTACAAAATCAGTATACGCTATATGATGACGCATTTCGTCTCCAGCAATAATTTTAGACATTTTTGCTAGTGCTTTATGCCCTTTTTTACGGGCAATTTTTGCCACATTATTATGTGAAATATAGGTTGCTAATTCTTGAAAACTAGTATACACAAAGTTTTTATACGGATCTGTAGATGTTCCTATATCAAAACCATCTGCTATTAAATGCTGGGTAGACATTTCTACTTCTCTCATATTTACCCTTCCAGATAAATATAAGTACTTGTTTAACACATCGCCATGACGATTTTCTTCTGCTGTCCATGCTCTAACCCATTTTGCCCATCCATTATCAGGGTCTTGCTGTACACCATCCAAATCTAACAACCATGATTCATACGTTGGTAATGCCTCTTCAGTAATAGTATCTCCTACCATTACTACCCAAAAATCATCATCCAACTCTTTAGATATTTCTTGAATTTCTTTTACCTCATCAATAAAAGTATCCTTTTGTGAATTGGGTAAAAAATCTGTTGGCTGCCAAATTTCTTCAACAGGAATCAAAAATTTTTCTACAAACGCATCGATATTTTTTTCGAGTGTTTGCATTACTTCTTTTCTTATGTTATTTATAGACATCTATTTAGTTTATATCGTTTATAATTGCTTGTTCTACTGTTGCCAATAATTCTTCAAAAGGCAACGCTTTTACAGCTATTGGCGCATGTGTTTTTATTGTTATAGGACTTCCTATTCCAAAAGGAAAGTTTCCATATTTAAATACTTTCCATGAGTTGTTTATAGTTAATGGTACTACATAGCCCTCTGGATTATATTTTGTTAGCATTTTTAATCCGTTAGCAGAAAACCTTTTAGGCTTTCCGTTCTTACTTCTAGTCCCTTCTGGAAATATTACTGCTGACCAATTATTTTTATTAATACGTTTAGCAAATTTCCCCAGCTCTACTAGTGCTAATTTTGCATTTTTTCTGTCGATTAAAGCAGCTCCGCCATGTGTTAGGTTATAAGATACACTCGGAATTCCTTTACCTAGCTCTTTTTTTGACACAAATTTTGGCTTGTGTTTTCTGAAGTGCCAAGATATTGGAGATATATCAAACAAACTCTGATGGTTAGCTACAAAAATAAGCGTAACATTTTCTGGTAATTTATGCTGATTATCTACCTTTACTCGAATACCTAACAACAATAAATTTTTTACCAAGCAAAAATTCATAAGGTTAACTATTTTTTGAAAAGTTGTAAAACCAAATACATTATTGCTTATCCATTGTAGCGGATGAAAGACTAAAAGAATCAAAAAAAATGAAAGTCCAAAAACTGGTGAAAGCAGGTAACTTAATATCTTCATTGTACACTAAACCCTTCTTATATAAAATACTAAAATTAGCCGATAAAAGTAGGAAATATCCTTCTTAATTCCTGTAATAAACCATTTAATCGTTACGCGTGCATAGTAACATACAATTAACTGCTAATATGACTATAGTTAAAATACAAAAAAAGGCGTTTAAAAATTAAACGCCTTTAACTAAACAATATGCTTTATACTAATTTACAGCTGGCAAATTACTATACTTTTTTGCGTAATTTAACATTTGTTCTGCAAAAGTTTTAGGTTGCGTTATAGTGAATCCTGTAATATCTCCTGCATCATTAGTTGATGGTACTAATACTGGGTTTACAAATCCGCTGTATGGCGCATCTTTAAATTGAGCGTTTCTAGCTAACACTTCTTTATGAACATCTTGATCAACCTTAACACCATAACCTTCTACTAAGGCCTGAACAGCTTCAAAATCTCCTTCAGATTTGATGCGTTGTGTTTCGCGCAATAATTCTCCAAACAACTCATGTAGTTTTTTGTAATCGTTAATATTGAAATACGTTTTCCCATCACGAACTACTTTTTCTATTACATTAGCTTCTTTTCCTTTTTCATAAGCCCAAGCAGAAACCCATTGCCTATTACGCATGTGTGCTTCTTCAATATCATCTCCTAAGTCTAAACGAATTAACTGTGTCATTAAACCATTACGGATATAACCATCATAAGCAGCTTTACCGACTTTTTCCCAATCTTCTACCAAACCTAAATCTTGTAGCTTTGAATCATATAAATAGTATAACCCTACTAAATCAGCTCTACCTTCTTCTAATGTAGAGGCATAATTTTTAAGTGTTTCTCTTGTTTCTCCTACTCCTGGATTTAATTGCCCTGATGCATGACCAATTACTTCGTGTAATGCAGTATGCAGCTTATCAGCTAATTGCCCATATTTCTCTTCTAAAGCAATTTCCTCTTCATCATGAGCAAACTCTTTTAACCTACCAGAACCACCAGCATTAGCATAAGAACTAATAATGTTTCCTAAAGAAACTGATTTACTTCCTACAGCAGCACGAATCCAGTTTGCGTTTGGTAAATTAACACCTATTGGTGTACTTGGAGAAGCATCTCCTGCCTCGCCAGCAACATTAACTACTTTATAGGTTACCCCTACTACATCTTTTTTCTTGTGTGCATCCATTAACGGAGAATTATCTTCAAACCATTGCGCATTTTCTGATAATACTGACATTTTTTGTGACATGTCAAAATCTTTAATTTGCACAATAGTTTCATAAGAACCTCTATAACCTAATGGGTCATTATACACTTCTATAAAACTATTAATATAATCAATATTACCCTCGGTTGCAGCTGTCCAAGCCACATTATAATCATCCCAAGTTTGTAAGTCACCTGTTTTATAATATTCAATTAATAAGGCTAGAGCATCTGCTTGTGCTTTGTTTTCTGCAACTCCCTGTGCCTTTTCTAACCATTCAATAATTTTATCAATGGCTGCACCGTATAATCCACCAGATTTATATACACGCTCTTTCAATATTCCATCTTCTTTAACCAATTGTGAGTTAAGTCCGAATGAAAGTGGTTTAGATGCATCTGGTGATTTTTTGTTTTCATAAAATGAAATAACATCGGCATTAGTTACATTAGGTCCGTAAAAATTTACTGCACTTGCTGCTACATTATCAATTCCTTTGGCTAAGTTTACTTTTTTAGCATCTGCAGTGTTAAACAGTACCTCTAAAGCTTCGCCAGCTAATGTTGTGTTAGTTTCTTTTAACAAGCTCTCTAAGTAAGCTTGGCTAAAACTAGGGGTGATTTTAGCGTTCGAATAATGATGATGTATTCCGTTAGAAAACCAAACTCGCTTTAAGTAAATTTCAAAATTTTTCCAATCGGCTGTTGTTTTATCTCCACTATAATTTACATACACATTTTCTAACGCTTTACGAATGGTTAGGTTATGACGATAGTTCTGATCCCACATAATATCACGTCCTTCTAAGCCCGCTTGAGTAAGATAATACACTAGCTTTTGCTCTTTTAATGTTAAGGCATCAAACCCAGGTATTTTATAGCGTAACACCTTAATATCGGCAAATTGCTCTACCGTATAATCAAAGCTAGTTGCAGCTTCCTTTTTAACAGTCTCTACTGCATCTTTTACTTTTTCAGTATTCTTTTCGTTGTTTTTACCACAAGAAATTAATATCGTTGAGGCTAATGCTAAACCTAAAATTGGTTTTACTTTCATTGTAAACTATTTTTATTTTTATTTCGCCTAAAAGTAATTAATCTATGGAAGAAAAAGAAATCTTAATTTTATTATATTTAGCTTTTATAAAAACCAACAGACTAATTAACTAAACTCAAAAATTATGAAAATTATCAAGTACCTATTTTTTTTACTACTTCTAGTTATTATAGGAACCCTTATTTATGTTGCCATGCAACCTAACAATTATGATGTAAAGCGCTCAAAATTAATTAAAGCACCTGCTAATGTTATTTTTAATAATATAAACGACTTTAAAAACTGGGAAGCTTGGGGGCCATGGTATGATGAAGACCCTACAATTGAAGCGAACTACCCTGAGCAAACTTCAGGTGTTGGAGGATCATATAGTTGGACGGCTAAAGATGGACCTGGGAACATGAAAACCATTGCCTTAGAAGAAAATAAATCTATTGACCAAAAAATTCAATTTGGTGATTATGAACCTAGTGACGTTTACTGGACACTTGAAGAGCAAGAAGAAGGTACTAATGTTACTTGGGGAATGAAAGCAGATGAAATCCCTTTTGTATTTAAATTTTTTGGAGCAATTTCTGGCGGAATGGAAAAAATGTTAGCTCCTATGCTTGAAAACGGTTTGAATAAACTTGATGGTGTAATACTAGAAGAAATGAAAAATAACCCGCCAAAACCTGAACCTAATTTTAGTTTAGGCGGTATTATGGATATTACTCAAGAAGCACAACAATTTATTGGGTATAAGCAATCAACAACCATAGATCATGAGGCAATGACCAAATTATTTATGGAGTTTATGCCAAAAGCTGGCAAGCATGCTGCTGCACAAAACTTAACTACTGAAGATTATATTCCTGGCTCAATTTTTACTAAATGGGATGAAGAAAACAACCAAGCAGAATTTTATATTGGATTGGTCGTAAAAAAAGATATTCCTTTAGATGAAGGTATGGAAAAAGTTATGTTACCTGCCGGACGTAATGTAATGATTAGTAAATACGGTCCTTATGGAAGTGGCGATATGGAAGCACATATGGCTATTGACAAGTACCTAAAAGCTAATACACTTGAACAAAATGGTGCTATTTGGGAACTGTACCTCAACGACCCTGAAAGTGTTAAACCAGAAGAAATTGAAACAGAAATACACTACCCTGTAAAGTAATAAAATATAAAACTGTAAAGAGAGTAAATCCTCGTAAAAACACATGTTACTACGAGGATTTTTTTTATATCTTGCCCACTCTTTATTGATAACTCAATGTATGAAAGCATTATTTTTAGTTTTTATTGGTGGCGGCATTGGTAGTGTTTTACGTTATTTACTTAGTAAAACACTAAACTCTCCTCTAAACGGAATACCTTATGGAACTTTTGCCGCTAACATTATAGGGTCATTACTAATTGGAATAATTTTAGGTATTGCAGCTAAAGGAAATGTTTTTAATCAAAATCAAACCTTATTACTAGCTACAGGTTTTTGTGGTGGTTTTACTACTTTTTCAACATTCGCTTATGAGAATCATAACTTTTTAAAATCTGGTGATTTTTCATCTTTTGCTTTATATAGCATCAGCAGCTTTATTATTGGTTTTTTAGCTGTATTCTTAGGTATGTATCTAGCAAATAAAATTTAAATATTGTACGAATTTATGGTTAAGTACAAGAAAACCAAACCAAATAAAGTACTTACAACTAAATGTACACTCCCTATTAAAACTAATCGAATAAACGTACTTATTTTCCCTCTGTTATAAAATCGTTTGGAGGCGATGTAACCGTATATCAGGAAGCACAAAAACATTAAGGCGGTAACATCTATTGAAAAGATGACATTTAACAAGGTGCTTACTATTAATAGCACAAATAAAAACGATTGTAAGTGCAATACAAACACTAAATGATCTACATAAAAATATTTTTTTCGATAAAAGAAAAGAAAAAACCAACTACCCAAAACTGGTATTAAAAAAAACAATAACCACGGTAATTTAGACATTACAAATGCTTTAAAAGCATTCAATTCCCTATCATTGGCTAATATTTTTTTAAATTTTCCGTTAAACACTTCATCTGCACTTGCAAAAAGAGCTTCATTACCAGTAGTTGAAACCCCTTCTTCTTGAAGTTCTTTTTGTAGCTCTTCTTGTACGGCTTCAACCGCTATAGGCTCACCATCTTTCTGTAAATTTAAATCGCCAATAGCTGCTTTTTCTCCTACCAGACCATTAAATAAAAAGAATGCAAAACTGATGAAAATATACATACGTATTGGCTTAAGATACGATTCCATTTTACCGTTTAAATATTCTGATGAAAGAAAACTTGGACGAGTTAGCAAGTATTTTAACGAAACAAATAATTTAGATTCAAAAGAGAAATACGTAGCTGTAAAATCAGATAAAATCATTTTTAGAGATACTCTTTTTATATGATTTTCTTGACCACAATTAAAGCAATAATTCATTTCATCTTTTAATTGTTGATTACAATTTGCACAAATTATTCTCTTTCTACGTTGCCTAGTCATATCCTTAGTATTTTTTATACGCTTTAACCCCTGCTTCTATAAGAACATTTACATAATTATCATTAGGAACAATTGGACACGAGTAACGTTCGTTGTATGAGCAGTATGGGTTATAAGCTTTATTAAAATCGATAATTATAGTGTTTCCATCTGGTATTCTTAAATCTAAATATCTTCCACCTCCATAAGTACTATAACCATTTGTTTTATCAAAAAAAGGTAAAAACAAATAATCTTCATACCCCTTTTGAGTCATTAATTGTTTTCCTTGGTATACGTTTAATTTATGCTCTTTCCCCTCAAGTACAAACGTAACAACTCCGTAAACTCGTTCTTCAGAAACACGACTCGTGGTTGTTTTCATCTTAAAAAAACTTGCTTGTGGTGTGCGTTGCAATGTTGCCTTAACCCTGTACTTTAAGTTTATATCAAAGAAATCTAAACCTGTAAAAGCTTTTCTATTTTCCTCTTTTAAAGGAGAGGTTTCCTTAGTCTTAAAAAGCATATTTTGTTCCTCTTGATGCTTTTTAACTTCATTTATTATTGCTTTATTTTGTCCCGAAACCGTAAAGCTGACAAGGCTTACTAGTAAAAAAATATACTTCATTAGATAAAATTTAACTCAAAAATACATTTTAAAAGACAAAAATATATAGCTTTGTAATTAGAAATATTTTTAACAATGAAAATTAAACAAGTAAATAAAAGGGTCTGTTATACTTCTCGTAAAAGAAGTTTGGGCTATTGTGTTTATTTGTTATTTCAATAACGATATAAATTAATACAATATAAAAACGCCCAACTTTTCAGTTGGGCGTTTTATTTTTATACTCCCCTAAGTAACAACAATTTTATAATTATCACACAACAAGACTATACAACTAATGAAAAAAATATATTTTAATTATATCGACTCTTTCAAAGGTCTCTCTACAGAAGTTTGGTGGCTTTCCCTTATTACCTTAATAAACAGAGCTGGTACTATGGTAATTCCGTTTTTATCCTTATACCTAACAGAAAGTTTACACTTTTCTATAAGCAATGTAGGTTGGATAATGTCGGCTTTTGGTTTAGGTTCAGTAATAGGCTCATGGCTTGGAGGAAAATTAACTGACAAAATAGGGTATTACAAAGTAATGCTGTTCAGTTTATTTTTTACAGGAATATTATTCATAGGCCTACAACAACTTACTTCCTTTGTTAGTTTTTGTATTGGTATTTTTTTAGTAATGGTAGTAGCAGACAGCTTTAGACCAGCTATGTTTGTTGCCTTAAGTGCTTATAGTAAACCTGAAAATAAAACGCGCTCGGTAACCTTAATTCGTTTGGCTATTAATTTAGGATTTTCTGCAGGACCAGCTATTGGAGGATTCATTATCACCTATTTGAGTTACGGAGGTTTATTTTGGGTTGATGGTATTACTTGTATGTTGGCTGCTCTTTTACTTCTTAATGTGCTAAACCCTAAAAAGGCTAAAGTTATTGAAACCGAAGAAAAAGTAACCAATCCAACATCTGCTTATTCAGATAAAATTTTCTGGATTTTCCTTATAGCCATGTCATTATTCGGTGTGGTATTTTTACAATTTTTTTCTACAATTCCTCTTTTTTATAAAGACGTTTTTACTCTAAATGAATTAGAAATAGGTGTTATTTTAGGAATGAATGGATTCCTTATTTTCTTGCTTGAAATGCCTTTAGTAAAATGGCTAGAAAACAGTAAACATTCAAAGTCTGGACTAATGTTAATAGGTGCTACCTTAACTGGTTTAAGCTTTTTTATATTAACTACTACTTCTTGGGTAGGAATACTTATCATTAGTATGATATTTGTAACTTTTGGCGAAATGATAGCTTTTCCTTTCTCCAATGCATTTGCTATGGATCGTTCTAAAAAAGGTAATCAAGGTGAATATATGGCCTTATACAGTATTTCTTTTTCAGTAGCTCATATTTTTGGCCACAATGGAGGTATGCAACTTATAGAAAATTTTGGCTATACTAATACTTGGTATGTGGTAAGTATATTAGCCTTGGCATGTATGAGCTTGCTATTTATATTAAAACAACGCTTAAAAACATCAATAGAAAAAGCATGAATTTAAATCAGCTTACCATAACAGCTACTGATGTTAAAGCATCGGTAGCTTTTTATCAAAAACTAGGTTTGCAACTAATTGTAAACGCATTACCTAGATATGCAAGATTGTTATGCCCCAATGGCACTAGTACTTTTTCAGTTCATCATATTGAAAAACTTAAACAGGAAAACAATATTACTATTTATTTTGAAGTAGCTAATATTGAAACTACAGTAAATGAGCTGATGGAAAAAGGAATAGTTTTTAGTTCTAAACCTACTCTACAGTCATGGCTTTGGTATGAAGCTAGCTTATATGATCCTGACGGACATAAAATTATCATTTACCATGCTGGAGAAAACAGAATTAACCCTCCGTGGCGTATTAACTAATTACATACTTTACAATTTTCCTTTTCCTGAACTTCACCTATGAGAAAACCATCATCATTCAATTTGTAATCACAGCATTCCATATATCCTTGAGTTATTAACTTTCTTGCTCGTTGAATTTGCGATTTTACTGTAGGCAATGCTAAACCTAATTGTGCTGCCACAGCTGCTTGTTTCATTCCTTTAACATCAGATAAAAACAACGGATCACGGTATTTTTTGGGTAAGTTTTTAATGATGCCTAGTAAACAATCTTGAGCTGTGTGTTCCGTTTCTTGAGAAAGGGATTCACTCATCATATTTTCATCAATGGCAACAGAAACTGTATTCTTTCTAAAATAATCATATATCAGGTTACGAGAAATAGAAAATAGCCATTGCTTGGCTTTTGTTAAATCTTTTAATTTATTAAGATTTATATGAGCTTTTAGAAATGTTTCTTGTGTAAGATCATTAGCTAGTTGTTCATTTTTTACTTTACTAAAAATGAAGCGCTTAATATCTATATGATATAATTCCCAAAGTTCTTTGCTGGTCATAACAAACATTTACTCCTCTCCTTATTAAAAAGAAGAGAAGTTTTTTTTAATCTATTAACAATTACACCCTGAGCATGAACAACTTTCACAAGTGCAGTTTTGGCATTGTCCATTTTTACAATTTTCGCATGTACAAGTACAATTTTTATCTGTTTTCATAATTCATTTATTTTACTATTCATATAATAGACGAAAACTTATTTAAAAAGATGCATTCTATAATATAAATTTACGAAATCAATTATAATAATACTATGCAGATAATTTGCTTTTAATTGCTTTTTGATACCTGTGTAGTTCTTGCTTTACTTTAGGTGCCAATAAAACTAAACCTATCATATTAGGCACCATCATTGCAAATACTAAAGCATCTGAAAAATTTATAACCGCTCCTAAACTTGCTGCGGCACCAATTACGGTGAACATGCAAAAAATAATTTTATAAACATTACCTGTTTTTTTATCTCTACCAAACAAATAAGACCATGCTTGAAATCCATAATAAGACCATGAAATCATTGAAGAAAACGCAAATAACACTACTGCAATAGCTAAAACATATGGAAACCATGCTATACCACTTTCTAGTGCTTTAGCTGTTAAAATGGCTCCTTGTTCATTACTTACACTCATCCCAGCTGTTACCTGTCCTGTAATTATTAGCACTAAAGCTGTCATAGTACATACTATAACTGTATCTATAAAAGGTTCTAATAAAGCTACTAATCCTTCACTGGCTGCATATTTAGTTTTTACTGCAGAATGTGCAATTGCCGAAGACCCTATTCCTGCTTCATTTGAAAATGCTGCACGCTGAAACCCTTGCACCAATACTCCTACAAAACCTCCTACAACACCAATCGGACTAAAGGCTCCGTTAATAATTTTCATAAAAGCTGTTGGAATTTCTTTATAATTCATTGTTAAAATTGTAATTACAGCAAGTACATAAACTACTACCATCACCGGTACTATTTTATCGGTAACCTTAGCTATTTTTTTTATACCTCCTATTATTACTACCCCAACTAACACAGCCATTACTAACCCGAAAAGCCACCCTTTTCCGTACATAAAACTTTGTTCGCCTCCTGTTACATATTCAAATAATTTAAACGCTTGATTTACCTGGAACATATTCCCTCCCCCAAATGAGCCTCCTACACACATTATAGCAAAAGTGACAGCTAATATTTTTCCTCCTTTTTCAAATCCAATTTCACTTAATCCTTTTTTAAGATAATACATAGGTCCACCAAATACAGTTCCGTCTGCAGCAATTTCTCTATACTTTACCCCCAACGTACACTCTACAAACTTTGAGGCCATCCCTAATAACCCTATTAATATCATCCAAAAAGTAGCACCAGCTCCACCTATAGATAACGCAATAGCAACGCCCGCAATATTTCCTAAACCAACTGTTGCAGAAAGCGCTGCTGTTAAAGCCTGAAAATGAGAAACCTCTCCAGCTCCCTCTACTTTAATAGTTTGAAGAATATCGTCTTGTTGTTCTTGATTTTCTACAGTATCGTATTTTCCTTTTACCACATTGATAGCGGTAAAAAAACCTCTAAAATTTATTCCTTTAAAATAAATGGAAAAATAGCCCGCTCCAAAAATTAAGATAATAAGCACCCATGGTATACCTACATTTTCTGTTATTGGAATTTGTGCAAACATCACTGCAGGAAACCACCCTGTAGCATCAGAAAAAAACTGGTTTATTTTTTCATCTAAACCTATTGTTCTTTGTTGTGCTTGTACTAGAAAAGGGAAAAAAAACACTAGAACACTAGTAAGTATTGTTTTCATAACATCTTAATTTTTAATTGTTGCTAAATTGTAAACAACTCCTAAAAATCAAAAGCTTACGCACTATTTATTTTTACTTACTAAACTACTTAAGTACTTACTTAAGTAGTGGCTTGATTAGAACTTATAGTTGCTTTGCCTAATAAATTATTTTCAATGGCATAGGCTATTAATTGTTCTTTTCCATCGGTTCCAGAAATATTTAAGGCCTTTTTTATTTGATAAATATGAGCCTGAAATCCATCTACCCCAATATGCATTGCTTCTGCTATTTCGGTATACGACATAGTTGCCCCGCAAAGCCCAAGATTAGCTAGCACTTCAGTTTGCCTAGATGACAATTTAACTTTAGAAGATTTTTTTAACTTTTTATACTTCTTTTTGCGCTTTGTTAACTCGTTTTTTAAATGCTTAATTGTGTCTAAATGACTTTCGTTAGCTAACGTCAAGACTTCTTTTTCTTTTTCTAGTTTTTTAGTTTGTTTTTGCTGTTTTATAAATTCAGTTTGTCGTTCCTCTGTTTCAGCTAACAATTTCCAACTATATAATAAGATGGTAAATAATAGCACAAATAAGAATTTAAATGATAATGCCGTTAACACCCCAATAAAACCCCAACTGCTTAATTGCATTATTTTTTCAGCTTGGTTATCAGGTACAATCCTATGCAATACTGCTATAACAATTAAAACAAATAACGCAACTGTTGGTAAGTACATAAACCGCATACCTCTATTCCTAAAAGCTTTGTTAAGTTCATTCAATAATGAAAAAGCCACTACTAATGAAATAGGTATATCTATCAGCCATATAACACTATTGCTAGAGGCATCAAGATTGTTATTGTAAAAAGCCACTAAAAACACTGAGGCAATCATGGCAAATACCGCCAAAAATATTACAAACACCTCTTTTGCCGTAAATTGCTCAATAATTTTAATTACCAAGTTTCGTTTACCAGAATGTTCTATAGAAGGTAGTGACATGAGGATAAACAACGAATTAAACAACGAAAACAATACCCCTAAACTGACAATTAGTTTATGATTCTCTTCTAAACCTACAACATACAGGAGAATAATATTGATTAACGCTCCTAATCCCCAAGAGAATATAGCTAAACCAAACCATTTGATTCCTTGCAAAGATACAGCAGAAGCATCTCTTTTTTTCTCTTTAAAATAAATTCGATGTATTACAAATGCTGTAATTATACATACTATTGCGGTTACATAATGCCCTATTGCTGATACCATTATTGCTTTTATTTTCTACTAAAATACTGTAATTATTAGGTTACCTACAAAAACAACTCTTTAATTTAAATTACAGAAACAAAAAAGCAACCTAACTACAGGTTGCTTTTCTTACTTGTATAACTTGTGTTTTTACATATTTCGACGGTACTGTCCTCCTACTTCAAAAAGCGCATTGGTTATTTGACCTAAAGAAGCTACTTTACATACATCCATGAGTTTTTCAAAAATGTTTTCATTATTAATAGCTGCTCTCTGTAAATCTTTCAACATAGCTGTAGTATCATGCATTGCATGTAAATCATTCAGCATGTTAATTTGATATTGCTTTTCAGTTTCTGTAGCTCGTATTACCTCATCTGGTGTTACTGTTGGTGAACCATCTTTACTTAAAAAGGTGTTTACACCAATAATTGGAAATTTACCATTATGCTTTAAAGTTTCGTAGTACAAGCTTTCTTCTTGTATCTTTGAACGTTGATACATGGTTTCCATGGCACCAAGCACCCCCCCTCTTTCTGTAATACGGTCAAACTCTGCTAATACGGCCTCTTCTACTAAATCAGTTAACTCTTCAATAATAAATGATCCTTGAATAGGGTTTTCATTTTTAGTTAACCCTAACTCTTTATTGATAATTAATTGTATTGCCATAGCCCTACGTACAGATGCTTCTGTTGGAGTAGTAATTGCTTCATCATACGCATTGGTGTGTAATGAATTACAATTATCATAAATAGCATATAAGGCTTGTAAAGTAGTACGGATATCGTTAAAGTCTATTTCTTGAGCATGTAAAGAACGGCCAGATGTTTGAATATGATACTTTAACATTTGAGCTCTTGGATTGGCTCCGTATTTATACTTTAGGGCTTTTGCCCATATCTTACGAGCAACACGACCAATTACAGCATATTCAGGGTCAATACCATTAGAGAAGAAAAATGATAAGTTTGGCCCAAACTTATTAATATCCATTCCTCTACTTAAATAATATTCCACATAAGTAAATCCGTTGGCTAGGGTTAAGGCTAATTGTGTTACAGGATTAGCTCCTGCTTCTGCAATATGGTAACCCGAAATAGATACAGAATAGAAGTTACGCACATTCTTTTCAATAAAATACTCTTGCACATCACCCATTAAACGCAAGGCAAATTCTGTAGAAAAAATACATGTGTTTTGAGCTTGATCTTCTTTTAAAATATCAGCTTGAACCGTACCTCTTACAGCGCTTAAGGTTGCTGTTTTAATTTCTTGATATACTTCAGCTGGCAACACTTGATCTCCTGTTACCCCTAACAAAAATAATCCCAAACCATTATTTCCTTCTGGTAGTTCACCTTGGTACTCAGGGCGAACTATGCCTTTATCTTTATATATTTTCTCTATCTTTTTAGTAACCTCAGCTTCTAAACCATTTTCTTTTATATATTTCTCACATTGCTGATCTATAGCTGCGTTCATAAAGAATCCTAACAACATTGGCGCTGGTCCATTAATTGTCATAGAAACAGAGGTCATCGGATCTGCTAAATCAAATCCTGAATATAATTTCTTAGCATCATCTAAGCAGCAAATAGACACCCCCGCATTACCAATTTTCCCATAGATATCCGGACGTAAATCTGGGTCGTTACCATATAACGTAACCGAATCAAATGCCGTAGACAAACGCGCCGCTGGCATACCAGCACTTACATAATGAAACCGTTTATTGGTTCGTTCAGGCCCTCCTTCTCCAGCAAACATACGTGAAGGATCTTCTCCTGTACGTTTAAACGGATACAGTCCTGAAGCGTACGGGAACTCTCCTGGTACATTTTCTTGCAAACACCAACCTAAAATATCACCCCAAGCAGAATACTTTGGTAGCGCAACTTTTGCTATTTGAGTGTGAGATAATGATTCACTATGTGTTTGTATTTTTATTTCTTTGTCGCGTACTTTAAAGGAGTAAACAGGCTGTTTGTACTTGTTTACTTTCTCATCCCAACCAGTAATTACTTCCCAGTTATACGGATCTAAATCCATTTTTACACGATCAAACTGTGCTATCAGTAAACGTAAAAAATCTTTGTTTTCTTCTGAAACCGAAGCAACAGATTCACTATCAATTCCTGATTTATCTAATGTAACTTTTGCTTCAACTACGGTTTCAATTGTTTTATAAATTCCGTAAAGTTTTTGAGCTACTTCTTTTTGAACTGATGCTTTAGCATCATAACTTCTATTGTTTTCTGCTATTTCAGATAAGTAGCGTACACGACTTGGAGGAATTACAAATATCTTTTCAGACATTTGTTTTGTTATTTCAAATGAGGATTTTAAATCTGCCCCAGACTTTTCTACCAATTTATCCATGATAGATTTGTATAATGAATTCATTCCAGGATCATTAAATTGAGAGGCTATAGTTCCAAACACTGGCATATCGTCCATATGAACATCCCACAAATTATTATTGCGCATGTATTGCTTTTTTACATCTCTTAATGCATCTAAAGCACCTCGCTTATCAAATTTGTTTATAGCTACCAAATCAGCAAAATCTAGCATGTCTATTTTTTCCAATTGTGTAGCCGCACCAAATTCAGGAGTCATTACATACAACGACGTGTCAGAATGCTCTATAATTTCTGTGTCAGATTGCCCAATACCAGAAGTTTCTAAAATAATTAAATCAAACTTTGCTGCTTTTAGCACCTCAACAGCCTCATTTACATATTTTGATAAGGCTAAGTTTGATTGGCGCGTTGCTAACGAACGCATGTAAACACGTTTATTGTTTATGGCATTCATACGAATACGGTCACCTAATAACGCGCCTCCTGTTTTTCTTTTTGAAGGATCTACCGAAATTAACCCGATAGTTTTCTCTGGAAAATCAATTAAAAAACGACGGACTAACTCATCTACCAAAGATGATTTACCCGCTCCACCAGTTCCTGTAATTCCTAAAACTGGAGTTTTAGAACCCTTATTTTGTTGATGAATTTTCTCTAAGGTAGCTTTTGCAACTTCAGGAAAGTTTTCTGCTGATGAAATCACACGAGCAATAGCACCAATTTCTTTGGTTGCAAGTTTATCTATTTCTCCGTTTAAGGTATCACCAATAGCAAAGTCAGATTTTTCTACCAAATCATTAATCATACCTTGCAAGCCCATTTCACGGCCATCATCAGGTGCGTAAATACGTGTAATTCCGTAATCCATCAACTCCTTAATTTCAGAAGGAAGTATTACTCCACCTCCGCCTCCAAAAATCTTTATGTGGCCAGCACCTCTTTCCTTTAGCAAATCGTACATGTATTTAAAATACTCATTATGTCCGCCTTGGTATGAGGTTATTGCTATAGCATTAGCATCTTCCTGAATTGCACAATTTACTACTTCATCAACACTTCTGTCATGCCCTAAGTGAATTACCTCTACTCCGGTAGTTTGAATAATTCTACGCATGATGTTTATTGCAGCATCGTGGCCATCAAATAAAGCGGCTGCAGTTACAATACGAATTTTATGTTTAGGGGTATATGGTGTTGCTTGTATCATCTGTACTAAAATCTTATCATTAAGGGTTCGCAATTTACGCAAAACTTAAAAAATTTCAAGTACAAAAATCAAGTATATCAGTAACAATATTAACTAAAGTCTTTTTTTATCTTTACTTGATAAATTAAAACGCCAAAATGACAAAATTTGATATTGTAGTATTAACTGAAGATAGGTATGTAGCCCCTAAAGAAACCGATACATATATAGATAACATTTTATTAGAAGATCAATTGGTAATAGAAGCTTTAAGAAAAGAAGGACTAAAAGCTGAGCGAAAAAGTTGGAGCGACCCAGATTTTGATTGGAGCACCACAAAATATGTTCTTTTTAGAACCACTTGGGATTATTTCGATCGGTTTGAAGAATTCAATAAATGGTTAACTAGCGTAAGTACTCAAACAACTTTATTAAATTCTGCAAAAATAATTAACTGGAATATTGACAAACATTATTTAAACGATCTTAAAGAACAAGGAGTTCCTGTATGTGAAACTCATTTCATAAAAAAAGGAACACAAACCAACTTAAAAGAACTACATAAACAATTAGGGTGGACAAAAACCGTTTTAAAGCCCTGTATATCAGGTGCAGCAAGGCACACATACAAGCTCACAAATGAAACTATTCAGGAGTATGAAAACATCTTCCAACAACTCATTAATCAAGAAGATATGATGTTACAACCCTTTCAGGAAAACATCTTAACTAAAGGAGAATATTCCTTTATTGTTATTAATGGCGCATATTCACACGCAGTCTTAAAAATTGCGAAGCCTGGCGATTTTAGAGTTCAAGATGATTTTGGCGGAACAGTACACCAACATGTAGCTAGTACTAAACAAATTGCCTTTGCTGAAAACGCTGTAAAAGCCTGTATTGAACTTCCTATTTATGCAAGAGTAGATGTAATAATTGACAACACTAACGCCTTAGCCATTTCAGAAATTGAACTAATAGAGCCCGAGCTTTGGTTTAGAAATGCACCAGAAGCAGCAACAAAACTTGCTAAGGGTATAAAAAAAAGGATGCAATAGCTCAATAGTTAATCCGCCATGAAATTAGTACCTTTACAGGCTTTAAATTACATGAATTATAATTGGTTATAATGGCACCAAATCAAGAATATATAAACGTTCAAGGCGCTCGTGCGCACAACCTAAAAAATATAGATGTTAAAATACCACGCGAACAATTAGTGGTAATTACTGGGTTATCAGGTTCTGGAAAATCATCTTTAGCTTTTGATACTATTTACGCTGAAGGACAACGCAGGTACATTGAAACTTTTTCAGCCTATGCGCGCCAATTTTTAGGAGGCTTAGAGCGTCCTGATGTAGACAAAATTGATGGCTTATCACCTGTTATTGCTATTGAACAAAAAACTACTAATAAAAACCCGAGATCTACCGTAGGAACCATTACCGAGATTTATGATTTTTTACGACTCCTTTTTGCACGTGCTGCCGATGCATATAGCTACGTAACCAACAAAAAAATGGTAAGCTACTCTGATGATCAGATACGAGAGCTTATTTTATCAGAATATCTAAATAAAAAAATAGTAGTACTAGCTCCTGTAATAAAATCAAGAAAAGGACACTATCGCGAATTATTTGAAACCATTGCTAAGCAAGGCTTTACCAAAGTTAGAGTAGATGGTGAAATAGTAGATATTACAAAAGGGATGAAATTGGATCGTTACAAAACACATGATATTGAAATTGTAATTGATCGGCTTAAAATTTCTGATGATGTTGACAATGACAAAAGACTCACAGAAACCATTAAAACAGCCATGTATCATGGCGAAAACATCTTATTAATTATTGAACACAACACTACTGAAGCACGTTACCTTTCACGTGATTTGATGTGTCCGGTTTCTGGAGTTTCTTACCCTTCCCCTGAACCAAATTCATTTTCATTTAATTCACCTAAGGGAGCTTGCAACACTTGTAACGGAATTGGTAATTTGTATGAAGTAAATACCGCTAAAATCATACCCAACGATTCAAAATCTATACAAAACGGAGGAATTGCTCCACTTGGAGAATATAAAAAATCATGGATGTTCAAGCAATTAGAAACTATTGCTGAACGCTATAGTTTTAAATTAACCGACCCCATAGCTAATATACCCGCTGAAGCTATGCAAATAATTTTACACGGTGGTAATGAGCAGTTTACTGTTAATTCTAAAACCCTAGGTGTTACTCGTAAATACAAAATTGACTTTGAAGGCATTATTCCTTTTATAAAAAGTCAGTATAATGACAGTAACTCTAGCTCTTTAAAACGTTGGGCTAAGGAGTTTATGGACAATAATAAATGTGGAAGCTGTAATGGTTCTCGATTAAAAAAGGAAGCTTTATATTTTAAAATCAATAACCAAAATATTGCCGAGCTTGCGCAAATGGATATTGCCGATTTAGCTATATGGATGAAGAATCTAGACAAGCATTTATCAGCAAAACAACTACAAATAGGAGCTGAAGTAGTAAAAGAAATTAAAGAACGGTTACAATTTTTACTAGATGTTGGACTAAACTATTTAACTCTAAACAGAAGTTCTAAAACTCTATCTGGTGGTGAGGCACAACGCATTCGATTAGCAACACAAATTGGGTCGCAGCTAGTAGGAGTACTGTATATTTTAGATGAACCTAGTATTGGTTTACATCAGCGTGATAATGAAAAACTAATCAATTCTTTAACGCAATTAAGAGACATTGGTAACTCTGTTCTTGTTGTAGAACACGATAAAGACATGATTGAACAAGCCGATTATGTAATTGACATTGGTCCTCATGCAGGAAAAAACGGAGGAGAAATCATATCTGAAGGAAACCCTGAACAGCTCCTTAAAGAAAATACTCTAACAGCAGCTTACTTAAACGGACAAAAAGAAATAAGTGTACCAAAAACACGAAGAAAAGGGAATGGTAAAAAACTTACTCTCACTGGAGCAACAGGCAATAATTTAAAAAATGTAACTATTAATATTCCTTTAGGAAAACTTGTTTGTATAACTGGAGTTTCTGGCAGTGGTAAGTCTACTTTAATTAACGAAACCTTATATCCAATTTTGAACGCACATTTTTTTAATGCAGTAAAAAAACCAATGCCCTACAAAAAGATAAAGGGATTAGAGCATATAGACAAAGTTATTGATATCAACCAAAGTCCTATTGGGCGCACACCACGCTCAAACCCGGCTACCTATACCGGTGTTTTTAGTGAAATTAGAAATTTATTTGCTAAAACTAATGAAGCTGCCATACGGGGCTACAAACCCGGTCGCTTTAGTTTTAATGTAAAAGGCGGACGCTGTGAAACCTGCCAAGGAGGTGGTTTACGTGTTATAGAAATGAATTTTTTACCAGATGTATATGTTGAATGTGAAACCTGCCAAGGAAAACAATTTAACCGTGAAACTCTAGAAATAAGATACAAAGGAAAAACTATTGCTGATGTATTGCATATGACCATTAACGAAGCTGTAGCTTTTTTTGAAAATATTCCTAAAATACATCGAAAACTAAAAACAATTCAAGATGTAGGTTTAGGCTATATTACCCTTGGTCAGCAAAGCACCACACTTTCAGGTGGTGAAGCACAGCGTGTTAAACTAGCTACTGAACTTTCAAAAAGAGATACTGGAAAAACATTTTATATTTTAGACGAACCTACAACTGGTCTTCATTTTGAAGACATTAGGGTTCTTATGAATGTAATTCACAAGCTAGTAGACAAAGGAAATTCCGTAGTAATAATTGAGCATAATTTAGATGTTATAAAATTAGCCGATTATATTGTAGATGTTGGCCCTGAAGGAGGTAAAAACGGAGGTACAATAATAGCTAAAGGTACACCAGAAGAAATAATCAAAGTAAAAAACAGTCATACCGCTAAATATTTAAAAAAAGAATTAAACTAGTTTTTTAAGCTCAATTATTAGGTCAGTATACAAAAAAGAGTAACTTTGGTCGGTTTTGAAAAAAATAATCAGTAAAAAACTTAGTATGGAAGAATTGAGATTGAATAGAACATGGAATGAAATAAAAGCTAACGATTCTTGGGCTATTTTTAAAATTATGAGCGAATTCGTTAACGGATTCGAAAAAATGAGTAAAATTGGGCCTTGCGTATCTATATTTGGATCAGCAAGAACTAAGCCTGGTGATCATTATTATGAGCTAGCAGTAAATGTTGCTAAGAAAATAGTAGACCATGGTTATGGCGTTATTACAGGGGGTGGACCTGGAATAATGGAAGCAGGAAATAAAGGAGCTCATATAGGTGGTGGTACTTCTGTAGGATTAAATATAGAACTACCATTTGAACAACATGACAATCCGTATATTGATAGTGACAAATGTTTAGACCATGATTACTTTTTTGTACGAAAAGTAATGTTTGTAAAATACTCGCAAGGATTTGTAGTTATGCCTGGAGGTTTTGGTACACTTGATGAGTTGTTTGAAGCTATTACCTTAATACAAACTAAAAAAATTGAAAAATTCCCTATCATTCTTGTTGGAAGCGAGTATTGGTCTGGCTTATTAGACTGGATTAAAAAAACTATGGAAATTGAACACAAAACAATTAGTGTTGGCGATTTAGATTTAATTAATGTTGTTGATACTGAAGATGAAGTAATTGAAATATTAGACACGTTCTACAAGAAATATGCTTTAAGCCCGAACTTCTAGTTGTAGTACGTTTTTAACTTTTAAAAATCCTTATATATTGAAATTATATAAGGATTTTTTGTTTTTTTTATGTAACTTAATCTCCATATCCCCAAAGATTATGTTAAAAAAAATCACACTCATATTACTATTAATTACTAGTATTAGTTTTTCTCAAAGTATTAGTGTAGATGATTCATCTTATACCGCTACCGACTTAGCAAATTTATTATTACAAGGTTCTTGTATTGACCCTACGGAAGTATCATACTCATCGGGGCAATCTGTAGCTTACTTTAATCAAAATGGTTCTGCCTTTCCTATTAACGAAGGGGTTATTATAAGAACTGGTATTGCCGCCTATACAGAAGGTAACTATACAAACACCAATTTAAGTAGTCAAATAAATTCAAATACTGACCCTGACTTACAAGACATCAGTAACAATTCTGGACAAAATTCTCCGATAACGGATACCGCCTTTTTACAATTTAACTTTATACCTATTTCGAGTGATTTTAACTTTAATTTTATTTTCGCTTCTAATGAATATGGTGAATATCAATGTGGTTTTAGTGATGTTTTCGCATTTTTACTAACCGACCTAAGTACTGGAACAACAACAAATTTAGCTGTATTACCGAGTACAACAACACCTATTAGTGTTTTAACTATTAGAGACAACACTTATAACTCTGGTTGTACTTCAGAAAATCCTGAGCTTTTTTCAACATACAATGTAAATAATCCAGCTGCCTCAACCATAAACATGAGAGGGCACACAACAGCATTAAACGCTTCATCTACATTAATACCAGACGGAAGAACATATAGAATACGTATGGTAATTGGTGATTATAGCAACCCTGATTTTGACTCAGCCGTTTTAATAGACGCGGGTGATTTTATTACACCTCTTGATATAGGTGACGATACAAGTATATGTGACGGAAATAGTATAACGGTTAGTACCAATTTAGATGATATCGAATATACACATTCATGGACTCTAAACGGAACTCCTCAAACAGAAACAAGCAATAGCTTAACTATAACTCAAGCTGGAACTTATACCGTTACTGCAACAAAAAACGACTGTGAACTTACCGATACTATTGTTGTTTCTGATTTAAATATCGGCACCCCAAACAACCTTCAAGCTTGTGATGACGGAACTGGTAATTTTTCATACAACCTCACTAACAATAATGAAAGTGTTTTAGGGATTGATGATACTATTTATGATGTACATTATTTTGCATCACAAGCTGACATTCCTAACAACCCAATACCTACAGGAAGTACAGCAAATTACATCAGTTCTGGAAACGAAACTATTTATATCAAAATTTTCAATATAGCAACCAACACATATTGTAACGCTGAACTACCATTTGATTTAACCGTAAATCAAGCTACAGAAGCTACACCTCTAAATGATGTGCAATTATGTAATATTGGTGATACTGTTAGTACAGACCTTACACTTTTAAATAATGAAATTTTAGGAGCATTACCTCCTAGTAACTTTACCATCACTTATTTTGAAACCGAAACCGATGCTCAAAATAATCAAAACCCAATAGGGAACATCTATACTACCTCTATAAACAACTCTCCACAAACGCTATGGGTTCTATTACAAAATAATCAAAACCCAGAATGTTTTGATATAGTTTCTTTCAATATTATTGTAAACCCACTACCTGTGGTTGCTAACCTAGACGATACTATTGAATGTAGTAGCTATACACTTCCTCCTATAGATGATGTTGATGGTGATGGAATTCCTGATGGAAACTATTATGATGGACCTGACGGAACGGGTAATATGCTAAATGTTGGTGATGTTATTAATGATGGAGGAACCTATTACATTTATAATGGTCCTGATGTTAATGGATGTTACAACCAATCAAGCTTTACCCTAACTTTTATTGACGAGTATAATGTTGAACAATTTCATTGTGGAGAATTTTCTGTTCCAATACTTCCTCCTGGGAACTTTTACACAGAAACAAATGGTACAGGGACTATTATTGATCCCTCAACAGTTTTTACTTCAGCTAATTTACCTTTAACAGTTCATTACTATGCAGAAACTATAGATCCTACAACCGGCGCTAGTGTTGTCTGTAGAAACGAAGCTTTTGATATTACAATTTATGATTTACCTCCCGTTGATAACCCTGAAAACGTAGTTACCTGCATTAACTATACCCTGCCTGCACTAATAAACGGTAATTATTACTCACAAAGCGGGGGTACAGGTACAGCTCTAATGGCTGGTGATAACATAACAAGTTCGGGCACATATTATGTATACAATACTGAAACACATAATGTTGGAACCACTGATGAAATAACATGTACAAATGAAACTTCATTTGAAATAACAATTATTAATCAACCAACAGACGTTAATACCTGTGACAGTTACACCCTACCTGCTCTAACGGTAGGTGAATATTATGATACCCCAGGAGGAGCAGGTAATTTAATTCCTGCTGGCACAACATATACCTATGATGTTGCATCACCTAACAATAATACGTATGATATTTATGTGTATGCAGAGACTACTCCTACCACTCCACCTTCAGCTAATTGCACTGATAATTACATGTTTACACTAACTATTTATCCTACCCCTGAAGTAGATCAACTTGGAGATGAAAATGGAAATATAACACGATGTATTAACAACCCTTTTGTTTTACCTAATTTAACTAACGGTAATTATTACGACGCCTCAGGAGGTCCTTCTGCAGCTAACCCTATAGCCGAATTAACTGAAATTAACACTGTTGGTTTTCATACATTCTATATTTATAATGAAGTAAATGGTTGTCCTGCAGAATCAAGTTTCACGGTTGAAATAAGAGACCTTCCTTTGGTTGATAATTTTACCGATGTGTTTATTTGTAATGATGTATATACCTTACCTGAGCTTGATAATGGAGCGTACTTTACACTTCCAGGTGGAGCAAATGATTCAGCATTACCAATTTTAGAAGCTGGAAGCATTATAGATGCAACACAAACTATATATATATATAATAATTGGGATGATTTAGAAACATGTAGCTCAGAGACTATTTTTACCGTGAATATTCTTGGTGAAGATCTTGGTGAAGATCAAACAATCAACCGCTGTGATACTGATAATTATACCTTACCTACATTGTCTGTTGGCGACTATTATACAGCTCCAAACGGTGTAGGACTTATTACTCCTTCTAATTATTTGTACAATACTCCTGGCTCATATACCGTATACATATTTAACGATTCTGGAGATAGAGAACCATGCATTAATGAAGTTGAACTAACAATTAATATTTCCGAAACACCAACTTTACCCGCTTTTTCAGATGAAGTAGTTTGTGGAAATTATCAATTAAACGACTTTAGTACTAGTGGATATAATGTAGCTTATTATACTGACCCTGAGAGACAAAACTTAATTACCGATTTAAATTTAACAACACCTGGAGAACATACAATATATGTTTATGCTACTGCAATCAATAATACAAACTGCTATGATGAGGCCACTTTTACAGTTACAATACATCCTTTATTGGACTTAAACATTCAAGGTGGTATTATTTGTGTTGATCCAGAAACAGGAGAAACACTACAGCCCATTTTATTAGAATCAAATTTAGATGAAAACATCTATACTATTGATTGGTATTTAAATGGAACTATTATAGCTAGTGGTGCCAATCATTTAGCAACAAGCGCAGGGACTTATACTGTTGTTACTTCTATAATTAACCCTGTAACACCTCCTCAACCTGGAGATTGTAATTATCAGGAAACAGAAGTTGTAGTTACCGCATCTAGTCAAGCAATTGCTACATATTCAGTAACTGAAGATTTTGATGATTACGCTGTAATTACTGTACATATTACTGGTGGGCTAGGACAGTACAACTATCAATTAAATGATGGTCCTATACAAGAAAGTAATCAGTTTTTTAATGTAAACTCAGGAGATCATATCATAACAATTATTGATACATTAGGAGGTTGTGAGGTAACAATATTAGAAGTAACAGTTATCAAATACCCTAAATTTTTTACGCCCAATGGTGATGGTGTAAATGATACCTGGAATATTTTAGACCTATCTAATCAACCTGAGGCTACCATTCAAATTTTTGATCGATTTGGTAAATTTATTACTCAAATATATCCTTCACAAAGAGGCTGGGATGGAACTTATAACGGCAATAAATTATTCTCTTCAGATTACTGGTTTGTAACAACTTACAAGGATCGCAATAACAATGACAAAGAATTTAAAGCACATTTTTCATTAAAACGATAGTAATTTATTCGATAATCTTAACTGTTTGAAAACCATATTCTGTATATTTCGGCTATAAAAAATTCCAAACCAATTGAAACCAGTACAGTTTCTTCTTTTAAGTATTTTATGTATTATCTGTGCAAGTGCAAACGCACAGAACAAAATTGTTATTGATGCTAACTTCAATGCTCAAACCAATGAAATAGATATTAAACAACGTATCACACTTATAAACACATCACCTAAAGCTTTAGATACAATTTTCTTTAACGATTGGAACAACTCCTACTCTTCCCGTGAAACCGATTTAGCGAAACGTTTTGCTGAAGAATACAGTACTAAACTACATTTTGCTAAAGAAAAAGATAAGGGATTTACTACTATACAAGCTATTACCATAAATAATAATAGCCATGATTATACCAGAAGCAAACCTGATATCATAGCTGTTGCCTTAAAAAATATAGTACAGCCTAAAGATAGTATCTCTATTAATTTAAAGTACACCTTAAAACTACCTTCTGATAAATTTACACGCTTCGGAATAACAGATAAAAAAAATGTAAAGCTCCGTGAGTGGTTTATTACCCCAGCTAAACTAACCGATAAATGGGTATACTATAGCAATAAAGACTTAAATGATTTATACTTTCCTAACAGTACCATCAACCTAACTATAAATACCCCTAATACACATAAAGTTATTAGTGATTTTGATATAATTACTACCAAAACAACAGATAGCATTACTACTACTCAATTATTAGGTCGTGATAGAATTAATTCTGAAACGCATTTAGTTATACATCATAACTTTGAAGAACTAGCAACCGACAAGTTTACTTATGTAACAAATATTGATGATGAAGGAATAGGCCTAGGTCTAAAAGCTGTAATACATGATAAAATAGCATTTTTTTTATCTAATAAACTAGGGGAATATCCTCATCAAAAAATTCTACTTTCAGATGCAGCATACCGAAGAAATCCTGTGTATGGACTTAACCAATTACCAGATTTTATAAGACCCTTTCCAGATGGTTTCCAATATGAAATTAAAATATTGAAAGCTACTATAGGTAAATACATTAAAAACACGATAAACACTAATCCCCGAACAAACTATTGGCTAAATGATGCTATTGAAAGTTATTTAATGTATCAATATGTTGCTGAAAATTACCCCAATATGAAAATTTTAGGGTCATTAGCTAAAATATGGGGGGTTCGTTCTTTTGAAATTGCCAAAAAGAAATTTAATGACCAATATTACTATTTCAATCTGTATACAGCTAGAAAAAATTTAGATCAAAAATTGAGCAGTCCAAAAGATTCTCTTTTAAAGTATAACGTTAATATATCAAATAAAAACAAAGCTGGTGTAGGACTTTTATACCTTAACGACTTTTTAGGCGGTAAAGTAATTGACAGTACCCTAAAGCAATTTTACACCAAAAATGCGCTAAAAGATATTGAAGGAAAACACTTTATTACAGCCCTACAAAATAATACTAATAAAGACATATCTTGGTTTCTTCCAGACTATGTCAACACCAACAAACGTATAGATTATACCATTAAAAATGTAACTCCTAAGGGAACAGTACTTAGGGTGCATTTAAAAAACAAAGAGCAAACATCAACGCCAATTTCAATATATCAAATAATCGATAACAAAATTATTAGCAAACATTATTTCGATGGCTTCATTGGAGAAAAAATTGTTGATATACCAAACAATAAACCTGATAGAGTTATTTTAAACTATGAAGAAATAATACCAGAATACAACTTAAAAAACAACACTAAAACTATAAAGCCACATTTATTTAATAAACCTTTAAAGTTTACCCTTATTAAAGATGCTGAAGCACCAAAATACAACCAGTTTTTTTATGTGCCAGATTTAGGATATAACTTATATGATGGCTTTTCTCCCGGCCTTATTATTACCAATAAAACTTTATTAAACAGAGCTTTTACCTACAAAGTAAAGCCTATGTATGGCTTATCTAGTAAAAAATTAGTAGGGAGCATTTCAACAAACTATATAAAACACTATAAAAACAAAAAGTTATTTAGCTCATCTTTTGGCTTATCCTACCAAAAATATCACTATCAAGATAATTTAAGCTACCAAAGGTTTAACCCATACATAGCCTTAAGTTTTAGGGATAAAAATGATTTAAGAGATAATAAAAGATCATTCATAGTTGCCCGAAACATTACTGTAGAAAAACAGCGTAATGAATTTGTTATTGATGATACACCCAACTATAATGTTTTTAACCTGAAATTTGGAATCTCAGATGCTAATCTGATTAACTATAACGCTTTTAGCACAGATCTCCAGTTTTCAAATAAATTTGGTAAAATTTCTGCTAATTATGAATATCGTAAGTTATTTGCTAACAACAGACAGTTAAATTGGCGCATATTTGCTGGTGGTTTTTTATACAACAACACCAACTCAGACTTTTTTAGTTTTGCCTTAGACAGACCTTCCGATTATTTATTTGACTATAATTATTATGGTAGATCAGAAAGCACCGGAATATACAGTCAGCAAATTATAATTGCAGAAGGAGGGTTTAAATCAAAACTAAATACTCCTTATGCAAATGAATGGATTGCTACAACTAATCTAAGCACAAATATTTGGAAATATATTTTCGCCTATGGTGATGCTGGATTTGTAGGCAATAACAAAAAAACACATTTTGTATACGACTCAGGAATTCATTTAAATTTAGTACCTGACTATTTTGAATTATATTTTCCTGTATACTCTAACCTAGGCTGGGAAATAAGCCAACCGCATTACAGTCAAAAAATCAGATTTAAAATCACATTATCACCAAAAGTTCTCATTGGTTTATTCACCCGAAAATGGTTATAAATTATTTGAGACTTTAACAATCAAAATCTTAACAAAACCAATATTTTTAAACAATTCTTAAAAAAAAGTTCTTTTACTTAAGAATTATACAATAAAAACAGTTGTTTTACTCTTGCAAAAATCTATGTTTTTTAGTACTTTTGCAAAACACGATAATTGACATAAAACTATGAGCAACACAAGTAAAACCACCAAAGATATTACTTTTGAAGACTTCAAGACTGAAGTATTAAATGATTACACAATTGCTGTAACAAGTAGAGAATGTAGTTTACTAGGTAGGCGTGAAGTTTTAACAGGAAAAGCTAAATTTGGAATATTTGGCGATGGAAAAGAAGTGCCTCAGTTAGCCATGGCAAAGGCCTTTAAAAATGGCGATTTCCGCTCTGGATATTATCGTGACCAAACTTTCATGATGGCTATAGGCCAATTAAACATCCAACAGTTTTTTGCAGGTTTATACGGACACACCGACATTAATGAAGAACCTATGTCTGCAGGAAGACAAATGGGGGGCCACTTTGCAACTCATAGTTTAAATGAGGATGGCTCATGGAAAAATCTAACACAGCAAAAAAACTCAAGTGCAGACATCTCTCCTACTGCTGGTCAGATGCCACGATTATTAGGCTTGGCACAAGCTTCAAAAATATACAGAAACGTAAAAGGTATTACAGCCGATAATTTTTCTGAAAACGGTAATGAAGTAGCTTGGGGAACTATTGGTAATGCCAGTACAAGTGAAGGGTTATTTTTTGAAACCATTAACGCCGCTGGAGTATTACAAGTACCAATGGTAATGAATGTATGGGATGATGAATATGGTATTTCTGTACACGCTAAACATCAAACCACTAAAGAAAATATTTCTGAAATCCTAAAAGGGTTCCAACGTGACGAAAACAGTAACGGTTATGAAATTTTTACTGTAAACGGATGGGATTATCCAAGTTTAGTAGATGTTTACCAACGTGCTTCAACAGTAGCTCGCAAAGAACACTGCCCTGTATTAATTCATGTAAAAGAATTAACACAACCACAAGGACACTCAACGTCAGGGTCACATGAACGTTACAAATCAAAAGAACGATTAGCCTGGGAAACTGAATTTGACTGTGTAAGCAAAATGCGCGAGTGGATGTTAGAAAACAACATCTTTACAGAAGAAGAAGCTAAAGCATTAGAAAACGATATAAAAAAACAAGTTCGTAAAGGAAAACAAGATGCTTGGAATGCCTTCATTCAACCGCAAAAAGAAGAACAAAATCAAGCAGTTACTGTTTTAAAAGCTGCAGCAGCAAATTCTAGCAACAAAGCTTTTATTGAAAAACTAGCTTCAGAGTTAGAAATAATTAAAGAGCCTATTCGTAAAGATATTTTAGTAGCAACTAGAAAAGCCTTACGCTATTTAACTAATGAAAACTCTGAAAGTAAAAAGTCTTTAGTACAATGGATAACTAACTATAAAGCTAAAATTCAACCAAAATACAGTGCAAATTTATATTCAGAAAGCAATTTAAAGGCTACTAATATAACTACAGAAGCACCACAATATGCAGATGATGCAGAAATGGTTGATGCACGTTTAATAATGCGTGATAATTTTGATGCAATATTTAGCAAATATCCTAAAACCTTAGTGTTTGGTGAAGATGCTGGGCATATAGGGGACGTAAACCAAGGACTTGAAGGATTACAAGAAAAATTCGGCGACTTAAGAGTTGCTGATGCCGGTATTCGTGAAGCTACAATACTAGGGCAAGGTATTGGAATGGCTATGAGAGGCTTACGCCCTATTGCTGAAATTCAATACCTAGATTATATTCTATACGCATTACAAATCATGTCTGATGATTTAGCTACACTACAATACAGAACTAAAGGAAAACAAAAAGCTCCATTAATTATTCGTACCAGAGGACACCGTTTAGAAGGTATATGGCACTCAGGTTCACAAATGGGCGGATTAATTCATCTATTACGTGGTATCCATATATTAGTACCTAGAAATATGACTAAGGCAGCTGGATTTTACAATACTCTATTGGAAAGTGATGAACCAGCAGTTGTAGTTGAGTGCTTAAATGGTTACCGTTTAAAAGAAAAAATGCCTAGTAATTTAGGAGAGTTTAAAACACCTTTAGGAGTAGTTGAAACCCTTAAAGAAGGAACAGATATAACATTAGTTTCATACGGATCAACCTTAAGAATAGTTGAAGAAACCGCTAAAGATTTAATGCAAGTGGGAATTAATGCTGAGGTAATTGATGTTCAATCATTATTACCTTTTGACCTAAACCATGATATTGCCAAGTCTGTTCAAAAAACAAATAGATTATTAATAATTGACGAGGATGTTCCTGGAGGAGCTTCTGCATATATTTTACAAGAAATTGTTGAAAAACAAAATGCTTATAAATTTTTAGACAGTAAGCCACAGACATTAACTGCTAAAGAACATAGACCAGCTTATGGGACTGATGGTGACTATTTCAGTAAACCTTCTGCTGAGGATATTTTTGAAAAGGTTTATGAAATAATGCACGAAGCTGAACCAACTAAATTTCCTGCATTGTTTTAATAAAACTAATTACAATTAAAAAAAGCTCCGATGAATATATCGGGGCTTTTTTTATAAACGCAAATCAATCTTTTTTGTATCTTTAATTTACTTCATACTACAACACTATGCTAACCAAACAACAAAAGTCTGAATATCGAAGTACTTTATTTCGTCATTTAGACGGTATTGCTACCGCTACTACTGCTTTTACCCTACATAAAAAAGGGATATTAAATTATATTTTAGAAAAGAAAAAAGTAAGTTTATCTGAAATAACTAAACAATATCAAGCTAATGATGGCTACCTAAACGTGAGCCTACGCATACTTTGCTCACAAGGCTGGCTTAAACAACAAATAGATAATGAAGAGGTTTATTTTGAAACAAATAGTAATTCAAAAACTGCTTTTGAGCTAGCACCACTCTTTAAAGATGCTGTTTCATTATTAAATTACAGTGTTAAATTTCCTGAAGAGCGTATAGGAGCTGATGCTTTTATAGCATTGTCAAAAATTTTTAAACAATTTGAATCAAACTTCGGACTCACAGAAATTAACACCCTTGAAAAACAGGTATTGAAACATATTGAAGGGGTAATTATTGCACCTATAGTTGTACTGCTCGGAGTTAACGGAATGTTTCACAAGTATTTCATGGAAGCTTCTTTTAATGCTGAAGAATACCATAAAAACCCCGAGAGTTTTAAAACTATTCTTGATTTTTTTGTTCATTTGGGTTGGTTTACAAAACGGAATGATACATATCAATTTACCGAAAAAGGATTGTTTTTTGCTAAACGTGCTACAGCTTACGGAGTAACGGTGTCATACCTCCCTACTTTTGTTCAGTTAGACGAATTGATTTTTGGCAATCCATTAATTCTTAATGCATCAGTAAACGAACCTGAAAAACACGTACACCGCGAAATGAATGTTTGGGGAAGCGGTGGAGCACATAGCACTTATTTTAAAGTAATTGACGAGATCATTATCACCATTTTTAATAAACCTATTGATGAACAACCAAAAGGTATTTTAGATATGGGCTGTGGTAATGGAGCTTTTATTCAGCATATTTTTGACGTTATTGAACACCAAACTTTACGTGGAAAATTATTAGATGATCATCCGTTATTATTAGTTGGAGCAGACTTTAATCAGGCAGCATTAAAAGTAACTAGAGCCAATTTAATTAAAGCAGATATTTGGGCAAAAGTAATATGGGGTGACATTGGTAAACCAGAGTTATTAGCATCTGACCTAAAAGAAAACTATAATATTGATTTAAAAGATTTACTTAATGTACGTACCTTTTTAGATCATAATAGGATTTGGGAAGCCCCTAAAAATATTCCTTCTAAAAAAAGTACTTCAACAGGAGCATATGCCTATCAAGGAAAACGAATTACCAACAATTTAGTTGAAGCTTCTTTATTAGAACATTTACTTAAATGGAAACCCTATACTGAAAAATTTGGTTTATTAGTTATTGAATTGCACACCGTAGCACCAGAGTTAGTTGCCAAAAACATAGGAAAAACAGCTGCTACAGCTTACGATGCAACACATGGATATTCTGATCAGTTCATATTAGAAATTGATGTTTTTAAAACTATTGCAACAAAAGCTGGTTTAATTCCTGACCCAAAATACGCAACAAAATTTCCTGATAATGAGTTAGCCACCGTTAGCGTAAACCTCTTAAAAGGAAAATAAAACATCATTTACATTAAACCTTTTTAAAATACTTGAGTCCAATACCAAAATAAACTCAATATTTTATGAAAAAAATTGCCCAAATATGCTTTTGTACAATAATCTCATTAGCTTCATGTAGTAATGAAAATGATCAAATAGAAACTGATACAGCTGTTGATTTTGATTTTTCAGAATACTTTTCAATCAACTTTAATAATTTACCTAATTATGCAAATCAGAGTATTCCTTCCTACATTACTAAAGATAATACCGTTGCTAATCCAATAACCGACAAAGGTGCAACATTAGGCAGAATACTTTTTTACGATAAAAACCTGTCTGCTAACAACACCATTTCATGCAGTAGTTGCCATCAACAAGAAAACGCATTTAGTGATATTACAAGTGTTAGCACAGGAGTGAATGGACAAACAGGAAGACATTCTATGCGTTTAATTAACACTCGGTTTTCTAACGAAGAAAAATTCTTTTGGGATGAACGCGCAAATTCTTTAGAAGAACAAACCACTATGCCTATACAAGATCATAATGAAATGGGGTTTAGCGGTGAAAATGGCGATCAGAATTTTAATGATTTAATAAATAAATTAGAAAACGTTGCATACTACCCACAATTGTTTGAATTTGCTTTTGGCAATCAAACAATTTCTGAAGAACGTATCCAAAACGCCTTAGCACAATTTATACGAAGTATTCAATCTTTTGATTCAAAATATGATGAAGGTAGAGCAACTGTTACAAATGACGGGACTCCCTTTCCAAATTTTACCGCTAATGAAAATAATGGAAAACAATTATTTTTAGCTCCCCCTACATTTGACAATAATGGTGTTAGAGTAGCTGGAGGAATTGGTTGTGCTGGTTGCCATCAAGCGCCTGAATTTGATATTGATCCAAACTCATTAAATAATGGTATAATTGGTGCTGCAAATGGGAATGGGACAGATCTTATTGTTACTAGATCACCTAGTTTACGCGATGTGGTAAAAGCAAATGGAGTTAGTAACGGACCTTTCATGCACATTGGTGTTTCCAATAACCTAATTACAGTACTAAACCATTATAATGAGATTAATACTGCAGGGAACACTAATTTAGACCCTAGACTTACTCCAGGGGGAAATCCGCAACAACTAAACATGACACAACAAGAAAAAGAGGATGTGATTGCTTTTATACAAACATTATCAGGAACCGATGTTTATACAAATGATAAATGGGCAAACCCTTTTTTAGATTAAGAATTTATTGGGTTAATGCATTATTTTAAACAATAGTTCTTTTAGCAAATCGCCTTGTGGTAAGTTACTTGCTCCTACTCCTTTACTTTTAACATCGGCTTCACGGAGCAAGGCCACTACTTGGCTTACTTTTTTCATTGGATAATTTTTACCCGCTACCTGGTATTCTTTCACAAAATACGGATTAACCTTTAAGGCCTTAGCTACACTAAATTGCGACTTATCACTCAAAGCATGATACTGCAATAACTGAGAGAAAAAATTATGAAGTAAGGAAATTGTAACCACCATAGGGTTATCCTTTGGGTTGTGAGCAAAGTAATTTACAATTCTATTTGCTTTTAATACATCACGTTCACCTATAGCTTTACGTAATTCAAAATTATTATAATCTTTGCTTATTCCTATATTCCTTTCAATATCTGTAGGAGTAATTTCTGTCCCTTTAGGCAATACTAATTGGAGTTTTTCTAACTCATTATTAATTTTCCCTAAATCAGTACCTAAAAACTCCACCAACATCAAAGCAGCTTTTTGTGTTATTTTATAGTTTTTACCTGCTAAAACTCTTCTAATCCAATCGGGCACTTGGTTGTCATACAGCTTTTTACTTTCAAACAATACGCCGTTTTTTTCAATAAGCTTATATAACTTTTTGCGCTTGTCTAACTTTTTATATTTATAACAAATAACTAATACAGTGGTGAGTTGTGGGTTTGCGGCATAGCTTTCTAACTTTTCTATAGTACGGCTTAAATCTTGGGCTTCTTTTACCAGTACCACTTGCCTATCGGCCATCATTGGATAGCGTTTTGCATTAGAAACAATATCATCAATACTAACATCTCTACCGTATAATACCATTTGATTAAAGCCTCGCTCCTCTTCTAAAAGCACGTTTTTTTCAATATATGAAGAAAGAGCATCAATATAATATGGCTCTTCTCCCATTAAAAAATAAATAGGTTTAATTTGCCCGTTTTTAATATTCGAAACTATTTCTTTTACCTTTTCCATATACCAATTTGAAACAAGTTAAACTTGAGAATATTTTATATTTTTACAGCGTGCAAAAATTAAATTTCCCACCATACAAGTTTCGTTTCAAAAATAACGAAAATAAGCTCAGTATTTTTGATGAAGTCAGAAAAAAATTCATCATTCTTACTCCTGAAGAATGGGTTAGGCAACATTGTGTTTCATTTTTAATGAACGAAAAAAATTACCCAAAATCGTTAATTAGCGTAGAAAAAGAATTATACCTGAACGGTAGAAAAAAAAGATATGATATTGTCGTATTTCATCCCAACGGTAATATTCATATTTTAATTGAATGTAAAGCACCGAAAGTAGCTATTACACAACAAACTTTTGATCAGATTGCTCAGTATAATATGGAATTAAATGCCGATGTGCTTATGGTTACTAACGGGTTACAGCATTACTACTGTAAAATGGATTTTGATAATGCTTGTTACCATTTTTTAGTTGATATCCCTAACTACTCATGAATTAACAATTTTTTATCGGTTAATTAGCTCCAGATGTATATCTTTACCTCATAAAAGCTAAGCAATAGTTATGATGAACTTACTTATTAATTGGAACCCTAGTGACACTTTAATTCAATTAGGTCCAATTCCTATAAAATACTATAGTTTAATGTTTGTTGTTGCCTTTATTGGTGGCTTACAAATTATGAAACGTATATTCAATAGCGAAAATGTTTCTTTAGAAAAACTTGACACCTTATTTATTTACGCGGTTGTTTCAATTTTAGTTGGTGCACGCTTAGGGCATGTGTTTTTTTACGACTGGGATTACTATCAAAATCATTTATTAGAAATTGTATTGCCCTTTAAACTTGATCCTTTCCGTTTTACAGGAATTGCTGGGTTAGCTAGCCATGGTGCTGCTATAGGTGTTATTATTGCCATGTATATGTACCATAAAAAATATCCTGATATTAAATTATCTTGGATACTAGACCGAGTTGTGGTGCCAGTTGCTTTCGGAGCTATTTTTGTACGCTTAGGTAACTTAATGAACTCTGAAATTATTGGTAAAGTTACTAATACTGATTACGGATTTCGCTTTATACAACAACATTATCGCCCGCAAGAAGCTGTAAATCTTACCGGAATTAACAATGTAAGTAAAGCCTATGATGCCATAGTAAATAACCCAAAATTTATTCATTTGTTAGAGACCGTTCCGTTGCGTCATCCTGCACAGCTATATGAATCTATATGCTATGTATTTGTTTTTGCTATTTTGATGTTTGTCTATTGGAAAACAGACAAGAAACAAAAGCCGTTTTACTTGTTTGGTTTGTTCTTAGTATTACTATGGACTGTACGGTTTGTAGTAGAGTTCTATAAAAAATCACAAGGTGGTTTTGAAGATGCTTTAGGCAACGTGCTTTCTACAGGGCAATGGTTAAGTATCCCTTTTATTATTATGGGACTATACTTTATGTTTCGTCCGACAAAAGTCACTAACAATGCGTAAGAGATTTTACTTAGCTACTACTATTAGTTTTATGTTATGTGGATTAAACTCATGTAAAGAAAAAAAAGAACAAAAAGTGATTCCTGTAAAGAAGATTCTCTTTAAGCATGAAGGAAACTTGCAACTTAAAAATAGTAACGACAGCATTATAAAAGAGCTACGGATAGAAATTGCCGACAATGATTATGAACGGCAAACAGGCTTAATGTATCGTAAGCACTTGGACACCAATCATGGTATGCTTTTTATTTTTGACCAGATACAAGTGCGCAGTTTTTACATGAAAAACACCTATATACCTTTAGATATAGTTTATATAGACAGTAATAAAACTATTGTCAACATAGCCAAAAACACCAAGCCACTAGATGAAACTTCTGTATACTCAGAAGATGTTGTAAAATACGTATTAGAAATTAATGCTGGCTTATCAGACAAATGGAACTTAAAGCCTGGTGATAAAATAAGTTTTTCTGAACTATAAAACCTTCTAACTTCTGAAGAAGGTTTTCTTCTTAAATAGCATTTAGAGTGATTAAATATATACTTACACCATTATATTTTTCCTTCATCCAAACACTAAAAAATCTTGCTTTGTTACTATTGGATGGCCAATGTAATAGTACAATAACAGCTTTAAAAGTCAAAAAAAATAAAAAAGTCCGAAGTTAATACTCCGGACTTTTTATATAATTTAAGAATTGTTAGCAGCTTATGCTACAGCAACTTCTTCTCCCTCTTCTTCTTCACGTTTTTCACGCTTCAATTCTTTTTTACCTACCGTATCAAACATTACTGGTGTTGCGATAAATAACGATGAATATGTACCAACTAACACCCCAATAATTAAGGCAAAGATAAACCCTCTAATAGATTCACTTCCTAAAATAAAGATAGTTACTAATACAATTAATGTAGTAACAGAAGTATTTAATGTTCTGCTTAACGTACTATTTAAAGCTTGATTAACGGTTTTACCAAACGGCCAGTTTTCATTATCATTAAAGAACTCTCTAATTCTATCAAAAACAACCACGGTATCATTTAACGAATATCCGATTACAGTTAATATAGCCGCAATAAATGCCTGATCAACTTCCATATTAAATGGCATAAACTTACTTGTTAATGAGAAAATACCTAATACGATAACCACATCATGGAATACAGCTGCAACAGCACCTAAACTAAACTGCCACCATCTGAATCGCATTAAAATATACAAGAACACCACTAATAACGATCCCAATACTGCCCATACCGACGCTTTTTTAATATCATCTGCAATTGTTGGCCCTACTTTCATAGTTTGTACAATACCCAACTTAGCTTCATTACTAGCTCCATTTTGGAATTGTTCTAACGTCATACCTTCTGGTAAGTATTGCTTTAACTCTGCAAACAACGTCTTTTTAATTTCAGCATCAACAGCTAAACCTTTTTCTGCAATTTTATATTTAGTACTTATTTTTAGTTGATCGTTTCCACCGTAAGTTTTTACTTCGGCACTTCCAAATGCTTTCCCTAATTTTTCTGCTACTTCATTAGCATTCATGGCTTGATTAAAACGTACTTGATACGTTCTACCTCCGACAAAATCAATACCTTGATCTAAACCATTAGTAAATAACGATCCTAAACTTATAGCTAATAAAGCTCCAGAAACGATATAAGCAATCTTTCTTTTTCCTAAGAAATTAACCCCCATATTTTTCATTAGGTTCTTAGTAGCTCCTGTAGTAAAGGTTAATACTCCGCCTTTGTTCAGATTCCAATCTACAAACAAACGTGTAATGAAAATTGCTGTAAATAATGAAGTGGCAATACCTATCATTAATGTAGTTGCAAAACCTTGAATAGGCCCTGTTCCAAAAACAAATAAAATAATAGCCGTTAAAAACGTAGTAACGTTAGCATCTAATATAGATGATAATGCGTTGCTAAATCCGTCCTTAATAGCTTCGGCTTGTGATTTCCCTAAAGCCAATTCTTCTTTTATACGCTCAAAAATAAGTACGTTAGCATCAACCGACATACCTATAGTTAATACGATACCTGCTATACCAGGAAGTGTTAATACAGCTCCTAATCCTGCAAGAATACCAAATATTAATAAGATGTTTATCGCTAAAGCTATGTTAGCGTATAATCCTGCTTTTCCATAATAGAATATCATCCATACAAATACCATAAGTAATGCAATAATGAATGACATTTTTCCGCTATCAATTGCTTCTTTTCCTAACGAAGGTCCTACTTCTGCAGATTGAATAATATCTGCTGATGCTGGTAATTTACCTGCACGCAATACGTTAGCTAAATCTTTAGCTTCATTTAAGGTAAAGCTTCCTGAAATTTCTGTTTGTCCTCCAGTAATTGATTGACGAGCAGAAGCATCAGAGTAAACAATATCATCCAACACAATAGCTACAGTATTTCCTTGCTTAGCGATATCCCCTGTAATTTTAGCCCATTGCTTAGCCCCTAAACCATTCATAGTAATGCCTACAGAAGGTTCTCCTACTTGCGAATATTGCTGTCTAGCATCGGTAATTACATCACCTAACATGGCAGGTGTTCCTTCTCTATCAGATTTTAACGCTAATAAAGGCACATAGTCATGTGTATCATCTTCAGAAATACCAAAGTTTGCTTTATCTCTTGTAGTAAACACTACACCCCAACGGAATTTTGCATTTTTAATAGCTCCAGTACGTAAGTTTTTAGTACTGTTTAAATATCCATTTATAGTTGCAGTATCAGCTAATTTAGCTATTGCCAAACGAGAAGTTTTTTGTCCTTGAATTCCATAAGGATTTAATGACATTACTTCAAATAATGGGTTAGGCTCATTCGCTTTTTTAATAGAATCGTTCTCTGCTCCTAATAATTCATCGGCAGAAGCCTCATTATCTTTAGCATCTGTAGTAGCCGCTTTAGCCATTACTTCTGCTTTCAGTTTATTATTTACATCTACCAAGTATTGCGCTGCCTCACCAAACATATGTGTTTCATAAAACTCTAACTGTGCAGTACTTTGTAATAATTTTTTAATTCTGTTTACATCTTTAGCCCCAGGCAACTCTACTAAAATACGAGCCGATTTTCCTAAACGTTGAATATTTGGTTGAGTTACACCAAATTTATCGATACGCTTACGAATTACTTCAAAAGCAGATTCAATAGACTCATCTAGTTTTTGTTCTAGAATTGGTTTTACCTCATCATCAGTCATTTTAAAATCTACAGAACCCTCTAAAGTTTTATTTGCAAAAATATCAGTAGCTGCTAATGGTGTTTTGGTAGCCGCTTTAGCGTTTACCTCATCAAAAGCTACAAAAAACGATTGTAGATACGTGTCGTCAGAACTTGTTTGTAACTCGTCTGCTTTAGTTAACGCTTGATTAAATACTGGGTTTTTAGTATTATTTGCTAATCCTTTTAAAATGTCCTTCGCTGAAATTTGAAGAATTACGTTTACCCCTCCTTTTAAGTCAAGACCTTCATTTAAAACTCTTTTTTTAGCATAATCATAAGAAATACCTGCTATTACAGACTCTCCACCTATTGAATCTAAATACTTACGCTCAAGTTCATTTACATTATCTCCTCCTTTAGCGTATGCAGCTGCTTCTTTTTCCACCTTGCTTGCTATATATGTAAATGATAGCTGGTAAATACTTACAGCTACAAATAAAAAAGCAAACAATTTAACTATTCCTTTGTTTTGCATTATGATTTATTTAATGGTATAATTTTGTTTAAAAACGAGCAAATATAATTTTTCTATAATGAAAAAGCAATATATTCACTTAGTTTTTAAAAGTTTTCTTTTCATAAAAAAACCAACAGAAATCTGTTGGTTTTTTTACTACTACTAAAACAGTTAGTAATTATTTTCCTGGAGCTTGTGCTAACTCGTATCCTTCTAAAGGAGTCATGTTAAATTTAGCGTCTTCAACAGTTTCTTTTTTTATTTCTGAAGCTTCCATTTTCACAACAATTTCCGCACCCATTTGGTTCATTTTCATTTCTGAATATAACGGAAATCCTGCTACTTTTCCTCCTAAACTACTTGTTTGCTGACTTTTTGCTGATAGTTTATCCGTAACATACATTGCCATTTTTACCTCAACACCTTGTTTTTTCATTACTACATCATATTTTTTACATGTGTATCCTAAAACAACTTTGGTTTCGTCAGTTGCAGTTACAGCAACGTCTTTTAACTCATCTTCTTCCAGTTTGATATCGTTAACGCTATATTTTTTACCCATCATAGGGTTATCTAACATCACCAACATTTTGCCCGCATCACCATCTACCACTGTAATTGTACTTCCAGCCATTGGGCTTGACATTTCAGAACGCGATTTGTTAGCTTTAAAATATGTGGTAGTTACTACCTCTCCCATCATAGCCAATTGCATGTTCATTTGCTCATCAGTACTAGACATGGTTTGTTTTGTAGTTATCACCCCTTCTGAGATTTTTTCTTGTGCAAAACCAAAACTTGTAATTACTAAGGCTACTGCTAAAAATACTTTTTTCATTTATTTCTTATTTTATTATAATTAGTTAATTAGACTATCAATTACTTGAATTGTTACAAATTGTATTCCAAAAATTAATAGTTACTATTGTTTAGTTATAAATAGATAAGCCACTTTTAGTAAGTTATAAAAGTGGCTTATCTTTATTATAAATTTGTTAAAGGCTTACAGCTCTAATAAACCATTTGTTTTCTTAACGCCTTCAGCAGATTCTGCCAACTTCGCTTTTTCCGCGTCGTTTAAGCTGATATCAACAATTTTTTCAATACCATTAGCTCCTAAAACACATGGTACTCCTATTGATAAATCGTTTAAACCAAACTCACCATTTAATAATGCTGAACAAGGGAAAATCTTTTTAGTATCACAAGCTATTGCTTGTACCATAGCCGAAACTGCAGCTCCTGGCGCATACCAAGCCGAAGTACCTAACAACCCTGTAAGTGTTGCTCCTCCCACTTTAGTATCTTGCACAATTTGTTCCATTCTTTCTTCTGATAAAAACTCAGAAACTTTCACGCTATTTCTTGCTGCTTTGTTAATTAACGGCACCATTCCTTTGTCTGAATGCCCTCCGATTACCATCCCGTCAACATCAGAAATTGGCGCACCTAAGGCTTCAGCTAAACGATATTTGAAACGAGCAGAATCTAACGCTCCTCCCATACCAATTATTCGGTTCTTTGGTAAATCAGTAGTCTTATGTACCAAATAAGTCATGGTATCCATTGGGTTAGAAACCACAATAATAATAGTATTTGGAGAGTGCTCTATTAAACTAGCAGAAACTGATTTTACAATACCTGCATTAATACCAATTAACTCTTCACGAGTCATACCTGGTTTACGTGGTATACCAGAAGTAATTACACATACATCACTTCCAGCAGTTTTTGAATAATCGCCAGTGGTTCCTACTATTTTAGTATCAAAACCATTTAAGGAAGCTGTTTGCATTAAATCCATTGCTTTACCTTCTGCAAAACCTTCTTTAATGTCTAATATTACTACTTCTGAAGCGAAATCTTTAATGGCAATATACTCTGCACAACTGGCACCAACTGCTCCTGCTCCTACTACTGTTACTTTCATTTTATTTATTGTATTTATATTAATTGTGTTACTTTAATTATTTTTAATTACGCATCAATATTAGCGTAAATAGCATTCTTTTCAATAAACTCACGTCTTGGTGGCACCTCATCTCCCATTAGCATAGAGAATACTCTATCTGCTTCTGCATCACTATCAATAACTACTTTACGTAAGGTTCTGTACTCAGGATCCATAGTAGTTTCCCATAGTTGTTCAGCGTTCATCTCTCCAAGACCTTTATAACGCTGTATCTTAGCACCATCGCCATATTTAGCCATTAATACATCTCGCTGATTATCGTTCCACGCATACTCTCCTTTTGCACCTTTTTTAACTAAGTACAATGGTGGAGCAGCTATATACACATGTCCGTTTTCAATAAGCTCACGCATGTACCTAAAGAAGAAGGTTAGTATTAGTGTTGCAATGTGACTACCGTCAACATCGGCATCACACATAATTACTATTTTATGGTAACGTAATTTTGAAAGATTTAAAGCTTTACTATCTTCTTCTGTTCCGATAGTTACTCCTAGCGCTGTAAAAATATTCCTAATCTCTTCATTTTCAAATACTTTATGTTGCATTGCTTTTTCAACATTTAATATTTTACCACGTAATGGTAAAATAGCTTGAAAATTACGATCACGCCCTTGTTTTGCAGTTCCACCTGCCGAATCTCCCTCTACAAGGAATACTTCGCATAAAGCAGGATCTTGCTCTGAACAATCAGATAATTTACCAGGCAAACCTCCAATACTCATTACTGTTTTACGCTGTACCAACTCACGCGCTTTGGCCGCTGCATGACGTGCTTGCGCTGCTAAAATTACTTTTTGAACAATAGTTTTAGCATCATCTGGGTGTTCTTCTAAATAATCGGTTAACATTTCAGATACTGCCTGACTTACAGCCGCAGATACTTCACGGTTCCCTAATTTAGTTTTTGTCTGACCTTCAAATTGTGGCTCGGCTACTTTTACAGAAACTACTGCTGTTAACCCTTCCCTAAAATCATCACCAGCTATATCAAACTTCAATTTTGATAATAAACCAGATGTTTCAGCATACTTTTTTAACGTATGTGTTAATCCACGTCTGAACCCTGATAAATGTGTTCCTCCTTCGTGCGTATTAATGTTATTTACATAAGAATGTAAATTTTCTGAATATGAGGTATTATAAACCATAGCCACCTCAACAGGAATTCCATTTTTCTCGCCTTCCATAGCAATAACCGTAGCGGTTAATTGCTCACGAGTTTCATCTAAATACTTTACAAATTCTGAAAGTCCTTCTTCTGAGTAAAAAGACTCACTAACAAAAGCGCCTTCTTCGTCTTTATTTCGCTTATCAGTAATTGATATTTGTAATCCTTTATTTAAAAATGCAAGCTCTCGCAAACGTGCAGATAAGGTATCGTAATTGTATATTGTACTGTCCTTAAAAATGGTGTCATCTGGTGTAAAAGTTACCATAGTACCTTTTTTATCGGTATCACCTATAGAACGAACAGGATACAAACGCTTTCCTTTACTGTACTCTTGCTCCCAAATTTTCCCTTCTTTATATACTGTAGCTTTTAAATGATTTGACAAAGCGTTAACACAAGAAACTCCAACACCGTGAAGCCCTCCTGATACTTTGTACGAATCTTTATCAAACTTACCACCAGCACCAATTTTGGTCATTACTACCTCTAAGGCAGACACGCCTTCTTTTTTATGAATTCCTACTGGAATACCACGTCCATCATCAAGTACTGAAATGGAATTATCTTCATTTATCCAAACATCTATTTTTGAACAATGTCCTGCCATTGCTTCATCAATAGAGTTATCAACAACCTCATATACCAAGTGATGCAATCCGCGCACACCCACATCTCCAATATACATAGAAGGACGCATTCTTACATGCTCCATCCCTTCAAGGGCTTGAATACTATCGGCTGAATAATTGTTTTGTTTATTTTCTTCGCTCATAATTATAATTAATTGCTGTTTTAAATATCTTTCTTTTTTAGGAAGACAGACAAATATAAGGAATACAATGTAATATAATATGGTAATTTTCAACTTAACTAAACAAGTTATCAACATTACCTAAAAAGAATAAAAACGCCTAAAAAAGCCTAAAAAAGGCTTTATTTAAAAAATCGACTTCTTTAAAATAGCTTTTTTCAAAATTACACTGAAAAAAGTGGCTTAAAACAGCTTATTTAATTGTTATTTATTTTGAAGTATTTTTCTCAGCTATCCATTTTGACAAATACATGCTACTTTTCATGGTGTGATGTTGCAACATAGCTCCTATAAAATTAGTTGCTCTATGTTGCTCTAAATTTGACTGTACTTCAACAAGTTTATCTACCAACTCATTTTGATACCTTTTATTTGCATAAATAGCATTGAAAAGTTTTGTACCTTTTATTTGTGCTTGTTGCCATACATCAGCATCTGTATATAGCATTATTGCTCTAATTACTATTTCTGAAACTTCATCTGCTATAAAACCACCCCAAGGCATTTGGTGTGACATTCCTTCAGCTCCAATACTTGTAGTTACACTAGGCAATCCGTTTTGCATAGCATCAACAAATTTTCCTTTTATGCCTGCACCAAAATTTATAGGAGCTAAACACACTTTATATTGTTGCATTACCTCATGTACATTATTAGCCCAGCCTTTTACTACAAAACCAGTTTGTATTTTAGATAACTGTGTTGCTTTTTGTGGCGGATATGCACCGTACACATGCAACTCGGCTTTTGGAAGTTTCTTTCTTATTTGTGGCCATACAGTTTGCTGTAAAAATTGAACCATATTCCAATTAGGTTCGTGCCTAAAGTTACCTATGCACATAAAATTATTCCTTTCAGAAAAAGAGGACCATGCAGCTATATGATTACTATTAATTTCATTTTGAAAAAAAGGCATATAAACCAATAAATCATCGTGTACTTTAAATACTTTTTGCAACAACTCCATTTCATAAGTAGAAATAATCAACGATAGATCACAACGGTAAACACTCGCTATTTCTCGCTTTGTAATATCCGCTGATTGCATATACTCTTGCGTATGTACTATCTTCTTTTTAAACGCTTCTTGACGTGTTTTTCTTAAGCTATGTAAATCTTCCGTATCTAACACCCTAACAGCATCAGGGCAATGCAATGCAACACGCCAACCAAACTGTTCTTCCGTCATAAAGCGATCAAACAATACTATACTCGGATTCAGTGTTTTTATATACGTATCAAAACTATCATGATTCAAGACAATTTGTTTTACTTGCACATTGTGCTGTAACAAATTATCCATATGTTCGGTTAAAGCAGCCGTTGTGGCAAAATGTACCTCGAAATTATTTTGCTGAAACAACTCAATTAACTGCATCATTCTATAACCAGCTGCAGAAGAATTTGATTCTGGCCATACATAACCTATAATTAGTATTTTTTGTTTTTGATTAATGACTCGATTAGCTTTTTAAATAATCTTTTTGAAGCAGTTCATAAATATTGTTTTTAGGAACATCTAAATCTTTTCTATTTGTGTTTAAAACAAACCCTTTATTGACAAGTAACTTTATTGAAGCTACATTCTCTATTTGAGTAAAAGCGTCTATTTGCTGTAAATGCAATATTCTAAAACCAAAATCTAACACTAATGCAACAGCCTGTGTCATATATCCGTTTCCTTGATATTTAGGAACTAGATCATAACCTATTTCCGCTACAGTTTTGGTTTTATTAAAATTCCATAAACATATTGTCCCTATTAGTTCTTCTGAGTCTTTAAAAAAAACACCCCAGTAACATATTTTTCCTATTGCAACATCTTCTGTTCTATCATTTATAAACTTTACAGCTTCCTGTATATTACTTTGAGGTTTACGTGCTATATATTTTCCTACATGCTCATTAGAGCGTAGAAAATAAATTACTGCTGCATCTTTGGTTGTAACTCTATTTAAGCAAAGGTTTTCTGACAACAATATTGGTTGCTCTATTTTTTCCATTTCCTACATGTTATTAACTGCAGCTTCAGCACAGCGTTCTCCATCCATAGCGGCAGAAATGATTCCTCCTGCATAGCCTCCTCCTTCTCCGCACGGATATAAACCTTCTACTTCAGGATGCATTAATTGCTCGTTTCTGGGTATGTTAACTGGTGATGATGTTCTTGACTCTACCCCAATAACATTAGCCTGTTCTGTATAAAAACCTTTCATTTTTTCACCAAAAGCTGCAAACCCTTTTCGCAGTCTACCTCCTATGGTTTTAGGCAATAAAGAATGTAATGGTGCCGATTTCAACCCGGGCTGATACGAAGTTGCATTTAAATCTGCTGACAATTTCCCTTCAACAAAATCAGTTAATCGTTGTGCTGGTGCTACCTGACTTCTACCACCAGCGGTAAAAGCTAAACGCTCTAAATCCTTTTGAAACTCTAAGCCTTTTAAAACACCGTGTTTTTCGTATTTAGGAATATCTTTATTTACATTAATCTCAACAACAATTCCTGAATTTGCATATAAATTATTTCTTTTTGATGGCGACATACCATTAACTACAACCTCTCCGTTGGCAGTTGCTGCTGGCACTATAAACCCTCCAGGACACATACAAAATGAATACACCCCTCTCTCACGCACCTGATGTACCAAACTATATGCAGCAGCTGGCAATAACTCATTACGTTCTCCTGAACAATGATACTGTATCGAGTCTATAATATGTTGTGGATGCTCTACACGCACTCCCATTGCAAAAGATTTTTCTTTTAATGCAATATTTTTATCATGCAATAAATGATAAATATCTCTTGCGGAATGCCCTGTAGCTAAAATTACAGCGTTTACAGCCATTTCACTACCATTACTTAACTGTATAGCTGTTAACTTATTATTTGTAATTGTAAAGTTTACAACTTTAGTTTCAAAATGTACTTCGCCACCATATTTTAAAATGGTTTCTCTAATATTTGTTACAACTTTAGGTAATTTATTAGTTCCTATATGCGGGTGAGCATCAATAAGAATCTGATCGGTTGCGCCATGGTAAACCAAGTTTTCAAATATTCTGCGCACATCACCTCTTTTTAGACTCCTGGTATAAAGTTTTCCATCGGAATACGTACCAGCTCCTCCTTCACCAAAGCAATAGTTAGAATCTTCATTAACAAAATGCTCCTGATTTATTGCTCTTAAATCACGCCTTCTGTCCTTAACATTCTTACCTCGCTCCAACACAATAGGTTTATAACCCAATTCAATACATCGTAACGCCGCATACATTCCTGCAGGGCCAAAACCAACAATGTGAATCTCTTTTGCTGATGACACATCTTTATATTCAAACGTATATGCAGCATCTTCAGGAGCTTCCTCATGAACATACACACGTACTTTGTAGTTAAATATTATTAATGCCTTACGTGCATCAATTGATTTTCTGAGAATTTTAACTGATGTAATTTCTTTCCGATCTATACCTAAAGTAGCTGCAGCCTTTATTGTTAAAATATCTGCTTTCCCTTCTTCTCGTATAGATACCCGTAACTGAAGCTCTTTTACCATACTACAAACTTACTTAAATTTAGTTTATCAAAAGTATCTACACAACTTTACTTATGGCAATTTTACCCAAGCCATTTTTTAAAGTTTTTAACTCGCTCTCTACTTACTATAAGTTCATGATTTTGCAGTGTAGTCAAATTTATTTTTAATCGAGAGTTTGAATACGCAACAATATTCTTAATTGCATTTATATTAACAAAGAACTTCCTGTTAATTCGAAAAAAAACTTCTGGATTTAACAATTGCTCTAACTGTTCCAAGGTATGTTCTGTAATATAATCCCTTCCTGTATTTGTATGTATAAAGGTAGCTTTCTCTTCGCTATAAAAGCATTCTATTTCATGTGTCGGAAGCATTTTTATTTGTTGCCCAACCTTTACCGTAAATCTATCTTTAAAACTTTTTTCAGTTTTACTAAGTAACAATGTCTTCACATCATTTAACGACAAAAGCATATTATGCTCCTGGGGCTTAAATAATTGATGCTTTTTCAAGGCTATTTGTAAATCTGTAGTATCTATAGGCTTTAACAAATAGTCAATACTGTTTAACTTAAAAGCTTCTAAAGCATATTTATCGTATGCCGTTGTAAATATTACTGCACTTGTGAGTTGAAAGTTTTCAAATATCTCAAAAGACAATCCATCTGATAACTGTATATCTAAAAAAACTAAGTCTGGCTGATTGTTATTCTTAAACCATTCTATAGCTTCAGAAACTGAATGCAACATTACAGCTACATCGAACTCTTCTTTCTCTAACAAACGTTTTAACCTACGTGCAGCAGGCTTTTCATCTTCAACAATTACAACTTTCATATTACTATTCCCATTTAGCTCCTTGCTGTTCTTCTTCTAAAAATTGTTTTATCTTTTTTTGCTCCCAACTTTCACTAAAAACAATTTGTTTACCAAATACAGATATACCGTGTATTAACAATCCTACTCCCCAACCAATTGCAGTAGAAAATGTACCTAAATTCCAAAAGTTACTTTTATGAGTATATGAACTATATATTAATACCAATAACATAATATTAATACCAACATACACAATTGCGTGAGTATAAAACCCTTTTATTTTTTCTACTTTTTTCTTAGCTCTAAAATAACTATCTTCTTCTTTATAATTTCTCATGATTCTACTTATTTATTTCCAACGGTTACCAAATCGTTCTTCCTCCTCCATAAACTCTCTCAACTTTTTATCTTCCCAAGATTTTCCGAAGTATTTATCTTGACCAAATACTTTATAAGCTTGAAAAAGTAAGCCTACCCCCCAACCTAGCATTGGGTACACAAACCATTTATGATTCTCCCAACTTGTTTGATAATTTACAAAAATTAAAAATGGAATTACAATACAGTAAGCTCCAATACTCCAATAAAAGCCTTTTAAGTTTTCAAGACGTTTTCTAGCATTTACATAATGAATATCTGATGATGTTGTTTTCATAATTGATGATTTTTTAGTTAATAATGGTACTACTACTTTAAACTCGTTTTTTGATTGATTAATTGTAATGTTTCTTGTCGATAGAATTTCATATCGTTCCTTTATATTTTGCAAACCTACCCCACTAGAATTTACCATAGTTGATTTGGGCTGTAGATTATTACTAACACAAAGTGCATTAGCAGTTTCTGCTATACGTATAGTTAATGGCTCTTGTTCTGTTATTTTATTATGTTTAATACAGTTCTCTAACAAAATCTGTAACGATAAAGGCACTATTTTAGCTTCAGGGTTAAATAATTGCTTAGGTATTTCACAATCAATAGCATTTTCAAACCGCATTTTTAATAGAGAAATGTACGTTTTGGCAAACGAAAGCTCTTCTTCCAAAGACACCAAATCTTTATCCTTTTGCTCTAAAACATAGCGATAAACTTTTGAAAGAGCCGTAGTAAAATCTTGTGCTTTATCAGCATCTTCCTCTATTAAAGCTGTTAGCACATTTAAACTGTTAAATAAAAAATGTGGATCTAACTGACTCTTTAAGCTTTCATATTTAGCGTTTGCTGTACCAGCAATTATTTGTTGTTCTTTTATCTTTTGTTCTTGTAAAGCTTTATAAAAATAAAATGCGTTAAAAAATAAAATTCCAATTACGGTAATTATAAAAGGGATTACATAAAAATTAAGCTGTTCCGTTGCTATAAAATCGGTAATACTATCACCATGTATAATCACTTCTTCAATTAAACGCAATAATACAATTGCAGCCATAGTTACAACAACTGATGCTATCCCCCCTACAACTATTCTTTTTTTAGAAAAAAATCCTTTACCAAAAAACCTATCTAATCGTATAAACAAATAAGCATTTACTGCATATAGAACCACTGCATATAACATATAAAACAAGAAACTAATCAATAGAAATCTATCCATTCTAACTATTTGCCCCGTCAATAAATAATACCCTTTTATTACAATAAATATTATTGCTCCAAACAAAAGTGCTGTTATGCTATGCTTAATAATTTTATTCATTTATATTTTAAATACTTTTCAAAGGTTAGAAATCATTTCACTATAAAAAAAATATTATTCCCGAACTGTTAAAACAAACTGATGAATTGTAAATTTAACACATCTTAAAGTTTAAGATGTAACAATTTAACCAAATTACCTACTTACTGTATAGTATTATTAAAGCTTAAGTGAAAAAAGAACTCGAACATAAATTTGTTGAACAACTAGAAAAGCATCAAAACATTATTCATAAAGTTTGTAGGCTATATACAAATAATCAAGATGCTCATAATGATTTGTTTCAAGAAGTCACCATTCAGCTATGGAAAGCTTACCCAAAATTTAGAGGAGATGCTAAGTTTAGTACTTGGATGTATCGAGTAGCTTTAAACACAGCCATAACTTTATATAGAAAATCAAAAAGAAGTGTTCAAACTAATGATATTTCTGATTACCATTTTAAAATTCAAGCTGATGAGTATGACGATACTGAAGAAGAGCAATTAAAACTAATGTACAACGCTATAAAGCAACTATCTGATATTGAAAAAGCACTTATCTTTTTATACTTAGAAGACAAAAACTACAAAGAAATAGCTGAAACTATGGGAATTAGCGAAGTTAATGCTCGTGTAAAAATGAATAGAGCTAAAGGAAAGTTGAAGAAAATATTGAGTCCGTGATTATGAAAGAATTAGACTTATTAAAAAAAGATTGGAATAAAGAAACACTCCCTAAAGTTTCTTCTGAAGCCATTTACAAGATGATTTTAAAAAAATCCTCTTCTGCTGTAAAATGGATTTTTATTATTAGTATTATTGAATTTAGTTTAGGGGTAATATCAGGGTTTATATACCACCCCGAAGCAAACTCAGAATACAAAACTCCGTGGATATACGGTTGGCCAACATCTGTTTTTGTGAGTTGTGTTGCCCTTGTCTTTATTTATCTTTTTTATAAAAATCACAAAACAATATCTGCCACTAATAGTGTAAAAGGATTATTAGAAAGTATTATTAAAACACGTAAAACCGTAAAATTATACGTTCTTATTAATTTAGGATATATGGCTATTTTAACTGCAACTGTTTTAAGTTACGCCTTAACAACACCATCTACCGTTACAGGAAAAATAATTTTTGAACTAAACAACTCAAAAGATTATTTGATTATTGGCCTGGTAATATTACTTGCTACCGTATTTATTATAGGAATATGCTTATTGATTTACTTTTTACTATACGGTATTTTAATGCGGAAACTAAATAAAAACTATAAAGAGTTGAAACAACTTGATTTATAAATAAAAAACGGCACTTTATTGTGCCGTTTTTTTTATTAATAATCCCATTCTCTCATTTTATTTAGCTCTTCCATTTCATTTAATTCGTCTAACGGAATCACTTTTAAAAAAGATTCATGTTGTTCAATTGCATATTCTATTTGTGTAACTATATCATCTATTGAATCATTATCATAATCTATTTCAAGAGGTTCTTTTATAATAAATGATTGCAGAATACCTCTTTTTTTAATTCGTAATCCTTTTTTATCAAATGATCTTCTAAAACCATCAATAACTATAGGTACTACAATAGGTTTGTTTTGTTTGATTATATGTGCTGTTCCTCTACGAATAGGTTTAAATGGCGTGGTAGTTCCTTGAGGAAATGTTATAACCCATCCATCGTTTAATGCCGTCCCTATTTTGGTAACATCACTCATTTTCACCTGTCTATTCACTTCTTTCCCTTTACTTCGCCATGTTCTATCAATACTAACGGCCCCTGTATAAGATAAAATTTTAGGTAACAAACCAGCTTTCATGGTTTCTTTAGCTGCTACATAGTATATATTTAACTTAGGCTTCCATAAATACCCTACATTTTTAATAGAGTCTACCCTTCCGCTTAAGCTTGCATTAAACACATGAAACATAGCTGTTACATCTGCAAAATAGGTTTGATGATTTGACACAAATAGCACATTTGTATCAGGTAAGTTTTTTATGATTTCCGAGCCCTCTATATGTAGTTCATTAAACCCTCTAAAGCGCCTATGCGTAACCACTCCAATAATACGTATCAGATTTTTTTTAACAAATAATATATGTCCAAAAGGATTTGTTTTAAATAACCCCATTTATTTTTTATGCTTTTATAGTATTACAAATGTAAAAAAATTAATAGCCAACAGATAACATTAACTCTTTTATCTCACTCAACATCATAGCAGTTGCCCCCCATATTATCTCTTCTTCAAACTTAAAAACAGGCACTTCTAGCTCTTTTGCGTAAGATGTTGTTATGCGTTGTGAAGAAACATTATACTCCGAAAGCACCTCAGCTAACGGAATCTCTATCAAACGCTCTACTTCTTTTTCTTCTAAAACATAGTTCGGGCGTTTCGAAGTAATTCCAAAGAAAGGAGTAACTAAAAAATTACTTGGAGGTATGTACACATTAGTCATTTCTTTTAAAATAGTTATTTGATCTATTCCAATCCCAATTTCTTCATTAGTTTCTCTAAGCGCTGTAGCTTCAAGACTTACATCCTCATTTTCAATTTTTCCGCCAGGAAACCCTATTTGGTTTGAATGTACTCCTTGATAGGTTTTACGCAACATGAAAATCATTTGCATTTGTTGGTGTTCATCAGGGAAAATTAACGCTAATACTGCAGCTTTTTTTGGATTCTTCGCAGCAACATCAAATTCCTTTCCTAATTTTTTTCGTATTTCTGGTGCCAACTTGAATTGTGCCTCAATACCTGGTAATGCTATTTTTTTTATTTTTGGAACTAACTCCTCAAAGTTTCTTAACGTCATGATTAAAATAAAAACTCTACTACTTTGCTTTGCAATTTCATTAATTGGTTGCCAAGATAAGGAAACTCCACAAAAAAAAGAGGTAAAAAAAGAAACTCCAAAACCAAAAACTACTCTTAAAAAAGATATAGTTAAAGTAAACGAACCCATAATTACTCAAAAAAATGTAGTTGAATTTTTAAGTAACTACGGCAAACAACATAAAGAAACAAATGCAATTATACACACTCGATTAGGAGACATTCATATTCAACTATATAATAATACGCCTTTACACCGTGCAAATTTTATCTTTTTGGTTAAACAAGGATATTATAACACCACTTGTTTTCATAGAGTTGTAGAAGATTTCATTATTCAAGCAGGCCAATCAGATAAAAGCAGTACACGTAAGCTGCGTATGAAGATTGGAAATTATAAAATACCCCCAGAATTTAGTTCTCAACAACACCATAAAGGTGCATTATCTGCTGCTAGGAGATGGAATCAAAATCCTAAAAAATTATCTGACGCCTATGAGTTTTTTATTGTTCATAAAGAAAAAGGATTGCATCATTTAGACCAAGAACATACCGTTTTTGGGAAAGTAACAAAAGGACTTGATGTTGTAGATAAAATTGCCAAAGAAGCCATTGATAAAGGAGAATGGCCAATCCACAATATAGATTTAAAAGTAATATTATATTAAATCACTATAATTCGTGATGTAAAATACCCACAAAAGGGTATTTACTGGCGTTTGTTTGTTTCATATCTTTGTATTGTTCGTAAGTTTTGCTTATGGACAAAGTAAGTTTTTTTGGGGTAAGAAATCTCTGTGTAAAAGCAGAGATTTTTTTATTTACACTTCATCAGTAATTTTTAACAACTGAGTAATTATAATTTCTTTGCCTATAGTAATCTTTCAATATTTGTAGTGTAATTATAAAACTATAAATTATGAAAACTATTATTCTCACACTTGTTTTTACTTTATGTAACTTGATTAGTAATGCTCAAGAGCAACCTATATCAATTACGGTTACCATTACTAATATAAAGAATGATAATGGACAAGTTCTCCTTGGATTACACAATGAAAACACTTTTTTAAATAGTAAATCTGCACCATTACAAAGTATTAAAACACCTATAATTAACGGAAGAATACAAGTACAATTTATTAATGTAACACCTGGAGAATATGCTATTATCGCTTTGCATGATGAAAACAATAATCAAAGAATGGATTTTAACATGCATCAAATGCCCATGGAAGATTATGGTGTCTCTAACAACGAAATGAGTTTTGGACCTCCAGTATTTAGTGATGCTAAATTTATTGTTGCCAATAAAAACTTAGACTTTAATATTCGTTTTTGAACAAAAGAAACATCACCCCTCATTTTTATATAAAGAAGGTAAGCTCCAGTTATTCCGTACTGCTAAAATACGAATTACAATAATGACTAATGAAGTGATTACATAATTAACCGAACTTGGGCAGTTGAAATACGTTAACATTAAAAAAATACTCCCCCCCAATATACATGCTGTTGCATAGATTTCTTTTCTGAAAATTACGGGAATTTCATTACTCAATATATCTCGTATTACTCCTCCAAAACTAGCTGTCATTGTACCTAGTGCCAAACAAATTAAAGGGTTGAAATTTGCTTCTAACCCTTTTTCTATCCCCACTATAGTAAAAACCCCTAGACCAATAGTATCAAACAAGAATAAGGATTTACGTAAATAAGCTATTTTCTTAATAAAAAGTAATGCAAAAATTACAGATACTGAAATAATGTATACATACTTGATGTTAACCATCCAGCTAACTGGTGTACTTCCTAGTAACACATCTCGTAGTGTACCCCCACCAATAGCCGTAACAAAAGCAATAATAAACACCCCAAACGGATCTAACCTTTTATGATAAGCCGTTAATACTCCAGATACAGCAAAGCTTATAGTACCTAAAACATCTAATATATCAAAAATCATTATCCTCAATTTTTAAAACAAATATATTGAGGATAATGAAACTACATGTTAAAATTTTACTTTTAACAACATTTATTTATCTAGCCAAGACTGCATCATCCAGATTGTCTTTTCTTGTTCAGCTATAAAGTCACTCATCAATGCATTGGTTCCCTCATCATTCGCTACATCTGATAATTCTAAAACTTTCCGCTCCAATTGCAATAATGTACTTAATGAATCTAATATTAACTCTACTGATTTTTCATCATTGGTTATATTTTTCCCTACTCTTACTTTATTATGACGTAAATAATCTTCAAAAGTATGCAACGGGATTCCTCCAAGAGTCAAAATACGCTCAGCTATATCATCTACCTTAATAGTCGCATCAGTGTACAATTCTTCAAATTTTACATGCAACTCAAAAAATCGCTTTCCTTTAATATTCCAATGTATTCCTCTTAAATTCTGATAATAAGTCTGAAAGCTTGCTAATAGACTATTCAACTCGGTTATTATTGTGGTTGTTTTTGAGGCATCTAATCCTAAAATAGTTACTGTTTTCATAGTTTTTTTTATTTACATCAAAAATACTATCTATTGAAACAAAAAAAACCATAGTTATAATTGATAGTTTTTATATCTTTATCATCAGAATTGATATCCTTATGACTATAACACAACTTAACTACGTACTTGCTGTTGCGGAATACCAAAACTTTACTAAGGCAGCGGAGCATTCTTATGTAACTCAACCAACATTAAGTATGCAAATACAAAAATTAGAAGAAGAACTTGCCGTTAAAATTTTTGACCGTACTAAAAAACCTATCGAATTAACGGAAGTTGGTAAAAAAATTGTTTCACAAGCAAAAAACATTGTTAATGAATCTAATCGAATTTCGGATATTATAGATCAAGAAAAAGGATTTGTAGGTGGCGAATACAAAATAGGAATTATTCCTACAATTATGCCCACTCTACTTCCAATGTTTTTAAAAACATTCATTGAAAAATATCCTAAAGTAGAACTTAAAATTAAAGAGTTAACAACTCCTGAGATTATAAAACAATTAAATGAAGGACATATAGACGCAGCTTTAGCCGCAACACCTTTAGAAGATGAAAACCTTATAGAAACACCTTTATACTACGAACCTTTTGTTGGATACATCCCTGAAAATCATCGTTTAAACCCTGAAAAAACTATTACAATTGAGGATTTAGATTTACAAGATATTTTATTACTTGAAGATGGGCATTGTTTTAGAGATGGCGTTATTAATTTATGTAATACTCGTAACAACCAACAAACAAAAAAATTTCAATTAGAAAGCGGAAGTTTTGAAACCCTAACCAAATTAGCTGATGAAGGTTTAGGCATGACTTTATTACCCTATTTACATAGCAAACAAATGAACTGCAACAAAGAACCTTTACGCCATTTTAAGGATCCTAAACCCGCCAGAGAAGTTAGCTTACTATACACCAAAAGTAAATTGAAAATTCAAATCACTATTGCTTTGAAAGAAACTATTGAAGCAGTTATACGAGGAGCTATTGCTTTTCATGATGTAAAGATAATAAGTCCTAAAAAGCATTAATAATTATTCATAAAAAAGGAGCTAAATTAGCTCCTTTTTCTTTTTTATTCTTTTAAATAGATTAAACATTGGTTTAATTCTGGCTTCTTCATGGTTAAACCACCAATCCAAATTCTTAATTCCTCTACTTCATATGGTAATAATCTATCTATTGCTTTTTGAAGTTCTCTACAAAAAAGATTTACATCAAAACTAACTCTTTCAAGTACAGTTTTTGTGTAATCAAACATTGCTCTTGCCATGTAGTTTGTGTATTAGGGTTATTAACTATATAAAGAAACGAAAAAAACTAATCAATATTACATTTAAAGTTGTTAATTTTTTACTAATTATTAACAATAAGTCTATTTGATTAATAATTTTATAAAAAATTACCTTAAAAACCAATACGTTAGCAGCTTGTTTATTTAAAATCTATTATCGCCATCAAGCAAATCTCCCAAACCTCCTAAAACACTTCCTTCTCCCCTACTTTTACCTGTACTAGGTATAGCAGCAATTACACGTGAAGCCAAACGGCTAAACGGTAAAGATTGTATATAAGCAGTACCAGGACCTTGTAAGGTTGCAAAAAATAAACCTTCACCTCCGAATACTGTATTTTTAATACCTCCTACAAACTCAATATCATATGTTACTGTATGAGAAAACCCAACTAAACAACCTGTGTCAACCTTTAAAATTTCACCAGCTGCCAACACTTTTTTACACACTGTACCTCCGGCGTGCACAAAGGCCATACCATCTCCTTCTAACTTTTGCATAATGAAACCTTCGCCTCCAAAAAAACCTCTACCTAATTTTCTAGAAAACTCAATACCCACAGAAACTCCTTTTGCAGCGCATAAAAAAGCATCTTTTTGACAAATAAATTTCCCTCCCTTTTCAGCAAGATTAATGGGTATGATTGACCCTGGATATGGAGAAGCAAAGCTCACCTTTCTTTTTTGAGCAGAAGCATTAGTAAAAACAGTCATAAACAAACTTTCTCCTGTTAATAGTCGTTTTCCCGCAGAAAAAAGCTTCCCTAAAACTCCTTTATCTTGATTGGATCCATCACCAAAAATAGTACTCATTTCCAAGCCACTATCCATCATCATAAAAGAGCCAGACTCAGCCACAACACCTTCTCTAGGGTCTAGCTCAATCTCTACATATTGCATTTCTTCTCCGTGAATTTCATAATCTATTTCGTGTGCTACCATACCGTATGTTTTAAATTATTATACTGAATAAGTTCTTAAAACTCTTATTTTGTTACAAGACAATTAACTTTTCACTTTTAATGTCCATTCAAAATTAAAAGAAGAAACCTCAACCCCTTCCTCATTTACTCCTACAGCTTTCATTACAATAACTTGCCCTTCTTTAGTTGTTATTGCATTATGTATAACATTATCCAATTCAGCACCATTATCACAAGTAAATATAATCCGGCCTTTAGCTTTTTTTGTAAAAAGAGCACTGTTACTAGCTACCAACATTGAAATGTTTTTACCTGATTCTTGTATTTTTTGCATCACCAAAGCTCCAGTAGCTAGTTCGGCTGCCATACCTTGTACAGCCCAAAACATAGAACCAAAAGGATTTTGATTAATCCACCTAAACTTAACACTTGTAGTACTCGTTGAAGCATTGATACTTTTTAAGCGTACACCGCATAAATAAGCTGATGGCAACTTAGCCATTAAAAATAAATTTATCTTTTTAGGAGTTAATTTCATTCGTTTTAATTTTGCTCTAAGTTAGAAAAATTAACCTGCTTTACAGAATTTTTATTTTGTTAACAAAATGTTAAATTTTAGTACTTTGTTTTGCATAGTACCTTTTTTTATCCATATATTTGCATAAGACAATACTATATCATCAATCATTATGTTAACAACAAATCACAAAAATACTGCGAGTTTCATTCATATAGGAGTGTTTTCAAAGTATCTATTTCCTTTCGGAAATTTTATTACACCATTATTAATATGGACTATTAACAAAGATCGTTCTGAATTCATCAATCAGAATGGAAAACAGGTTATTAACTTTCAGTTAAGCTTGTTTTTATACTTTGTAGCTATAATAGCAATCTGTATTCCAATAGCATTACACTTTGGATTCAGTATAGAACAACTAGAAGAGTTAAAAGGAACCATTTCTTTTTATGACCTAAGTACATTTACCGGTAGTATAGTAGCCTTTATTATTTTAGGCATTGCTGCGCTAAGTTTATTTATAGTAGAATTATATGCTACTATAGTAGGCGCACTTAAAGCAAGTAATGGCGAACTATATAAATATCCGATAAGCATACCATTTATCAAATAAATCATCATCAAATAATCAACAATCAAAAAATGAACAGTTTACACAACATTAAAAGATTAAATCTATGAAATTAGAAAACACAAAAGCTCAAATGAGAAAGGGTGTTTTGGAATACTGCATCTTATCTATTTTAGATGATCATGATGCCTATGTAGCCGAAATTTTAGACACTCTAAAAGACGCCAAGATGTTAGTAGTAGAAGGTACTATCTACCCGCTACTCACTAGACTTAAAAATGCTGGCTTGCTTAACTATCGTTGGGAAGAATCAACATCAGGTCCACCAAGAAAGTATTATACTTTAACAGAAAACGGAAAAACTTTTTTATCAGAATTAACCAAAACTTGGAACAATTTACACCAAGCAGTATCAATTGTAACTAGCAAAAAAAACACTAACAATGAATAAGACAGTAAATATAAATTTAGGAGGTATGATTTTTCATATTGATGAAAATGCATATCATAAGCTGCAAAATTATTTAAATGCAGTTAGACGTTCTTTTGCAGGTGCCTCTGGAGAAGATGAAATAATAGCAGATATAGAAAATAGAATTGCTGAATTATTTTCAGAAAAATTACAGCATGACAGACAAGTAGTAAGCAACAAAGAAGTTGATGAAGTAATTGAAGTAATGGGACAACCTGAAGACTACAGAGTTGACGAAGACATTTTTGATGAAGAACCTAAAACCAGTACAACTTCTAATGTAAAAAGAAAGCTTTATCGTGATGTAGACAACCGTTATATAGGTGGGGTTGCTTCAGGTTTAGGGCATTATTTTGGTATTGATGCTGTATGGGTACGTGTAGCCTTAATACTATTATCAATTTTCACTTGGGGAGGTATCCCAATTGTGTATATCTTTTTATGGGTTTTAGTCCCTGAAGCTAGAACTACAGCTGAAAAAATAGCTATGACAGGAGATCCGGTTAATATCTCAAACATTGAAAAAAAGATTAAAGAGGGTTTTGATTCAGCGTCTGATACTGTAAAAAATGTAGATTATCAAAAGTATGGAAACAAGGCGCAAAACGGAATATCTACTTTTTTTGATGCTATTGGAAATATTTTCATGACTCTTTTTAAAGTGTTTGGAAAATTTATAGGGATTTTATTAATTATGCTAGGTACCATAACCGTGGTTAGCTTACTAGTAGGAATGTTTACCATGAGTTCTTTTGACTTGTTTAACCTAGGCTTTCTTGATCAGTTAGAACTATATGACTACGCCCCTGTTTGGCCATTATGGATTATATCTATTTTGAGTTTCTTTGCAGTAGGTATTCCTTTCTTTTTTATTGCCTATTTAGGACTCAAAATACTAGTAACTAACCTAAAATCAATAGGTAATATTGCTAAGTTTACACTACTTGGTATTTGGTTATTATCAATTATAACACTAGCTATATTTGGTTTAAAAACAGGTTTAAAAACTAAAGAGCAAGATCATATTTTTATTAAAGAAGAATTAGCAATTACAGCTCAAGATACTTTAAAAATCACCATGAATGCCAATGAGTTGTATTCTTCAAAAATGCGACGCAAATCAAACGAAAAGTTTGTATATGACGAGAATGATACACAATACATTTTTTCACAGTATGTACGTTTAATTGTACGTTCTACAAACGATTCTATTGCTAGTATCCGTATAAGAAAAGAAGCTAACGGACAAAACCACACGTCGGCAAGAGAAAGAGCTAAAGATATCATGTATAACTATAGTTTAGAAAACAACACCCTAGCTTTAGATAATTACTTTTTAATGTCGCCAGAACAAAAATATAACAATCAAGAAGTTGAAGTCACTTTATACTTACCAGTAGGAACGGTAATTTATGCAGATGAAAACACCTATTACTATCATAGAAACAGCGATTATTACGGAGACATTTTAGAAAATGAATATGAAGAACATTACTTAAAAGTTCTTAATAATAAAACTGAGTGTTTAGACTGTATAGAAAGCTCCTTAAATATTGAAGATGATGAAAATGGTAAAGTAATCATTAACGAAAATGGTATAAACATTACTATTAATGAAGATGGCGAAAAAGGAAAAATAATTATCGATAAAAACGGGTTAGATATTGACATTAAAGAAAATGACGAGAACTTTGAAATGAAAATTGATGAGGATGGCGTTAAAATAAACAATAACTAACCTAACAATAAATCACTAACCAAAATCAATCAAAAAATGGCAACAGTAATAAAATTTTTAGTAGCATTGCTTGTAACCATATTATGTACAAGCTGTAATTTCGATTTTAACATAACCGGCACCAAAGGTAACGGTAATGTAATAACCCAACAGCGTTTATCTAACGTAACGTTTAATAAAATAAAAGCTTCAGAAGGCTTAGATGTTTATCTTACCAAAAGTACTTCTACAGCCGTAAATGTTCAAGCAGATGAAAATTTACAAGATTTAATTAGTACAGAAATTAAAAACGGTACTTTGCACATACACACACTTGAACCTGTTGGAAAAGCTAGTGCAAAAAAAGTCTTAGTAAACTTTACTGAACTAACTGAAATTAACAGTTCAAGTGGTGCAGACATCTATACTACTAATTTTATTATTTCAGATCAAATTACAGTAAATGCTTCCAGTGGCAGTGACCAAGATTTAGCTATAAAAGCAAAACACATAAAATGCAATGCAAGTAGTGGTGCCGACATTGAATTAAATGGCAATACTGAGCTTATAGAAGCCGAAGCATCAAGTGGTGCAGATATTAATGCTGAAAAATTGCTAGCAACCAACTGTACAACCAATGCTTCTAGTGGGGCAGACATTAATGTAAACTGTACGCAAACCATTACAGCTAATGCTTCAAGCGCAGCTGATATTTCATATGCTGGCAAACCTACTGAGGTTAAAAAATCAAATAGCTCTGGAGCTAATATTAGTAGTAATTAAAACTACAAAGACACTAAAAACATTAAAAAAGCCATTAAACTAATGGCTTTTTTAATGTTTTATAATTACGGTTCAATTCATATTTATTTATATATTGTCATTTTAATAACTCACTTTACAACTTGGCAACGTTTTTGCTTTATTGTAAAAGACTAATTATAACTTATATTCTTATGAAATTGAAAATTATCTTGCTTTTCTTGTTAATAGGTACTTTTGGATTTGCCCAAAAAAAAGAAAAAATTAAAGGCAACAAACTAGTTAAAGTACAACAACACAAAATAGCACCGTTTTCATCATTATATTTAAACGAAAAATTTGAAGTTTCTTTATTAAAAGGAGAGGTTCCTTTAATAGAAATTGAAACCGATGAAAATTTACACGATGTTATTACCTATGCTGTTGACCATAAAGGAGTTCTTAATTTAGGAACAACACACCAAATCACATCTAAGAAAAGATTAAATATTCGCATAACTGTTACCGAAGATTTTAACACTTTAATAACTACGGATAAAGCAGAGGTTAGTTCTTTAATTGATTTAGACCTTAAAGAACTACTCATTACCGCTAAAGGAAATTCTAAAGTGTACTTAACATTAAAAACCGACAACTTCAATTTAACTGCTGATAAAAATGCTAAAATTGAATTAAACCTGAATTCAAAAAATTGTGTATTAACACTTAGCGAATCTGCAGATATGAAAGCCTTGATAAATGCTAATGAATTAAAAGCCGATTTATATCAAAAAGCTAATGCTAAAATTGAAGGAGACTTAAAGCAATTAAAATTACGTGTAGATAACGCGTCTAATTTTGACGGAAAAAAACTAACTACAAATAATGCAGATGTTATTGCTGAAGGAAGCTCTGACTGTGATTTAGAGGTAAAAGGAACTCTTACACTTGAAATGTCAGGTTCATCAAAAATAGCGGTGTATAACACTCCTAAAATTAGCTTAAATAAATTTGAAGATTCTGCTACTTTATACAAAAAATAAAAACCAGTAAAAGGTTAACTAAAAAACGCCAAACTAATTAGTTTGGCGTTTTTTTTATTACATAATTAAAAAATCTTGCTAAAATTCTTTTGCTGCTAAATAACGCTCAGCATCTAAAGCTGCCATACATCCAGTACCTGCCGCAGTAATTGCTTGACGATACACATGATCTGCAGCATCTCCAGAAACAAAAACCCCTGGCACGTTAGTGCGAGATGAACCTGGTTCATTTACAATATAGCCAGTTTCATCTAAGGTAATATACTCTTTAAAAATATCCGTATTAGGTTTATGACCAATAGCTACAAAAAATCCAGTAGCGGGTATGTCATGCTCCTTACCGGTATCTCTATTTTTCACACGTGCGCCCGTTACTCCATAATCATCACCCAATACCTCTACAGTTTCTGTTCGCATTAAAATTTCAATGTTTTCCGTATTTCGCACACGAGCTTCCATTATTTTTGATGCTCTAAAATCGTTACGCACTAACATGGTAACTTTTTTACAAATTTTTGATAAATAATGTGCTTCTTCACAAGCACTATCACCTGCCCCAACAATAACTACTTCTTGATTTTTATAGAAGAACCCATCACAAACTGCACAAGCAGAAACACCTCCACCCATTTTTAAATATTTTTGTTCAGATGCCAACCCTAAGTATTTAGCAGAAGCTCCTGTAGATATAATTACCGTATCACAGTGTATTTCCTTATCATCATTCACCCATACTTTATGTACATCTCCTGAAAAATCAACTTTAGTAATCCATCCAGACCTTACATCTGTTTCAAAACGCTCTGCTTGCTTACGTAATTCAATCATCATTTCAGGTCCTGTAACTCCTTCTGGATAACCTGGAAAATTTTCTACTTCATTTGTGGTAGTTAATTGCCCTCCTGGCTGTGAGCCTTCATACATTACTGGTTTCATGTTTGCTCTAGCCGCATAAATTGCAGCAGTATACCCTGCTGGTCCTGAACCGATAATTAGGCATTTTACTTTTTCTATTGTATTAGACATAGTATGTGTTCTTAAAAATGAGGTTTATTAAATTAATGAGCACAAAAATAAAACATTATATGGTATTCTATTCAGAAACACTAATCAATATTTTTTATGTGAATATAAAAAGCCTTGATACCTACAATACAACTCTCAAACTCACTAAAACTTATTGCGAATAAATTGAGTTGTACTAGTATTAACACATAAAAAAAGCTGAACAAATGTTCAGCTTTTTGTCGGGGTGGCAGGATTCGAACCTGCGACCTCCGCGTCCCAAACGCGGCGCGATAACCGGGCTACGCTACACCCCGATGTAATCGGTGGGCAAATATACAGGTATTTTTAATTCATACAACATTTTATTCCTTTTTTTTAATCTTGATATTACTAAAAATATAAGTTACTTTTGCCAATAAAAACTAGCACATGCTAATTATTGGTATAACAGGTGGAACAGGTAGCGGAAAAACTACTGTTGTAAAACAAATATTAAACGAATTATCAGAAAACGATATCTCGGTAATATCGCAAGATTCGTATTATAAAGACACTTCAGAACTTAGCTTTGAAGAACGAACAAGAATTAATTTTGACCATCCTCAATCAATCGACTTCGACTTACTAATTGAGCATGTAAAAAACTTAAGGCAAGGAAAAACCATACAACAACCTGTATACTCTTTTATAGAGCACAATAGAGTGAATGAAACTGTAACTACTGTTCCTAAAAAAGTTGTTATTGTAGAAGGTATTTTAATTTTCACAAACCCTATTTTACGTGACCTCTTTGATATTAAAGTATATGTACACGCCGATTCTGATGAACGACTTATAAGAAGAGTAAAAAGAGATATTACTGAACGCGGGAGAGATTTAACGGAGGTATTAGACCGTTATCAAGATACCCTAAAACCTATGCACCAGCAATTTATTGAAAGTACTAAAGAATATGCTGACATTATCATACCTAATAATAAATACAACACCGTAGGAATAAATATTGTTAAAACAATAATTAACGAAAGATTGTCGTAAAGAATTTGTACTTTTAAACAATTAAATTACGGTATGTTTTTAAATAAAATTAAACAACATAAACAGTTAAAACACCTTCTAAACCCATACATAGCAATTACCATTGCTTTTGTAATATGGATGCTTTTTTTTGATGATAATTCCTATTTATTTCATAAAGAATTAAATACAATTATTAATGAAAAAAAAGCTGAAATAGAGTTATATGAAGCTGAAATAGAAAAAGATAAAAAAAGTATTCAACAACTAAAAAATGATGATGTATTAGAAAATTATGCTCGAGAAACTTACTACATGAAAAAAGACAATGAGGAAATTTACATCATAGAATACGATACTGAACCTACTAAAAACAAAACCGATGAGTAACTTTTTATTCAATGATTTTGATGAGGTTAGCACTAATACTTGGAAACAACAAATTCAAGTAGATTTAAAAGGTGCTGACTATAACAACACCCTTTTATGGAACACCAACGAAGGTATAACCGTAAAACCTTTTTACCATAAAGACACCGATAATAAAACTGTAAATGTTAGCAGTAACCATTGGAAAATAGCACAGCATTGTAATGTCATTTCTAGCAAAGAAGGAAACCTAACTGCTTTAGAAGCTATTGCAAAAGGTGCCGAAGCCATCGTTTTTGAGATAAGTAACAATATAGACATAGATGATTTATTAGCCAATATTGATACCAACAGTATAGAATTACACTTTAAGTTTAAATTTTTGAGTTCTTCAATAGCAGAAGCCTTATTAAACAAAAACCTACCACACTGTTTTATCAACATTGACATTATAGGAAACCTTGCTCAAACCGGAAACTGGTACACTTCTTTAAAAGATGACTTTGCAATCATAAAAACTTTAGTCGAAAAATATCCTAGCAAAAATATCCTAAGTGTAGATATAAGTGTATACCAAAATGCAGGCGCTAATATTGTGCAACAACTAGCTTATGCTACAGCACACGCAAATGAATATTTTACCAATTTTCAAGAAGGAACTCTGCCTAAAATCCAGTTTATAACTGCTACTGGTGGTAATTACTTTTTTGAAATAGCAAAACTAAAAGCATTACGCTTATTATTTAAAACCATTAGTGAAAGTTATAACTCAAATAATGAGTGTACTATTTTAAGCTTCCCTTCTAACAGAAACAAAACCATTTACGATTATAATGTAAATATGTTACGCACTACTACAGAATGCATGAGTGCCGTATTAGGAGGAGCAAATACCGTTTGTAATCTTCCTTACGATTACATTTATCATAATTCAAATGAATTTGGTAATCGTATTGCTCGCAACCAATTATTAGTATTAAAAAATGAAAGTGCTCTTAATACTGTACAAAATCCAACTGATGGTGCTTACTATATAGAAACACTCACATTACAACTAGCCGAAAAAGCATTAGAAATTTTTAAACAAATTGAAGCTAGCGGAGGTTTTTTAGCACAATTAAAAGAAGGTACCATTCAACGAAAAATTAAAGAAAGTGCCTTAAAAGAACAAGAACAATTTGACAATGGAGACTTTGTGTTATTGGGTACAAATAAACATCCTAATGAAAATGATAAAATGAAGCACGAATTAGAAAAGCAACCTTTTGTAATTAGAGAAGCAAGAAAAACAATCATTGCCCCTATTACTGCAAGAAGAATTTCTGAAAAGTCCGATAAAAACAGATTAGAACAAGAATAATAACCAAAACCAAATCATTTAAAATGAAAAAAATAATTTTAGCAGCAGCATTATGTGCAACAGTAATAAGTTGTAAACAAGAAAAAACAATGACCTATAAATATGCTGACAAACCACAAACTGTAACTTGTGACAATGTAGATGCAAAATTATACTCCGAAGCTTATTACGCTTTTGAAAATGCTATTGTAATGCAAGCAAAAAACACCAACAGAAGACCTAATTTTAACATAACTCCTGAGTATGCTTTACGTAATTTTTTACGTCGTTCAGCAGGAATCATAAAAATAACAGATTATGCCACTCAAGAAGCTTTTGAAATTTTTCACAAACTTAAAGATCAAGCTATTTGGGATGGACCACAACTTAAAAGCAATGCTGCTATTACTGAATGTATTGGAAGTAGCATAGAGAATAACACCACCAAAACATCTTTTAACACCTTACGCTCAGTAGAGAGCTTAGATCCAAAACTAATGGCTGCCGCAATTAACGACAATCGTGGAGCAAGAAATCAGTTTAGTGACAAGGCCTTAATGACGTATGTTGCTTTAGATTTATACTATGCAAAATTCTTTAACACTGACTTTTCTCAAACTGAATTTTTAGTAGAAAAAGAAGCTCCTGCTGCCATTGTTCCACAAGCAAAACCTTCACAACCAGTTATTGGTAAAAAGTTAGATCTCGATGTAAAAAAAAGAGAGGAACACAACGCTCATGACGGACACAACCACTAAAAATGAAAAGAAAAGATTTTCAACATATAACCCTTGCTAATGAAGCTTCAAATACTAAAGAAGCCGCACAAGTAACCCATAGCGAAACTGCTGAAAATATTACTGTAAAATCTGTGTACACCAAAAAAGACACTGATAACTTACAGCATTTAAATTTTGCTGCAGGAATTGCTCCAAACCTTCGCGGACCATACTCTACCATGTATGTTCGTCGTCCATGGACAATACGCCAATATGCCGGGTTTTCAACAGCAGAAGAATCAAACGCATTTTACCGCCGTAATTTAGCCGCTGGACAAAAAGGACTTTCTGTTGCCTTTGATTTAGCAACACATCGCGGTTATGACTCCGATCATGAACGTGTGGTAGGTGATGTGGGTAAGGCTGGTGTAGCTATCGACTCTGTGGAAGATATGAAAGTGCTATTTGACCAAATACCACTCGATAAGATGTCAGTTTCCATGACCATGAACGGTGCTGTACTTCCTATCATGGCGTTTTACATTGTTGCTGCAGAAGAACAAGGTGTTGACAAAAAATTACTTGCAGGAACTATTCAAAATGATATTCTTAAAGAGTTTATGGTGCGTAACACATACATTTATCCACCTACCCCTTCTATGAAAATCATCTCTGATATTTTTGAATATACCGCAAAAGAAATGCCTAAATTCAACTCTATAAGCATTTCCGGTTACCACATGCAAGAAGCAGGTGCTACTTGTGATATTGAACTCGCGTATACTTTAGCTGACGGACTAGAATACATTCGTAAAGGAATAGCTGCAGGGATGGATATTGACTCCTTCGCCCCTCGCCTTTCTTTTTTCTGGGCAATTGGGATGAATCATTTTATGGAGATTGCTAAAATGCGTGCTGCTAGAATGTTATGGGCCAAATTGGTAAAACAATTCAATCCAATAAACAAAAAATCATTAGCTTTACGTACACACTGCCAAACTTCAGGATGGAGTTTAACCGAACAGGATCCATTTAACAATGTAGCACGCACATGCATTGAAGCTACCGCAGCAGCTTTTGGAGGCACTCAAAGTTTACACACCAATGCTTTAGATGAGGCTATAGCCTTACCTACTGATTTTTCAGCAAGAATAGCCCGTAATACACAAATATACCTCCAAGAGGAAACCCATATTACTAAAACTGTCGATCCATGGGCTGGAAGTTATTATGTAGAAAACTTAACAAATGACATTGCAGAAAAAGCATGGAAACTCATTGAAGAAGTTGAAGAACTTGGCGGTATGACAAAAGCTATAGAAGCTGGAATACCCAAAATGCGTATTGAAGAAGCCGCTGCTAGAAAACAAGCCCGTATAGACTCTGGTCAAGATGTGATTGTAGGAGTGAACAAATACCGTCTTGAAAAAGAAGACCCGCTTCATATTTTAGAGGTTGACAATACCATTGTACGCAAGTCTCAAATAGAGCGACTTAATATATTGAAAAATAATAGGAACCAGGAAGAAGTTGCTAACTGTTTAGCTAAATTAACTAGTGCTGCAAAATCTGGCAAAGAAAACTTATTAGAGCTAGCAGTAAAAGCTGCTAAAGCACGCGCTACTTTAGGAGAAATTTCAGATGCTTTAGAAGAAGTTTTTGGAAGATATAAAGCAGAAATAAAATCGTTTACAGGAGTGTATAGTAAAGAAATTAAAAACGACGAGTCTTTTGAAAAAGCAAAAGAATTAGCTAACCAGTTTGCCGAATTGGAAGGTAGACGTCCGCGTATTATGATTGCTAAAATGGGACAAGACGGCCATGACCGTGGTGCTAAAGTAGTAGCTACAGGATACGCCGATGTTGGTTTTGATGTTGACATTGGGCCTTTATTCCAAACACCTGAAGAAGCAGCTAAACAAGCAGTTGAGAACGATGTGCATATACTTGGTGTTTCTTCTTTAGCCGCTGGTCATAAAACATTAGTACCTGCTGTAATTGAAGCACTAAAAAAATATGACAGAGAAGACATTATGGTTATTGTTGGCGGTGTAATTCCTCACCAAGATTACCAATACTTATTCGACGCTGGCGCTATAGCTGTCTTTGGCCCTGGTACAAAAATTAGTGAAGCAGCTATTGAAATTTTACAACTATTAATCAAAAGTGTAGAGTAATTTTTTTATTATATACAATTATAAAAAAGGCTACTTCGGTAGTCTTTTTTACTTTAATCAATGGTTAATAAGTTTCACTTGAATAACTCATAAATAATTGTATTTTTACACTCTATTCAAATTTCTAATTAATGGGTAAAATCATTGCAATTGCAAATCAAAAAGGAGGAGTTGGAAAAACTACAACCTCTGTAAATCTGGCAGCCTCTCTTGGTGTTTTAGAAAAAAAAGTACTTTTAATAGATGCTGACCCACAAGCCAATGCAACATCTGGTTTAGGAATAGATGTGGAAACCATTGAAACAGGTACTTACCAAATTTTAGAACATTCTAATACTGCAAAAGAAGCCATTATTAAAACAGATTCACCAAATTTAGACTTGATTCCGGCTCATATTGATTTAGTAGCTATTGAAATTGAATTGGTAGACAAAGAACAGCGTGAATACATGCTAAAAGAAGTTTTAGCTGATGTAGTTAACGATTATGATTATATTTTAATTGATTGCGCTCCTTCATTAGGCTTATTAACTTTAAACGCACTTACGGCAGCACAATCGGTTATCATACCTATTCAATGTGAATATTTTGCTTTAGAGGGGTTAGGAAAACTATTAAATACCATTAAGAGTATTCAAAAAATACATAATAAAGATTTAGATATTGAAGGGTTATTACTTACCATGTACGATTCGCGTCTTCGTTTATCAAACCAAGTAGTTGAAGAAGTTCAAAAACACTTTAACGAAATGGTATTTGAAACCATTATACAACGTAATGTACGTTTAAGCGAAGCACCAAGCTTTGGTGAAAGCATTATTAGTTATGATGCAAGTAGTAAAGGAGCTAATAATTACTTAAGTTTAGCCGAAGAAATTATCAAAAAAAATAAATAATCGTTATGGCAAAGGCAGTGAAAAAGCAAGCATTAGGAAGAGGATTGTCAGCCCTATTAAAAGACCCTGAAAAAGACATTAACTCAGCATCTGATAAAAACGCCGATAAGGTTGTTGGAAATATTATCGACTTAGATATTGATGCTATTGAGGTAAACCCTTTTCAACCACGTACTACCTTTAACGAGGAAGCATTACGTGAGTTATCATCATCTATAAAAGAATTAGGAGTTATACAACCTATTACCGTTAGAAAAACTGGTGTAAATAAATTCCAATTAATTTCAGGAGAACGTCGTTTCAGAGCCTCTAAATTAATAGGCGCCGAAACCATACCAGCTTATGTGCGCTTGGCCAACGATCAAGAATCCTTAGAAATGGCGTTGGTTGAAAATATCCAGCGTCAAGATCTAGACCCTATTGAAGTTGCCTTATCTTACCAACGTTTAATTGACGAAATTAATTTAACGCAAGAGCAAATGAGTGAACGTGTAGGTAAAAAACGTTCAACCATTGCTAATTATTTACGCTTACTAAAACTAGACCCTATTATCCAAACAGGAATGAAAGATGGATTTATCTCTATGGGTCACGGTAGAGCTATTATCAATATCACTGATTTATCTGACCAATTGGATATTTACGAACAAATACTTACCAAAAAACTATCGGTTAGAGACACCGAGAAGCTAGTTCAAAATTACAAAAACACCCAATCAGTAACTCCTGTAGCAAACACCACTCCTAAGTATATTAAAAAGAGTGTAAAGGATTTTTCTGATTTCTTTGGTGCTAAAATAGGCATCAATGTAGGTAAGTCAGGTAGTGGAAAAATAACCATACCATTTTCTTCTGAAGAAGATTTTAACAGAATTAAAAAGCTTTTAGAACGTGAAAAATAAACTTTTCATATTACTGCTTTTTTGGGGGTGTTTTACATTTATTTCTTTTGCTCAACAAGCCGGAGAAATAGTACTTTCTAAAAAAGATTCTGTTGCTGTAAAAAAAATAAATATCGACCCCTTATCTCCTGCACGTGCAGCATTTTATTCAGCTGTTTTACCGGGGTTAGGGCAACTCCATAACAAACAATACTGGAAAGTACCTATCATATATGCTGGTATGGGAGCTGGAATTTATTTCTATACCCGCAACAATAAACAATATAAACGCTATCGTGATATTTACAAAAGACGTTTGGCTGGGTTTACCGATGATGAGTTTACCAATCAAACTACTGGAGAGCAAATACTTAGTGATGATTCATTAATAGATGCCCAGCGTTTTTATAGTAAAAACAAAGATTTATCGCTTTTGGTAACCGCTGCTTTTTACATTTTAAATATTGTAGATGCCAATGTAAGTGCACACTTAGCTCAATTTAATGTAAATGAAAACTTAACTATTCGCCCTGATTTTTATCAGAATGAAATAGATTATAAACCCAACTTAGGACTAACACTAAACTACCATTTTTAATGAACATTGCATTACTAGGCTACGGAAAAATGGGAAAAGTAATCGAGCAAATTGCTATAAGCAGAGGGCATACAATTGTTTTTACTTCTAGTAGCTCTACCAAAAACATAGACTTGTCAAATGCAGATGTTGCCATTGATTTTAGTATTCCTAGTGCAGCTGTAAACAATATTTCAGCTTGTTTAAACAACAACACTCCTGTTGTTTCCGGCACCACAGGCTGGCTAAACGATTACCAGCAAATGGTTGATTTATGTACAAAAAAACAAGGTGCTTTTATTTACGCTTCAAATTTTAGCATTGGCGTTAATGTGTTTTTTGAACTCAATAAGCAATTGGCCAAAATAATGAATAACTTAAAGCAATATCAAGTTGATATTGAAGAAATTCATCATACTCAAAAACTTGATGCACCAAGTGGAACCGCAATTACATTAGCAGAAGGAATTATTGCCAACAGCAATAAGTCGACTTGGAAACTTAATAATGCAAATGAAGTAAGCGAAATTCCTATTAGCGCCAAAAGAATTGAAAATGTTCCTGGCACACATACAATTAATTACACTAGTGATGTAGATACCATCAGCATAAACCATACTGCCCACAACCGAAACGGCTTTGCTTTAGGCGCAGTATTAGCTGCAGAATGGATTATACATAAAAAAGGGATATACACCATGAAAGATGTACTTGGTTTATAACCCTAATTTGTTAAAATAAATACAATAACGTAACAACTTATAATTAGTAAATACTAATCATCAAAAAGAATATAAAACATGACACTAACACAATGGTTCATTTTTTTCTTAATCGTACAAGTAATTCACGGATTAGGAACATGGAAGTTATATGTTAAAGCAGGTAGACAAGCTTGGGAAGCTTTTGTTCCCGTATACAATGCCGTAGTTTTAATGGGAATTATCAATAGGCCAAAATGGTGGACAATACTACTTTTTATCCCTATCATTAACTTAATTATGATTCCTGTTGTTTGGGTAGAAACTTGCCGAAGTTTTGGCAAAAATACTTATACAGACACAGCTTTAGTGTTATTAACTTTTGGTTTGTACATAGCTTATATAAATTATACGCAAGATGTTACCCATATAAAAGACCGCAGCTTAAAACCTAAAAGTAGCTCTGGTGATTGGACGAGTTCAATCTTGTTTGCAATTGTTGCAGCAACATTAGTTCATACTTATTTTATGCAGCCATTTGTAATACCAACATCTTCCTTAGAAAAAACTTTGTTAAAAGGAGATTTCTTACTTGTGAGTAAATTTCATTATGGAGCGCGCCTACCAATGACAACCGTTGCAGCACCAATGGTTCACGACACCCTACCTATTGCAAACACACCTTCTTATTTAAAAAAGCCACAGTTGCCTTACCTACGTATTCCTGGTTTTCAGAAAATAAAACGTAATGACATTGTGGTATTCAATTGGCCAACAGACACCCTATACAACATGTATAAAGCTGCTGACAAGAAATATGAAAAACCTGTCGATAAAAAAACCAACTATGTAAAGCGTTGTGTAGGTATTGCAGGAGATTCATTAGAAATTAAAGATGGCTATGTCTTTATTAATGGTAAGCAAACTGTATTGCCTGATCGTGCCAAAACACAATTTTACTACACAGTAATTTCAAAAAAACTTTTATCTGCAACTTATTTAAAAGAAGAAATTGGAACAACAGAGTACAATAAGTTTTATAAAGTAAATAAAGCAGCAGCAGAACGATACAAACTTCGCGATGTATTACCTTTTCCTAATGATTCTACCAGTTATATGGTAGAACTACCCGGAAGTTTAAACTTAAGTCAGAATCGTGATTTTATCCCTACCGATCGTTACAACATTAACATGTCTGTAGAAGAAAAAGAAAAGCTCGCAAAAAATTCCAGTATAGTTTCCATAACAAGAAACGTTAAAGCAAAAGGAGAAAGAGAAGCTACTATTTTTCCGAAGTATGGCAACTTTAACTGGAATGGTGATAATTTCGGGCCTATATACATACCTGAAGCTGGTAAAACAGTGGCTTTAAACAAAAATGTATTACCATTGTATAAAGATATTATTACCGAATACGAAGGCAACAAACTAACTACCGATAACGACAAAATTTACATTAACGGACAATTAGCTACATCATACACTTTTAAGCAAGATTATTATTGGATGATGGGAGATAACCGTCAAAACTCATTAGATGCCAGATATTGGGGCTTCGTACCTTTTGATCATGTTATAGGTAAGCCAGTTTTTGTATGGATGAGTATTAGTGGTGTTGAACTTGGTTTAAAAAACATTAAGAACTGGAAGTTTAATACCGAACGTATTTTTACAACAGTTGGTGGAAGTGGAAAACCTGTTTCTTACCTTCCTTACTTTCTAGTTGTGCTTTTAGCATGGCAAGGCTATGTGTTTTATAAAAAGAAAAAGACTAAAAAAGAAGAGTAGTTTATCTCTTTTACATGTAATGAACTTACTTATTCACCCAACATATTTTCCTACAGTTGCACATTTTGTAGCTATAGCTAAAGCAAGTTCGGTTACCTTTGAAGCAGCAGATAATTTTCAAAAGCAAACCTACCGAAATCGTATGTATATCTATGGTGCTAATGGAAAATTATTATTAAATGTACCTGTTAAGCACAATAAAAGTAACTTAAAAACAGCGTATAAAAACACTTACATTGAAAATGTTGAAAATTGGCAAAAGCAACATTGGCGATCAATAGTATCAGCTTATAAATCATCACCTTTTTTTGAATACTACCAAGATGACATTAAATCCTTGTTTTTTACCCCTCAAGAATCATTATATCAATTAAATTGCTCAATTTTTAAAATAATATGCAATTGTATTGAGCTAGACATTACTATAAATCACACTTCAATTTTTGAAAAAGAAACTACAAATTACACAGATTTAAGAAGATTAGTTAACGCTAAAAAAGAAGTACATGTACCCACAATACCTTACACTCAAGTTTTTAGTGATAAGCACGGATATATTAACAACTTAAGTATTGTAGATTTACTTTTTAACGAAGGTCCAAACACCTTAAACTACCTAGAAAGTCAAGCTAAGTTTTGGTAATGCAAACTATACTACACTATTTTTTACACTTAGGCGCACCGTTACTTATAGCCTATTTTTTTTATAAAGATAATTGGTTAAAAGTTTACGGAGTTTTTATACTGTCTATGGCTGTTGACTTAGATCACCTGTTAGCAACCCCTATCTTCAACCCTAACAGATGTAGCATCAACTTTCATCCTTTACATAGTTACTATGCTATTCTCGCTTATTGTTTACTTTTATTTCCAAAAAAAACAAGAATCATAGCCTTAGCACTATTATTTCATATGTTAACAGATTGGATTGACTGTCAGCTAATGTAAAAACATAACAACTACCACGTAATTTCAGCTTGAATAGGATAATGATCGGAATACTTAGAGCTATAGTTTTTAAACGAACTCACCTCCATATAATCACTCAGCAGAATAAAATCTATTCGCAAAGGAAAAAATTTAAAATCATAGGTTTTACCAAAACCATTTCCTGCTAACTCAAAAGCATCTTTATACTTTGCTTTTTTAAATTGTTTATAGATATACGAATATGCCGTATTGTTAAAATCGCCCAAAACAATTTTCTTATAATTACACTTTTCTTGATGTTGCAAAACTGTTTTTGCTTGCTCTTGCTGCATTTCAAAACGTTGCCCTATGCGTTTTACTAAATACTCCGTATTTTGCTCAGACAGCTCCTTGGTATTTGAATTAATTTGCATAGATTGGAAATGTATATTATATACACGTATTGTATCGCCACCTTTTAAAATATCTGCATAAATAGCCTTGTTATTCGTTTTAGAAAACTTAATTCCTCCTTTATCTACAATTTTATATTTAGAAAAAATAGCCTGGCCATACTTAGCTTTTTTTCCAGACAAGCTCTCATAACGATAAGGATAGCCAGAAAAGTTTAAATTTTTATGAGGATGAAACTCTTGAAAAGCAATCACATCTGGATTCTCCTTCTTTACAAATTCTTGAATTTCTTGTTCAACGTTAGGTGTTTCAATCCAATTGTATAGGTTAAATAATCGCACATTATAACTCATTACTGATATATTATGCCCACTTATTTTTTCTGGTGATGAAAAACGATACAACGTGCTTACACTATCATAACCTAAAAGCAATACAACTAACGATAAAAGCATTTGCTTTTTAACTTTTAGCAACCAATACAAACAAAAAATTGCATTAACAACAAGTAATACCGGAACAGATAAACTTAAGACTGATAAAAAAGAAAACGTTTTTGGTGGCACAAAAGGCAACAGATAGGCCAACAACAATACTGTAGCAAAAAGGCCATTAACAAAATAGATGATTTTATCTAATGTGTTTAAATTTTTCAATGTTACGCGTTTAAACTACTCTTTTCCTGATTGGAACAAAAAAGTCTTTTCTTCTTTTGACAGACTCTCATAACCACTCTTACTTATTTTATCTAAAATAGCATCTATTTTCTCCTGTTTAATTCTATTTTTTTGATAAACAGTTTTATCTGATGCTCTTCGCTGAGCTTTTGTTTTATGCACGGTTTTAAGTTTTGATTTTTTTTGAAACGTAAATCTAGATGAGATAGCATCCATCATGCGCTCAAAACCTTTACCTATATCATTACCTTTCTTATACTGCGTTGCATAAATATACCCAAACAATGCACCTCCTAAATGAGCCACATGACCTCCCGAATTTCCATATGGCATTTGGAGTATGTCTAAAACAACAAAAAATAACCCTAACTGCCATAGCTTAATTCTGAAACTAAAAACAGAAACTTCAAGTTGTGGTAAGTATGCCGTTACAAAAATCAAAACTGCCATTACTGATGCTGAAGCTCCTACTAAAAAACTTTGTTCATTTTCAAATACAGGAAAAACATTGTAAGCCAATACAAATAGCACCCCACCTATAATACCACCTAACAAATAAATGTTTAGCAACAGTTTTGAATTAAATCTGGTTAAGAATAATTTGGAAACATAGTACAGCGTAACCATATTGAACAATAGATGCAAAAAATCTTGATGCAAAAAAGAATAACTAATTATAGACCATGGCTTTACTAACAAACTATCTATTTTTTTTGATAGTATAAACCAATTAAAAAAAGTATGAGATGCAAACAAAAAAACTAACAACCTGAAAAACAAGAACATCACTATGTTTATAGCAATCAACTTTTCGGCTACATTTAATTTTTTATATTTTTCTATCAATTCAAATTGTGACATTAATCCCAACGGTTGTTATTAAACTGTGTTTTCTTCCAATACAACATCATTATAAACCCAACAAAAGCTCCTCCTATATGTGCCCAATAAGCAATATTACTCGACCCAAAAAGTGAAATTCCTGTTAATCCTGAAAAAACATCTAACCCAATTAATACAGGAATAAAATATTTTGCCTTAACCGGTACAGGAAAAAATAGTAACATTAATTCCGAGTTAGGGAATAGCATACCAAAAGCTACTAAAACTCCCATTATAGCTCCAGAAGCACCCACTGCCGGAGTATTAAATATACTATAAAAGTTGGTTAATGATGCCTCATTAACATATTTTAAAATTGAGGTATTATAACTTCCTGTTTCTAAGAGCGTAGCAATATCTGTAGTACTTACACCTACAGATATCAATGTAGTGTATACATTTTGAAACTGTAAGTAGTTAGCCAGAGTATAAATTAAACTAGCTCCAATACCTGCAGAAAAATAAAAAAACAAAAATTTTTTACTTCCCCATACTTGTTCTACAGCACTACCAAACATCCATAAGGCTAACATATTGAAAAGTATATGGTTTACGTTGGCATGCATAAACATGGTTGTTAGCAACTGCCACGGCATAAACAATTCATTCTTTATAAAAAACAAACCTAAGTACTGTGTTAAATTAATACCACTTTGCATGGCTGCGTATTTAGCAACAAATAAAAGTACATTTATTATTAAAAGGTGCTTTACACTATCGGTTATCCGTATCATTACAATAATTTTTTATCAAAATCACCTGTACTATAAGTGATGAATACTGGTTTATTAGCAGGAGAAATTGTTGGTTCTTTACAAGCAAACAACCTGTTTACAATATCTTCTTGCTCTTCATTTGTTAATGGTTTTCCGCTTTTAATTGCAATGCTTTTAGCCATTGATTTAGCTACTAAAGATGCATGCAAACTAGTATCGTTTAACATATTTTCTTCTATACTAGCCAATAAATCGCTAATAATAAACGGCACTTGTTCATTACGAATAGCTGCCGGAATACCACTAACCTCTAACGTACTATCAGACAAGCTAGAAAAAACAAAACCTGTATTTTCAAGTATTGGCTTTATTTCTTTTAAAAATAGTGTTTCTTCTTTTGTTAGTTCAACAAGCACCGGAAACAATAGTTGCTGACTTACTGCTTGATTAACCGTTATATGCTGTAAAAACTCTTCATACATAATACGTTCATGAGCCCTATGCTGATGAATTACTACAATTCCAGATTTTATTTTACTAATAATATACTTATTCTGCACTTGTAAAGTTACCTGTTCTTGTACCACAGCAGCAGCATCAAAAAAAGATCCTGTAACTTCTTCTGATTCGAATTCTATTGTAGTAATATCGGTTGCGGAATTTGTGATTTTCGACTCTAACCCAACATACATACTTTCCCAACCCTCACTGCTTTTCTTAGCTAGTGTTCCCGAAGAAAAAGAACTTGTACGTGGCGTGCCTTGCTGTTCAGAAGCAAATGGATTAAATGTTCTATCTACCTCAATAGTTGGTGAAGGTACTTTTTTATTTTGATATTCGTACGGTGTATCCATACTAGAATCTCTCTGAAAATCTAATACCGGCGCTATTTGAAATTGCCCTAAACTATGCTTAATAGTCGATTTAATAATTGCATAGAGATCATGCTCATTATCAAACTTAATTTCTGTTTTTGTGGGATGGATGTTAATATCTATTGTTTTCGGATCAACTTCTAAAAACAAAAAATATCCTGGATTTGTATTTTCTTTTAGTAAGCCTTCAAACGCTGAGTTTACCGCATGGTTTAAATACGGACTTTTTATAAAACGATTATTTACAAAAAAGAACTGTTCCTTATTGCTTTTTTTAGCAAACTCAGGTTTTACCACAAAACCACGAATTGTTACAATTTCTGTTTCTTCAGTAACTGGTACTAATTTTTCATTTGTTTTAGCTCCAAAAATATTTACAATACGCTGCCTAGCATTAGAAACAGGCAAGTTAAACATATCTGTACCATTGTGATACATCGTAAATGCAATATCTGAATGCACTAACGCTACTCGTTGAAATTCATCAATTATATGACGTATCTCTACTTGATTAGATTTTAAAAAATTACGACGTGCAGGAATATTAAAAAACAAATTCTTTACTGCTATTGATGTTCCTGTTGGAGTAACTACAGCTTCTTGCTCCGTTACTTTACTTCCTTCTATTTTAATTCCAGTACCTATTGCATCGTCAGGTTTTTTGGTTTTCATTTCAACATGAGCAATTGCTGCAATAGATGCTAAAGCTTCTCCTCTAAATCCTTTTGTTTTTAGCTGAAATAAATCCTCTGCAGAAGAAATTTTAGACGTTGCATGACGCTCAAAAGACAAACGAGCATCGGTAACACTCATTCCTTTACCATTGTCAATTACCTGAATTAAAGTTTTACCTGCATCCTTAACTATTAACTGTATATTGGTTGCATTGGCATCAATAGCATTTTCCAGCAGCTCCTTTACCACTGAGGCAGGGCGTTGCACAACTTCACCTGCTGCAATTTGATTAGCAACATGATCAGGTAATAACTGAATGATATCTGACATTAAAAAAGCTTGATATTATATTTATCTAAAATAAGAATTGTGATTACAATAAGTAAGGCCAAAATTACAAGCAACCTTTTTTGCGATTGTTTTTGCTCAGTTGTTTTACTTACCGATTTCCAATCATCTCTAAAAGAAGCTCTTTTTTTAAAACTTCCTTTTATTGAAGTAGCTTCTTTAGTACCATGATGTTTTTCGTACAATTGTTCCAAACGTTCTTTACGCTCGTCATAATAACGAGGCTTAAAACCAAATGTTTTATTTTTATGTTGTTTGAAAAGTGTTGGAAGTCTCATAAATAACCACTTATGTATTCTCCTCAAAAATAATCATTTTACAGCAGAAAGCAGGTAGGATAACTGCTAATTTTTGTTAACAGTACGCTACAAAAATAGTAAAGTCAGCTATTACACAAATAACTGACTTTACTATTGTTTCTTTAATTGCACTAAAATTAATATTTACTTAAAACTGCCATTTTTATAGCTGCTACTGCAGCTTCTGTTCCTTTATTTCCATGCTTCCCTCCCGACCTATCTATAGCTTGTTGCAGTGTATTATCGGTAAGCACACAAAATATTACAGGCACATCCTGTTGTATATTCAAGTCCATTATTCCTTGTGTTGTCCCACTACACACAAAATCAAAATGTTTTGTTTCTCCTTGAATAACACTTCCTATAGCAATTACAGCATCTACTTGCTGTGTTTTTATCATGTGTTTACTCCCAAACGGAAGCTCAAAAGTACCTGGAACATCCCAAACCACAATATTCTCATCGGTTACACCGTTTTCTAACAATGTTGAGATTGCTCCTTCTTTTAAACCTTCAGTAATATTAGCGTTCCACTCAGAAACAACAATCCCAAATCGAAAGTCTTTCGCATTTGGGATTGTGTTTTTATCGTAAGTAGATAAATTTTTATGTATTGTTGCCATATTATTTTGCTTGTGCTTTTCCTAATAAAGCATCAACCTTACCGGCTTCTAATGCACTAGGAAACTCATCTTTAATACGTGTTAAATACTTTGCAGCTACATCATTTTTACCTAAATCTAAAGCCACAACTGCTGCTTTATATAAAAATTTAGGTGTAGTATACTCGTTAGTAGTTAGCGCCAATGCTTTTTCATAATATGTTAAAGCATCTTCTAATTGATTCAATTGTACAAAAGCATCTGCTACACCGCCTTTGGCATTGGCAGCTAAAATTTCATCATTTGCTGAAAATTTATCTAAGTATGTTACCGCGTTTTGATAGTCATTCATATTTAAATACGCCATACCAGCCGTGTAATTTGCCAAATTAGCAGCTTTTGTTCCACTATAATCTTCAATAATATCTAATAACCCTAATTTACCTTCTCCTCCGTTTAAGGCTAAATTAAATAGTGAATCTTTTGCTGTTCCTGTTGCATCTACAGCTTGAGTAAAGTATGTTTGTGCTTTATAAGCTTCGTTTGATGCTTCAGCTTCGTTAGGCTCTTGAATAAATTTACCATAAGCCATATACAATAAAACACCTAAAGCTATAGCTCCTACCACACCAAAAATATACTTTTGATTATCCGCAACCCATTCTTCAGCTTTATTTGCAGTATCATCTAAGGTGTTAAATACTTCTTCTGTAGTACTTTCACCTTCAACATAACCTTCTACTTCATTATTTAAATCGTCATTTATAACTTCTTCAACCTTTTCTTTCGGTTTTCTGTATCCTCTTTTCTTATATGTAGCCATAATCTATATTATATGTCGAGCAAAAATATAATTTTTCTTTAAATATTAACACTAATGTTTTGATAATTTTCAATAATTTGCAGACCGCTTATTTATTCAACTATTGTAGCTAATTAGCCTCATGATATTACAGCATATTTCATTAGTAAATTATAAGAATTTCAACTCCGTTTCTTTTGATTTTAATCCTAAGATAAATTGCTTTGTGGGTAATAACGGTGTAGGAAAAACTAATGTTTTAGATGCTATATACCATTTATCTTATGGTAAAAGTTATTTTAACCCTATTGCCTCACAAAACATTAATCACAATGCTGATTTTTTTGTGATTGATGGGCAGTATGTGAAAAATGAGCGCAATGAAAAAATCATTATTAGCTTAAAAAAGAACCAAAAAAAATTAATTAAACGAAACGGCAAGGCTTATGAGCGCTTTTCTGATCATGTTGGTTTTATACCGTTGGTTATTATATCTCCGGCAGATAGAGATTTAATTAGTGAAGGAAGTGAAACTAGACGAAAGTTTTTAGATAGTATTATATCGCAAGCCGACAAAAACTACCTTAACACACTTATCAAATACAATAAAACCTTATCACAACGAAACTCTTTACTGAAATACTTTGCTTCCAATAACACCTTTAATACAGACACGCTAGCGGTTTATAATGAACAACTTTCTGAATTTGGGCAATCAATTTTTAATACTCGTGCCGAGTTTGTTGAAAAATTTACCCCGATATTTTTAGCCAAACATCAAGAATTAAGTAATAATAATGAAGTAGTAACCTTGCGTTATAAAAGCCAATTACATTCTAAAGACTTTACCGGATTATTGCAGGAACACACAGAGAAAGATAGGGTATTGCAATACACCTCTGTTGGTACACATAAAGATGATTTAGTTTTTGGAATTTCAAATCATCCTATAAAAAAGTTCGGAAGTCAAGGCCAGCAAAAATCTTTTTTAATTGCGTTAAAACTAGCTCAGTTTGATTTTCTAAAAGAACAAGCCGGTATAAAACCATTACTTTTATTAGATGATATTTTTGATAAATTAGACGAAAATAGAGTAAGCCAACTTATTGCATTAGTAAACACTAATAATTTTGGACAAATATTTATTTCTGACACTCATGCAGAAAGAACAGAGAATATCATAAAAAAAACCAACAAAGAGTACCAGCTCTTTAAACTATAAATTTATATTTATGAAATACGCTTTATACTTTATATTTCTACTATTTCTAAATTGCTCAAACACGATTACCGAACAAGATTTACAATTATTAAATGGTTATTGGGAAATAGAAAAAGTTGTTTCTGTAAAAAACAAAACAACACAATACGGTATAAACGCCACAGTTGATTTTTATTTTATTGATAAAAATAATATTGGTTATCGAAAAAAAACCACCCCTGATTTTAGTGGCAAATACAAAACTAATAATATTAAAGACTCTATTCGTATAAATAAAATAGACGAACAATTTGTAATTCAAACCTCAACTTCCTTAGCTAGCTGGCATGATGTTATTATAAAACTTACCACTAAAGAACTTGTATTAGAAAACGAAAATGGAGCTCGATTTTATTACAAAAAACACCAAAAATTTAACCTTTAATTATCATGGCGAAAAGAAACAATGAAAACATGAGCTTAGAACAAGCTTTAAAAGGTTTTATAAAAGAAAATAATTTAGATAAAGGTTTAGAGAAAATTGACGCCAAAAACGCGTGGTATGCAGTAATGGGTAAATCTATAGAAGCATACACCAATGATGTACAACTCAAAAACAGCACGTTAATAGTTAGATTAAGTTCTGCTCCTTTACGGGAAGAGTTAAGCTACGGGAAATCTAAAATTATTACAAACATTAACGAATACTTAAGGAAAGAAGTTATTAAAGAACTAATTTTAGCATAAAAAAAATCCTAAAGCTAGCTTTAGGATTTTTTTTATGAACAGTTTTTCTTCTTAAAACATTTCTCTTCCTGCAAAGTGAAAAGCTCCTTCAATAGCAGCATTTTCATCACTATCAGATCCGTGTACTGCGTTTTCTCCTATAGAAGTTGCATATAATTTTCTAATTGTACCTTCAGCAGCTTCAGCAGGATTAGTAGCACCTATTAAAGTTCTAAAATCTTCAACAGCATTATCTTTTTCTAAAATTGCAGCTACAATTGGTCCACGGGTCATAAACTCAACTAATTCTCCAAAGAAAGGTCTTTCACTATGTACAGCGTAAAAAGCCTGAGCATCAGCAGTAGTCATTTGCGTAAGTTTCAATGAAACTATTCTAAATCCTGCAGCATTAATCTTATCTAAAATTGCCCCGATGTGTCCGTTTTCAACTGCATCAGGTTTTATCATTGTAAATGTTCTATTTGTTGCCATATTGCATTCTATTTTTTAATTTTTGTGCAAAAGTAATTATTTTACCAATACACACAAATTTAAGTTGTTGAAATAAAAAACGAGCAGGGTTACTGCTCGTTTAAATATTTATTTTCTTATTTCTTAGTAACGTTTTGTTTGTACAACACGCATACCGTAAAATTCAAAACTAGTTCCTGGTAACGTAGCTACTTTATTAGATAATCTACAAAAGCTAGGCTTACTATCCCATGATCCTCCTTTTACTATACGCTTTTCACCTCTTCTTGGTCCTGTAGCGTCAGGATCTTGAACCATACCTGCTTTAACAGCTTTAAAATGATTTTCGTCATAAAAATCCCAACACCATTCCCAAACATTACCAGTTAAGTCATAAATTCCTAACTCATTAGCATATTTAGTACCATTAGCATGTGGCCTTGCTTCACTATTATCTACATTCCATGAAATTAAATCTAACTCATTAGATCCTGAATAACGGTATCCTTTAGATTTTTTTCCACCTTGAGCTGCATATTCCCATTCTGCTTCTGTAGGTAAACGGTAACCATTAGAGTTAAAATCACATACGTAACGAGGACCTACTTTAGAGTATGCCTTATCATAACCTTGCTTTTCACTTAACCAGTTACAATACTCTACAGCTTCTTCCCATGTAATGTTTGTAATAGGGAAATCATTATTCCATCCCCACGCTTGTTTTTCTGGCATTTTTAAACGCTTCGCGTTTGTAAATTCTTTCCATTCCCACACAGTAACTTCGAATTTACTCATGTAAAAATCTTTAATCATCACTTTACGCTCTGGCTTTTCATCCTTTTCTGCTAGTAAATCTTTTTTATTTGCTCCTAACATTAAAGTTCCCCCTTCAACTTTAACCATTTCTGGCCAAGCACCACCATTTCCTTGTGCAAAGGTCATAGTAAAACTTAACAGTACTAATAGAACACTGCTAAAAATGTAATTTTTTTTCATTTTTGAATTATTTTAAAGGTTTCAGTTAATTCGGTGCGAATTTAACAATTAAATAAACATATGAAAACATTTCATTACTAAATCCTCAAAACGCACCGCGTATCGTTTTTTTTTAATACATAATCTGTGCCAAGTTTTTAAGCTATTACCTATATTCGCATTAATTATGCAAAAAAAAGATATTACAAAAGCTATCACGCTTATACAAAAGGCTCAAAACGTAGTAATTACATGTCATAAAGGGCCCGATGGAGATGCTATTGGTTCTTCATTAGCACTTTATCTATATTTAAAAAAAAATATTGATAATGTTAGTATCGTTGTTCCAGATGATTTCCCTTCTTTTTTAAAATGGATGCCAGGAACTGACCATATTATATGTTACGATACTGAAACCGATAAAGCCCATCAGTTAATTCAACAAGCAGATTTAATTTTCAGCTTAGATTATAATTCACTACACCGTACTGGTGAAATGAGTGAGGCGCTTACTGAAGCTACTGCAAGCTTTATTATGATTGATCACCATCAACAACCTGATAATTTTGCTACAGTAACTTACTCAGATACGTCAATTTGCTCAACCTGTGAAATGGTTTATCATTTTATTAATGCTTTAGGAGATTTTAATCTTATTGATAGCGATATTGCTAGTTGCATCTATACAGGTATTATGACCGATACAGGATCGTTCAGATTCAAATCTACCACAAGTACTACCCACCGAGTTATTGCTAAACTTATAGATATAGGTGTTGATAATGCTCGTATTCATCAAAACGTATATGATAGCAATACATATAATAGGTTACAATTATTAGGAAAGGCATTAAATAATCTAAAAGTAATTCCTGAATTAAATACTGCATATATAAGTTTATCGGCTAAAGAGTTAAAAGAATTTGACGCTCAAAAAGGAGATACTGAAGGTGTAGTTAACTATGCCTTATCTTTACAAGGCATTAAACTTGCCGCTATATTTAAAGAAGATGATATTGCTAATATTGTAAAAATGTCTTTCCGATCAAAAGGAAACTTTTCGGTAAATGAATTTGCACGAACTCATTTTAATGGTGGAGGACACATTAACGCCGCTGGTGCTGTTAGTATGTTATCTTTAAAAGATACACTTGAAAAATTTATTACTATCTTACCAAACTATCAAAATGAATTAAGCTAATGAAATACCTATATATATTTATTATTAGTTGCGTTTTATGCATTTCATGTAAAGAACCTCAAGCCCGAAAACCTATATCTGTAAAAACTGGTACAAATTTTCTTGAAAACTCTGTTGAACGTACTAAGAAGCGCCTAGAAGCAGAAAATAACCTGATAACCAATTATATCAAACAAGATTCAGTTAACACCTATTTCAATACTAATAAAGGGTTTTGGTATACCTACATCAAAAAAGATAGTACACAAACAACCACCCCAAACTTTGGCGATAAAGTAGTTTATACTTACTCTGTTTCAGATATTAATAACAATAACATTTATACTCGTGATGAAATTGGCGAACAAACCTGTTATATAGATCAAGAAGATGAAATAATTGAAGGCTTGCGTCAAGGTTTAAAATATTTAAAGCTAAATGAAGAAATTAAATTTATCTTTCCTTCTCAACTTGCCTACGGCTACAGAGGCGATGGAAATAAAATTAAAGTAAACACACCAATTATTTGTAACGTTTTATTAAAAGAAATAACTACTAAAAAAGATTAATTAACACTCAAAACCATGAAACTATTATTTTTATCATTATTCTTTGCAGTTACAGCCTGCAATAATCAATATCCAGATTTAGAAGATGGCATGTATGCCGAATTTACCACCAATAAAGGAACCATTGTATGTTCCCTTGAATATGAAAAAACTCCAGTAACTGTTGCCAATTTTATAGCGCTTGCCGAAGGAGTTAACACCAGAGTTTCTGAAAACTTTACTGGTAAAAAATATTACGACGGATTAAAATTTCATAGAGTTATACCAGACTTCATGATACAAGGTGGTTGTCCTTTAGGTACTGGTACTGGAGACCCTGGCTATAAATTTAAAGATGAATTTGACGATAGTTTAAAACATGATAAAGCAGGTATTTTATCTATGGCTAACTCCGGACCTAAAACAAATGGGAGTCAATTTTTTATTACACATAAAGCTACTCCATGGTTAGACGGAAAGCATACTGTTTTTGGACATGTTGTAAAAGGGCAAGAAGTAGTAGACTCTATTGTTCAAAATGACACTATTAAAACCATAAAAATCATTAGAAAAGGAAAGACTGCTAAAAAGTTTGATGCCGCTAAAATTTTCGAAGAGCATTTCGCTGTAGAGAAAAAAGCTCAAGAAGAAAGAGATGCTAAATTAGCGCTAATTAAAAAAGAAAACGTAGCTCTGTTTGACAAATACAAGTCTACTGCTGAAACTTTAACCTCTGGAGCACAAATAGCTTACCTTACTAAAACAGAAAATGCAAAACCAGAAGTAGGTAGTAAAGTTCTAGTTAACTACGCCGGATATTTAGCTGATGGTACTTTATTTGACTCAAACATAAAGGAGGTTTCCTCTAAAAATGAAGCGTTTGATTTTAGAAGAGAAGATGGTGGAGGATATAACCCGATACCTATGGATTACAGTCCAGCAGCACGCTTAATTCAAGGGTTTAGAGATGGCTTATTAGATATGGCTCCTGGCGATAAAGCATTGGTATACATCCCATCACACTTAGGGTATGGTGAAAGAGGTGGTGGACCAATACCACCTAATGCTGATTTAGTTTTTCAATTAGAAATTGTACCAGCTGCAGAAAAAGCTGAATAACTCCATACACAATATTACAAATACAAAAAGTCACTCTAATAGAGTGACTTTTTGTATTTGTAATAAACTAAAACTTACTTTACTGGTGTTTCTTTTAAAACCTCTAAAAAAAAGTGCCAATATTTTTTAGCTGAAGATATACTTGCACGTTCATCTGGCGAGTGTGCTCCTTTTATGGTAGGACCAAAAGAAACCATTTCCATTTCAGGGTAATGCGTCCCCAAAATACCACATTCCAAACCTGCATGACAAGCTGCTACATGAGCCTCTTCTCCATTTATTTTTTTGTACAATTCTGATGTTAACTTAACAATTGATGAATTCATATTTGGAGTCCATCCAGGATAAGAACCAGATAACTCAACCTCAAAACCACCTAATTCAAAACAAGAGGTCAGTTTATTAGCTAAATCCATTTTGTTTGAATCTACCGATGAACGTGTTAAACACATCACAGAGGCTTCTCCATTTGCTACAACAACTTTAGCTATATTATTTGACGTTTCTACCAAACCATCAATTTCTGGGCTCATTCTATGCACTCCATTTAAGGCTGCGTATATTGCTTTAATAGCGGTTTCTTGAGCGCCAATTTCCATTACCATTTCTGGCAAATTTGTAGGTGTTATTTCTATTTCTAAATCAGCCTCTAAATTTACATATTCGGCTTTAATGTTTGCTATTTCTTCTGCCAACTCTAGTTCAAAAGTGTTTGCAGATGCTTCTTCAACCACAACAATAGCAAAACTCTCTCTTGGTATAGCATTACGTAAACTACCTCCTTGTATTGAAGCTACTCTTAAACCATATTTTTCATAGCCTTTATACAATAAACGATTCATGAACACATTGGCATTACCCAATCCTTTTATAATATCCATTCCGGAGTGTCCGCCATTTAAACCCTTAACCGTTATAGTATATGCTGTTGTATTTACCGGAACTACTTCTTCTTTATACGTTTTAGCAGCTGTTATGTCAATTCCACCTGCACAGCCTACACCTATTTCATCATCCTCTTCTGTATCTAAATTTAAAAGAATATCGCCTTCAAGCAAACCACCTTTTAACCCCATTGCCCCGGTCATACCTGTTTCCTCATCAATCGTAAATAAGGCTTCTATTGCTGGGTGTTGAATGGTGTCCGATTCTAAAACCGCCATAATTGTAGCAACTCCCAATCCGTTATCTGCCCCTAGAGTAGTTCCTTTTGCCCGTACCCAATCACCATCCACATACATTTCTATTCCTTGATTATCAAAATCAAAATCGGTATCGGCATTTTTTTGATGCACCATATCAAGGTGTGACTGCAGTACCAGCTTCTTTCTATTTTCCATACCTGGTGTTGCTGGCTTTTTAATAATCACATTACCAACAGTATCAACAACAGTTTCTAAACCTAAATCTTCACCAAATTTCTTCATGAAAGCAATTACACGCTCTTCTTTTTTTGACGGTCGTGGCACGGCATTTAAATCGGCAAATTTATTCCATAAAACTTTTGGTTCTAATTCTCTTATTTCTTCGTTCATTTTATCCTATTTTTATAAGCGTCAAAGATAGGGAGATTTTATTCATTTTTTAAATTGCTGCGAAGTGATTTAGTTTTGTACATTTATAATTAACCAATGTTTATTTTTATACATGCAACATAAAAAAAACTTGTTTTTAGCCTTAGTGTTTCCTGTTCAAATATTACTGGTTAAACTATTGGCTTTATTTCCTAATACCATAGAGCATTATTACAGTAATGGTGTTTATCTTTTTATTTCTAAAACGTTACGTTATAGTTTGGGGTGGATTCCTTTTTCAGTAGGTGATTTATGTTATTTACTCTTACTATTATTTTGTTGTAAATGGCTGTATAAAACCAGAAAAAACCTTGTTCACAAGCCTATCCAAAGCCTAACTTACATAACTGCTTTTTTGTCGATACTTTATTTTTTATTTCATCTGCTATGGGGGTTAAATTATTACAGACCTCCTTTACACAAAGCCTTAACTTTAAAACACACCTATACTACTGAAGAACTTTTTAAAGTAACTGAGAACTTTATACATAAAGCAAATGAATTACATTTAAAAGTGGCTATTAATGACACCTTAAATGCAGTTATCCCATACAGTAAAAAACAAATATTTGAAAAAACTGCTGTTAGTTACACAAATTTGCAACAGCAATTTCCTTCATTAATGTATACACCAAAAAGCATTAAGCAATCTTTATGGTCAACACCTTTAACTTATGCTGGTTATAGTGGCTATTTAAACCCGTTTACCAATGAAGCACAAGTAAACTATCTTATTCCTAAATTTTATGCTCCTTTTGTGAGCTGCCATGAAGCAGCACATCAAATTGGATACGCTGCTGAAAACGAAACAAATTTTATAGGTTTTCTAGCTTGTACAGCTAGCAACGATGTATTTTTTAATTATGCTGGAGCTACATTTGCTGTTCGGTATTGTTTAAATGAGTTACACAAACGTGACAAAAACAAATACGAATACCTATTACAAAAACTTAATATTGGTATTTTAAAGGATTACCAGAAAAGTAAAGAATTCTGGAACAGCTACCAAAGTCCTATCGAATCGTTTTTTAAATATAGTTATGATTTATTTTTAAAAAGCAACAGCCAACAAAAAGGTATTAAAAGCTATAGTTATGTGGTTGCCTTATTGGTTAATTATCAATTACAAGAAAAACAACTATATTAGCCCGAAACCTTTTGTTGTTCAGTATAAAACGTATTAGCTTGCCATTTATACAACTCGATAGCTTTTTGCTTTTTATAGGCAAAAACTTCCTCTTCGTTCTGAATTGCCGTATGTACTTTTTTGCTAATAGTAGTATTTGCTACTACTTGCTGCTCACGCTCTGCAATTTTTTGTTTTATCCAGGTGGTTACAGCAGATTCTTGCTCTTCTAATTTAAAATCATACTCACTTTTTGAAGCTAATAACTTTACTAATATAGGAGCTGTTTCTATAGCTAAAAACAATAGAAAAATAAAACACGAAGGAATCCAAGGTAATTTTCCTAAAGCATTAACCCTTGCCATTAACCCATCAAAATTATTTATGATAGGTTGTGTGACCGCTTCATTTTCCTTTTGAGCTACAATAAGTTGCTCTATTTCTTGCTCTGCCTTTTCAATTTTATTATAAGTTTGTTTTTTCAATGTCTGCAACTCAGCCAAAGCAGCATCGTGTTTTTCTCTTTTTTCTTTATATACTGGTCCTTTTCCTAATAGCTTTGTGCCTTCCCTACCCTCTGCTTCTGCTATATAAATAGTATACAATTGGTTCACCTCTTGTTCTTTTTTACCAAGGTTCTTCTGTAAGTCCTTTATATACAATTGCTGTGCTGAAATTCTTGGAGCGTACTGTTTAGCAATTTGATTTTTATTTTGTAAAGTCAACTCATTCTTCTGCGTCAATAAAACTTGATTAATTTCTTTTTCAAATATTTTTAACTCAAGTGGTTTTGCTATTACCACAGCAATAATTACGGCCAAAACTATTCTTGGTAATGCTTGTAGAAGTTCAGCTGTAAACGAGGTCCTTTTTTTTAGCGTAGCAACTATATACCTGTCTAAATTAAAAATAAGTAATCCCCATACAATTCCAAACCCTATACTTAAATACACTGAGTCAAAAACTGTATACAATGCGTAACTCGCGGCAATAAAAGCCATTAGTGCTGTAAAAAAAACAGTTGCACCTATACCTGCATACTTAGTTTGTTCAGCTTTAGAGCAATTGGCAAGAATATTCGTGTCTGCCCCTGAACAGATAATAAAAAAACGTTGTAACATAATGATTTATTTTTGATTGATGATTTTTGATGATACTATTAGAACGTTACTTATTAGTTTTTGTTACGTTTAATAATGTTAAATTTATTAATCAGTTTCAATTCCTTTTAATAAGCTTAATTATATCTTTGCCAAATGCAAGAAATTAGTAGTACACAAAATGCACTAATAAAAAAAGTGCTGCAATTACAAGAAAAGTCTAGACTTCGTAAAAAAGAAGGCCTTTTTACTATTGAAGGATTAAGAGAACTTGAACTTGCCATAAAAGGTGGATATCAAATTGATACTGTTTTTATTTATACCGATTTAGTAGCCGCAAAAAACATACAAGGGCTTGTTAGTGCGCCAACTAACATTATTAGTATTTCAAAAGAAGTGCATCAGAAAATAACCTACCGCAGTACTACAGAAGGCGTTATAGCTATTGTAAAAACGATAGAAAACACTTTAAAAAAAGTTACCTTTAAAAACGAAACACCACTTATTTTAATTGCCGAAGCGCCAGAAAAACCTGGAAATATTGGTGCATTATTGCGTACAGCAGATGCTGCCAATGTAGATGCCGTTTTTATAGCCAATCCTAAAACCGATTTATACAATCCTAACATTATACGTTCAAGTGTTGGCTGTGTATTTACCAATCAAGTTGCTACAGGAACTACAGAAGAAATTATTACTTTTTTACACGAAAGAAAAATCAATATTTACGCTGCTACTTTGCAAAACTCAAACGAGTATCATAAAGAAGATTACACCAAAGCAACTGCTATTGTTGTAGGTACAGAAGCCACTGGACTGAGCGAAAAATGGCGCAATGCAGCCAAACAAAATATCATTATCCCTATGCAAGGACAAATAGATTCTATGAATGTATCTGTTGCTGCTGGAATACTTATTTTTGAAGCCAAAAGACAACGAAACTTTCAATAAACAAACACACACGTTTATGACGCCACAAATAATTTTCTATTGTATTATAGCTATTTTATTAATTGATTTTTACATAGACACATGGCTAGGTTACCTAAATGCTAAACATTATAATGATGCATTACCTACAGATTTACTAGATGTGTATGATGTTGATGCATATAAAAAATCGCAAGCTTACAAGCAAGCCAACTATAAGTTTGGTAAGCTATCAGCACTTTTTTCTTTAGCACTCACTTTAGTTTTTTTATTTTTTGACGGTTTTCAGGTACTTGACACCTACATGCGCTCCTATACTTCCAACTCTATACTTATAGCTTTACTTTTTTTTGGAATAATTATGATAGGCTCAGACCTTATTACAACACCATTTTCTTACTACCATACTTTTGTAATTGAAGAAAAATTTGGGTTTAATAAAACCAGTAAAAAGCTCTTTTTTCTAGACAAGCTAAAAGGTTGGTTACTTGGCGCACTCTTAGGCGGAAGTATCTTAAGTATTATAATTTGGTTTTATAACAATTCAGGAACCAACTTCTGGCTTTATGCATGGGGGATTGTAACAGTTTTTAGTGTATTTATGAATATGTTTTATGCTAAATTAATAGTTCCGTTATTTAACAAACAAAGTCCGTTACCTGAAGGTTCTTTGCGTACAAAAATATCAAATTATGCCAGTTCTGTTGGGTTTAAAATAGACAATATTTTTGTAATAGACGGTTCAAAAAGAAGTACAAAAGCAAACGCCTATTTTTCTGGTTTTGGAAGTCAGAAAAGAATTACGCTATACGACACCTTAATTAATGATTTAACAGAAGATGAAATTGTAGCGGTACTTGCACATGAAGTAGGGCATTACAAAAGAAAACACATTGTTTACAACCTTATAATTTCAATACTTATTACAGGGTTTACGCTTTGGCTACTTTCCGTTTTTATAGTAAACCCAATACTCTCAAAGGCTTTAGGAGTTAGTACCCCTTCATTTCATATTGGTATGGTTGCCTTTGGTTTATTGTATAGCCCTATTTCACAAATTACAGGCTTATTTATGAATATCATATCGCGTAAATTTGAATATCAAGCCGATAATTATGCCAAACAAACCCATAACGCAGCCGATTTAATAAATGCTTTAAAAAAACTTTCTAAAAATAGTTTAAGTAACCTCACACCGCATAATTGGTATGTTTGGTACCATTATTCACACCCAAGTTTACTACAACGTATTGTCAATTTGAAAAAATAATTCATCTTTTTTTTGTTTCTGAATATTTTTTTCTCATAACTTTGTAGCCACATTATGAATACAATTACAACAAATACAAACTGGTGGTGGTTCCGATTTAACGCAATAAAAATCGTGAACTAAGTAACCTGTTTATATATAACCCATAACAAAGGCTTACCGTTTTCGGTAAGCCTTTTTTTATACATCAAAAACAACAATGAATATACAAACCATAACAACAACCTGTTTATCCGACACTATTACACCTGTTGGATTATACCTAAAACTACGTGATAAATTTCATAATAGTTTTTTATTAGAAAGTTCTGATTATCATGGTAATGAAAACAACTTGTCTTTTATTTGCTTAAAACCTATTGCTACGTTTCAAGCTTCAGAAAACATCGTAACTACTACTATTTTAAATAATCAGAAAACTACCAAAATCAATCGGAAAACTGATCTTTTACCTGCATTAAAGCAATTTATTAGTCAGTTTAACACACAACCAAACACTAGCGTAAGTAATGGACTTTTTGGATATAGTAGTTACGATGCTGTTCAGTATTTTGACTCTGTTAAATTAGATGTTTGCAAACGGAAAAACACCATTCCGGAAATGTATTATTGCTTATTTCAATTTATTATTCAAATAAATCATTTCAAAAATGAAATAACCATCTTAGAAAATTGTGCTGAAGGAAAAATTTCCGAAATAGATACTATCAAAGAATTAGTACAAACCAATAACCACCCAAAATTTCAGTTTAAATTAACAGGCAACCAAAACTCAAATATTAGTGATCAGGAGTTTATGCGCATGGTTAGTAAAGGAAAAGAACATTGCCAAAAAGGCGATGTTTTTCAAGTAGTACTTTCACGACAGTTTACGCAACAATTTTCTGGCGATGATTTTAATGTGTATCGTGCCTTACGTTCAATAAACCCGTCTCCTTACCTTTTTTATTTTGATTTTGGAAGTTTTAAACTATTTGGATCTTCACCAGAAGCACAGTTAAAAGTTGCTAACGGAAAAACCACCATAAACCCAATTGCAGGAACTTTTAAACGTACAGGAAAAGATTATGAAGACCAGCAACTAGCCGAACAATTAAGTCAAGACCCAAAAGAAAATGCCGAACATACAATGTTAGTAGATTTAGCACGAAATGATTTAAGCAAAAACGGAAAAAACGTAAGCATTAAAACCTATAAAGAAATACAGTTTTATAGCCATGTTATTCATTTGGTTTCCGAAGTAGAAGCCGAGCACAAAAATGAAGATTCACTACAAATGTTTGCAGACACCTTTCCTGCTGGCACGCTTTCTGGCGCACCAAAATACAAAGCAATACAACTTATTAATCAATATGAAAACCAAAATAGAGGGTTTTATGGTGGAGCAATTGGTATCTTTGGGTTTGATGGCAGTGTTAATCATGCCATTACCATACGAAGCTTTATGAGTAAAAACAATACTTTATACAGCCAAGCAGGAGCTGGAGTTACTATAAACTCAAATGAAACAACCGAATTACAAGAGGTAAACAATAAATTAGGAGCATTAAAACAAGCGTTAAATCTTGCAGAAAAAATTTAATCATGGAAAAAATATTAGTACTAGACAATTACGATTCATTTACATACAACTTAGTGCATTATATAGAATCAAACCCAAAATATGAAGTAGATGTTTTTAGAAATGATGAAATTTCTATTGATGCTATTGATAATTACAATACTATTATTTTATCGCCAGGACCAGGTATTCCTGATGAAGCTGGTATATTGAAAGCGCTTATAAAGCGCTATGCTCCTACAAAAAAAATATTAGGAGTTTGTTTAGGCATGCAAGCCATTGGAGAAGTGTTTGGCGGTACAATCCTAAACCTTAATAATGTTTTTCATGGTGTTGCTACCCCAATAAACATTATTAATCCTCATGAAGAAATTTATAAAAACATTCCTGAAAAAATTGAAGTAGGCAGGTACCATAGCTGGGTTATTTCTCCTGAAAATTTCCCAAATGAATTAATCATTACGGCTATAGATGAACACCAACAAATAATGTCGATTAAACATCATAGTTATAATGTACATGGGGTGCAATACCATCCTGAATCTATATTAACTAAACACGGAAAAGAGATTCTTACTAACTTTTTAGAAAGCTAATTATCATGACAACTTCAATCATACAACAAACAAATAAACATAATCCCATACCCAAGATGAGTTCTTTGTTAGCTCATCAAAAACTCTCTAAAAATGAAGCTTACAATACTCTATTGAAAATAGGTAAAGGTGATTTTAATCCTTCACAAATTGCTGCATTTTTAACTATTTTTTTAATGCGAAAAATTTCAACAGAAGAACTTGAAGGTTTTCAACAGGCGCTTTTAGATTTATGCATTCAAATTGATTTTTCAGATTATACAACTATAGATCTTTGTGGAACGGGAGGTGATGGTAAAAATACATTTAACATCTCTACGCTAGCTGCTTTTGTTGTTGCTGGTGCGGGGTATAAAGTAGCCAAACATGGTAATTATGGAGTTTCCTCAACATGTGGTTCTTCAAATGTTTTAGAGTACTTAGGTTATACATTTACTAACAACCAAAATGAGTTGCAAAAACAGTTAGAAACCGCTAATTTTTGCATGATGCATGCGCCTCTTTTTCATCCTGCAATGAAAAATGTTGCTCCGGTCAGAAAAGAGCTTGGAGTAAAAACTTTTTTTAACATGCTCGGTCCTTTAGTAAACCCCTGTAAACCTAACAATCAATTAATTGGCGTATACAATTTAGAAATTGCCAGAATTTATAATTACATACTCCAAAAATCCAATAAAAACTTTGTTATTGTACACAGTTTAGATGGATATGATGAAATTTCATTAACAAGCAGTTTTAAAAAAATTACCAATACTAACGAAACACTTTTAAACACAGAACAAATTGGTTTTCCTACACATCATCCTACTGCAATTTTCGGAGGAAAAACTATTCAAGATGCCGCTACAATATTTGTTAAAGTGCTAAAAAATGAAGGTACTCAAGAACAACAAAATGTAGTTCTTGCAAATGCTGCTCACGCAATAAACTGTATGGAACCCAATTTAAGTATTGATGCTTGTGTAGTTATTGCACGAGAATCTTTAGTTACTGGAAAAGCCTATAACTCTTTAAAAAAAGTGCTGTAACCATGACTATTCTAGATAAAATACTTACCACAAAAAGGCATGAAATAGCCCAGCTTTCTAAAGCTAAACCTATTAGTACACTAGAAAAAAGCCCCCTATTTTCTAGCCCAAAAATTTCCATGAAAGATAGTGTTCTTGCTAAAGAAAAATCTGGAATTATTGCTGAATTCAAACGTCAATCGCCATCAAAAGGAATCATTAACAATTTGGCTCAAGTTAATACCGTTACGCAAGGCTATGTAAAAGCTGGCGTCAGTGGACTATCAGTTTTAACAGACCATTCCTATTTTGGAGGAAGTAACACCGATTTGCTAACAGCAAGAGAAATAGCTAACATCCCTATTTTAAGAAAAGACTTCACCATTAGTGAATATCAAATTATCGAAGCTAAAGCTATAGGTGCCAATGCAATTTTACTTATTGCAGCTGCACTTAGTAAAGAGGATATAAAAAAATTTACAAACCTAGCACAAAGTATTAACTTGGAAGTACTGTTAGAAATACACACCAAAGAGGAACTTGATAAGTATATCCCAGAAATCAATATGGTAGGTATTAATAACAGAAACCTCAAAACATTTGAAGTCGATTATGAAAATGCAATTAGTTTAGCTGAAAGCCTCCCTAAAAACACCGTAAAAATTGCGGAGAGCGGTATTCGTACTCCTGAAAACATCAAGCATTTGCAAGCTCATGATTTTAATGGGTTTTTAATTGGAGAAACTTTTATGAGGCATAAATCTCCAGAAACTGCTTGTAAAAAATTTATTAATAGTTTAAAATAACAGTATAATGAAACTAAAAGTTTGTGGCATACGCAGTACTAAAAATTGTACTGCGCTAGGAAAATTACACCCTGATTTTATAGGCTTTATTTTTCATAAACAATCACCAAGAAACTTGATTACTCCAATAATAAACACACCTAAAGGCATTAATCGCGTAGGTGTATTTGTAAACAAACCTATTGACTTTATTAAACAAAAGAAAGAACAATATCAGTTAAATTATATTCAATTACACGGAAAAGAAACTCCTGATTTTTGCAAACAAATAAAGCTTTTAAATGTAGGAGTTATCAAAGCCTTTAATATTACAGATGCATTTTGTTTTGATGCATTGAGCATTTATGAACCTGTATGCGATTATTTTTTATTTGATGCTAGCGGAATATTACCCGGCGGTAATGGCACTCAATTCAATTGGGAATTGCTTCAAAAATATAACGGAACAACTCCATTTTTACTAAGTGGTGGCATTAATAAAACAATGGTTGATAAACTAAAATCAATTTCACATAAAAAATTTGCAGGTATCGATATTAATAGCGGGTTTGAACTAGCACCAGGCATAAAAAATATTCAAAAAATAAAAACATTTAAGCATGAACTACACAGTTAACAATAAGGGATTTTATGGTGACTTTGGCGGGGCTTTTATTCCAGAGATGTTACACCATAATATAAATGAATTAAAAGAAAACTATCTAGGTATTATTACTTCTGATTCCTTTCAAAAAGAATACAAAAGTCTATTAAAAGATTATGTTGGAAGACCCACACCATTATTTTTTGCAAAAAACTTATCTAAAAAATACAACTGTACCATATACTTAAAAAGAGAAGATTTAAACCATACAGGCGCCCATAAAATAAACAATACCATAGGACAAATATTGTTAGCTAAAAAAATGGGGAAAACTAGAATTATTGCTGAAACAGGTGCTGGTCAGCATGGTGTAGCAACTGCTACCGTTTGTGCTTTAATGAATTTAAAATGCATTGTTTACATGGGAGAAGTTGATATTGAAAGGCAGGCTCCTAATGTAGCTCGAATGAAAATGCTTGGTGCCGAAGTTCGCCCTGCTAGTTCAGGAAGCAAAACCCTAAAGGATGCTACTAATGAAGCTATACGCGATTGGATTGCGAATCCCGTAGACACTTATTATTTAATAGGCTCTGTTGTTGGGCCTCATCCCTACCCTGATATGGTTGCTCGATTTCAAGCTATTATTAGTGAAGAAATGCAGCAACAACTGCTAGTAAAAACAGGAAAAAAAAATCCAGATAAAATTATTGCATGCGTAGGTGGAGGTAGCAACGCAGCCGGGGCATTTTACCATTATTTAAATACTGCATCTGTACAACTAATAGCGGTTGAAGCTGATGGTTTAGGGGTGCATACATCAAAAAGTGCAGCAACAACACAATTAGGCTCAGAAGGAATTATACACGGTAGCAAAACAATATTGATGCAAAATAAAGAAGGCCAAATCACTGAACCTTACTCTATTTCAGCAGGACTAGACTATCCGGGTATTGGCCCTTTACATGCACATTTATTTAAAAGTAGTAGAGCTCAATTTATTGGTGTAACCGATCAAGAAGCACTTAAGGCAGCCTATTTAATAACACAAAAAGAAGGAATAATTCCTGCACTAGAGTCTGCTCATGCAATAGCTGCATTAGAAAAAATATCATTCAAACCCAAAGAGTGTGTTGTAGTTAACCTTTCCGGAAGAGGTGATAAAGATATGAAAACCTACAGCACCTATTTAAAATAACTTAACTAAATAGCTATGAATAGATTAGATAAACTATTTGCTAACAAAAATAATATCTTAAACATATATACTACTGCTGGCTATCCAAAACTGAACGATACTATTGAAGTTGTAACTCGTTTAGCTGAAGCTGGGGTAGACATGGTAGAAATTGGACTGCCTTTTTCAGATCCATTGGCCGATGGTCCTACTATACAAAACAGTAATTCTATAGCCATTAAAAACGGAATTACTCTTGATATCATTTTTGAACAAATTAAAGAAATTAGAAAAACTGTTCAAATCCCAATATTACTTATGGGTTATTTAAATCAGTTACTTAATTACGGGGTTAGTAATTTTATTAAAAAAGCTGCTGAAGTTGGTGTAGACGGACTTATTATACCAGACATGCCTATTGATTATTATTGCAGTAACTATAAGGCATTATTTATAAGGAATAACATACAAATGAGTTTTTTAATCACACCACAAACTTCAATTAAAAGAATTGAAGCAATAGCTATTGAAAGTACAGCCTTTCTATATGTAGTTTCATCCTATGCAATTACCGGAAATAACCATTCAATTAATCAAACTCAAATAAAATATTTAAACAAAATAAAAAAACTAGAGCTTAAAACACCTCAATTAATAGGTTTTGGTATTCATTCAAAAGAAACTTTTACCTCTGCTTGTTCTTACGCAAATGGAGCAATAATAGGTAGTGCTTTTATAAAAGCTTTAGAAGACCAAGACACCATAAAAAACAAGGTTAATAATTTTATAAAAAAACTTAAACAATAAAACCATAAACACTTGCTTATCAATACTTTATTTCTTATCTTTATCTTTACAAATAAGAGATATACTAGTCATACAATAAAGTTTAATAGTTAATTGGTGATGTTAATTATATCTCAATAGCTGAATAGTCGGGCAAAGTAGGAATTAAAGAAGATTAAATTATTTATTAGGTTTTCGCAGTACTACAAAAAGTAACGATTATTATAGCGATGTCAAATAGATTTTTAAATGAGTTTTTGAAACATTGAATGACAACTTTCATTTAAATATTTATTGGTACTAAAACCGTATTCAAGTTTACAATCTGAATACGGTTTTTTTAATTGTCAAACAAACCCCAACCTATTTTAGACTATATTTACCTAAATTATTGTATTAAACAAAACATGCAGTTCAAAGATTTAAAGCTAAACAAGCCTATATTAAGGGCGCTTACCGAAAAAAATTACGAAGTTCCTACGCCTATTCAGGCAACTAGCATACCTATAATCCTAGAAAAAAAAGATCTTATTGCTTCAGCTCAAACTGGTACTGGCAAAACTGCTGCTTTTGCCTTGCCTATTTTACAGCTATTGTTTGATAAACAGGAAGAAGGTAAAAAAAACAAAAAAATAAGAGCTCTAATTATTAGCCCTACCAGAGAACTTGCTATACAGATAAACGAAAGTTTTAATCGCTACAGTAAATATACCCATTTAAAATCTGCCGTTGTTTTTGGAGGAGCATCAATTGAACCTCAAAAAGAAGTCATAAAAAAAGGGGTTGATATACTAATTGCTACACCAGGAAGATTGCTCGATTTACATAAGCAAGCAATTATCAACCTAAGTTTTATTGGAACATTTGTATTGGATGAAGCCGATTTAATGCTCGACATGGGATTTATTGATGATGTTAGAAAAATAGAACGTCTCTGCCCTGAAAAAAGACAAACATTATTATTTTCGGCAACTATGCCACATAAGGTCGTTGATTTAGCAAAAACTATTTTGAATACCCCTGAAAAAATAGAAATCGCACCTACCTCCTCAACAAATAAATCAGTAGATCAAATTTTATATTATACCCCAAAACCAAAAAAAATAGACCTCTGTATACATTTATTACGCAACAATATTAAAGGAAATATACTTATTTTCAGGCGTACCAAATTTGGTGTTGATAAACTAGAAAAGTCTTTAATTAAAAACGGCTATAACGTAACCTCTATACATGGCGACAAATCGCAAAGTCAACGTCAAATTGCATTAAATAACTTTAAAAATGGTGAAGCTAATATACTAATTGCTACCGATGTAGCTTCAAGAGGTATTGACATTAAAAACTTAGATGCAGTAATTAATTTTGACATTCCTAATATTACAGAAACTTATGTACATCGTATAGGTAGAACCGGTAGAGCTGGTAAAAAAGGGGTAGCCTACTCAATTTGTTCAGCTGATGAAAAAAAATATATTTTAGACATTCAAAAGACTATTAATAAAATTATACCTGTTGAAGATAATCATCCTTTTCCATTAGCTAAAAATGCTAAACCTGAAGTACATAAAAAAAAGGGTAGTAAACACAAAAAAAATAGAAAATCAGCAAATTCAAAAAAGAAAAAGAAACGTTGGTATTAACCACTATTCCTTTACAATTATCATCCTTATAAAAAAGAAATATCTGTATTGTTATAGATGAGCTTATTTCTGCTCAGCTAATTTCTTTAATAAAATTCATTTCACTAATTATGAAATCAGCCACAGTAAAAGAAATTAAGACCGAACTTTCCTATCGCTCTCATGATGAAATTTTAACTTTATGTCTTCAACTTTCAAAGTTCAAAAAAGAAAATAAAGAATTGCTTACTTATTTGTTATTTGAATCGGATAACGAAGCGAAATTTATTGAAAACATAAAGCAAGAAATTGATGAACAATTTGAGCTGATAAATACCAAAACCTACTATTTTATTAAAAAAAGTGTTCGAAAAATCTTACGAAACATTAAAAAATATATTCGCTACTCTAAAAACATTGAAACAGAAATTTCTTTACTACTCTACTTCTGTAAAAAACTAATAAAGTTTTCTCCTAGCATTAAAAATAATACCGTTCTTTTAAATATTTATAAAAGAGAGCTCACTTCAATTAAAAAGAAAGTTACTACACTTCATAACGATTTGCAATACGATTTTAATTTACAAATAGCAGCCATAGACTTATAAAATCACTTTCTCTAAACCTTTCCATTTTTACGTAACATCTCCAAATAAAGTTCCTCTACTTTATCACGAGCCCAAGGAGTTCTTCTTAAAAATTTTAAGCTAGATTTTATGGAAGGGTCGTAATTAAAACAACGTATTTTAATTTTAAACCCTAAATGTTCCCATCCGTAATACGCTACCAGTTCCTCCAATATCTGAACTAATTTAATACCATGTAACGGATTATTTTTTTGTTGTTCCATATACGCTTATCCTCGTCTTGGTTTACGTGATCGGTTTCTGTTATTACTTTTGTTTTTAGGTGATCCACCTCTTTTTTGAGCTTTACCAATAATTGGCTTACTTTCAATATCTTCTTTACTTGGTTCAAAACCTATAATTGTTTCAACGGGCAAGCTTTCCTGTAACAAACGCTCAATGCTTTTTAAATATTCACGCTCTTCACCACAAACTAATGAAATGGCTTCTCCACTAGCCCCTGCTCTACCAGTTCTACCTATACGATGCACATAATCTTCAGCTATGTTAGGCAATTCGTAGTTTACAACATGTGGTAGTAAAGGAATATCCAACCCTCTAGCAGCAATATCAGTAGCTACTAACACACGTACCTTATTTGTTTTAAATCCAGCTAAAGCTTTGGTACGAGCATTTTGACTTTTATTACCATGAATTGCCGCTGCAGAAATTCCTTTTTTATTCATTTTTTCTGCTAGTCTATTAGCCCCATGCTTAGTACGTGTAAATACTAAAACCTGATTCCATTTACCGTCAGAAATTAATTTTATAATTAACGAAGCCTTTTTTCCTTTATCAACTCGATATATTTTTTGTTGCACTTTTTCAGCCGTGGTATTTTCTGGGGTTGCTTCTACTGTTACAGGATTCGTTAAAATACTACTTGCAAATGATTTAATATCTTTCGAAAAAGTTGCCGAAAATAATAGTGTTTGCCGTTTTTCTGGCACGAGTTCTAACACTTTTTTAATATCTCGCAAAAATCCCATATCAAGCATTCTATCTGCTTCATCTAGTACCAAAAACTCTATCTTTCCTAATGATAATACTTTTTGACTGTGCAAATCTAATAATCGTCCTGGGGTTGCCACCAATATATCTACTCCACTTCGTAGTGTGCTTATTTGTGGTTTTTGATTAACTCCTCCAAAAATTACAGTTGAGCGTATATCTATAAATTCACTATATGCTCGTACATTATCATATACCTGTGCTGCCAACTCACGAGTTGGTGTTAAAACTAAAGCACGTATTGGACGGCGTTTCCATTTACTTCCCAAAGCTAACACATGCAACATAGGCAATGTAAATCCCGCAGTTTTTCCTGTACCGGTCTGGGCAGATGCTAATACATCCTTTCTATCTATTATTACAGGTATTGCTTTTTCTTGTATTGGAGAAGGTGTTGTATATCCTTTTTTATCAACTGCCTTGACTATTGCGTCTGACAGCCCTAATGATTTAAATGTCATATATATTATTTAGTACCTTAGAATAAGGTTTTTTTTAACACTCATACTTAATTTATATGAGTTATTGCATGAAACAATCCTTACTCAAACCTCTTTAAAGTTTCATACATTTACGGCAAAGATACATTGAATTTTAATGACACTTATATCTTAGCACAATTCCTTAAAAAAATATTGCAAAACTCTAGCACTTATTATATCTTAGATATATGACAGAAATTGATATTGAAAAAGAAAACGCAGCCATTGCTAGCGAATACAGAAACCTATTAAAAATTAGTTATCAATCCTTAAGTGAGGTTGATAAAAAACTAATTAGGTTAGCGTTTAATACCGCTGTAGATGCACATAAAGATCAACGCAGAAAAAGTGGTGAAGCCTATATTTTTCACCCAATTGCTGTTGCTAAAATTGTTGCCTCAGAAATTGGGCTTGATGCTACATCAATTGCCGCAGCCTTATTGCATGATGTTGTTGAGGATACCGATTTTACCCTTAACGACATGGAGCGTTTATTTGGAGAAACCGTTGCTCGAATTGTTGATGGTTTAACCAAAATATCACAATTACAAAGTGATGCTGATGTTTCATTACAAGCAGAAAATTTCAGGAAAATGCTGCTTACTTTACACGATGATGTTCGTGTAATTATTATAAAAATTGCTGACAGGCTACATAATATGCAAACTATGGCCTCAATGCCTGCCCATAAACAAGTAAAAATTGCATCTGAAACACTGTACATATACGCTCCACTTGCGCATAGAATGGGCTTATATAATATTAAAACAGAACTTGAAGATCTTGGTTTAAAGTATACCGAACCTGAAGTATACCATAGCATTTTAGAAAAAACGGAAGAATCTAAAGAAGAACAAAATGAATATATTAAAGTATTTAGCGATTCTATAGAAGGTAGCCTCAAAAATGAAGAAATTGATTTTCAAATTAAAGGTAGACCAAAATCTATTTTTTCTATCAGAAAAAAAATGCTCAAACAAAACGTAACTTTTGAAGAAGTGTACGATAAGTTTGCTGTACGAATCATTTACAAATGTGATCTAGATCAAGAAAAATTTATTGCTTGGAAAATTTACTCTATCGTTACCGATCACTACCGACCTAACCCGGTACGCTTGCGCGATTGGATTTCATCACCTAAATCAACTGGATATGAAGCCTTACATATTACAGTTATGGGACCTAAAGGGCGTTGGGTTGAGGTTCAAATTCGTTCAGAACGTATGAATGAAATTGCCGAAAAGGGTTATGCAGCGCATTACAAATACAAACAAGGGTCTAATAATGAAGGAGGTTTAGATGAGTGGCTGGTTAAACTTCAAGAAGCGTTAGAAAATCAAGAGGCTAATGCAGTAGATTTTATAGAGCAGTTTAAACTTAATTTATATGCCAAGGAAATATTTGTTTTTACCCCTAAAGGCGATTTAAAATCGCTCCCTAAAGGAGCCACATCACTTGACTTTGCTTTTAGTATACACACACAAATAGGCTTACGCACAAGAGGAACCAGGGTAAATGGAAAACTAGTTCCGTTAAGCCATGTATTAAAAAGTGGTGATCAGGTAGAAGTAATTACTTCAGAAAACACAAAACCAAGTGCTAACTGGTTGGAGTATGTTACAACTGCAAGAGCAAAATCAAAAATAAAATCATCACTAAACGAAGAAAAAAAGAAGATTGCGGCTGATGGACGAGAAATTTTAACTCGAAAATTAAAGCAACTAAAAATAACGCTAAATGAAAAAACAATTAATGAACTTGTTTCTTATTTCGATTTTCATACCAGTCTTGATTTATTTTACCGAGCTGGCTTAGGAAATATTGACAATAAAAAACTAAAAGATTTTGCCGCTGAACGAAGTAATGCATTCATTAGCTTTTTCAAAAAAAGAACCAGAAAACAAAGCTCTTCTGAAGAACTCAATAAAGATGAAATTACTCATAAATACGACTTGTTAGTTTTTGGTAAGGAAGAAGAAAAACTTGATTATAAACTATCTAGTTGCTGTAAGCCAATTCCTGGCGATAAAGTATTTGGCTTTGTTACCGTTGGAGATGGCATTAAAGTACATAAAAGTAATTGCCCCAACGCAGTAAGCTTACAAGCAAATTATGCTTACCGTATTATAAAAGCCAAATGGATAGACTCCTCTCAAGAAGAGTATTTTGCAGATTTAGTCATTACAGGTATTGACCAGTTAGGTTTAATAAACAACCTTACCAAAGTTATTTCTAACAACATGAGTGTAAACATGAAAAAAATAAGTTTTGAAACTGATGATGGGGTTTTTAAAGGTAATGTTACCGTTTCTGTAAAAAACAAAAACACTATTGATAAGTTAATTGATAATATTAAAAAAATTAGTGGTATCGACAAGGTAAAACGAGTTTAGATTTATTTTAACACCACTAAATTTTATAAAAACAACCTCACAAACTCTTCCATTTAAACTAATGGGATTTAATCAAAAATAATTCATTGGTAATGCCATAATTAATTGTAAATTTGTGCGTTCCAATTTTTAAAATGAATGGAGGAAAAAGATAACAATCAAGAAATCGTAAAAGCTGTATTTACAAGCTATTTAGAAGAAAATGGTCATCGTAAAACACCTGAGCGATATGCAATTTTAAACGAAATTTACAGTAGTAACGAACACTTTGATATTGAATCATTATACATAATGATGAAAATGAAAAAGTATCGAGTAAGTAGGGCTACCTTATACAATACTATTGAATTACTTTTAAATTGTGGCTTGGTGCGTAAACATCAATTTGGTGATAATCAAGCGCATTATGAAAAATCGTATTTTGATAAAAACCACGATCATGTTATCCTAACCGACACAGGAGAGGTTTTAGAATTCTGTGACCCAAGAATTCAATCAATTAAACAAACTATTGAAGAAGTTTTTGATATTGAAATTCAAAACCACTCACTTTACTTCTACGGAACAAAAAAAAACAAAATAACAACACACTAAACAACACAAAATGGCAGTAGATTTACTACTAGGTTTACAATGGGGAGACGAAGGTAAAGGTAAAATTGTTGATGTACTTACCGCTAATTATGACATCATAGCGCGCTTCCAAGGAGGTCCTAATGCAGGACACACTTTAGAATTTGACGGAATAAAACACGTTTTAAGGACAATTCCTTCAGGAATTTTTCACAAAAAATCAATCAATGTAATTGGTAATGGTGTAGTAATAGACCCAGTCGTTTTTGTACAAGAGTTAGAAGGTTTAGATCAATTTAATATTGATTATAAATCAAAACTAATTATTTCAAGAAAAGCACATATTATATTACCAACACACCGTTTGCTTGACGCTGCCTCTGAAGCCTCTAAAGGGAAGGCTAAAATTGGTTCTACATTAAAAGGTATTGGTCCAACTTATATGGATAAAACTGGTAGAAACGGTATCCGAATTGGCGATTTAGAACTCGACAACTGGCAAGAAAAATACCGTAACCTTGCCAACAAGCACGAAGCTATGATTAGCTTTTACAATGTTGATGTACAGTATAATTTGCAAGAAATGGAAGCTGAGTTTTTTGCAGCTGTTAAGAAATTGAAACAATTACAGTTTATTGACAGTGAAGAATATTTAAACCAAGCACTTAAAGACGGTAAAACCATTTTAGCTGAAGGAGCTCAAGGGTCTTTATTAGATATTGATTTTGGAACCTATCCATTTGTAACCTCATCAAACACTACAGCTTCAGGAGCTTGTACTGGTTTAGGGGTTGCTCCTAATAAAATAAACGAAGTGTATGGTATTTTTAAAGCTTACACTACACGCGTAGGTTCTGGACCATTCCCTACAGAATTGTTTAATGAAACTGGTGCTGAAATGGCAAAAATTGGGCGTGAATTTGGCGCTGTAACTGGCCGCCCACGTCGCTGTGGTTGGTTAGATTTAGTTGCATTAAAATACGCTTGTCAAGTTAATGGAGTAACACAATTAATGATGATGAAGGGTGATGTACTTTCTGGTTTTGACAAATTAAATGTATGTACAGCTTACAACTATAAAGGTGAAACAATTACACATTTACCTTACAATATTGAACCTGAAAATATTACTCCAATATATACTAGCTTACCATGTTGGTCCGCTGACTTAACCAAAATGACAAATGCTAGTGAGTTTCCTAAAGAATTAAACGACTATATTGATTTCTTAGAAAAAGAACTAGAAATTCCTATTAAAATCGTTTCTGTAGGTCCTGATAGAACTCAAACAATACACAGGTAATATTTCGTTATCAAAATAAACATAAACGCTTCTCTAAATTGAGGAGCGTTTTTTATTTAACTACCTTTGATTCTATGATTATTTTAGAAAAGCATATTGTTCCTAAAGGTGAATACCATATCCGTATTCAAGAATATGCCGGTACGGTGTTTAAAAAATTACAATCCAGATCTGCAGTAAAAAAATGTATTGCTAAAAAAGGACTGTATATAAATGGTATGCCCGCTCAAACTAGCGACTGGATTAAAGAAGGCCAATTAATAGAACTCGTAGCTACCGAAAATCAATTAAAAAAAGTTTTTCAATTACAACTAGAAATTATTTTTGAAGACGAACATTTAGCATTAATAAATAAACCTGCAGGATTTCCTACCAATGGTAACTATTTTAAAACTATTGAAAACGCTCTACCTTTTAACTTAAAAAAAACCTCTCAAAAAGATGCCTTAAACTATCCTACACCTGTACATAGGTTAGATAATCCTACCTCTGGAATCCTAATAATTGCTAAAACTAAATCGGCACAAATACATTTACATCAACAATTTGAAAATAAAAGCATTCAAAAAACATATCATGCTGTAGTAGCTGGCAAAATTTCAGGGTTCGGACTTATAAATACAACTATTAATAACCAAGAAGCACTCACCGAATTTAAAACTATAAAACAGATAAAGGCTATACAAAACGGTCATTTAAGCTTAGTTCAACTATTTCCTAAAACAGGAAGAACACATCAATTGCGAATTCACTTATCTGAATTAGGTTACCCTATAGTTGGCGATAAATTATACGCTACAAAAAATATTATGATGCATAAAGGATTATTTTTAGCTGCAACAAAAATTATTTTTACCCACCCTGTTTCGCTACAAGAAAAACATTTTTCAACACCCATTCCTAATAAATTTTATAATTATCTGACACGTGAACATAATAGGTATTTGAAACATAATAGCTAATTTTAACTATTAATCTATAATAGATTGTATATTTATATTTTGGCATTTAATTTGAAGTCCCTTGTTAAACAAAAAAACTTATGAAAAAAATACTTTTATTCATCGGAATATTTTTTCAGCTTAACGGCTATGCGCAAAACACAATTGCTCAAGACCTAAGAATAAGTGATTATATTGAAGGCACATTACTTTCTCCTAATAGTAAAACTTCAACTTTAGCTATTATTATCCCAGGATCTGGACCAAATGATAGAGATGGCAATCAGAACTTTGTTAAAAACAACTCTTTAAAATATTTAGCAGAAGATTTAACCAATAATGGTATTGCTACATTTAGGTATGATAAAAGAGCATTATCAATGCTAAAAAAAGGAGCATCTGAAAAACAAATAAAACAACTTAGGTTTTCCGATTTTGTTAATGACACCAAAAAAGTAATTGATTTTTTTGTTAAAAGAAACCGCTATAATAATATTTATATTATTGGGCACAGTCAAGGCTCTTTAGTAGGTATGCTTGCCGTTACAGAAAATGTAACTGGATTTATTTCCATTGCTGGTGCAGGAAATTCTATCGATAAAATTATTACTGAGCAAATTGCTGCTATGGGAGCTCCTGATTTAGTAGAAAGTGCTCAAAAAACTTTTTCCATTTTAAAAACAGGTAAACTAGACAAAAACTTTAATCCTGGGCTAGCTAACATTTTTAATCTAGATGTTCAACCCTTTATTAGTAGCTGGATGAATTATCAGCCTACTGAGGAAATTGCAAAGTTAACCATACCAACATTAATTATTAACGGCACAAAAGACATTCAGGTTAGCACATCAGACGCTGAATTATTATATAAAGCAAGTACAAATGGAAAGCTTGTACTAATAGAAAACATGAACCATGTATTAAAAAACGTAGCGAGTGATGATGCGCAAGAAAATGTAAAAACCTACAATATGCCGCAACTAAAAAACACCACAGAATTATCAAAAGAAATCATTGCTTTTATAAAACAGTAACGCATGAAATTTAAAAGCCGGAAAGATCTATTTTTTACTTTTGTAATATATGCATCAGTAGTATCTATGCTTGCATTAGCTATCATTAGTTTTTCAACTAAACATCTGCAAATAGAAGATATTCTTGGTACTATTATTATAATTCTTTCTTGTTTATTTATTCTTTGGTTATTTTACGGAACGTATTACATTATAACCTCAAAAATATTGCATTACAATTGTGGGCCAATACGAGGTAAGATAGCTCTTGAAAAAATTACATCTATACATAAAGGAAAAACAATGAGGGTGGGTTTAAAACCTGCTACTACAAAAAACGGATTAATAATTAAGTATAATACCTTTGATGAAATTTATATTAGTCCACAAACTAATGAATTGTTTCTCAAAGAAATACTAAACAGAAACCCAAACATTAAAATTATTGAATAACAATTTATTAGTATATAAATTAACTAGCAGCCACCAGAGCTGCTTTTTATTTTTGTACTTTGCGACATATTAAATAATAATATACATGGAAAACACACCTCTTTTCACTAACGACACAATAGTATTTGGAGTACTAATGCTTTCGTTAGGTTTAATTTTCTATACAGAATCAAAAGAAAATGGCTTTTGGAGTAAATTTTATAAAATTGTACCAGGGTTATTTATGGCTTATATGCTTCCTGCATTATTAACTACTCTAGGTATTATTTCTCCCGAATGGGAAAGTATTTCTTCTGCCGGTGATACCGTAGTGCATAAATCAAATTTATACTATATGGCAAGCAGGTATTTATTACCCGCAGCATTAGTTTTAATGACCTTAAGTATCGATTTAAAGGCTGTGTTTAACTTAGGCTGGAGGGCTTTAGTAATGTTTTTTACAGGTACTATTGGAATTGTAATTGGCGGACCAATAGCTATTCTATTAGTCTCTATTGTATCACCAGAAACAGTTGGTGGAGCCGGACCAGATGCAGTATGGAGAGGGTTATCTACACTTGCTGGAAGTTGGATTGGCGGTGGCGCTAACCAAACTGCTATGTTAGAAATATATGGATATAATCAAAAACTATATGGAGGAATGGTTTTTGTTGATATTGTAGTGGCTAATTTATGGATGGCTTTAATACTTATAGGAATAGGAAAATCGAAAAAAATTAATAATTGGTTAAATGCCGATACCTCATCAATTGAATCTTTAAAAGAAAAAATGTCAACCTTTTCCGAAAGTGTTAAACGTAATCCTTCGGTTACTGACATGATGCTAATGGCAGCAATCGCTTTTGGAACGGTTAGTTTTGCTCACTTCGGATCTGGATACTTAAGCTCATATTTTAGTACTGTAGTAGCTAATATAACATCTGAAACTACTCGAAATATCTTTACCTTTTTAGGTTCTAGTTTCTTTTGGATGATTTCAATTGCAACCATAATTGCTATATTATTATCTTTTACAAAAGCAAAAAATTATGAAGGTGCGGGCGCAAGTAAATTTGGTAGTGTATTTATTTACATTTTAGTTGCAACCATTGGTATGAAAATGGATTTAACATTAATTTTAGATAACACAGGGTTAATTGCTATTGGTCTTATATGGATGTCTATTCATGCGCTGTTGCTTATCTTAATTGCTAAATTAATTAAGGCACCTTATTTCTTTTTAGCTGTAGGTAGTCAGGCTAATGTTGGTGGCGCAGCTTCTGCTCCTATTGTTGCTTCTGCATTTCATCCTTCTTTAGCTACCGTAGGTGTATTGCTTGCTGTATTGGGTTATGCTATAGGAACCATTGCTGCTATTGCCTGTACAATATTAATGGAAATTGTTGCTGTTTCTGCTTAATTTAATTGCCATAATAATTAAAGTATTGCATATTTGCATTAGTAAAACACTTGTAAAAAAATAAAGATTTACAAGCCTAACACATGTTACTTAATATGAAAAAAATAGTATTCTTTTTAGCGTTAACAATTAGCTTTATTTCTTGTAAAAACGAGCATGAAATGAATGTTGAAGCTACAATAACAGGGCTTAGAAAAGGAACCGTTTATTTACAAAAAGTACAAGACAGTGCTTTGATAAATTTAGACTCTATTGTTGTTAATGGCCAAGATAACTTTACACTTAGTACAATTGTTGAAAACCCAGAGTTATTTTACATATACATTGATAAATTAGATGGTAATGAATATAATGATCGTATAACCTTTTTTGGTGAAAAAGGGGAAATTAAATTATTTACACATTTAGAAAAAATTAATTCCGATGTAAAAATTACAGGCAGCAAAAACCATCGTATTTATACCGAGTATCAAAACTCATTAAAAAAAGTAAACACTGCACTCGCCAAAGCTAATATTGAATTTATTCAAGCACAAATGAAAAATGATGAGGAACGTATGGTAATTTTAGATGAAAAAATCAACAAATTAATTCGTTCAAAATACACTCGTTCAATTCAATTTGCTTTAAATCATAAACGAAGTTCAGTTGCTGCCTATATTGGTGCTAGAGAAATTGAAGAAGCAAATATTGTTTACCTCGATTCTATTTATAACGGGCTATCAAAAAAAGCAAAAAACACTATATATGGCCATGAGCTAGAGCAAGCCATTAAAAACCGAAAAAAAAGTTAACCTAATTTTGAAAAAAATATTTTATAAACACTTGTATATCAAGTAAATATTTTTTAATTTTAATGTATTAAAGGTTGGGACAATTGAATTATCAAAAAGTTATTTGATAAACGTAGTACGAAGAATAGAAGATTAGATGTATGTCCCATTAACTTCGTGATTAGTTAAAAAGACTTTTGAGTTAATTAAAATATCATTTTGTTAAATCATATTTTAAAATAAGTTGATTAATTGCGTTAGTTGAAAGCCGTATCAAAGATTATTTCATTGATATGGCTTTTTTTGGTTTAAGCCTCTCCTAAATAAACCCAATGGTTGTTTTCTTTTATAAACTTTGATGTTTCATGCATACTTTTCTGCAAACCATTCTCTTTAAAATATGCAGTAAAGGCAACAATTCCATCGGCATCATTAGCTTCTCCTTTTAAAACTTGATCAACCACTAATCTTTCCCATTTAACCGCCCTTGCCCATTCTAAAATTTCTTTTTTTTCATGAACTGGCCTTGTACTAGAATGATGACTCTTCATTAAATAATCTATATCTGTAAAAACATATGCTGTATAACGTGAACGCATTAGCTGTTCAGCAGTTTTAACATTCATTATATCCGTATGAAAAATATTACAGCAAACAGCATAGGTAATACCGCTACCACACGGACAAGATCCCTCCATTCTATTTTTCTTATCCATAATAGCTTTTAAGCGTTGCTTATTTTGCAATTTAGCCGCTTTAATTTTATTTTTTTTCTGATTAAGCAATTTTGTATGCTTTGCTTTATTATTACCATTTTTTATTTTCCCTTGCTTAGCCATATTACTCTACTACATACTTGTATACACTTGTTAGAAATCAAAGGTAATATTTTTTAAAATAGGCACTAACCTACTATCTATTTTAAAGTACCTTTGCCAAATGGATGGAATTATAAAAAATCAAAAAGAATTACTTCAAAAGCTTGGAATTAATGCATTAAACCCAATGCAAGAAGAAGCCAAACTAGCCATTAGTTCCTATACTGATGTGGTGTTATTATCACCTACAGGCTCAGGAAAAACCTTAGCCTTTTTGCTACCCATAATAAATGAATTAGACAAAAATTGTGCATCCATACAGGTGTTAATTATTGCTCCATCTCGTGAGCTAGCTATACAAATTGAGCAAGTAACCAAAAAACTAGGGAGTGGATTTAAAACAAATGTAGTATATGGTGGCCGTCCTTTTGCTAAAGATAAGGCTGAATTAAAACATCCTCCAGCTATTTTAATAGGTACACCAGGCAGAATAAACGATCATTTGCAACGAGGTACAATTTCATCAAAAACAATACGTACTTTAGTTTTAGATGAATTTGACAAATCATTAGAGATTGGTTTTAAAGATGAAATGAAAGCTATTTTAACTAATCTTCCTGAGCTCAACAAACGCATTCTTACTTCTGCCACACAAAAAGTAAGTATTCCCAATTTTGTTGGTATTACAAACCCTTTAACGATAAACTATCTTAATGAAGGAGTAACTACTCTTAAAGTACAAACCATTTTAACTACTTCAAAAGATAAATTAGAAAGTTTAGTTACTCTTTTAAAACATTTAGGTAACCAACCTGGTATTATATTTTGCAACTATAAAGATAGCATACAGCGTGTGAGTAGTTTTTTACACCAACATAATATAAACCATGGCTGCTTTTATGGTGGGCTTGAACAAAAAGAGCGCGAACGAGCACTAATAAAGTTCAGAAATGGCACCCATCAACTAATTTTAGCGACCGATTTGGCTGCACGTGGCTTAGATATACCAGAAATAAAATTTATTATACATTACCATTTACCCTTAAAAGAAGAAGAGTTTACACATCGAAACGGACGAACTGCTCGTATGAATAGCAAAGGTACTGCCTATGTGTTACAATGGGAACAAGAAGAAGCACCTGAATTTATAACAAAATTAAACCCCGACAGCTATTTAGTTGACGAGCTAATACAATACAACCAACCTACTATTGAAAAATGGGCAACCATTTTTATATCTGGCGGAAGAAAAGATAAAATTTCAAAAGGAGACATTGCAGGACTTTTTTGCAAACAAGGAAAACTTTCAAATGACGATTTAGGGCTTATAGAAATTAAAACTGATTGTGCTTTTGTGGCTATAAAAGCACAAAAAGCGCTACAAGTAATTGAACAATTAAACAACATAAAATTAAAGAAGAAAAAGATTAAACTTTACGTTGTTTAATAATTGAAGAAAAAAACTATATTTATAAAAAAATATCACATGAAAAAACAAGTATCACTTATTATTCTACTTATTATAGCTTCTTTTAGCTATGCTCAAAAAATGAAAGTTCAAGAAGGTAATATTAAAAACCTTAAGGACATTAACCAATATAGTTTAGTTTTTGACTACTCAGACTTAGAAATACCAAAATTTAAAAACGAAGCAGAGTTTTTAAAAGATAAAATGGAAAAAAGAGAAAAGAAAGAAGCTGGTAGTGGTGAAGAATTTAAGAAAAATTGGTTTAATGATAGAGAAGAACGTTATCAACCTAAGTTTATTGAATCTTTCAATAAAAGATTCAAAAACAACGAAGTTACAGTAACAGACAATGATACTAGTGACTATATAATGCATATACATACTACAAAAATTTACCCAGGTTATAATGTTGGTATCATGAGGCATAACGCAGAGATTAGTGTTACTATTTCTGTTTACTCAAAAGCTAATCCTGATAAAATATTATTTAAAGGTTCATATAAAGATGTTCAAGGTGCTGGAGCTATGGGTTATGATTATAACTCTGGTTACAGAATATCAGAATGCTATGCAAAGTCAGCTAAAATATTCGCTAAATATATTCAGAAAAAAGCCCTTTAGTAACACTTTGAATCTCATTCAAAAAAGCGAATAGAAAAAAATCTATTCGCTTTTTATTTTATTCAAAATCAAAAATATTCAGTACATTGTACTTCCAACCACCATTACTATAATGACACGTCAAGAAGTTATTGACTTATTAGAAAAGAATAAAAACAGCTTACTTCAAGAAATTGAAGAAAGTAAAGAACTCCTTTTTTTATTAAAGGAATCTGCTACAAGATCTTTAACTGAAGAAGAGAAAAACAAGGTAAAAGAACAACTGCTCGACATTTGCAAAAGCATTCCTGCTTTTACTGTTTTTATGCTCCCAGGAGGAGCTTTACTACTCCCTTTACTAATTAAATTTATTCCTAATATTTTACCAAGCGCTTTTAGAGAGGAGTAGTTTTTAACATGTTAATATATTCTTAATTTCATTTTCAAACTCTTTGTTTCATATTATTTTTAATTAAAAAAACAACATGAAACTATTTACCGTATTCCTTTTTCTAACTTCTACCTGTTTATTTTCTCAAAATGACTACTCTGCTACAAAAGAATTTCCATTCGGAAAGTTAAACCCAAATGCACCAAAAGAAGTTGCTGATTTTCAAGAACTCATAGGTACATGCAACTGTAAATCTGAAAGCAAAAAACAAGACGGAACTTGGACCGAACCTATAGATATGACTTGGACATTTAAATATATTATGAATGGAATGGCTGTACAAGACGAAACAATTAAAGCTGATGGAAGTCATTCTGGAAGTATTAGGCAGTTTGATGTAAAAAACAATACTTGGAATGTTTTTTATTACACCACTAAAGCAACTCCAAGAAAATTACCTGCATGGACAGGAAATCGCAATGGCAATAAAATTGTATTATACAAAGAACAAAAGGCACCCAATGGAACTGATGGGTTTTACAGACTTACATTTAGTAATATTTCAACCAAAGGTTTTAATTGGATTGGTGAATGGGTTGATAAAAACGAAAAAATCGTATTTCCGACTTGGAAAATATCATGCATCAAGCAACGATAATTTTTTTTTTACTAGTATCTATCAATAAACCTTCTTTAAGAACTAATTTTTAGAAGAAGGTGTACTGCTTACTATTATCATTAAAAGTCAAACTTATATGTTAATCCACCTAATATTTGAATTCCTTGTACTGGGTAACTTTGCCACACTTGATAATCTTGATTAGCTATATTATTTGCTTTTAAAAAAGCCGTAAATCTATCCGTTACAATATAACCTACGTGTGCATTAGCATCAAAATATCCTTTTAGTGTAACTTCAGAAGGAGTGATTAATACTGTTGTAGATTGTAACCTATCTTTACGCTCTCCTATATAAAAGAAGTTTAATCCACCATACCACTTTTCTGAAAACACAAAATCACCAAATAACGACGCCTTTAATTGTGGTAAATTATACACCTCTTCTAGATTTTCTGTATCATAACTTGCATAAGAACCTTGTAGTCCTACCGTATAGTTTTTTGAAAAATCTGCACTTAACATTGCAGAGAACCGAAATGTATTTACATTATCATACAGTACACCAAAAGTATTAGCTTTATCATAATTTTCTGTTACCAAATCAACATCGTTAACAGGGTTCATTATAAACATTGCTTTATCTTGCTCATTTAAGTACTGCCCTTTAATGCTATAATTAACTTTATTTGACAATTTTCCTCTTAACCCTAAATAGATATCATACTGATTATCTGTAGGGGCAATTCCTAATAATGGTGCTACATATTTATTTTGTTGTGCAAATTGTTCATATGAGTTTTGCTGTAAAGCCCCTTGCAAACCTCCAAAAGCTATCACAGTATCATCAACTAAATTATAGGAAGCGTTTATTTTTGGAAAAACATGGAACTCAGTTTCTCCTTGCTCACTAGCCAAACTAAACATTAATTCCAATCCAATATTTACAGCCAAATCATCTTGTAAATATTGATAACTTGGATGTATACCTGTATTTAAATATGAATATTTATATGTAGGATTTATCGTTCCAAATTCTCCCCCTACATAATCAAGTGTAGCATTTAAATGAATAGGGAAATCTGCTACATCAAACTCGAATTTAGGGTTAAGTAAAACTCTATTTTCTGATGCATCATAAGTATCCCAAAAACGTTTATAACCAATATTACCTCCTTTAAAAAAGGAATTTTCAACCTCTACATTAGCACCAAGACCAGCCGTAAAAAAGGTATGAGAGGCATCTATATTTGTACGTTGCAAATCAGTTAATGCATAAGATGTTCCGTACCAATTGTATTCCTGGTGTTTAAACATCCCTTCTATTTGATATGATATGTCAGAATTTCGTTTACCATAAACCAAATTCAATCCTGTATCATAAAACTTATCATCTAATTGAACTTCTTTTATTTCTCCTTGTGTAGAATGATGATTTAAGCCCACCGTAAAGTTATCTGTATTAGTTATTGGTATGGTAGCATATAATTCGGCCAAAACATTTAAGTAATTACCAATAGCTAAAGATGCATAGTTGTTAAATATTCGCTTTGGGGCTTGTTTTTCAACTACAGCCGCTTTTCCTTTAGAAGGCGTGAATGTTGAGGCTACAGGAATAGAAAAAATAGTATATTCTACTTCCTTTTTTTCTAATTCTTCTTCGTCTTCTACCTGCGGTATTTCTTTAATTTTAAATGCATCAGAAACAGTTGGCGTATATGGCTTTACAACATTAATTACCTCGGTTCCTATGTTTTCATCATCTTCTTGAGCAAAAGTTAGTTGTACAGATGATAATAATACTATTATAAACAAACTATTTTTAATCATTACTCGTAGTTTTCTTATGTTTTGCAAATTAGTTTTCATCATCTTCTGTTTCAACTGGAGTTATATTAATTGATGAATTTCGTTTAGCTTCTTCTGTTTTTATACGTGCAAGCTCTTCTTGCGCTTCTTGAACTACATCATCGTACTGCGAGAAGTTTTCAATAACTTTTTCTAAAATATAGGTTGCCTGATACGAGTCATCTAGTTCGTAAAAGTTATTTGCCATAAGCACTAATCCTTTGGCCGCATAATACTTATAGCCTGAGTAGTTTTTAGTAAGCTCCTGTATTTTTTTATTTGATGCAGCATATTCTTTTTCTTGGTTAATAAAATAAGCTTCATAAAACAATGCTTCTGCAGCTGTAGCACCTTTGGCTATTTTTTGTACTTCGGCATAAGCTGCCTTTGCTTTATCTTCATCTCCCGTTTTAATTGCAGATCGAGCTATAATTAACTGAGCATCACTTTTTACTGCATCTTCTATTTTAGGATTTGCTATTACCTTTTCTGCATACAATACTGCGTTGGCATAATTCTGCAATTGATAGTTAGCTTTCATAATATTGGATTGTGCAAAAATTATATTCTGAGGAAAATCTGCCTCTGTTTCTAAACGTATTAATACTGATAGTGCTTTTTCCCAATTAGCCTGCTCTAAATATACTTGTGATAAGCGCACTAAAGCCTGTTCTGTAAATTCAGTTCTTTCTTTAGAAATTACATAGGTATATGGCGCTATGGCTTTTACTTTATTATCTGTTTTATAATACAACTGTCCTAAATAAAAATTGGCTTGTGTAGCATGCAACCCGTCGGGAAATTGTTGTAAATAATTCTCAAAACTTTCAATAGCTTTATCAGTATTATTCTGTAAAAACTGTTTTTCTGCAGCTTCATATGTTGTATTATCAAGATCTGCATTAGAAACCTCTACAAATGACAATGTTTTTACCCAAGCTACATATTCATCTACTCTATTTAAATCTACATAAATTAAACGCGCAGTGGCTACTGCTTGATTAGCTTCATCAGAACCTGGATAGTTTTGCGCTACTTGCCTAAACTTATTAAGTGCTTGTTCATTTGAATCATTATTATAGTGTACCAAACCTTGCTTAAGCATTGATTTAGAAACGTATGAACTTTTAGGGTGTTTATAATTTAATTCATCATAAACTTTTAAAGCTTCTTGTGTTTTATTTACCAATACATACGTATTTCCTAATTCGAAAAGTGCATCATCAATATATTGTGAGCTTGGATAATCTTGCAAAAACAATTTTAAATCATCAATTTTTTGGTTAGGTTTTGCCACAAAACCATAAGAAATTGCCTTTTGGAAATGAGCATAATCAGCATCAATGCCATTCATTTTTTTTGCTTCATTATATGCTTCCATGGCTTTCCAGTAATCTAAAGTCACAAAATAGCTATCACCCAAGCGCAAATAAGAATCATTTAACCGCTCTGCATCCGCATTCAATACCTGTATAGCTTCCTTAAAATAATTTATAGCTAACTGATATTCTTTTTGCTTAAAATACGCATACCCTAATTGGTAGGTTAAATTTCTTGCTTCTGTATATTTTGTTATACTATCTTGTTGCGAAAACTGTTTATATCCTAAAACGGCCTCTTCATAGTTATCTAATAAATAATTACACTCTGCTTTCCAATACTGTGCTCTAGCTGTAAACTTTGGGGTTATAGGCTGCTCTAACGACTTATTTAAATGTGCTAAAGCATTTGTATATAAACCATCATTAAATAATTCGATTGCTCTATAAAAAGCCACTTTTTGTAACGCTTCTTTGTACGTAAATCCGCTTTTCTTTTCTAATAACTCTAAGGCTTCTTTATAGTTTTTAGAGGTTATATAAGAATCTATAAGTAATTGTTCAATAGTTTCCTTTTCAGTTGATTTTGGATACTCTTTTAAATATAATGCCAAAACTTCTGGCACAGATTGGTATGGATTTCCAATTTCATAACTCAATTTTGCATAATTTAAAGAAGCATCTTCCTTAATTTTTGTATCAAAGTCCATTTCTGATGCATTCTTAAAAGCGTTAAGTGCTTCTTGCTTTTTAGTAGTTTTCAAATAACATTCCGCTAAGTGATAATACGCGTTTTGAGCAACGGAGTTTTGACCATCAATTATTTTATTGAATTCTGATATTGCCGCTTGAAATTCGTTACGTTTATAGTATACATAACCTAATTGATAATGGTCTGTATTAGTCCATTTTCCTTTTACTCCTTTATATTCTTTCAAGTAAGAAAGTGCTTTGTCATACTCATTTAAATTAAAATAACTTTCCCCTATAATTTTATTAAGCTGCGAACGTTCTTCTTCCTCTTGCACCAAAGGCATACGTTGTGAAGCTAAATCTATAGCCTTATCAAAATTACCTAGCTTAAAATTCATGTCGGCTTGAAAATAAGCCATTTTTTCCTGGTACTTCTCCTGATCTTTTACTTGTTCAAAATAAGATGACGCCTCATTATAATCATCTCCTTGATAAGCGATAAAGCCTAAATAATATTTTGCTTGAGCACCGTATTTCTCTGAAGTTTCTATTTTGTTGAAATACTTTTTTGAAGTCTCCTTTTGGTCTGTATGAAATAATGCATACGCTTTGCGAAAATAAAATGCATCCTTTTCTTTTTTATCCAAATCACTTTCAGATACTTTGCTAAACCATTTCAAAGCATAAGCATATTTACTATTTCGGAAATAATAATTACCTACTTCATTAAAAGCGGCATTTCTTTTTATGCTCGTTGGATAATCTTTTACAAATTGCTCAATTAAAACATCAGCATTTTGCTGGTTTAAACGCACTGCACAATTAGCAATGTAATAGGCGCAATCACCTTTTACTTGTTCATCCGTAGTTTTATTTTTAATTTGCTGAAACAACACTTGTGAAGCGACATATTGTTCTGACTTGTACAATGACAATGCCTTTAAGTATGTTACGTTTTCATGTGTGTATATTTTTGTTTGCTGCGCTACAGCTGCTCGAAACAACAATAAGAGTACTACTACTTTGAGTATACATAGTTTTCTCATAATAATTATCTATCTATTAATTATGCCACAAATTGCAGTATAAAATTACAATATGCCTTATTGAATAACGAACAAAATTCAGGATAATTATGTAGAGTTATTAAATGTTTATTAACCATTACCCTAAATTGTTTAAGAGTCTGACTAAAAAACTTCATGGCTATACTTTATCATGTAAGTTTTAGTTATTACATTTACCACTATAATTATTTTCTTTATGCCAAATACAGTTTTAGCGTTAAAAGACGTTTCCATTTTTCAAAAAGACAATTTAGTCCTTTCTAATATTAACTTAGAAATTAATAAAGGAGAGTTTATTTATTTAATAGGTAAAACTGGATCAGGTAAAAGTAGCTTTATGAAAACCTTATACGCCGATTTACCCTTACAAAAAGGGCAAGGCTCTATAGTAGGTTATGATTTAGCTATGCTTAAAGAAAAGGAAATTCCGTTTTTGCGCCGAAAACTAGGCGTTGTTTTTCAAGATTTCAAATTATTGAGTGACAGAACTATTCATGATAATTTACTTTTTGTTTTAAAGGCTACTGGTTGGAAAGACAAAACTAAAATGGAAGAGAAAATAACTCAAGTTCTAACTAAAGTAGGGATGGAAACTAAAGGATTTAAATATCCACATCAAATTTCAGGAGGAGAGCAACAGCGTATTGCCATAGCAAGAGCTTTATTAAATGACCCAGAACTTATTATTGCAGATGAACCTACAGGTAACCTAGACCCTCAAACAAGTATAGAGGTAATGGCTATTTTACGAGAAATCAACAATAATGGTAACACAATTCTGATGGCAACTCATGATTATGCTTTAATACTAAAGTATCCTTCTAAAACATTAAAATTACAAGACAATAAATTGTTTGAAGTAGTACAGAAAAAAACTACATAATTTGTGGTTTCTTCTTTTCAAAAAGATTTACTCCTATAAAAACAAGTAATAAAGGCACCCAACTTGTATAAAAAAAGTAACGTGTTAAACCGTGTACAGAAATGCTTACTACTACTCTATTCATTAGTATTAGCAGCAATAAAAAAGCATAAAATAATAGCTGTTTATTAGCTGTATTTATAAATGAGTACACGAAAAGAATAATTAACACCCCATAGATTAAAGCTATAAAAACACCTCCTAATCCTGTTTTAAAGCTCTGAAACACCAACGAAAACCATTTAGAAAAATTTACAGGAAGTAAATGTAAAAACAATTGCTTATTAATTCGTTCCGCCTCTAAGTACGACTGTATAGTAGGAATCTCTTTTGCCTCGTAATACTTAACCACCTCTCGTTGCACAGTTTGATTGCATATAGTAGGAAATTCATAGTGAAAAAAATAGTAATTATAATCAATAGGTTCTTCGTGATACTTATGATCTTTATAACCTATTCCTTTTTGCCTAAAATGCTTATGAATTGTATTAAAAACCTCTTTTTGTTCGGTTGTTGTTAGGTATTGTTCATCAGCTTCATCAGAAACAAACATTACTGCAGACGCTAAAGCTGTCCAAGTAAAAGGAGTTGAAAAATATTGTTTTTGAATTACTTTATGGTATACATTATCTATTGCAAATGTACACACAGGAATAAGTATAATACATACAACTATTTTAGGTGAAAACTTTTTTTCTTTATAGAGCAGTAATGTTTCTATAAGTAAAAAGAGTGGTGTTAAAAAAACAAATTGCCCTCGAATTGTTATCAGAAGTACTGTTAAAATCAATAATAACGGGTAATACTTTAACTTCCTAAGTACAAACAATACATAACATACATGTATTATTTGTAAAAATAATGCATAACAAACTCCTTCCGTAGTAACATTGGTTATTGCTAACACATTATTATCAAAAACTGGATAACATAATAATACTAATAACAATAGTAACTGATATTTTTTAAAAGAAAACCTTATTAAGAAAAACTTTAAAAAACAAAATATTGATGTTAACACTAGTATGTATTGTATAACGACAGCTGCAAGAGTATAATTACTCCCAAAAAAGTAATGCAAACTTCTTAAAAAAAAAGGGTAACCTGCCGAAACATAAGGCCACATACCAAAATATGCTCGGGTATCGGCATAAACTAATGGTCCTGTTTTTATAACAAAACCTAAAGCCATAAAACTAATTACTACAAATGTGTATAGTACTGATTTTGGCAAATGTGATTCAGACCTCAAACTATGTTTTATCGTTCTTTGAAAGTTCATCTTTTAATAATCCTATTTCTTGTGTCAATTTTTTTATGTTTTCTTTTAGCCCAGAAACTACAACCGACATTTGAATAAGTATAAGTAGTAATATTAAAAAAGCAAAAATAAATAACAGTGAAGGCGCATAGTAAACTCCAAAAAAATCAGCCAACACATCTAAATAGCTCCTAAAAATTGAAAAGAAAACTATTATTAAAGAAAGTACTATCCACAAAATAGCGTACTGCTCTTTTAGCTTTCCTTTATAAACCAAAAAGAATACTAAAAAACAAAAAAGTACCGCTGATACTATGCTAAATATTGTTATCATTATTTTCTTTTTTTTGAAGCAAGACGAATATACAAAAATAAGGTTCCTATAGTTACCTTAAACATATAAAAAGCGCTACTTAAACCACTTATAGAAGATTTACCCCCTTCTCGAGCTTTCATAAGCACAGGCACCTCTAATACTTTAAATTTTTTAAATGCAAATAAAATTATCGATTCAGGCTCTGGATAATTTTCTGGATAATACTCACAAACTTGCTCAATAACTTTGCTATCAAAAGCCCTAAACCCAGAAGTAGTATCTAATACATTCACCTTGACTAAAAAATTATTTAAAAAAGAAAAATACTTTATTCCCAACCGACGTAAAAAACTTGACTGAAAACCTGTTTTTTCTATAAACCTTGAACCTATAACAACATTTGCTTTTTTATTGATAATAGGCTGAATTAAAGAGATGATGTAATTCGGATCATGCTGTCCATCACCATCAAATTGTACCGCAATATCAAAATCATGTTTTTGCGCATATTTATAACCAGTTTGCATTGCACCACCTATACCTAAATTAATAGGCAAATCAATACAAATCACCCCAGTTTTTTTTATCTCGTCAAAAGAGGTATCAGTAGAACAGTCATTCACCACTAAAACGGTTGGACAAATATTTTTACTATGTTTTAAAACAGCTTTTAGCTCTACAATGGTAGCGTATATTGTTTCCGCTTCATTAAAGCATGGGAGTATAATTAAAACTTTTGTCATTAACTTATCCATTACTCAAAAATACATTTTATTTCATGATAATTGATTTCTTATAAATATTTTCGCATCTTTAGTTTTTGTAATAAATTTAAATGCTCTCTATACTTATTCCTTGCTATAATTTTAATGCAGTTCCTTTAGTTAAGGAGTTATACAAACAAGCAGAAAATCTTCAAATAATATTTGAAATAATATGTATTGACGATGCTTCAAAATCAACTTTAAATTTACAAAACAATTCAATTAACCTTTTAGAGCACGCTACTTTTCATGAAATTGAAAATAATATAGGGCGGAGTGCTATGAGAAACTTACTGGCTTCAAAAGCTAAATATCATAATTTGCTATTTTTAGATGTTGATGTATTTCCTAAGGATGCAAATTTTATTAAACGTTATTTAGCCTCTAAAGATAGCTCTGTGATTTACGGAGGACTTGAATGCAGTATTCAAAAACCTGAAACAAGGAATGCTTTACGATGGAAATACACTTTAAAACGTGAATGTATTCCATATAAAAAAAGACTCTTAAATCCTTTTCTTAACTTTTCATCTGCTTGCTTTTTTATCAAAAAAGAAATATTTAACCTAATTAAGTTTGATGAAACACTAAAGCAATACGGTTGGGAAGATGTTCTATTTGCCCATCATTTACAACAACATAATACACCTATTACACATATTGAAAACCCAGTACTTCACAATAACATTGAAACTTCAGCTGTTTATTTACAAAAAACAAATCATGCTATTAAAAACCTTAGCTCCCTATTAAGAAACAACAAAGTCCCCTATTCATTATACCGAATAAGTAAATTACATGCACAAATAAACAAACTTCATATTACTCCTTTTTTGAATGTTATTTTTAATTTGACAAAGAAAAACATAAAACGTAATTTGCTTTCTCAAAACCCCAGCTTACTTTTATTTGACTTTTATAAGCTTGGACTTTTAAGTTCACTAACAAAAAATTGATGCCTTTTTTTTCTGTAATCATACCATTATACAATAAGGAAAAACACATTATTCTAACATTGAATAGTGTACTTAGTCAATCGTTTACCAATTATGAAGTTATTATAGTTAATGATGGCTCAACTGACAATAGCTTGTCATTAACTGAACAGACTATAGATAATAGAATACGAGTTTTCAACCAAGAGAACAAAGGGGTTTCTGAAGCACGCAACTTTGCTATGCAACAAGCAACAGGCAATTATTTTGCTTTTTTGGATGCAGATGATATATGGAAAGGCAACCACCTAGAAAACCTATATCAACTAATCATTAAACACCCTAATTGCGGACTGTATTGTGCTAACTATATTTTTAATTATGGAAACTATACGGTGAACACAAAGTTTTCCTCACTACCAAAACAACAAAATTGGAAAGGTATTGTTACTGATTTCTTTGCTGCAAGTATGTCTTATCGCATTGCTTTAACTTCTGCGGTAGCAATTCCTGCAAAAACTATATCAGATATTGGTTTTTTTGACACTAATTTTACCTCTGGTCAAGACACAGATTATTGGACAAGAATAGCACTAAGAAAAAGTGTTGCTTTCTCAAAAGAAGTAAGTGTTATGTATAATGCTATTGCTACTAACAGAATATCAAACATAACTGCTAGTGATAGGAAATTTATGACCTTTGAAAAGTTTGCCACTGAAGAAAAAAACAACCTATCATTAAAAAAATTTAACGATATGTATCGTGCAGAGTTAGCTATAAAACACAAACTAATTGGTGACTCAACTACTTTTTTATACTATAAACAAAGTATTACTAATACCAACTTAAGCTTTACAAACAAAATATTATTAATACTGCCTAGTAGCATTTTAAAAACGTTATGGCGTTTAAAACAATTTATAAAAGCTAATTTTTATAAACTAAAAAGTCATTAAAATCTCTAATATAATCCGTCTCATTATATGTTTCTGAGGCAACCACCAAACAAACAGCTCCCGAAGAAAAGTTATTAATTTCTCTCCATGTACCTGGAACAAGCAACAAACCTTTATTTGGTTTGTTTAGTGTAATTACTTTTTTATTTGCTCCATCATTTAAATGCACCTCAAAACTACCACTAATAGCTATTAAAAACTGATATAATTTTTTATGCGCATGTCCTCCTCTAAATGAATCACTAGGCACATCATACAAGTAATATATACGTTTAATACTAAAAGGTATAGTATCATTTTCTATTACCGATAAATTTCCTCGTGGATCAATAATTTTAGGGATATCTATAATAATGTTTTCATCAACTTTTGAACCTTGCATGCTCTATTTGTTTTAATCTATTTACACCTTCTAAACTTGCTTTAATACTTTTATAAACCTTACTTAATGGTAACCTTTTCTGCTTAACATCAAACATTAACTGTAAAAAAACCCACTTTATATAGAACTTCGGAAACATTTTAGCATAAATACCTCCTTTTATATAATAACGATTTTTTAAGTTGTTATTCCTGCCTGTACTCTCCAACGGATGTTGTACTATAGTTTTATTTACAAATGAAATTTTATACCCTTTCTTCATAACATCTTTCAAAAAAACCTGCTCTTCACCATGTAAAAAAACATCAGATCCCAAACCAAAATATTTATTAAACCAAACTTTGTTATATAGTTTTTTCCTGTTTATTAACATTTCAAAAGAAGCGACATGAAAAATATCATTTATCCTCAGTTTTTCTTTTGATGTTAGCGGATAAACTCGCATGGGCTTGCTTTTATTTACTTGAGCTTGAAAAATTATAACCCCTGAACTATTATAAGCAAAAGCTCCTTCAGCTAATTTATCTTCAAAATTGTCACTATAAATCAAATCATCATCGGCTATTAAACACCAGTCACTCGTGGCGTTTTTTAATGCCAAATTTCTGCTTTTTGACAAACCTCTCTCAAACGAATTAATTACTGTAACAGAAGGTATTGTTGAGGACAACTGCTTATTCTTATCGGTTTGGTTTACAATAATTATATTTAAACCTTCTATTTCATGGTGCGGAAACATGGCATAAAGAAAATCAAAGTTTTCTCTATACATGGTGGCAATTAAAATTTGAAAGTTTATTTTTGATGTCATCCTAACAAAAGTAACCTTTTTCTATTTAATGAAAGTTTTATTAATTGGCGAATACAACAGATCTCACTACTTTTTGAAAGACGGTTTACGACAACTTGGTCATGAAGCAACAGTTGTTGGTTTACGAGATGGTTTTAAAAGAGTGGATGTTGATATTGAAATTAAAAATTACTTTAATCAGAATTGGTTACTAATAAACATTCAAAAATTTTTCAAACAAATTTTAGGTATAGACCTTTATTCTGCTTCTATATGGTTACAGTTATTGCGTATAAAAAAACAACTACAAGGTTATGATGTTGTTCAGCTTATAAACGAAACACCATTTCAATGTAATGCAAAAAAGTCTACAAAAATTTTCAACTTATTGCATCAAAACAACAGAAAGATATTCTTACTCTCTTGTGGAGATGATTATACCAGTATTGCTTACGCTTATAATCAAAAACCTCGTTACTCTATACTATCAGCATATTTTAACAACAAAGTTCCTAAGGAACATTTTTCATATTCTTTCAAGTACTTGAAACCAGAATTTAAAATCCATCATGAACATTTATATAAAAACATTAAAGGAGTAATTGCTTCGGATTTAGATTACCATTATCCGTTACTAAATAACTCAAAATATTTAGGCATGATCCCCAACCCGATTAAAATTTCAGATTTTGAATACCAACCACTAGCTATTACAGATAAACTTATTATTTTTCACGGTATTAATCGTGCCAATTATTTCAAAAAAGGAAATGATATTTTTGAAGAAGCTCTTAAAATTGTTGGTACAAAATATGCAGCTCAAATACAAATTATAACTGTAGAAAACCTTCCGTACAAAGAATATATTACTGCTTTTAATCAAGCACATATTTTACTTGATCAAGTATACGCGTACGATCAAGGTTTTAATGCATTAGAAGCTATGGCTAAAGGAAAAGTTGTATTTACAGGTGCTGAAAAAGAATGGACAGATTGGTATAACTTAGAAGAAGATTCCGTTGCTATAAATGCTCTTCCAGATGCTTTAGCAATTGCCGAAAAACTAGAATGGCTAATTGTAAATCCTGATAAAATTATAGAAATTTCAAAAAATGCTCGGGCATTTATTGAGCGAGAACATGATCATATTCTCTCTTCCAAAAAATATTTAAATACCTGGCAAACAATTACTACTCATCAATCGGAAATCTAAGCTCTAAAGCAACTCTTGTAGTGTTTCTACTTTGATTAATTGCTGCTCCATGTATTAAATACGGTGTAAAAAGTATAGCTTCCCCTTCCTTTGGGTTAGGTCGCTTCATATAAAAACTTCCTGCTTTACTTTCTAACAAACAAGGCACATGATATGTTATACCATTAATTGTTGCTCCTTTACTCGTGGTTTGCAACACCTCATTTTCTGGCAACAAATGACTTCCTGGTACTATCGGCAAGGATGTTTCTTTAGCACATCCAGCTATTGGTGCCCATATATTAATAATGTTATTCCAATACGAAAAATACCCATCACGATGTGGGGGATTAATGTCTAGTGAATTCGGCCTACTAATTCTAATTTGAACATGTGACTTTTGCAATTCTTCTACCCATGATGTTAATGTTACTCCTAACACCTTACTGAAGCGTTTTTCTAATGATGCTATATCAAAATCTAAACAATCCAGCGTTAAATTTCTGGTAATATTAATTACTGCTAAATGTTGTTCTTGAGTGGTTATGTATTCATGATATTTTTCAAGCTCAAACTCTTTTGTATTTACTACTATTCCTTGTGATTTTATAGCATTACAGATATTTTCTTTAACAGAATTTTGAAGTTTTAAAAACTCTTCTTGAGTAAATGCCTTAACCACATTAAACCCTAAGGATTTCCATGTGACATGTTCTAATACCGCATCGTTTTTTGCGAATAACACTTCTTCTTTACCCCAAAAAAAATCACCTTTTACCTCAAAGCTAAAAGGTTCATCATCAATATATAGTGTGCAAGTTTTGTGTTGCATATTAATTTGAGATTGTGTTATAACCAAATAAATGTTTCCTTAGCATATATACAACAATAATAAAATAAAGTACATAGCGTATAAAATGTGCGAATACAATTCCCTCTGCCCCCATACTTTTTATAAAGTATACTGAAAAAGAATAAAATAAAACTAACGATATTATCTCGGTTACAATAAATTGCTTTACCATTTTTTTTGCTAAAAATTGATGTGCTATAATTATTGATGCCACTTTTATAAAATCACCTAGTAATTGCCACTTAAACAAAGGTTTCATACCTATAAACTCTTCACCATGCGTTATTAGTACAACCCAATGTTTTAATAAAAAAATAGCAAGCATTCCTAAGGCAAATAAGGGTAATAAGGTTTTGTAAATATTTAAAACTTCTTTACGAAAACCTATACTATCAGATATTTTTGAAAATTTAGGGATCACATATAATGTTAATATTCCTGAAGCAAACATTAAATATTGACGTGATAAATTTGTCATAGAAGTCCAATACCCAGCATCTGTAACACTTATCTGATTTTTTAAGTGCCCACGCAAATCAATTTCTACATAATTACCTAACAATGTTGCTACAAAAGACATTATTGTAAATCCAAATAATTTGTTTCTATACGGGATACGAAACTTTATATTTTTATAATCTACGTATTCTTTTAATGTTTTAGAAAAAAAATAAATTAGAATAACAAATTGAAAAAAAGGAAGTAAAGCTATTGCAAAAAGAGCTCCGTTAACTCCAAAGATAAAAAGTAAGCTTATTAACAAACAAACTCCTAAAGTATATGATATTAGCTCTATTTTTACAAACTTCTTATAGGCAGACAGACCATTAATTACTCCGTTTACCATCCTATTCATAGCAATAAACGGGACTATAAATGCTAATACTTTAAATACATATGTAAAATTATATGTATCAGCAAACACTAAGCTATTCCAATATGAAGCCCCAAAAAACAATACACAAAATGAAATAATACTCAACAGTACAAGGTAAACAAACGTGGTAGAGAACAACTTTAGCAATTCCTCTTTGTTATCTTTATGTTCGGCTACATATTTAACTACACCATTAAACATCCCTAATGTAGATACTGATTGTAGTATAGGTATTATATTTCTTAAATCTCCTATTAAAGCTACTCCTGCAGGACCTAACTTTTCTGCAACAATTCGTTGCGAAATTAAACCTAAAGCTGTCTTTATAGCAATTCCTGTGGAGTTTAAAGAAGTTATCTTTAACAACAAATTATCTTTTATGAATCTGGGTATCTTCAATTAAAACGAATTAATACAGTCTATTATAGTTTGGGTTTCTTCAATAGTTTGAATTGGGCTTATTGGTAAACTTAATACTTCTTCATGCAACTGTTCTGTTACAGGTAGTTTAACTGTTGCATATTCTTTTAGCGCTTCTTGTTTGTGTGGTGGTATTGGATAATGAATCACTGTTTCAATATTATTTTCTTCTAAATATAGTTTTAGTTCATCTCTATATTTTGTTTGTATCACAAATAAATGAAAAACATGATCTTCTCTTCCTGAATATTTGGGAAGAATTACTTTATTATTCTTAATATGAGACAAGTAATACATAGCTATCATTCTACGCTTCGCATTGTCATTATCAAGCTCTTTTAACTTTATTGTCAAAAAAGCGGCTTGTAACTCATCGAGTCTAGAATTTACGCCTTTTACTACATTAATGTATTTTGAAGTACTACCATAATTTCGTAACTCCTGAACCTTTTCAAACAACTGTTTATCATTGGTTGTTATAGCCCCTCCATCACCTAATGCGCCTAAGTTTTTGCTCGGATAAAAACTGAAAGCAGCAGCATTTACTAAACTTCCTGCTTTTTTGTTTTTATTACTGAAAGCACCATGGGCTTGTGCCGCATCTTCAACTACTAACAAATTATTTGCTTTTGCGAGTTCATTTATTGGAAGTACATCTATCAACTCTCCATATAAATGCACTAATAAAATTGCTTTAGTTTGTTTTGTTATATGTGGCGCTATATTTTTACTGGTAACATTAAAATTACCTTGAGAAACATCAATAAAAACTGGTTTTAACCCTGCGTTTATTATTGCTAAAACTGAGGCAATATAGGTGTTAGCAGGCACTAAAACTTCGTCTCCCTCACATAACTTTCCTAAATTTATATATCCTTTAAAAATTAGTGTTATTGCATCTAAACCACTTGCTACCCCCACACAATATTCTGTACCACAATACGCTGCAAAATTGTTTTCAAATTTTGCCACTTGCGCTCCTAAAACACAAGTCCCAACCTTTAAAAAATCTGAAAATGAATTTTTAAGCTCTCTTTCAAATCGCGCATTAATTTGTTGTACATTTAAAAAACGAATCATTTTAAATTTAATTTTAGTGCTTCCCCTTCTTTAGTTGCTACCTCATAGGTACTTGCTACATAACTTCTTGCTCCACAACCCTCTTTCCAAAAAATTAAACCTTGATTAAGTACTTGTCCTCCTTGTTCGCTAGATATATTAAAATCAAAATAAGACTTCCCTTCTTGATAATGATTAATGATATAGTCGTACAAAAGATCTAACCCTCCGTTTGAATTTTTATCTAAATTACCAGAAACATATTGTGGGTGAATTGTTGTTTTAGTTAAAAAAACTGTTGATCCCGCTACAAGCTTATTCCCTTTATATACATTTACTTGCTGTATATTATCAGGAAATTTTTCGGCTAACAATTTTATTTCTTCCAGACTATGAACTGGAGATACTTGATGTTTTCTATTTAAATTCGGAATTAAAATCTCATTCCAAAAAGCATCAAAGCTATGCTCAACCTTTAATGTTAAACCATTTCTTACAGCCTTATTAATCCCTTCTCTTCTATTTTTTTTGAACTTGAGTTGATGCCTATAATCTATTACCATCAATACATCTTTCTTTAATAATTTTGCATTTGATTTAAATAAAAAATACTCTAATTCATCAGCTGGCACGGTATTATAAAACGTAGGTATTATTTTAATAGTTAATAGCTTAATCAAATTATGGTGCAAAAAACATAATATTGCCTTGTAGCTTTCAAAAGCTTCAAACAAAGTAGCTTCTTCTTGTAAAACCATACCTCCGTATGTTAACCCCTGATGTGAATACACCACGTCATCAACTTTATGAGCTGGTAAAACGGCTATTAACTTTTCATTTTTAAAGCATAGTAACGAATAGTCTTTAAACCTGTCAGAATGGTATTCCATAAAGTTACGATCAAATAAAAAGGTGGCATTTTTAGCTGATGATATAAAATCATTCCACAGCTCTTTATCCTTTATGTTATATCTTTTAACAGTTACCAATTATGCTAGTTTTTATTGAAGTAAAAATAGTGTTTTTTAAAAGAACACATCGCCATTAAACAAACGGATTATTTTCATTTATATTTTGTTTGTATATTACGGCTCTTAAAAATAATTTACTATGCAAAAATTAACTTTCACATTACTTTTAATTTGCTCACTTTTTTTAGGTCATGCTCAAGACTTACCTGTTGATTCGAAATCGGGTAAGATTACTTTCATGAAGGTAGTAGATGCTAATGGACTTACAGCACAACAATTATATGATATTGCTAAAAAATGGGGCGCAGAACAGGGGTATACTATTAAAGAGGACGAACCAGGTAAAAAAATTACTTTTAACGGTAGTACCGCAATTGAATATCCAGCTACAAAAAGTGCAGAGAAATTGAAAGGTGATATCAATTTTATTTTTCAATTTGGAGCTAAAGAAGGAAAATACAGATATGTTTTCACAAAGTTTTCACATAAAGGAAACCCTGAAGATGCAGGAGATTTAGAAGACAGTGAACCAGATTGTACTTTCACAAAAATTTCTGCTCGTTCATGGACCGTAATAAAAAAGCAAACCCATAAAGAGTTGTTAATCACAATTGATAAATTAACAAAAAAGGTTACTGCTGAACAAAATGATCCTACTAAAAGCGATGATTGGTAGTTTATAAAATAATTCTATAAAAAAGGTGTTGATTATTCAACACCTTTTTTATTTGTCTTATTAAAATAGTTAATAACTTGAAACTTCTTTTTTAACAGCCTCATACTCTAAAATAATTTCTTTAACTATTTCCGCAGCAGGTTTTATATCATGTATCAATCCTGCTATTTGTCCTATTTCAAGCTCCCCCTCTTCCAAATCTCCTTCAAACATTCCACGTTTTGCACGCGCTCTACCCAAAAGTTCTTTTAACTGTTCTGCATTTGGTGCTGTTTTATATAATTCTTGTACATCATCAAAAAATTTGTTTTTAATTAAACGTACTGGCGCTAACTCTTTTAGCGTTAATTGTGTATCACCATCTTTAGCATTCACTACAACCTCTTTAAATTTTTGATGTGCTGAAGATTCTTCGCTAGCTACAAACCTACTACCTATCTGAACCGCATCAGCCCCTAAAACCATTGTTGCTAGCATACCTCTACCTGTTGCAATACCTCCAGCTGCTATTAAAGGAATATTAATAGCTTCCTTAACCATTGGTATTAATGTTAGTGTTGTAGTTTCTTCCCTTCCATTATGTCCTCCAGCTTCAAAACCTTCAGCAACAACAGCGTCTACTCCTGCTGCTTCTGCCTTTAATGCAAACTTTACATTACTTACCACATGAACAACAGTTACTCCTCTTTCTTTTAACCAGTTAGTCCATGTTTTAGGGTTTCCTGCAGAAGTGAAAACAATTGAAACACCTTCCTCTATAATAATATCCATTATTTCAGTGATATTAGGATATAACATCGGTACATTTACCCCAAAAGGTTTATTGGTAGCTTTTTTACATTTTTTAATATGTTCGCGTAAAACATCTGGATACATTGACCCTGCTCCTATTAATCCTAAACCACCTGAGTTACTTACTGCAGAAGCCAATTTCCAGCCTGAATTCCATATCATTCCAGCCTGGATAATTGGATACTCAATATTAAAAAGTTTACATATTTTATTATTCATATTGTTTGTTATAGAGTTTCTTACTCTTTTATAATTTTAATTGCTGTAGTTTTATTTTCCGTTTCAATGTTTGCAAAATACACGCCACTTGCATATTTAGATAAATCAATGTTATTACTGTGTTTCGACATTGTTTTTTGAAGTATTTTTTCTCCTAACATATTAAACAAACTCACAACATATTGAGTGCTACTAGTTAAGTTTTTAATCTTAATTGTTGATTCTGTTGGATTTGGATAAGCTACTATATCTTTATTACTCTGCACATGACTTACTGAAAGTGACTGTGCTAATTCTAAGTTTGGTATTCCATAACCTAGTGTATAATTAGGAGTTGTATAAATAGAAGCAGATTCTTTTACCATTTGAACTATCTCTGCATTTGTAGCATTTGGAAATGCTTGCCATAAACAAGCTATACCGCCTGCTAGCAAAGGTGATGCATATGACGTGCCATCTCCAGTTGCAATGGCGCCAGAGGTATTAATATGTGCTGCACCTTGGCCTTGAACGCATACATCAGGTTTTATTCTATTATCTGATGTAGGCCCTTTTGAACTAAATGACACATATGTTCCTGAAGCATTTACTGCTCCCACAGCTATTGTATTTGGAGCATCTGCTGGCACAGATATTCTCCCTCCCCAAGATGCATTATTACCATAATTTCCTGCTGCAGTAACCAATAGTAATCCTTTAGAGAAAGCCATTTCTGCACCTCTTGTTATAAAAGCAGTATTGCCATCTAAATCTGTAGTATAATTGTAATTATATTTTACTTCATCAAAGGCAAAATATCCTAACGACGTATTTATTATATCCACTCCTTCATAATCTGCTTGTTCAGCCGCCATCACCCAATAAGTTTCTTCCGCAGGAGTTTCGTTATCAATATCTTCTGTTACATACAAGTAGTAATCGGCATTTGGCGCTGACCCTACATAATTATTAGTATCATTATAATACCCAGCCATTAACGATAAGACATTTGCTCCATGAAAATAACCTGTATATACATTGCTTGTATTATTTACAAAATCATACCCTCCTAATATGTGTCCGTTATCTCTAAGGTGTTGAAAACCCGCATTAGTATCTACATTAGGGTAACCTGTATCTATTACTGCTATGGTCATTCCTTCACCTGTAAACCCTTGTTCATGTAATTTATGCGCTTTAAACATTTCCATTTGGCTTTGTGCAATACCATAATTATACATTATAGACGTTGTTTCTTCTGGAAATTTATTTACTGGCACATCTACTGTTGTGGTTTCCGTTAGTAGTGATGATGGATTAAGTGAATCATCTGCAAACTCAATACTTTCTATATAAGAATAAGCACTCGTTAATGCATTGATATCAGCTTCACTACCAAACACATGAATGGCATTAAACCATTTAGATGCTCCAATATATGTTATACCTGGTGCATTGGAAATATCTGTAATAAAACCAGGAGTGATTGGTACATCTGAGTATCCAATTGCTATACCTTGTGCTTCCCTTCTATCAATAGCTTTTTGACTAAGCATTGTTAAAGGGTTTGCTAAATATGTAGCTACATTTTCTTTACTATCTAAATACACCCATGCGTGTTCTTGAGCGCAAACTGGAAATGAAAGTAAAAACAGAAAAATGAAAATTCTGTACATTTTTTAATATTCTTCAGTTGTATTTTCAGCAATTTACGAAATTACTCCTGAAGCAACTAATTCATCCTCTATATAAAATGCTGCAAACTGCCCTTCTGTTATAGCGCTTTGACTTTCTTCAAAAAGCACATACACACCTTCTTCGTATGTATAAAGAGTAGCATCTTGCAATGGTTGACGATAACGTATACGTGCATTTAACTTTAATGACTCATCATTTTCTAATTGTAAGTCTTCTCTAACCCAATGCATTTCATTATTTGTTATAAACAATGCTTTTCTAAAAAGTCCAGGATGATTTGATCCTTGTCCAACATAAATTATATTATTAACTACATCAGTATCTATTACAAATAAAGGCTCTGGAGTTCCTCCAACAGCCAAGCCTTTTCGTTGCCCTTTAGTAAAGTAATGGGCTCCTTGATGAGTCCCAACTACTTTCCCATCTGTTAAACTATAGGTATATTTTTTGGCAAAATATTTTAATTGATCTTTCTCTAAATCAAATTTAGGCTCCTGGGTATTGTAAATTGGATTATCTTTAGCTATTTCTACAATAACTCCTTCTTTAGGTGCTAACTTTTGTTGTAAAAATTCTGGCAAGCGCACCTTGCCTATAAAGCATAAGCCTTGTGAATCTTTTTTATCAGCAGTTATCAAATCTTGTTCTGTAGCAATTTTTCTAACTTCTGGTTTAGTTAATTCTCCTATAGGAAATAAGGCTTTTGATAATTGTTCCTGCGATAATTGACATAAAAAATAAGATTGATCTTTATTTTTATCAACTCCAGACTTTAAATGATATATATTCTTAGCGTTCTTAGTGACTGTTTCTTTTCTACAATAATGACCTGTAGCCACATAATCCGCACCAAGATCTAATGCTATTTTTAAAAAAACATCAAATTTAATTTCTCTATTACACAATACATCAGGGTTTGGTGTACGTCCCATTTCGTATTCTTTAAACATATAGTCTACAATACGATCTTTATATTGTTCTGATAAATCAACTGTTTGAAAAGGTATCCCTAACTTTTCTGCTACCAACATAGCATCATTACTATCTTCAAGCCACGGACATTCATTTGATATTGTAACTGAATCATCATGCCAATTTTTCATAAACAAGCCAATAACTTCATATCCTTGCTCTTTTAACAAGTATGCTGCTACACTTGAGTCTACTCCTCCCGACAAACCTACTATTACTCTTTTCATGATATCAAATCGCTTTTTTCAAGCTGCAAAGTTACAAAATAAAAAAAGCCCAGTATTGGACTTTTCTTTTCTTTTTATTTCATTAAAACCTTACTTTCTTTTCTTCTTTTTCGGATTGTTTGACAATGTATAATCTTTGGTTCTTGTTAATTTTCCGTCAGTATAATATTTCCAAACCCCTCTTGGTTTATTATCCGTGTACTTTCCTGTTAACGACTTTTCGCCTTTATTATCATATTCTGTAAAATAACCATTGCGTTTTCCTTTTGCATAAGTATATTCACTTACAATATTTCCGTTGGGCGCATACATTGTTTTTTTTCCTTCTAACAAATCATCCTTATAAGTCTCAGTCTGTAACACCTTCCCATTTTGATAATATGATGTTTTTATCCCATTAAGCTTTCCTTCTTTATACTCCTCTTGTTCAATTAAAACACCCGACACTCTTTCATAATATTTCCATGTTCCTATACGAAGCTTACCTTTAGTTTTTCCTTCTGATAAAAATATACCTGTTGAAGTATAATATTTTACTCGAGCAATATCTGAAGTTTTAATAAACTCTTTTATACAAGAAGGATGCAAACCCTTTGCTTCTTTATGGTAAAACTTAAAAGTACCTACCTCTTTACCATGCACAAACTGTCCTTGATAACGCAATTTGTTTGTACCTTCATACTTTTTTTCCCATTTTCCATGTCTTTTTCCATCAGTATCAAATTGATTCAATTCTTGACCATGAATAACTGTTAGTGTCAGTAAGGAAAAACATAAGAATAATTTCTTCATATACTTGTGTGCTTTTAAGGTTACGCAATTTATACAAATTAAGTATAACAAAAAAGCTGCCAAATATGGCAGCTTTTTATTTTAGTTAAATATTATACATCTATTCTGCTGAGAATACTTTCTGTAATGTGCTTCTACCATTTGCTTCTATTTTTATAAAATACACTTGGTTTGAATATACATTATGTTCAAAGTTTAATGTTATTACTTTATGATAATATATATCTTTATCAGATACAGTTTTCACTATTCTACCATGCATATCATACACATTAATTATTGCTTCTGATGCTTTGTCAATTTCATAACGAATATTTATGGTATCAACAAAAGGTACTGGGTATGCAGTAAAAATAAGTCGATCATCTTCTAAGTTTTCTATTACAGACAAGTATACACTTTCAGGTAATAAAATTCTACATTCATCAAACCCTCTATTAATAGCATCTACTGCTCCTGTAATACTCGACAATGAAATTCCTCCAACGTCATGACCACCTAAAGCCTGGTTAGCTAACTCAAATAAACCTTCCACTGTTGCTGAACCATTAACTGACTCAAGGTGTTGGATTATCTCAGTTGAAATCTGGAACATTTCAATAGTTTCTACATTATATTCTTCAGAACCACACTCAACTGTTTCTGCTGTATAGAATGCTTTTTCTAACTGATAAGCATATAATGATGGATCTGCAAACATATTAAAATACAATGTCATGGTTTGACTTAGCAAATTATTTTTAATCTGTCCAAGTCTTGGTCCACTTTCCACTAAAGGAGCGTTATGCCAAGTACTATTGTCTGCGTATGTTGCGTATCCTCCTAATGCAACTGAAGGACCTCCTCCTGGTAACATTTTAAAGATGTTGTCATTTTGAACATCATTAAGGTATAATCTGAAATACTTACCTGATAATTCATCTCCAAAATCAACTTGACCTCCTGAAGAATTTAATGCTCCTAACATTATATCCTTTGCTACAACTTGTTGTGCATCTGGAATACATGCGGTACCTCCTGGGTTTCCATAGAATCCTTGAGTATAACTACAATATATTTCATCTAACGGACAAGGCTCTACAACAATTTCACAAGAAACTTCACATTGATTTTCATCATAAATGATTACTGAGAATGTTGCTTGTCCTGCTCCTGGAACAAAGCTAACTACCTGTTCTGTTTCTGTTCCATTTATTATTGCCCATCCATTACTTAAACCTGTTGCATCAATTGACCAACTATAACTATATGTACCTACTCCTCCAGAAGCCGAAGCTTGAAGTGTATTAGAATCATTTTCTCCACAGAACGGAATAGTATCAAATCCTGTTGTTATAGCATTACATACTAAATCACTTGGTTCTTCTACTATAGCAAAATCTTCAATTCTACATTCATTGGCATCAGTAATAATAACACTATAATTTCCTTCTGCTAAACCATCAATATCTTCAGTAACTTCCCCGTTACTCCAAGTATACTTATATGGTGGTGTACCACCAGAAACTGTTAAGTTTATTGCTCCATTTTCAAAACCGTTACATGTTACATTTGTTACGGTTGTAAAACTGCTTAGTGCTTCTCTAGGCTGTCTTACTGACACTTCACAAGTTTGAGAACAACCGTTAGCACCTGTAACAGTTGCCATATAAGTACCTATTGGTAAGTTTTCAACACTTGAACCTGTACCAATACTTACACCTGGATTACTTACATCCTCCCAATTATATTCATATGGAGGAGTTCCTCCAGAAGCATTCACATTTACTGATCCACTGTTACCATCATAACATAATACTGGAGTACTAGAGCAAATTAACATTGGTGGAGTAACATCTTGACCTACTATGGTACTACAACTTGACTCACAACCATTGGCTGCTGTTACCACTAAGGTATATTCTCCTGGTTCACTCGCTACTGCATCTTGCGTATTAGCGCTGAAGCCATTTGGACCACTCCATGCATAACTCGATGCACCATCTGGACCTCCACTTAAATTCACACTTAATTTATCACAAGTCAATGGTCCATCATTGTCTGCCTCACAGCCTGGTGGGGTAACATCTTGACCTACTATAGTACTACAACTTGATTCACAACCATTGGCTGCTGTAACTACTAAAGTATATTCTCCTGGCTCACTCGCTACTGCATCTTGCGTATTGGCACTGAAACCATTTGGACCACTCCATGCATAACTCGATGCACCATCTGGACCTCCACTTAAATTCACACTTAATTTATCACAAGTCAATGGTCCATCATTGTCGGCCTCACAGCCTGGTGGGGTAACATCTTGACCTACTATGGTACTACAACTTGACTCACAGCCATTGGCCGCTGTAACTACTAAAGTATATTCTCCTGGCTCACTCGCTACTGCATCTTGCGTATTGGCACTGAAACCATTTGGACCACTCCATGCATAACTCGATGCACCATCTGG
>CANLRK010000001.1 GCA_947493535.1 uncultured Flavobacteriaceae bacterium | reverse complement strand
AGCACACTTCTCGATTAAACGATAAAATAACACTATTTTATAAACACTAAAAAGCCACTCTACATGAGTGGCTTTTTGTTTTTAGAAACAAAAAAACAACATCTACTTTCTTAATTAGAAATAAATTTCGTAACTTATTAGACCTGAATCGTTTACAAGAACAACCTCAACTACAACATGTATGTATTGTAACCGAGCTATAAAGTATATCTTCTATTTTTTTCCATATATACTATTTGGACAGCTAAACGGTTGCCCTGAGGTTACTATCACAGATATCAACGACAACCAAACCATACACATGAATTGTAATTCGGATACGGGTTGTATTGATTTAGTTGCTAACTATCCAGAAACTGGAACTCCAACAAGTTACAGTGTTGAATCTATCGATTATGATCCAGAATTTCCATTCTCCGGACTAACTAATCCTATAAGCGTAAATACCGACGATGTATGGTCAGACCCAAAAGTCGTTCTCCCTTTCAATTTTTGCTTTTTTAATCAAGAATATTCTGAAGCCGTTGTAAGTTCTAACGGAGCAATTTCTTTTAATATCAACCTAATTAATGATAATGGTTTTAACGATGGTGCAGATGAATGCGCTTGGGAATTTAATTTAGGCATTCCAAACGCACAATTTCCATCTACAGCAGAACCTAAAAAAATATTAAACGCTATATATGGTGTTTTTCATGATATAGACCCAAGTGAAGGAGGTGAAATTGGGTGGCAACTATTTGGCGATTTTCCTTGCAGAAGGTTGGTTGTAAGTTACTATAAAGTCCCTTTGTTTGACTGCGTTAATATAAACTCAACATTTCAAATGGTATTATATGAATCTACAAATATCATTGAAGTATACATTGAAAAAAAATCTACTTGTAATGACTGGAACAACGGAAACAGTTTAATAGGAGTCCAAAATGCCAACGGAACACAAGGTATTACCCCACCAAACAGGAATACCGGTAATTGGACTACCGAAAATGAAGCTTGGAGAATTGTTCCTACAGGAGCTTCAAATACACAAATTACTTGGTATGATGATGTTACAGGAACGGTATTAGCAACCAATCAAGATCAAATAACGGTATGCCCTACAAGTATGCATAATTACAGAGCAGAAGTTACCTATACACTATGTGACGGAAGTAGTATTACCACCTCCGACTCTACAACAGTAGAATTTACAAACATTGTTTTTTCTGAGCCTCCTATAGAACATAGTGTTTGTGATAAAGATGGTACTCCAGATGGAATAACCCCTATAAACCTCACCTTCTTTGAGGAAACATTAATTACAGAACTAAATAGTATTAACCCATATAACATAAGCTTCCACTTTACAGAAGAAGATGCTATAAATAATGCTGGAGCAATTCCTAACCCTAGCGCTTTTATAAACGCTAACAATCCTGAAACGGTATATGGGAGAATAGAAGATTTAAGTTTAAATTGTGTATTGATAAAACAAATCAATTTAACGATTAACACCGGACCCGATTTTTTTAATGCTGAAGTGATTTCTGAAGCTTTTGGCGATTCTCATCAAATTTTAGCCACAGCAAGTGGAGATGGATCTTATTTGTTTAGTATTGATAATGAACCTTTTCAAACTAGCGGATTATTTAACAATGTAGCGTCTGGCGTTCATACTATTACATTAACAGATCAATCTAGATGTTTTACTGAAACTTTAGAAATAGTTGTGTTAGGCTACCCTAAATTTTTTACTCCTAACGGCGATGGAATTAATGATTATTGGAATATAGCTGGTAAAGAAGAGTTTGCCTTTGTACGCATTATAATATTTGATCGATTTGGTAAAGAAATTATTCAACTAGATGAAAATAGCCGTGGCTGGGATGGCACCTATAAAGGTAATCCTTTACCCGCTGATGACTATTGGTTTAAAATTGAATATACCGACAAAAACCCAAAAGGTCAGCAACGGGAATTTATAGCGCACTTCGCTATAAAACGATAAAATGCCAGCTCAAAAAGAACTGGCATTTCTTATTTTCTTTAGTAATCTTACTAATTTTACCCTACAATATTCACAATCTTTCCAGGAACAATAATTACTTTTTTAGGTACTCTTCCCTGCAATTGCTGTTGCGTTTTTTCATGAGCCATTACCGTTTTTTCAATTTCATCTTTGCTCATATCCAATGGTAACTCTAAGGTAAAACGCATTTTTCCGTTGAAAGAAACTGGATAATTCTTCGAGCTCTCCACTAAATGTTTTTCTTCAAATTTTGGAAAAGCTACAGTTGCAATAGACTCGTTGTGTCCTAACTTTCTCCATAATTCTTCTGCAATATGCGGTGCATACGGAGAAATTAATACTAACAACGGTTCTAGAATAGCGCGCTTATTACATTTTTGAGCGGTTAACTCGTTTACTGCAATCATAAAGGTAGAAACGGACGTATTGAACGAAAAGTTCTCGATATCTTCTTCTACTTTTTTAATGGTTTTATGTAATGTTTTTAACTCGTCTTTGGTTGGCTCTGCATCTGAAACGTTGATTCCGTTTTCATCAGCAAATAATCTCCATAATTTCTTTAGGAAAGAATACACTCCTGAAATACCTGAAGTTTTCCACGGTTTGGTTTGCTCTAACGGACCTAAGAACATTTCGAATAAACGTAAACTGTCTGCTCCGTACTCTTCACAAATATCATCAGGATTAACCACGTTAAACCATCGTTTAGACATTTTCTCTACCTCTCTTCCAACGATATATTTACCATCTTCTAACTCAAACTCCGCATCTGCAAATTGAGGCTGCCAATTCTTTAACCCTTCTAAATCTAATTCATCAGAAGAGTTAATTAACTTTACATCTACACGTAATTCTTCTGTTTGATATTGATCTTTTAATCCTATTGAAACATACTTATTTGTTCCAGAAACTCTGTATACTATTGCCGAAGTTCCTAAAATCATTCCTTGGTTGATCAGTTTTTTGGCAAACTCATCTACTGGTAACAACCCTTTATCAAATAAGAATTTTTGCCAAAAACGTGCGTATAATAAATGTCCTGTTGCATGTTCAGAACCTCCAATATATAAATCAACTTCTTTCCAATAATCAACAGCTTCCTTGCTTACAAATTCTCCATCGTTGTTCGAGTCCATATAACGGTTAAAATACCAAGAGCTTCCTGCCCACCCTGGCATTGTGTTTAACTCTAATGGGAAGACTTTGGTATTATCAATAAGTTCGTTGCTAACTACCTCTGCGGTTTCGCAGTTCCATGCCCAAATTTCTGCATTTCCTAACGGTGGTTTTCCATCTTCAGTAGGTAAATATTTTTCCACTTCTGGCAATACAATTGGTAAATACTTCGCATCAATCATTTGCGGCATTCCGTCTTTGTAATATACCGGGAAAGGTTCTCCCCAATAACGCTGACGACTAAATACTGCATCGCGTAAACGATAGTTTATTTTTCCATAACCAAATCCACGTTTTTCTAATTCGTAGATGACGGTTTTCATTCCTTTCTTATAATTTAAACCATCTAAGAAATCAGAGTTTGCTAATTTAATTCCATCTTTAGCGTCGTTTGCTTTTTCAGAAATATCAACATTCGCAAAAATATTTGGAATCTCTAATCCGAAGTGTTTTGCGAAATCGTAATCACGTTGGTCACCACAAGGTACCGCCATAACCGCACCTGTACCGTAGCTTGCTAATACATAGTCACCAATCCAAATCGGCACTTGTTTTCCTGTAAACGGATGTAAGGCATACGCACCTGTAAACACCCCAGAAATAGTTTTTACATCTGCCATACGATCACGCTCAGAACGTTTTGCTGTTGCCTCAATATATGCATTTACCTGATCTTTTTGCTCATCTGTCACGATTCGCGCCACTAAATCGTGCTCAGGTGCTAAGGTCATAAAAGACACTCCAAAAATAGTATCAGGACGTGTGGTGAATACATCAATTTTAGCATCGTGTCCATCTACATCAAAAGATACCATCGCTCCTTGTGAACGACCAATCCAGTTAGTTTGGCTATCTTTTAATGGCTGTGACCAATCAATATTTTGTAATCCGTCTAATAAACGTTGTGCATAGGCAGAAATTCGCATAGACCATTGAGTCATTTTTTTACGAACTACAGGATGCCCTCCACGTTCTGAAACTCCGTTTACAATTTCATCGTTTGCTAATACAGTTCCTAGTGCTGGACACCAGTTTACTTCAGTATCCGATAAAAAAGTTAAACGGTATTGTAATAGTATTTCTTGTTGTTCTTTGTCAGAGAAGTTTTTCCATTCTTCCGCAGAAAAAATAGTTATATCTTCATCAGAAACTGCATTCACATTCGTATTTCCTTCTGCTTCAAACTTTGCTACTAAGGTTGCAATATCTTCTGCTTTATCTGTGTCTTTATTGTACCAAGAATTGAACAGTTGAATAAAAATCCACTGTGTCCATTTATAATATTCTGGATTTGACGTACGAACTTCACGAGACCAATCGAACGAAAACCCAATATTATCTAACTGACGACGATAAGTTTTGATATTCGTTTCAGTAGTAATTGCTGGATGTTGTCCTGTTTGAATTGCATATTGTTCAGCAGGTAATCCGAAAGAATCATACCCTTGTGGGTGCAATACATTAAACCCTTTATGACGCTTATAACGTGCATAAATATCAGAGGCAATATATCCTAGCGGATGACCTACGTGTAAACCTGCTCCTGATGGATACGGAAACATGTCTAACACGTAATATTTAGGCTTATCAGAATTATTTTCAGCTTTAAATGTACCTTGATCTGCCCAGTACTTTTGCCACTTTTTTTCTATTTCTTTATGATTGTATTGCATTTTATTGTCTTTACGATGCTTGCAAATTTACGGTTAATGCACAAAAGACAAAAGTTTAGTTAATTTAATTACAAGTTCATTATACTTTTAGTATTTTTACCCCTCTAATTGAATCAATTTTCATGAGTACATCCTTTGAAAAATATCAAAAAAGACGATTAATTTCATCTTACTTTTCTGTTGTTTTAAGTATCACTTTAGTATTGTTTTTACTTGGTGTTTTAGGTTTATTAGTGATTAATGCTTCAAAAGTTGAAAAACACTTCAAAGAACAAATTGCTTTATCGATCGATTTAAAAGAAAATGTAAAAGAGGTTGAAATAGCACAATTACAAAAAAGTTTGAAGCTAGCCGATTATACAAAATCAACACGATTTATTTCTAAAGAAGAAGCTGCTACTATTGCTCAGGAAGAAAACGGCGAAGATTTCATGGATTTTATTGGTTACAATCCGTTTCAAAATTCTATCGATGTATTTTTAAATAGTGAGTATGTTACTTTAAATCAGTTAGAAGAAATTAAAACCGACCTGCTTAAAAAGAGTTATGTAGATGAAGTACGTTATGATATAGACCTGGTATCTTTAATGAACAAAAATGTAAAGAAAATCAGTTTTTGGCTAATTGTTATTAGTGCAATTTTCGCCTTTATCGCTATGCTTTTAATTAATAGTTCTATACGTTTAGCAGTATATTCTAAACGATTTATTATTAAAACAATGCAAATGGTAGGTGCTACAAAACGCTTTATTCGTAAACCTTTTATATGGCGTAGTATCCGCTTAGGAATTATCGGTTCCATAATTGCCGTAATTGGCCTAATTGCCGTAAGCTATCACTTAGATAAAAATTTACCTGAACTACAATTACTAGAAAGCCCTGCTATAATTGGGGCGCTATGTGTAAGTGTTATGCTTTTAGGAATTCTAATTACATGGATAAGTACTTTTTTCGCAACCCAACGCTTCCTAAACTTAAAAACTGAAGATTTGTATTACTAGTTAATACCTTAATACGATATATTATGAGTAAGAATCAAAAACCCGATTTCATTTTTAAAAAAGCCAATTACAAACTGATGTTTATTGGATTAGCAATTATTGCGATAGGTTTTATATTGATGTCGGGAGGAGGTAGTGACGACCCTAATGTATTTAACCCAGATATTTATAATTTCCAACGTATTCGCTTAGCACCAACACTTGTACTAATTGGTTTTGGTATACAAATTTATGCTATTCTTTTTACTCAAAAGAAAGAGGATTAAATGGAAATTATCAAAGCTATTATTCTTGGTATTATTCAAGGATTAACAGAATTCTTACCCGTTTCTTCCTCAGGGCATTTAGAACTTGGTAAAGCTATTTTAGGAGACACCTCTGTGGGTGAAGAAAGCCTGTTGTTTACTGTTGTGCTTCACTTTGCAACCGCCTTAAGTACTGTGGTTATTTTTAGAAAAGATATTGTTGATTTACTAACAGGGTTATTCCAATTCAAATGGAATGAAGAAACACAATTCGCTTTTAAAATAGGTGTTTCTATGCTTCCTGCAGTAGTAGTAGGATTATTTTTTGAACAACAATTAGAACAACTTTTTGGTGGAAACATCATACTTGTTGGCTGCATGCTTATTTTAACTGGAGCCTTATTATTTTTAGCTGACAAGGCAAAAAACACCAGTAAAAAAGTATCTGTCCCTAATGCTATTATCATTGGTGTTTCACAGGCAATAGCTATGCTTCCGGGTATCTCACGCTCAGGAGCTACAATATCAACCTCAGTTTTGTTAGGTGTAGATAAAACTAAAGCGGCGCGTTTTTCTTTTTTAATGGTAGTTCCTTTAATTTTTGGAAAAATTGCTAAGGATATTTTAAGCGGCGATTTATCTTTTGAAAGCCAACAAATTATACCGCTTTCCGTAGGCTTCATAGCTGCTTTTGTTTCAGGTCTTTTTGCGTGTACTTGGATGATTGCCCTAGTAAAAAAAAGTAAGCTCTCCTACTTTGCTATTTATTGCTTTATTGTAGGACTTATTGCTATTGGATACACGCTATTAAATTAACTCTTATGACTGCTGAAGATTTTAAATCTGGACAAATACTTTTAATTGATAAACCACTTACATGGAGCTCTTTTCAAGCGGTAAACAAAGTGCGTTGGGTAATAAAAAAAGCGTTTAATATTAAAAAAATAAAAGTGGGGCATGCTGGTACTTTAGATCCGTTAGCTACAGGATTGTTAGTAATTTGTACCGGAAAATTTACCAAACGTCTGCAAGAGTTTCAAGGGCAAATTAAAGAGTATACAGGCGAAATTACTTTAGGTGGTACCACACCATCATACGACCTAGAAACTGAGGTTAATGAAACTTACCCTATAGATCATATTAGCGAAGAGTTAGTGCATAAAACCACCCAACAATTTATTGGGACTATTGAGCAATATCCACCAGTATTTTCTGCCATAAAAAAAGACGGGAAACGCTTGTACGAATATGCACGTAAAGAACAAGAGGTGGTTATTGAGCCTAGACAAATAACTATTGACGAATTTGAGATTACTAAAATAGATTTCCCTAAACTTGAATTTAGAGTGGTTTGCAGTAAAGGCACATACATCCGATCATTGGCCCATGATTTTGGAAAGGCATTACATTCGGGTGCGCACTTATCAAAACTACGTCGAACAAAAATTGGCGACTTTTCTGCCGCCAACGCTATTTGCCCTATTGCTTTTGAAAAACAATATTTAGGAGAGTAAGTCAACTAAATCGGCTACAGCATTTTTTCCTTTATCTTTGGTATACCAAAGCTGTAAATCCTTTTTAAACTCTGGAGTCAGCATTCCGTATTTATGTTTGTATTCCTGCACCATTTTTGTTGCTTCACTTGGTCTAGGCCCAAAAGTTTTAAGCACTTCTTTCGTTTCCTTATCTACCATAATTAGTTTAGGTATGGCTCTACCACCATTAGTTAAGTGCTGGTCCATCAACTCTAAATTCTCATCCCGTAAGGCAATTTTTAAATCTATATTTTCATTTAAATCGGCTACTTTGTTAATATAAGGCAATACTTGAGCAGCATCACCACACCAGCTTTCCGCTAAAACAATCCACTCCACAGGTTTCTTATAGCTTTTAATTTTTGCTACATACTCCTCAGAAACCACTCCTTTTTTATCTAAGCGTTGCATACGTTTATTATTTAAAAAGGTGAAATCTATACGTTCTTCGGTTTGTTCTGGCCCAGTAGATTTTCCTTCCGCTACCAAGGCCTCCATAAGTGCTCTGTAGTTTTTATATGTCATCATGCCTAATCCTATTTTATATATAACTTCTTTTTGGACGAAAGAAATTGTATCCCCTTACTTTTGTATCTTTAACTCAAAGATACTAGCTATTAAGTTTATAAACGCTGATTTTTATCAGTTAACAAAAATCTATGGAAAAAATTAGATGCGGATGGTGTGAAGGCAACGAACTTTACCAAAAATATCATGATTTAGAATGGGGCGTACCCGTATACGACGATCGTCAGCTTTTTGAATTTTTAATATTAGAAACTTTTCAAGCAGGGTTAAGTTGGATAACCATTTTAAAAAAGAGAGAAAACTTCCGAGCGGCTTTTGATTTTTTCGATTATAAAAAAGTGGCGACTTATAATGATGATAAGTTTGAGGAGCTCATGCAAAATGCTGGGATAATCCGTAATAAATTAAAAATAAAAGCCGCTATAACGAATGCTCAGTTGTTTATAAAAGTACAGGAAGAATTCGGGAGTTTTTCAAATTATATTTGGAGCTTTACTGATGGAAAGCCTATTGTTAATAACTACAAAAAGCTCAGCGATATACCTGCTACAACTGAGCTTTCCGACACTATTTCAAAGGCTTTAAAAAAGCGTGGTTTTAAATTTGTAGGCTCTACCGTAGTATATGCACATATACAAGCTACTGGTATGGTAAACGACCATATTACAAGTTGCTTTAGGCATAAAGAAGTATCAATTTAAGCATATAACGATGTAAACTTAAAACTAGTACCGTCAAACAAGCCCTTATCACTCAATTTCAATTCTGGTATTACTAACAATGCACAGAATGACATAGTCATATACGGCGCTTCTAATTGCACCCCTAGCTCCTTAGCACGTTTATCTAGTTTTTCATAAGCCGTTGCCACCTCATATCCGTTGGTAGTTGTCATAATTCCAGCTACTGGCAATGGTAACACCATAGCTTCCTTACCGTTGGCTAATGACACTCCTCCTTTGTGTTTAATCACTAAATTAATTGCTGTAGTAATATCATCATCGGTAACTCCTACTGCAATAATATTGTGGCTATCGTGTGCTACACAAGAAGCTAATGCTCCTGATTTCAACCCAAAGTTTTTCACAAAAGCCACTGCAGGAGGCGCGTCATGATATCTGTTAACAACTACTATCTTTAAGACATCTTGGTCTACATCGCTTTCTAAAACCCCATTTACAGCTTTAAGATTAGCCATGCTTTTTTTAGTTATTAGTTGCCCATCTTCTACCTCTATAACTTTAACCATTTCTGCTGTAGCTAAACATTTAATTTGAGCTACTTTAATTGGTGAACAATTAAAGTTGTTTACTTCAAGTTCATTAACTGTAGGTAATAAAGTGTTATTATTTTTGGCTACCAAACTTCCGTCAATAAAGGTTTGTGTTACCTGAAAATCTTTTAAATCGGTTACCACACAAAAGTCTGCCGAATCATTTACTTGCAACAAACCAACATCCATATTATAATGTTTAACTACGTTGAAAGAACACGCTCTAAGCACATTCATGATATTACAGCCTTTAGCTACGGCTCTTTTAGCTAAAGTATTGATATGTCCAACAACCAAATCGTTAGGATGTTTGTCATCTGAACAGAACATTATCTTATCTGGGTACTCATCTAACAGTGAAATTAGCGCGTCAAAGTTTTTAGCTGCGCTTCCTTCACGTATCATAATCTTCATACCATACTTTAGTTTATCTAGCGCTTCTTCTTTGGTAAAGCATTCATGATCTGTGGTAATTCCTGCTTCAATATATTTTTTAGCCTGCTCCCCCCTTAACCCAGGCGCGTGACCATCAATAGGTTTACCTGCTTTTTTAGCAGCTGCTATTTTTGCAAGCACCTCAGAATCGTTAAATAAAACTCCAGGAAAATTCATCATTTCTGTTAAATAATGTATTTCGGGGTTTGCTAATAAACTAGTTACATCATCTACTGTAATTTCTGCTCCTGCTGTTTCAAACGTAGTGGCAGGCACACATGAAGGTGCGCCAAAGTGAAATTTAAATGGTGTTTTATTTCCATTAGCTATCATATATTGTACTCCTTTTACCCCTAACACATTTCCTATTTCATGCGGATCAGAAATGGTAGCGACTGTTCCGTGACATACCGCCATACGTGCAAACTCCGTAGGGATTAACATGGAGCTTTCTACATGAACATGAGCATCAATAAAACCCGGAATAATATATTGAGTTTCGGCTACTTCATGCTCAATAATATTTACAATTTTACCTTCTTCAATATGTAACGTTCCTTTATAAATTCGCTTATGTACTACGTCTACTATATTCCCTGAAACTGTTTGCTTGCTCATGTTTATTTTATATTACTTATACAAAGTTAATTTAATATGATTATCTGAATGAATGAGTGTGCATTAATTTATATTTTTAAATATTAAAATCACTAATAATCAAATAATTACAAAAACACATGCTATTAAAACCTACATAATATTTAGAATTGCTTGCAAAATCTTATTTTATTTTAATACATAACGACATAAACTACTAAAAACAAACATATTATTATTGTTTATGTTAATTTTTTAATTTATTTTTAACAACTATTCGTTTTGAATATAGTATTTTTATCCCCACAAAAATAAAGCAATACTATTCTGTATTGCTCTAAACATAAAAAACATTCTATACGGTTATAGGGCTCGGAAACGCCTATGAATTATAACAAACCTATAGTAGGATGTTTACACCGCAAGTAAATTAACCAGCGGTATCCCCTATATGGATTTATGGATTTGGAAACAGCCATATACTAATAGCCTATAGTAGGGGATTGTTTTTGTTATCATTTTCCGTTTAACTTTTGATTACTTTTGATGAACTATACATAGCTTTGACATGACTTTACTATAGCTTATCTATGAAGTATCCATTAACCATACCTTCATTTAACAAAAAACCTGAAAAAACAAGTGCGTAGTGTTTTGTAACGAGAAAATTCTCATATCGAACAATTTAATTGCTAATTTTCAGCAATTATAGTTTGCACCTCGACTACTCCTTTGGCTTAAAACACAACACCGTAATATCAGAGTCTTTAAAAAATGGAAGAACTCCTACAAAATATATTATTTGTATATTCAGGGTATGAAATATACAAAAGCACTTTTTTTTCTATTCCTTACTATAATTTCGCTATCATTTGGTCAATCACCAATAAAAGAAATTCAACCAGAAATAGTATTTCAACCAGATTTAAGTAAAAAGACAGAAAGAAAATTGAAACGATTCCATGAACTTTTGGATAAACAAAATTTGAATAACAAAGAAGATTCTGAATTACAAAAATTATTTGAAGAGTTTGATGAGACCACTGAGAGTATATGGAGTATTATTGGTAGTGGTTGTAGTTGGTATTGCGGAGGAGGAAACTATAAAGCCGATGCTTCTTCTGAGCTTAAATCTAATGGTAATATTTCTTATTCAGTAGAATCTGCTAATGACCTCAACTATAAAACTGCTTGGGCAGAAGGAGTAAATGGTTCTGGTATAGGTGAATATCTTGAATATCACTTTAAAAATAAAAGCCCTAAAGTAACTCACATAATCGTTTCTAATGGTTATCTTAAAAGCAATAAAGCTTGGAGCAACAATAATAGAGTTAAACGTCTTAAAGTATATGTAAATGGCTCTGATTATGCTATTCTTAACCTTGAAGACAGTAAAACAGACCAGAGATTTAAATTTGATGGTTTCATTCCTAATTCTGATGGTAAAACTGATATCATATTAAAGTTTGAGATATTAGAAATTTACAAAGGGAATAAATATGATGATACTGTCATAACAGAAATTTACTTTGACGGCATTGGTGTTCATTAATAACCAGCTCACCCAAAAAAGTGGACTGTATCCCTTACCCACCTTTCAAACTAACATCCCCTCTCCAACAGAGGCTTAACAAAAATTACAAAATAAATCGTATATTCGAGGTAATAAATCCAAGCAAATGAGAATACTTAAAATCACTTTTATACTATTAGCATCTTTTTTATTTATGGCTTGTCCTCAATCTGATGATGACCAAGTTTTAGAACCCGAAATGAAGATACGAATTGAGAATACTGGCAATGATATGATTGATGTTATTAAAGTTGAAACAACAGACCAAACTATAACACTTAATCAAGTAGAAGTAGGGAGTTTAAGTAGTTACTATATCATATCTAATGACAATGCTAATAGTAGTATAAATGTTACTATTCAAAATACTTCTGGAACATCTATAATAAATCAAGTTATGCTAGAGGATATTGATGAATACAGAATAGATATAAGTGCTACTAGTGACCTATCAAACTATTCAGTTTCTGTAAATTTAGATTAACATTAAACACAGTCACACACATACTATGTTAGTGGTGGTATATAGATACAAAGCAGTTCTTAGTTGGGTTGTCTTTTTTATTTATTTCCCACCCCTCACAATCAACTCCCACTCTCCAACGGAGGCTTAAAATAATTTACAAAATATAATCGTATATTCGAGGTATGAAGAAAAATTTAATTCTTAGATACTTTGGATTACTCTTATTAATCATTGGAATATCTCTAAATATTAAAATGTATATAGATAAAGCTTGGCCTACTTTTTTATTTTATGTAATAATTATAATAGGTATACTGCAAATAATAATATCTATTCTCTGTAAACAGATGAAAAAAAAATGGCAAATACTATGGTTGGTACTGCCAATTACAATAGGGTACATTTATCTTTATCAAATAGCTAAATGATTTGTAAATAAATGAAATGACTGAAAATATTTTCTTTTTTTAAATTTAATTAAAAATCGGTCTGATTCAAAAACTTTAGGAATAAGTTTTGATTCGAAACTTAGAGTGATGAAAAGATTATTATATTGGTTGTGAATTGAATTTTAAGAAGTAAAAAAGTTGTGAAAGAGTTAAGATAAGAATTGGAATCATTCACATAAAGTAGTGAATTAGATAAAAAAGAACTAGTATATAATCTATACCCCCTATTACTACGAATTCGACTACTTCTGAATCCACTAGAAATTCCTTACTACAATGCTTAACTGATAAACGAAAACATTAAATACTTGTATGGTTATATGTGACCGTTCTGTAAAACATCTAAAATGACTGAGAGATTAAAAAACAACATTGAGAAATTGTATGAGGTTTTTGAAAAGTATAATAGTAATTCTTCAATGAATGGAAGCCTAAATTATGATGACCTAGATAATTGGAACAAGGAATTATTTTCAAAACCATTGAGAAAATTAGATGAAAATGATTTATCTCGTTTCACTGGAAAGGCCATAACTACCTGGGGAACAGCTAATGACTATAAACATTTCATCCCACGAATTTTTGAACTTACAGCAGAATTAAGAACACCCTACGAAATTTGGATTGCATTTGACAAACTTACCCTTGCTGGATTCCAAAACTGGGCTGAAGAAGAACAAAAAGTAATTCATGAATTTATGATTGCTCTTTGGGAAAGTATTGTAAATGACAATAGCGAAAAAGCTAAATGGGAATTTAAAGATTACTTTTCTGCAATTGCTCATTTTTACCCAAACTTCACTGATTTACTTAATATTTGGATTCAATCAGAATCAAAAGCTGGAATAAAACATTTAGTCGAATTTATAGTAGACGAACAAACTGTACTTTTTAATAGAAAGAAAATAAGTGGGTTTTACGACCAAAAAGAAAATGCTGAAGAATTAATAGATTGGATTTTATCAGATAAAACGCTAGATAAATTGGAACAAAAATATTTTGAATTTGAAACAGAAAGCTTTTCTGATAAAATTTCTTGGGCAGAACAAATAATAACAAATCAACGAAAAAGATAACCAAACAATAAAAGCAGCTCATTCTAATCCAGTGGGCTGTTCCTTTTATACCCCACCCCTCAAAGCTCATTTCCTCTCCTTTGTGGCTTAAAAAATTACAAAATAAACTTAGTTAGAGAACAAGGTTTAATATCTTTGAAAAAAATATATTCTAATGAACATTAAATACGCAATATTATATTTATTGATTTTATTTTCAATAAGTATTAAAGCTCAAAATAGTTATACAGTTTCTAATTCAGATTTAACATTAACTAAATATGAAAATGATTCATTAGCTAATGCTCTAGTTTTATATGAATTTGGTAAAAGCCATATAGAGGACAGAAAGTTTGATTTGATTTTTGAATTTAAACAAAAGTTAAAAATTTTAAATAGAGAAGCTTTTGATAAAGCTAACATTACTGTTTATTTATATAATGATGGAAGAAGTAAAGAAACTATAGACAATATAATAGCTACAACTTATAATATTGAAAATGGTAAAATAACAAATACTAAACTAGATAAGAGTCAAATATTTAAGGAGGTCTATAATGACAACTATACTTTAGTTAAATTTTCAATGCCTAATATAAAAGCTGGTTCAGTTATAACATACAGCTATAAAATCACATCTCCTTTTATTTATAAATATAAACCTTGGAGGTTTCAAGGTGAAATACCTAAATTATATAGTGAATATCAAACAAGTATTCCAGCTAACTATGAATATAGTATTAAACTGGTTGGAGAACTAAAATTAGATAAGAACGAACAAAAGATTAAAAAGTATTGTGTAGATGGTGGTAATGGCACAAGTGCTGATTGTACAGAAACTGTATATGTGATGAAAAATATCCCTGCATTTATAGATGAAAGCTTTATGACAACACGAGATAATTATCTTTCTCGTATTGAGTATGAACTAAAGGTTGTTCAGGGTTTTGACGGTACAACTAATAATATTACTAAAACATGGGATACTACAGATAAGGAACTCAAACTTGACCAAAGTATTGGAAAACAAATGAAGAAAAAAGGACTTGTTAAAGGACTATTAAATAATGATATCATATTAGAAAATGATAAATTAGTAAAATCAAAATCTATTTTTGAGTATGTACAACAAAACTATATGTGGAATGAAAAATATAGTATTTTTAAAGATGTCTCAGTTAAAGATTTAATAAAAACCAAATTAGGAAATGTCTCAGAAATTAATTTGTTATTATATAATCTGTTAAGCGAGCAAGATATCAATGTTACTCCGATACTTCTTTCTACAAGAAATAATGGTTTACCTACTAAAATATATCCAGTAATTTCAGATTTTAATTATATAATAATTCAAGCAATAATTGACGGGAAGCAATATTTTCTTGATGCAACTAATAAATATTTAGATTTTGGTCAAATTCCTTTTAGGTGCTTAAATCAATATGGTCGTTTATTGGATTTTAAAAAAGGGAGTGAATGGATTCCTATTCAGATAAAAGATGCGTCAATAAAGCAATATAATGTTAGCTTAAATTTAACAGATAGTTTAGTAGTCCATGGAAATGTAAAATATAAAACAACTGGTTATCACGCTTTACCAATTAAAAATAGTTACTATGCTAATCCTGACAAACATTTAAAATCTTATAAAGACAATTCTCCAGATATTGAAATAACAAACTATAAGGCTGAAATTAAAAAGAAAAACAGTTATTTATTCGAAGAATTATTTGATATTAAACTAACATCACAATTAGTTGGAGACAACCTATATATAAACCCATTTATATTTCAATTCTTTAAAACTAACCCTTTTAAATTGCAAGAAAGAACTTATCCTATTGATTTTGGATACAAAGATGCTTACTTATATTCTTTTAAATTGAATATAGATGATGAATTTGAGATAGTAGATTACCCTAAAGAGTTATTGTTTCGTTTACCAAATAATAAGGGTCAAATTACTTTAAAAAGCCTAAAGGAAAATAATACGATAAACTTATATTTTAAATTTGATTTTAAAGACGCAATATATAACTCAGCCTATTATGCATCTTTAAAAAAATATATGAGTACTATTATAGATATCCAGAGTAACTCATTAATTGTTTTAAAAAAGAAAAAAGCTTAAAATGATGGGGTTAAAAACTGTAATAAGAGTTTATCCCGTTTTAATATCAATGAGTACTTATTCTCAAAACAATAATTATCAAAGTTTAATTTTGTCTCCAGAATTACTAACAAATGCTAATTCAATTATAAGGCTGAATAATGTAACTATTGAAATAAAAAACTTATAATAAAATGCTGATTAAGCAGAAACGTATTGTTACTGTATTAAATAAATTTGGAGCAAAAAGTATTAAAGCAAGTTTGTTTTACGATAATACCGTAGATATAAAAAAACTTGAAGCCAGAATTTTTAATAAAGAGGGGCAGGAAATTAAAAAATGTTATTATTAATCAAGACACAATACACTCAATAAACATTGGTCTTCTTAACAAAAGGTATAAACTTAAGGTATACTTAAAATCAATAAAAACATCAAAAAAAGAATATCAATTTTCAGATGTAAAAGAGTATAAAAAATGGGCAAAAAAATATAAAATAGACATTAAAGACTTTATTAAAGGAGTATCAATACTAAACAAATAAAACAAAGCAGCTCACCCTCATCCTGTGTGCTGTTTACATTAATCACCCGCCCCTCACCATCAACATCCCTTCTCCATTTGTTAAGCTACAAATGGAAAAAAGTCCTATAAACTCTAGATTTTGTATCTTCGGTGTATGAAAAGTTTACCTTATTTATTGTGCTCAAGTGGTGTGGCGATTACGCTTATTATCTATTCATCTTTTTAAAAGCTTCTCCATTATAACAATACACACCGTTTAAACTACCAACCCAAATGTGTCCGTTGTTATCTTCTAAAATCCCAAAGAACATACCGTCTATTGTTTTCAATTCAGTTACTATTGCCTCTCCTTTATTCAAGGAACTTTCTTCATAACGAGATAGAGCCCATCCTTTTGCACTAGTACTTTCAGAACTAGTCCAAATATTACCTTTTTGATCTTCATAAACGTTACCAACAAACTTTGTTGTGAAATTAGTAAATGACGTGCCATCTAAACACCAGAGTCCATCATTTCCTCCAAACCATATGTTCCCTTTTTTATCTTCTATTATTGAACGCACATTTGTAAAAGGTGTGCCATTTTTATTCCTTATTTTAACAAACTTCTTTCCATTGTAAAAGCAGGCTTCTCCCCTTGTGCCAAACCAAAGTTTTCCAGTTTTATCCTCTATGATAGAATTAACATCATTGTTAGGCAATCCATCTTTAGTGGTATAATTCCGAAAGGTTTTACCATTATAACAACTTGCGCCTCCCTCTGTACCAAACCAAATATCACCTTTTTTATCTTCATAAATATAAGTAACCCTATTATTAGCTAGTCCATCTTTTGTGGTATAATTACGAAAGGTTTTACCATTGTAGTAGTAAACTCCAGCTCCAATAGAACCGAACCAAAAGTTTCCTTTTCTATCTTCTAAAACAGAAAAAAAACGACTCAAGCTAACATCACTTGTAATATTAGTAAAGGAATTTCCATCGTATTTAATAATACCTTCCCATGATGCAAACCATATGTTTCCTTGTCTATCTTGTTTTATTGTTCGCGTAATACTACTAGGTGAATATGACTCATCATTCTTATGTATTTCATTTTGAGCTTTACACGACAAAACAAAACCCAAAATGTACACCATAGAAATAAAAGCTATAATTTTTGTTTTCATTGAATTTAATTTTTCGGTAAAACTAATTTGAAACATGGTTAAATATGTCAAACAAATGCAAAAGAAATGTCAAAATAGTATTTTTCACCCTAAAAACGTGGGCTGTTTGTATAAAGCGCCCATCCCGTCACACCATCCCCTCTCTTTTATGGCTTAAGAGATGGAAGAAGTCCTATAAGCTGGAGATTTTGTATATTCGGTGTATGAAAATAATTAACGATTGGAAGTTCATAATTCTCCTATGTTTAACTTTAGGGTTGGCGCCTTTTTCTCCTGAACCACATTTATTGGGTAAAATTCGTTGGATTGTTGGTGGCGCACATGGCATGCAACTTATAGATTGGTTTGATACTTTTTTTCACGGTTTTCCTTATTTACTTTTAATTAGGCTTTTGATTGTAAAACTACTTGAAAAATAGCTTTTTTATACAAAAAAACATCTTTGCATTATTAATATATACAAACTATGATTATAATACTTCTAGTTATAGGTTTACCAATTGCAGCTTTGATAATACAGCTAAAAAAAGAAAGTAAGATTCGTGAAAAAATATTTAAAGTTATAATGATTCTTTATTTTCTAAAATCACACTTTTTTAATATTTAAAAACAAGAAAGCCATCAAAAATGATGGCTTGTCTACTCTTGCTCCCCCTCTTGGGCTCGAACCAAGGACCCTCTGATTAACAGTCAGATGCTCTAACCAACTGAGCTAAGGAGGAATGTTCTTATAGAACTGTATATGTAATGTAGCAATTATCGGCTGCTACGTTGCCTTTGCTTATTTTGCTCCCCCTCTTGGGCTCGAACCAAGGACCCTCTGATTAACAGTCAGATGCTCTAACCAACTGAGCTAAGGAGGAGTGTTGCTGTATATAAGCGGGTGCAAATATATGCTTAATTTATATTTGTTGCAACACAAAAATAATTTTTTTTATCACTTTATAAAGTGACGGTATATATCATTACCAAATGCATATACGAAAAGTGCCATCATTAACACGAAACCTACCATTTGGGCATATTCTAAAAACTTATCGCCTGGCTTACGCCCAGTTATCATTTCATACAATACAAATACCGCATGCCCACCGTCTAGTGCTGGTATTGGTAATAAATTTAAAACTCCTAGCATAATAGATAAAAATGCTGTGATATTCCAAAAGAACTTCCAATCCCATGTTGTTGGAAATATTTTAGCGATAGACACAAAACTACCAACACCCTTATACGCTCCTGTTTTAGGATTACCTATGGCTTTGATATTTTTTATCATCAATTTAAATTTTCCGATAAATTTTTCGCCACCTGCCCCAAAAGATTCTAAAAACGAGTAGTTTTTTACAGATAACTTATAAATTCCTAATCGATCCATATCATCTGGACCTAAGGTAGTAAATACAATACCTAGTTTTCCTTGCTCATTAATTGTTGCAGAAACTTCTCTTGTTTCCTTTTTTAAATTCATTAAACTAAGCGTAACTGGTTTTGTTGCATTGCTTTCTAATACCGATGATATATTTCCTGTATTAACTTTTATCCCGTTTATTGCTGTAATTATATCTCTCTTTTTTAAGCCTGAAGTCTTGTTATGTGACGAATCTGAAATTTTAGCAACTACTATTGGCGTAGGGATACTTATTAAACTTTTTGCATCAGAATCTACTAAGTTACCTAAAAAGTCTTCAGGTATTTGTAAGGTTTTTAATTCATTGTTTCTATTAACAACAATTTCGTTACCAAATAATAAATTGGAACGCACATCACTGAAGTTCACTGGTTTTTCGCCATCTATACTTACTATTTTATCTCCCGTTTGTAAGCCTATTTGTTCTTCAACAAATTCAGGAACTACAATACCATCTTTTACCTCATCATTCGCCAAAAATTTATCGCCATATACAAAAGATACAAATACAAAAATCAGGTATGCTAACACAAAATTTACGGTAACCCCGCCTAACATAACTATTAAGCGTTGCCATGCTGGTTTTGATCGGAATTCCCATGGTTTAGCTTCTTCAGCCATTTGCTCTTTATCCATACTTTCATCAATCATCCCGGCAATTTTTACATACCCTCCTAAAGGTAGCCACCCTATTCCGTATACTGTTTCCCCTACTCTCTTTTTAAATAATGACTTTCCAAAAGCATCAAAAAACAAGTAAAACTTTTCTACTTTTATTTTAAATAATTTAGCTGGGTAATAGTGTCCCCATTCATGTAAGATGATTAAAAAAGATAAACTCAGTAAAAACTGAACTACCATTATTCCTATTTCTGCAATCGTCATGTGAATTAATTAAATTTTGTGCGCTAAAATAGGTTTTTTAGCCGAATTAAAAACAGCTATTAAGAAGAGTTTAAGTTTTTGAAAAACAAGTGACTCTTTACATTTCAAAATAGATTAAAAATTACTACTAACAACAAATGCTTTCTTATCTTTGCACTACTAAAATAGTACGTTATGCTTGAGTTTTTTAAAGTTTACAAAAAGTTCGCTAAATTTTTCCTATTCCTTTCTGCAATTATCTTATCACTTTTTTACTACGCCTTAAAACCTGTTAAGCGTTTACCTATTTTCGCACCTGGTAAAAATGTAAATCAGGAACTAGTAGATAGTACTGTTGTGCATATTAAAAAACAGCATCATATTTCCGATTTTTCATTAACTAATCAAAATGGAAAAACCATTACCCAACAAGATTATGCCAACAAGATATATGTGGCCGATTTTTTCTTTACCACCTGTGGAACTATTTGTCCTATTATGACAAGTAATATGAAAAAAGTGCAACAAGCAATACTTTTAGATAAAGATGTTATGCTGCTTTCTCATACCGTAACCCCTGAAATTGATACCGTGGCGCAATTAAAGCGCTATGCGAAAGAAAAAGGCGTTATTGCTGAAAAATGGAATTTGGTTACGGGTAGCAAAAAGGATATTTACAACCTGGCTCGAAAATCATACTTAGTTGCTAAATACGACCCTACTAAAGATGATGCTTATGGTATTGTGCATACTGAAAACTTTGTTTTGGTAGATAAACAGCGTCGTATACGCGGTATGTATGATGGTACTGATGATGAGGATATTGAACGCTTACTTACGGATATTGCTATTTTAAAAGAAGAATACGAGTAACTAGCGCAGCACATCTAAAACCAGTTCATACGATTGCTTTTTAGGAGCGTTTACCCCATCAGGATAAGGCAATAACTGAATACCAGTAACTTTCAAATTATTTAAAGAAAAGAAACTCAACACTTCCTCTTCTAAATAATTGGGATGAAAACTAATTGTTTCTTTTTTATACAAAACTCCCTTTTTATAAATATACACTAAGGCCTCTGCTTTACCAGCCCAAACACATTTTACATTTTTAGGACAACGAGAGTCTGACAATACTTTTACTAAGGCAACAGAAAACTCCTCGTTTAAAGCTACTTGTTCTGCTATCGGGATTGTAAGTTGGCTAGCCACCCTTAATGAGTCTTGCTGTTGAGCCATCGCAACCGAAGTGATTAATAGCATTACCATTAAAGAATATATTACTTTTTTCATAGCTCGTTAATTTACAAATAATATGACTGCTTAAACTATGCCAAAATAAAAAAAGCCGAAACAATGTTTCGGCTCTTATATATTTATTTCTATAAAAACTTAGTCGTTTAGTTTTAATACCGCCATAAATGCTTCTTGAGGAATTTCTACATTTCCTACCTGACGCATACGTTTTTTACCTTTTTTCTGTTTTTCTAATAATTTACGTTTACGTGAAATATCACCTCCATAACACTTTGCTGTTACATCTTTACGTAAAGCTTTAGTGGTTTCTCTAGCAATAATTTTTGCCCCAATAGCTGCTTGAATAGGAATGTCAAACTGCTGACGCGGAATTAACTCTTTTAATTTTTCACACATTTTTTTACCAATTGTATGAGCACTATCGAAATGAATTAATGCAGATAAAGCATCAACACCCTGTCCGTTAAGTAATATATCTACACGTACTAATTTTGAAGGACGCATACCAATTGGTGCATAATCAAACGAAGCATACCCTTTGGATACGGTTTTTAACCTATCGTAAAAATCAAATACTATTTCGGCTAAAGGCATATCAAACATCAACTCAACACGTTCAGTTGTTAAATAGGTTTGATTGGTAATTTGCCCTCGTTTTTCAATACACAAACTCATTACATTACCCACAAAATCAGCCTTGGTAATAATAGTTGCTTTAATATAAGGTTCTTCCACCCTATCTAATCCAGAAGGGTCTGGCAAATCTGATGGATTATTAACCGTAATAGGTGTATCTATATGTTTTTTGGTAAACGCATGGTACGATACGTTTGGTACGGTGGTAATAACCGTCATGTTAAATTCACGCTCCAAACGCTCTTGAATAATTTCCATGTGTAACATTCCTAAAAACCCACAACGAAAACCAAAACCTAGTGCTGCCGAACTCTCTGGAGTAAACACTAATGAAGCATCGTTTAGCTGTAGTTTTTCCATAGATGCTCGAAGCTCTTCATAATCTTCTGTATCTACTGGATATATCCCAGCAAAAACCATTGGTTTAACATCTTCAAAACCTTCAATAGCATTTTGAGTAGGGTTTTTTGCATCGGTAATAGTATCACCTACTTTTACTTCTCTGGCATCTTTAATTCCGGTAATTAAATATCCTACATCACCTGCTTTTATTTCTTGTTTTGGAACTTGATTTAGTTTCAAGGTTCCTATTTCATCTGCAAAATAAGTATTATCTGTTGCGATAAATTTTATTTCTTGACGTTTTTTTATCGTTCCGTTTAACACCCTAAAATAGGTTTCTACCCCTCGAAACGGATTGTACACTGAATCGAAAATCAAGGCTTGTAATGGCTCGTCCGGATTTCCTTCAGGAGCAGGAATACGCTCAATAACCGCAGCTAAAACTTCGTCTACCCCAAACCCTGTTTTTCCACTAGCATGTATTACCTCTTCCGGATCACAACCTAATAAATCAACAATATCATCAGTAACCTCTTCTGGATTCGCACTTGGTAAATCAACTTTATTTAGTACTGGAATAATTTCTAAATCATTCTCTAAAGCTAAGTATAAATTAGAAATAGTTTGCGCCTGTATACTTTGCGCTGCATCTACAATTAACAACGCTCCTTCACAAGCAGCTATAGATCGTGATACTTCGTAAGAAAAATCAACGTGACCAGGAGTATCAATTAAATTTAAAATATATTCTTCCCCTTTATACGTATATTCCATTTGTATGGCGTGCGATTTTATAGTAATACCACGTTCTCGCTCCAAATCCATACTGTCTAATAACTGGTTTTGCTTTTCGCGCTCTGTTACTGAACCTGTATAATCCAATAACCTATCAGCTAAGGTACTCTTACCATGATCAATATGTGCAATAATGCAAAAGTTTCTAATATGCTTCATTTGTCGTATTTCGTTTATTATGCATTGGTTAAAACAACACACATCAATTTGCAAATATAGTGCAAATCCTTTGCAAAAAAGCGCTATTTTTGATATTCGATTTAGATAAGGCTATGAATTTTAAAATAAACGATACTGTTTCTGTTTTAGATGATACCATTGATGGTGTTATTACCGCCATTAATAACACTCAAATTACTATTGAAACTACCGATGGTTTTCCATTAACATTTGATGCCAAACAACTGGTAAAAACAGGTACCGAAACTTTTCATTTTAAAGGTATACATCATGCCAAAACTTTAAAAGAAGAGAAAAAACCAACCTATTTAAAAGGAAAATCACATAGTAACGAATTTGTTTTAGTGGTGGATTTGCATATTGAAAAACTCGTAAAATCAGCCAAAGGAATGAGTAATTTTGATATTTTATCGTTACAGCTAGATACTGCTAAACATAAATTAGATTTTAGTATTCAGAAACGTTTTCCTAAAGTTGTTTTGGTACATGGCGTTGGCGATGGAGTGCTTAAAGCAGATATTTATAGCATGCTACGCCGTTATGATAATATTCAATTTTATGATGCCGATTATCGTGAATATGGTATGGGCGCTACCGAAATACGTATTTTGCAAAAGAAAGGATAAGTTATACTAAAGATTCTTTTAATTATTTATTCGTATAAAAACTGTAGCTTTGCAAAAAATTAAAATTCCGTGGTTAAAATAGGCGACATAGAACTACCTGATTTCCCGTTACTTCTTGCTCCTATGGAAGATGTAAGCGATCCTCCATTTAGAGCTTTATGCAAAGAGAACGGTGCAGATGTAGTGTATACCGAATTTATTTCATCAGAAGGATTAATTCGTGATGCTGCTAAAAGTACTATGAAACTGGACATTTATGAAAAAGAGCGTCCAGTTGGCATTCAAATTTTTGGAGCCGTGTTAGATTCTATGCTGCGTTCCGTAGAAATTGTTGAGGCAAGTGGCCCAGATATTATTGACATTAATTTTGGATGCCCTGTAAAAAAAGTAGTTTCTAAAGGTGCCGGTGCTGGAATTTTAAAAGATATTGATTTAATGGTTTCCTTAACCGAAGCCATGGTAAAACATACCAAATTACCTATTACCGTTAAAACACGTTTGGGTTGGGATGAAAACTCTATAAAAATTGTTGAAGTAGCCGAACGTTTGCAAGATGTTGGCTGTAAAGCTATCTCAATTCACGGACGCACTCGTGCACAACTATATAAAGGTAACGCCACTTGGGAGCCTATTGCAGCAGTAAAGAATAATCCACGTATGCATATTCCTGTTTTTGGTAATGGCGATGTAACCACACCGGAAGACGCTATGCGAATGCGAGACGATTACGGCTTAGATGGTTGTATGATTGGTAGGGCATCTATCGGAAACCCTTGGTTTTTTAATCAGGTAAAACACTATTTTTCTACAGGGGAACATTTAGCGCCTCCAACCATGGAAGAACGGGTTACTGCAGCGCGCCGTCATTTACAAATGAGCTTGGATTGGAAAGGTGAAAAATTAGGAGTTTTTGAAACTCGCCGTCATTATACCAACTACTTCAAAGGGATCAAAGATTTTAAAGACTATCGTATTAAACTAGTTACTACGGATGATTCTGAAGGTGTTTTTAAAACTCTTGATGAAATAGCAGATAAATTTGGCGACTACCAATTTTAAATTTGCACTAATTTTTTGCTAATCCGGTATGAGGCTATTTTTGATGCCAAAATTCCCAATACAAAAATAGTACATAGCACTATAATCACATTACTTAGGGTTAATGCTACTGGATAAGGAATGCTAGTGCCTGGGATTTTTATATACTGAAACACTTGTTGAGATACTATTAATAAAACACCTATTATCACACCTACTATTCCCCCTAAAAAAGTTAGCAGTACTCCTTGATAAAAGAAAATTAGTTTTATTTTTTTTATTGTAGTTCCTAAATTATATAGTGTTTTAGCATCGTTTTTTTTATCAATAATCATCATTATTATTGAACCTATAACATTAAACAGTGCTATTATTAATATTAAGGTGAAAATTAAATATACTACTACATTTTCGGTGTTTAACATTTTATGCAATGCATCATTTAATTGTATTCTGCTTTTTACTAGTACCTGATTTTTAAATACTTGCGCTAGCTCTTTTCTTAATTGAGCTTCGTCCGTAGTTTCATTAGCTTTAATTTCTAAATACGAAACTGCATTGGATGGATAATTAAGCAGTTCACCAGCTGCTTCAATAGTAGTGTATACGTAAGCGTTATTAACCTCCTCATTCACATCAAACAACCCTACGTTTTGCGAAGAAATTTTATTAAATGCTTTTTGGTTTATTTGCCCTTTACCTGGCTTTGGCACGTATAAATTTAAGTTACTAGCATAATCAAACACCCCTAAATTTAGTTTATCAGCTAAAGCAAAACCCGAAACGGTTTGTGTGGTTTTTGGCTGCAACCACTGTCCTGCCACTAATAAAGTATCTATAGCAATTGTAGTTAAATAATTTTCATCAACGCCTTTTATGATAGCCAGTTCAGTTTTGGATTTAAACTCTAAAAAAACCTTTTCTTCAATAACTTTACTATAACTAACTATATTGGCATTTGTATTAAGTTGTTGTAATTGCTCTGGTGTTACAAGCAAGCGTTTTCCTGAATTAGGCAACACTTTATAGTCAGGATCAACAACACTAGTGTAAGAAATACTAAACGCTTTTAAGCCTGCAAATCCCGCTAGCACCACCAACAACAACATAGAACCAAAAACAACCCCCACAGCGGCAATTTTTGATATGATATTAACGGCATTATTGCTGCTTTTTGAAAACAAATACCGCTTGGCTATGTATAAAGACACATTCATTATTAAGTTGTTCTTTTTATTAAAATACTATGAATGTTCAAAATACACTAAATATATATTATAACGGATTTATATCTTCTTTCTGTCGTCTAAAAGGTCCGTATCCTTTATTGGATTTTCTTCCCCTTTTAACGATTTTTCAATGGTGTCAATATATTCTAAAGAATCATCAACAAAAAACAACAACTCAGGCATACGGCGCAATTGGTGCTTGGTGCGCTGAGCAATTTCATGTTTTATAGCTGCCTTATTAGCTTTAATACCCGCTAACAATTCTGCTGTTTTATTTACCGGAAAAATACTTAAGTAAACTTTAGCTATTGATAAATCGGTAGTAACTGCTACTTTTGATACCGATATCAGTACTCCTTGTAAGCCTCCATCTCTTACTGCCCCCTGTAACACATCGGCTAAATCGGCCTGTAAAACTCCTGCTATTTTCTTTTGTCTATTACTTTCCATACCGCAAAAATAATATATTAATGTATTTTTGTAACGTATTATATCATATAATTAACAGCTTAAGCATGAATAAAATAGAACATATTGGTATTGCGGTAAAAAATTTAGAAGAATCTAATGCGTTATTTGCCAAACTTTTTGGTCAGCCACATTATAAAATAGAAACAGTTGCTAGCGAAGGGGTAAACACCTCTTTTTTTCAAGTAGGTGATAATAAAATAGAACTATTAGAAGCTACCAATGAAAACAGTCCGATTGCAAAGTTTTTAGCAAAAAAAGGGGAAGGCATACATCATATTGCTTTTGATGTAACTGATATTGAAGCTGAAATAAAACGCTTACAAAAAGAAGGGTTTGTGGTATTAAATAAAACCCCTAAACAAGGTGCTGACAATAAGCTTGTTGCCTTTTTACATCCAAAATCAACCAATGGTGTATTAATAGAATTATGCCAAGAAATAGAAAAATAATTTGGTGTATGTGTAAATAAGTAGTAATATTGCACTCGCTTTAGGTCCCATAGCTCAGTTGGTTAGAGCATCTGACTCATAATCAGAGGGTCGCTGGTTCGAGCCCAGCTGGGACCACCTTTAAAGTTAAGCCTTACAGAAATGTGAGGCTTTTTTTGTGGAATAGAAACACAACGATTTATGCTAATAGCTTTTCTACAAAATAATTAAGCATATTTTCTACTTCATCTACATCGTTTTCCTTAATAGAAATATCTGTTAGTTTAGGTAAATGTTTCGCAAAATATACATGATCATTAGACATTTCAAACAAACTTGATGCTAATGCGTAAGGATATTTAAAATCTGGATTTACTTCAGATATCACTTTTGAAACTGTGGTTGCTAACTTTTTATAGCTACTAAAAAAACCTTTGGAGTTTTCCTGATCTACCGCCTTAGTATGGTAAGCTTTCATTCCTTCAGAAATAACAATATTATGCAACTTACTTTCATTTACATAAGCTACACTAGGGTTTTCTCTAGAGGCAAAAACCAAAGAATGCACAATTATTTTTATTTTCTGTTTAGGATCTTGAACATTCATGGTATTAATCGTTATCAAATAACTTACCCACTCCCAATACCAACTTACCAAAAACAATAACAATAAATGTTTGTTTTCAAAATACCTATATATAGATGCTTCTGTGGAATTAATTTCTTGAGCTAATTTCCTAAAAGTAAATGATTCGAAACCAAACTCATCAATCAACAAAATACTGTGCTGAATGATGTTTCTTCCTAACTTTGAATCTTGTGGCTCCTTAAGGTATAGTCCTTCATTTAAGGAAATTTTAATTTCTACACTCATCTATTACATTACTTACTATTGGGCAAAAATACAGATTATGTGATAAATCTATACAATTTTTATCAAAACATACCTAAAAAAAATAGCTTAACATTTTTTTATGATAGTAATACTATCATTTTAAAAAGTGTTTATTATATTTGCAACTGATTATTTAAATTTTAAACCAAAAGAATTATATGAAAACATCTATTTTTTCAAATTTAAAAAACGATTTACCTGCAAGTATTGTAGTGTTCTTTGTTGCTCTACCACTTTGTTTAGGTATTGCTCTAGCTAGTGGAGCACCCTTATTTTCTGGTTTAATTGCAGGAATTGTTGGTGGTATTGTTGTTGGTGGTTTAAGTGGTTCTAACATAGGGGTTAGTGGTCCTGCCGCCGGATTAGCAGCAATAGTTTTAACTGCTATTGGTACACTTGGAGGTTATGAAAACTTTTTAGTTGCAGTAGTACTGGGAGGAATTATACAGTTACTCTTTGGAGTTTTAAAAGCTGGTATTATTGGATACTACTTTCCTTCTTCTGTTATTAAAGGAATGCTAACTGGTATTGGTATCATTATTATTTTAAAGCAAATACCTCATTTTTTTGGTTATGATGCAGAACCTGAAGGGGCAGATAGTTTTATTGAAGCTACTGGAGAGAACACTTTTTCTGCAATAGCAAATATTACAGATAATATTACATTAGGCTCTATGGTTATTGGTTTTATCGGATTAGCCATTTTATTACTTTGGGATAAAGTTTTAGTAAAAAAATCAAAAGTATTCCAAATTATTCAGGGCCCGTTAGTAGCTGTAGCTGCAGGTATTTTATTTTTCACTTTAACACAAGGTGACAATAATTCATTGGCCATTGCCCAATCACACTTAGTAAGTGTTCCTATTCCTGACGATTTTAGCTCGTTTTTAGGACAGTTTAGCTTCCCTAACTTCAGTGCTATAACTAATACAGATGTATGGGTAGTTGCCTTTACTATTGCCTTAGTTGCTAGTTTGGAAACCTTATTATGCGTAGAAGCTACCGATAAGTTAGACCCTGAAAAAAATGTAACACCTACAAACCGTGAGTTATTAGCACAAGGTACTGGTAATATTTTATCTGGTTTAATAGGAGGTTTGCCTATAACACAAGTAATTGTACGTAGTTCTGCTAATATTCAATCTGGTGGGAAAACAAAATTATCAGCTATAATTCATGGTTTACTACTATTAATTTCGGTTATTATTATTCCAAAGCTGTTAAATATGATTCCGCTATCGGTACTTGCAGCCATATTATTAATTGTTGGGTACAAATTAGCCAAACCAGCTTTATTTGTTAAGATGTATCAGTTAGGTTGGAAACAATTTATTCCGTTTACCGTAACAGTTTTAGGTATTGTTTTTATTGATTTATTATACGGAATCGGATTAGGTTTAGCTGTAGGTGTAGTAGTTATTTTAATTAAAAGCTATCAAAACTCACATTTCTTACATATTGAAGATAAAAGTAATGGGGTACATAAAATTAAAATGACTTTAGCTGAAGAAGTTACTTTTTTCAATAAAGGAGCCATTTTAAAGGAATTACACAGCCTACCAGAAAATACGTTTTTAGAACTAGATGTAACTAAAACAAGATATTTAGATAATGATATTATAGAAATTCTTGAAGATTTTGCATTTAAAGCTAAAGAACGCAATATTAACATCAAATTAATTTCTGAAAGAGGCACTATAGAAAACCCGCCTAGTTACTTACAGTTTTTTAAATTAAGACCAGTAACTGCATAAAAAAACGTAATTTACCAACATAAAAAATAACATATAATGAAAGCACATACTAAAGAAACACAAGCTACAATGACTCCTGAAAAAGCGGTACAATTCTTAAAAGAAGGTAACTTGCGTTTTCAAAAAAATTTAAAAGCTAACAGAAACCTATTAGAGCAGGTAAACGAAACTAGTTCAGGGCAATTTCCTTTTGCTACTATTTTAAGCTGTATTGATTCTAGAGTTTCAGCTGAGTTAGTTTTTGATCAAGGTTTAGGAGATATTTTTAGTATTAGAATTGCGGGTAACTTTGTAAATACCGATATTTTAGGTAGTATGGAGTTTGCTTGTAAATTAGCTGGAACAAAAGTAGTTGTAGTTTTAGGTCATACTAGTTGTGGTGCTGTAAAAGGCGCTTGTGATGACGCTAAATTAGGAAACCTTACTAGCATGCTCGGTAAAATAAAACCTGCGGTAAATGCTGTAGAAAACCCTACAGACGCTAACTTAAGAAATTCATCTAATATCGATTTCGTAAACGATGTTGCTGCTAAAAACGTTAATTTAACTATTGATAGAATTTTAGAAGAAAGTGACGTACTTGCTGAAATGAACAAAAACGGTGAAATTAAAATTGTAGGCGCTATGTATGACATCCATACAGGAGCCGTAACTTTTAATGAATAGTAGGTTTAATGAAAAAACTTCAATTTAAAAACATAAAACTGGCAACGTTAATTTTTGCATTACTGTTGCCAGTTTTTGCTTATAGTCAAGACAGTAATTTAGGAAACTGGTTAATTTATATTGGTAATAAAAAACTAACTAATAAATGGAACCTTCATCATGAAGTACAATATAGAAATTACAATGCCATTGGTGACTTAGAACAGCTATTACTTCGTACTGGTGTAGGTTATACATTTAACGAAAAAAAGAATAATTTACTACTGGGTTACGGTTATATTTTATCAGAAAACTACATTGGGAATACTGATGAGAAAAATAGTGTTAACGAACATCGAGTATTTCAACAATTCACTTCAAAACAACAAGTAGGTTTGGTAAACTTAAACCATCGCTATCGTTTTGAACAACGTTTTGTTGAAGACGGTTTTAAAATGCGTTTTCGGTATTTTTTAGGACTTAATATTCCGCTAACCAAAAAAGAAAAACACAACTATTATATTTCAGCATACAATGAAATATTTCTGAATTCAGAAGCTGCTGTTTTTGACAGAAATCGTCTTTTTGGCGGTCTTGGTTTTAAGCTAAACAAAAGCATTAAAATAGAGGCTGGCTACATGAATCAATTTTTTGAAAATGGAGGGAGAGACCAGTTTAACCTAATTACTTTTGTCAACTTCTAAACCAATCCTTTTTAAACACAAAGATTAACGTTCTATAAATGCATTTATAGAACGTTTTTTATACTGTATGTTATGTTGTTAAAAGTAATTTCATCCCCCACCCTTTTACCTATAAGTAGTTTCCCTATTGGGCTTGCAGCCGCTACACCATAGTAGGTTTGATTTTCAACAACTAATTGCCCAACACTTATTGCTAAGTAAAACTTTTTTTTGTCAGTTTCAACGACACTACCGAGTCTAATTACATCTGTTGAATTTTGTACAGAAATTCTCTTTAACACTTTTTGTTGTTGCTCTATTGCCAACAACTGATTTCCTGCTTTTTCTCGTTCCAACTGTAGCATTGCCCTTCCAGTTTCATGCTTATCACCAGCAGAACTTTTTGTTTCTGAGTTTAAAGATTCCTGAATACTCTGTATTCTATTAATAACAACCTTATGTCGTTCATAAAGAAAATCATTGCACGCTAAATAAAGTTTTTCCTTAAGATTCATCACACCAAATTAGCAAGTTCTTCTCCTATTAAGCTACCAATAGCCACACCCATACCTCCTAAACGAACCCCACAATACAAGTGCTCAGAAAGTTGTTTCACTATAGCTTTCTTCTGGCTACCCACCCCCATAACACCTGTCCATCTATGTTCAATTTCATACGGGGTATTGGGTAAAATAGTGTTTTTTAAGTACGCATCTAGGCTATTTTGAATTAATCTAGAAGTTTCCATTTTTGTGGTTTCCTCTCCTTTAAAATCTAAATTCCTCCCTCCTCCAAAAAGGATTCGATCATTAATGTTTCTAAAATAATAATAGCCCTCATCAAAATGAAAGGTGCCTTTAATAGCTAAATTACGTATCGGCTTTGTTATTAAAACTTGTGCTCTTGCTGGGGTTACCTTTTCAGCTATTAACTGTTTTGCAAAACCATTTGTAGCAATAAGCATTTTTTTAGTGTTGAAGGTAAAGTTGTTATTTAACTCTATAATAACATTGTTAGTGTTAGCCGAATAATTACTAACCAATGTATTGTTAAGTATTTTTATATTATTGCATTGAGCCAATTTTAAAAGGCTTGCCATCATTTTCCCTGTATCTAATTGTCCTTCAAATTTATTAACAATATAATGTTGTTTTATATTTGAAAAACCAAATTTATTATCGGACACATTAAACACATCATCATTAAAAACAGGGTGCAACAATTCATTGATTTTTGGCAATTGAGCAACACAATTTTCATACAACTCGTCTTTTTTTGAAAATAGTTCATAGCTCCCGTTTTGTTGAAAATCAATTACTGCATCACCTAAGTTACTTCGCAGTAGTTGTAAACCCTTCCATCTCTTTATTACTAATTGTAGGACCTCTTCTTCAGTATGGGTTTTTAAATCTGATAGTATTTCAGATATACTTCCAAAACATGCGAAACCTGCATTTTTGGTACTAGCGCCTTGAGGTAACATACCTTTCTCTAACACAATAATTTTTGCCATAGGAAATTTTTTACGCAATGTCAATGCGGTATTCAACCCTACAATTCCACTACCTACAATAGTATAATCTACATGTGTAAACCATTCTTCTTTTTCCCAAAAACTCAAATTCATTGTCAAACTATTTTACGCTTAAAAGTAACAAAAAAAGCCTCTTAAAAAAGAGGCTCTTATAAATAATGTTAGCAACTTATATTGTGCTTGTTTTCTTTTCCATTACAAAATCTTCCATAAACTTCGTAGTGTAGTTTCCTGAAATGAAATCAGGATGCTCCATTAATTGTCTATGGAAAGGAATCGTTGTTTTTACACCTTCAATAACAAACTCATCTAAGGCACGCTTCATTTTATTGATAGCTTCTTCTCTAGATTGTGCTGTTGTAATTAACTTAGCAATCATCGAGTCGTAATTTGGCGGTATAATATACCCTGCATAAACATGCGTATCTAAACGTACTCCATGACCTCCTGGCGCATGTAACGTTGTGATTTTTCCTGGTGATGGACGGAAATCATGATACGGATCTTCAGCATTAATTCTACATTCAATAGAATGCAATTGTGGGTAATAGTTTTTACCAGAAATAGGGATTCCAGCAGCCACCATTATTTGCTCACGAATTAAATCATGATCAACTACTTGCTCAGTAATTGGGTGCTCAACCTGAATACGTGTATTCATTTCCATAAAGTAGAAGTTTCTGTGCTTGTCCACTAAAAACTCTACTGTTCCTGCACCTTCATACCCAATATACTCTGCTGCCTTAACTGCAGCCTCTCCCATACGATCACGCAGTTCGTCTGTCATAAAAGGCGAAGGTGTTTCTTCAGTTAACTTCTGATGACGACGTTGTACAGAACAATCTCTTTCTGACAAATGACATGCCTTTCCTGTTGAGTCACCTACAACTTGAATTTCAATATGTCTAGGTTCTTCAATAAGTTTTTCCATGTACATGTCATCATTACCAAAAGCAGCTTTTGACTCTTGACGAGCAGAATCCCACGCATCTTTCAAGTCTTCTTGTTTCCAAACAGCACGCATACCTTTACCTCCACCACCGGCAGAAGCTTTAAGCATTACAGGATAACCAGTTTCTTTAGCAATTTTTTCGCATTGCTCATACGATTCAATAACTCCTTCACTACCTGGTACACATGGCACTCCTGCAGCTATCATGGTAGATTTAGCGTTGGCTTTATCCCCCATGCGATCAATCATATCACCAGAGGCTCCAATAAACTTTATACCGTGATCATCACAAATTCTTGAAAACTTAGCGTTTTCTGACAAGAAACCGTACCCTGGGTGTATTGCATCAGCATTTGTGATTTCTGCTGCTGCTATTATATTTGACATTTTTAAGTATGATTCACTACTTGGTGCTGGACCAATACACACAGCCTCATCTGCAAACTTAACATGTAAACTTTCTGCATCTGCTTTAGAGTAAACCGCAACAGTTTTTATACCCATCTCTTTACATGTTCTTATTACACGCAAAGCTATCTCACCTCTATTGGCGATTAATATTTTTTTAAACATAGCCTAATATGTTAAAAACCTTATGCTACTTTTTTAAGCTGCATAAGGTTTTGATTTTACATTATGATGGATCAACTAAGAATAAAGGTTGATCAAACTCTACTGGAGAAGCGTCATCTACCAATATTTTTACTATTGTTCCTGAAACTTCTGATTCAATTTCGTTGAACAATTTCATTGCTTCAATAATACATAATACATCTCCTTCTGTAATTTTCTGTCCTACTTCAACAAACATAGGCTTGTCTGGTGATGGTTTACGGTACATTGTACCAATAATTGGCGATTTTACAGTAATGTATTTTGAATCGTCTGATGCTGGTGCAGCAGTCTCTGTTGCTACAGGTGTAGCAGGAGTTGCCGCTGGTGCTGGTGCAGCAGGAGTTGCTGCAGGCATCATTGGAGTTGAAGCCATTGGCATTTGCTGTACAATTGTTGTACTTTCTTCACTACCTGTTTTAATGGTGATTTTCACATCTTCCATTTCTAACTTTACTTCGCTAGCTCCTGACTTAGCTACGAATTTTATTAAATTTTGAATTTCTTTTAAATCCATGATACGTTTTGTTTTTAGTTGTTTTCTTTTGTGTTATATGCCCACTTTAAATAGATAGACCCCCATGTGAATCCACCACCAAATGCAGCAAACACTATATTGTCTCCTTTTTTTAATTTTGTTTCAAAATCGCTTAATAACAATGGTAATGTTGCCGATGTGGTATTACCATATCGTTGAATATTCATTAACACTTTATCATCTTCAAGCCCCATTTTAGAAGAGGTTGCATCAATGATACGTTTATTAGCTTGGTGTGCAACTAACCAATTAACATCATCGTGTGTTAAGTTATTACGTTGCATTATTTTTTCACTTACATCCGCCATATTTGATACTGCATATTTAAATACCGTACGTCCTTCTTGATGTACAAAGTGTTGTTTGTTTTTTACTGTTTCCTCTGAAGCTGGTAAAATAGACCCTCCAGCATCGATTTTCAAAAACTCTCTTCCTATACCATCACTTCTTAAGTACTGATCTATATACCCTAATCCTTCATTATTAGGTTCAAATAGTACGGCTCCGCCTCCGTCTCCAAATATTATTGAGGTAGCTCTATCTTCATAATCAATAATTGACGACATTTTGTCGGCTCCTATTAAAAGTACTTTTTTATACCTTCCTGATTCTATATACGAAGCTGCTGTTGCTATACCATATAGAAAACTAGAACACGCTGCGCATAAGTCATACGCAAAAGCATTTGTTGCCCCTATTTTTGAAGCCACATATACTCCTGTAGATGCCACTGGCATATCTGGGGTTGCTGTTGCTAAAATTACAGCGTCTATTTCTTTTGGGTCAAGGTTTGTTTTTTCTAATAAGTTTTGAGCTGCTTTTATAGCTAAATATGAAGTTCCTTCGCCCTCTTCTTTTTTAAGCAATCTTCTCTCTTTAATACCTGTTCGGGTAGTAATCCACTCATCATTAGTATCAACCATTGTTTCTAGAATTTCATTGGTTAATACGTAGTCGGGCACATATGCGCCAACTGCTGTTATTGCTGCAGTGATTTTATTCATCTTTTTATTTTCGTTTAAAAAAGCACTAAAAAACAATATTTTAGGTCAATTTTGTTCAAAAAAGTAGTGCAAAGTAACCTCTTTTTGAGAGATATGCAAGTTTTTTGAATTTAATAAAAACAAAAAAACTCTCACTTTCGCGAGAGTTCATTGTATATAGTTTATCCTATATTTAGTCTTCTACTTCTTCTTCAACAGAATTGTCAACTAAAACTTGACCTCTGTAGTATAATTTACCTTCAAACCAGTGAGCTCTATGGTATAAGTGAGCTTCTCCTGTTGTTGGACAAGTAGCTATTTGAGGTACAGTTGCCTTATAGTGAGTTCTTCTTTTATCTCTTCTTGTTTTTGAGATTTTTCTCTTAGGATGTGCCATTTTCTTCTTATTTGTCTGTTAATAGATTCTTTAATTTATTCCAACGAGGATCTATATCTTCATTTACTTCCTCGGTTTTTTCTTTTAAACTATATTCTTGTATTCTAGATAATATTTCTGAGTCTAGAGATCCATCTTCAACCCCTGGGTGTACTAATTTTGCTGGCTTTGCTAAAACAATCATTTCGTAAATATATTGCTCTACAGCCACCTCGTACTCTCCGTGAGGAAGTATTAAAATTTCGTCATTCTCATCATTAAATGCTTCACCAAACTTTACAATCAATTTTAAATCAGCACTTATTGGCTGGTTAAACGGTTCGTTTGTTACATCACAATTAACATTAACAGTTCCTTGAGCTGAAAACTCCAGTTCCATTAAGGTTGATTTTTTATTTAACAATAATGATGTTTGTATTGCTACATCATTAAACTCATCATATCCAAAATAATCAAAGAACGCTTTTGTTATCTCAAAATCAAAATTATGTTTTCCTTCTTTTAGCCCTACAAAAGGGATTGTAAACTCTTTCATACTTCATTTTTTGAAAAAACAATCATTTCGAGCGCGCAAAGATAAGAAATATTATTTTACATACACATTAGATATCAACATTTTTTTGTTTATATCTTTTTTCTCTTTTTTAGTACGTTCTGATTTAGAGCACGATACTCTTCCCTACACCTTACTATATTGATTGCTGTAAACAACGCTTCTGTAAATGAACTTGCATCTGCCACTCCTTTTCCTGCTATTTCATACGCAGTACCATGATCTGGCGATGTACGTACTTCAGATAAACCTGCGGTATAATTTACTCCGTTTCCAAAAGTTAAGGTTTTAAAAGGTATTAAGCCTTGGTCATGATACGAAGCTATAACAGCATCAAACTTTGTGTAGCTATCAGAACCAAAAAAACTATCTGCAGCATACGGACCAAAAACCATGACTTTATTATTATTCATTTCTTCAAGCACTGGCCTTAACACCTCATCATCTTCTTTTCCTATAACACCATTATCACCTGAATGTGGGTTTATACCCAGAACTGCAATTTTAGGTTTTCTTATTCGAAAATCTTTTTTTAACGATTCGTTTATAGTAGTAATTTTCTTTTTTATTAATTCAGGTGTTATTTCATGAGCAACATCTTTCACCGCTACATGATCGGTAAGCAAGCCCACTTTTAATGCATCAGAAACCATAAACATTAATGCGTTTCCTTCCAGCTCTTGCGCTAAATAATCGGTATGCCCTGGAAATGAAAAATCATCTGACTGTATATTTGCCTTATGAATAGGCGCGGTTAAAAGCGCATCAATCTTGTTACTTTTTAATGCTGCTGTAGCTGCTTTTAACGATTTTATTGCATAAGCCCCGGCTTCTTTACTCTCTTTACCAAACTGAAAGTTATAAGCTTCTTCCCAAACATTAATAACATTTAGCTTTTTATCTACTAACTTATCTAAAGATTCTACTTTTTGTGTTTGTGTAGGGCTGTTAAAATGTTTCTTTAAAAATTGCATTGCCTTTTGGGATGCAAAAACTACTGGCGTACAGAATTCAAACATTCTCGCATCAGAAAATGTTTTTAAAATAACCTCTGAACCTATACCATTTAAATCACCTATAGATATTCCTATTACTATTTTTTTATTGTCACTCATACACTAAAAATCGCTTACTTTTATATAACACAATACTCCCTTAAAGGTAATTTTATTGTAATTTTGAACTACAAAAGTAACCAATTAATTATTAAATATGTTCACAGGTATTGTAGAAACGTTAGGTAGAATAGTTGCCATTGAAAAAGAAGGAACAAATGTTCATTACACAATAAAAAGCAACTTTACTAATGAGTTAAAAATTGATCAAAGCGTAGCTCATAATGGCGTATGCCTAACTGTTGTAGCTATTAACAACGATGAATATACGGTTACCGCCATACAAGAAACACTAGACAAAACTACTTTAAGCAATTTTAAAATTAATGATTTAGTAAACTTAGAGCGAGGTATGAAACTTGGCGATAGACTAGACGGACACATTGTTCAAGGACATGTAGACCAAATAGGAAAATGTGTTACTATTAAAGAAGAAAATGGTAGTTGGATTTACACTTTTAAATACGACGAATCATTAGGAAACGTTACTATTGAGAAAGGATCAATAACTGTAAACGGCACTAGTTTAACTGTAGTAAATTCAAAAAACAACGAGTTTAGTGTAGCAATTATACCGTACACATACGAAAACACTATTTTCAAATACTTAAAAACAGGTGATATAATCAATTTAGAATTTGATGTAATAGGAAAATATGTAGCAAGACTACATAAAAGAAACTAACTATTTCTTCTTTAGAGATTTTTTAACCCCATAAAATAAACCAGCCAACACTAACGCTATAAGCCCCCCATTAACAGGTAACTGTGGTGGTGGTTGTTGTGGCGCAGGCGGTACCTGAGAAAAAACTAGTGGACACGCAAGTAACAATACTAGTATTAATAATGCTCCCGATTTCATATTGGTTCTATTTTTCATAGGCTGTAAAAGTATAAAAAAAATTGTATTGACCAAAAAAAAACGAATTAACTGTGAAATAAATTAGTTTTTTTGTTTTACCCCCTAAACAAAAAGAACTCTTTTTTCATTTCTTCAATAGCTTCTTCGCTACCTGCTGTAATGTAGTTAATTGCGTTTTCAGTAAACACTTTCCCTTTATCTGTCAAAGCAACAACGTTGGCATTAACTTCAATCATATTATTTTTCAAAGCCAAGTCTAACACTTTTTTTGATTGAGACTTCTTCCAATTAATATGTTCGTTTAAATGATTTATATGTCGCTCTTCCTTTTCTTTATGATTTCTTAAATGTAATAAAAAAGTTAATAGTAACACCTCTATTTTTTGACGTTGTTGTTTATATGCCACAGATATCATTCCTGATTTAGGAGCAAATAAGTAAACTAATAAAAAAAGTACCCCTAAAATAGTAGCTATTGATCCCGCTATTGAAGCGTCTAAATTATGCGCTAACCAATACCCAGAGATAGATGAAAATATCCCAAAACCAACAGCTAAGAATAACATTTTTTTTAAATCTTTAGTCAATAGATATGCTGTTGCAGCTGGTGCTATTGTTAAAGCTACTACCAATATAGCTCCTACAGCATCAAAAGCACCAACGGTTGTTACCGACGCTACTGTCATTAAACCATAATGAAGTATTGCAGGAGAAAAACCTAATGCAGAGGCTAATCCTACATCAAAAGTACTTAGTTTTATTTCTTTAAAAAATGCAACTAATAATATAAGTATAGCACTTAAAATACTTCCTATTACCCAAAGTGCTTTTGGCCCAAAGTCTATTCCATTATATACTACTCTATCAAATGGTGCAAAAGCAAGTTCCCCTAACAAAACAGCATCAATATCTAAATGCACATCATTAGCATTTTTTGCTATTAAAATTACTCCAATACTAAATAGAGCGGGAAATATTAAGCCAATAGCTGTATCTTCTTTTACCAAACCTGTTTTTTGAATAAACTCTACTAAAAAAACGGTGAGTATCCCTGTTAATGCAGCCAAAATAATTAACACAGGAGATGACATGTCATGTGTAATAAAAAACCCGACAACTATACCAGGTAATATAGCATGGCTAATCGCATCACTAATTAAGGCCATTTTTCTAAGCACTAAAAATACTCCAGGTATAGCACAGGCTATTGCTGTTAAACTTGCTATTAATTGTATTACGATTTGTGCACTAGTCATCTAATGAAACATTTTGATTGTATAAGTTTTTCGCCTTGTAAAACCCTTCTTCGGTCAAATACCAATTTGCTCCATCTATCTTTATAAGACCCTCTTGTTCTAGCTTATATAAAGACTTTTTGGTGTACCCTTGAAAGTTGTTTAATATCTTTATAGTATGTGGGTGAGAAATATTCTCATGGCTTTTAGCTATATCATACATAAAAGCTAATGTTTTATGTAGTTTGATGTCGTTTCGGTTTTTCCTAAATCTAATTTCTTTAAACAACAAACCTCTACTAGGAGAAAACACAAATGAAATTAATACAATTACAGAAGCCACTAATACAATTACCGGACCTGTAGATAAATTTGATTGCATCGCACTTATACCTGTTCCTAAAACTCCAGATAAAGCTCCAAAAACCCCTGCAATAACTACCATTACCCCTAAGCTATTAGTCCATTGCCTAGCCGCCGCCGCAGGAGCTAATAATAATGCACTCATTAACACCACACCTACAGTCTGTAAACCAAGTATAATAGCTATTACTATAAAAGATGTAATTAATACATCTAATAACTTAATATTAAAACCCAATGTTTTAGTATAATCGGCATCAAACAACAGCAGTTTAAATTCTTTCCAGAACAACAATAAAACAAGTAAACAAATAACAGTTACAAAAATCATTAACCAAATATCTTTTTCTAACAAAGTAGCTGCTTGCCCAAACAAATATTTATCTAACCCTGCTTGATTTGCATTGGGTTGTTTTTGAATGAATGTAAGTAGTAACATTCCTACTCCAAAAAACAATGAAAGTATCAAACCTAAAGCAGTATCCGATTTTAAGTGCGTTTTTGCTGTAATTGACTTAATCCAATACGCACCTAACAATCCGCTTATTAATGCTCCCAACAATAATGTGCTATTATCTTTTGCTCCTGTTATTAAAAAAGCTATAGCTATACCAGGTAATGCTGCGTGCGAAATAGCATCACCTAAAAGACTTTGTTTACGTAATACTGCAAAACACCCCAACATACCACAAACAGCTCCTAAAACAGCGGTACCTATACTTATGGTTCTGAAAGTATAATCAGAAAATATTTGTTCTATATAGTCCACTAAATCAATCATCACTACTCTTGAATACTTACTTGATAATTAATACCGTAGGTTTTAATTAAGTTTTCATTGTTAAAAATATCTTTCACAGGTCCTGTTGCAATTTTTTTAACATTTAAAAATGTAACCCAATCAAAATATTCTGGTACTGTTTGTAAATCATGATGCACAACAACCACCGTTTTCCCTGCTTTTCGCAATGCTTTTAAAATATTAATTATTGCTTTTTCTGTTGTAGCATCAACCCCTTGAAAAGGCTCATCCATAAAATAAATTTCTGCATTTTGCACCAAAGCTCTTGCTAAAAATATCCGTTGTTGTTGCCCACCAGAAAGCTGACTTATTTGCCTGTTTTTAAACGGAAGCATTCCTACTTTTTCTAAAGCTTCTAATGCTGCTTTTTTTTGAGTTTTACCTGGTCGTTTTATCCAGCCTAAACTACCGTAGGTTCCCATTAAAACAACATCTAGTGCTGTTGTAGGGAAATCCCAATCAACGCTTCCTTTCTGAGGTACGTAAGCTACTTTTTTTCGTTGCTTAGTATATGGTTTTCCAAATACCGTAACTGAACCAGCAATAGGTTTTATAATTCCTAATATTGATTTAATTAACGTACTTTTTCCAGCTCCATTAGGACCAACAATCGCCATTAAAACCCCTTTAGGAATAGCTAAATCAATATCCCACAGTACGGGCTTGTAGTTATAAGCAACCGTTAAATCATCAATAGCAACCGCAACTTCCTTTTCCATTATTTTAATGCATTTACAATTGTTCGCATGTTATATTCATACATTCCTACATAGGTTCCTTCTTTTGTTTCAGGATTACCTAGTGCATCAGAAAATAACGTACCCCCAATGCGTACTTCATGATTCTTAGCTCTTACTGCTGCTTGTAAAGCTTCAACAGTTCTTACTGGCACCGAGCTTTCTACAAAAATAGCTTTTACTTCATGGGTTATAATAAATTCCGTTATTCGCTGTACATCTTTCACACCTGCCTCTGTTGCCGTTGATAAACCTTGAAGACTAACTACATTAAAACCGTGCTCTTGTCCGAAATATGCAAAAGCATCATGGGCCGTAACTAAAACACGTTGTTCTTTAGGCAGTTTTGTTAACTGGTTTGCAATTGTACGTTCTAATACCTCTAGTTTTTGAATGTATTTTTTAGCATTTTCGGTATAGGCTTGCTGATTTTTCGGATCAATTTGTTTTAATTGATTAGCCACATAATTAGCTGCTTTTTTCCAATTGGGAATAGAAAACCAAAAATGAGGATCATAGCTCGACGCAAAATCTTCAGATGCAATTAACTCTGTTTTATCAAGAGCCTCTGCAACAGCAATAGTCTTTTTATTTTGGTGACGCATTTTTTCAAACACATCCTCAAGTTTTCCTTCTAAATGCAATCCGTTATAAAAAATCACATCAGCATTATAAAACTTGGTTACATCACCTTCGCTTGCTTTATACAAATGCGGATCAACACCAGCACCCATTAAGCCTTCTACAACAACATTAGCTCCGGCGATTTCATTTACCAAATCAGTAACTTGCGATGTTGTAGTTACCACGTGTAATTTTCCTACTTGTAACTTATCTTCTGTTTTCTTACACGCTAAAAGCAGTAATAATATTAATATTACACTATATTTTTTCATCCTTTATTTTTTACATATATGTTATTTGCAATTTGCTGTGATATCACAAACTGATTACCTTCTATTTCTATTTGCATAGAATTATCAAAAGCTTCTTTTTCCAACACCTTAATTTCTTTTCCTAAGGCTATTCCTTGTTTATCCAAATACCTTAAAAAATCTGAAGAAGTATCTTTAACCCCAACGCATAGAGCTTTTTCTGTTATAGCAATTGTTGACAACAACGCTTTTTCGACAAAATTAATATTACCTTCTTTGTCCGGAATAGGGTCTCCATGCGGATCGTATTTTGGATGCCCTAAAAATGCATCCAATTCATTTATCAGCTTTTCTGAATGAATGTGTTCTAACTGTTCTGCAACTTCGTGCACCTCATCCCAATTAAAATTGAATTTTTCCACTAATAACACTTCCCATAACCTATGCTTCCGAATTACATTAGCCGCAATTTTTTCTCCACTAGCAGTTAACTCTACTCCTTGGTATTTTTTATAAAAAACCAACTCTTTTTCTGCTAATCTTTTAACCATATCGGTTACCGATGAAGCCTTAGTGTCTAATTGCTGCGCAATAGCGTTGGTGCTTATCCCTTTTTCCGTTTTTATACTCAAGTGAAATATGGCTTTTAAATAATTTTCTTCAGACTTAGAAAGCATTTCTATTTTTTTAGACAAAGTTACAAATTTTGTTTAGATGAATTTTAATTTATTTTTAGGTTAATCTAAAAAATAAATTAGTTTTGTAAAAAACATTTTTTATGCCTACAAAAACTTTGCTTTTCTTTTTATTCATTTGTTCAAGTTTATTATGTTTTTCACAACATAATCCAAACGAAAAGTTTAATATAAGCGGGACTGTTTCCAACAACAATACTCCCGTTCCCTTTGCTACTATATTAATAAAAGGAAGCTCATCAGGTACGGTTTGTGATGAAACTGGAAATTACACGCTTACAGTTACACACGGACAATACACTATTGTAGTTCAAGCTATGGGGTATACTACTTTAGAACAAAATGTTCATATTGATGACAATACTACTCTTAATTTTAAATTAACCGAAGCCATAGCTAATCTTGATCAAGTAGTAATTACAGGTACAAGAACATATAAAAAGCAAACAAACTCGGCTGTAATTGTTAATGTTATTAACAGCAAAACACTTGACAATGTGCAAGCATGTACCTTATCAGAAGGATTAAAATTTCAAACAGGTTTGCGTGTAGAAACTGATTGTCAAACCTGTAATTACACACAACTTCGTATGAATGGTTTAGCAGGAGGGTATTCACAAATACTAATAAACGGACGACCAATTTTTAGTCCATTAACTGGTTTATACGGTATGGAGCAAATACCTACAAATATGATTGATAGAATAGAGGTAGTTAGAGGTGGTGGCTCTGCATTATATGGCTCTAGTGCTATTGGTGGAACGGTGAATGTTATTACTAAAATTCCGAGAAAAAATAACTACGAAATTAGCTATACACATCAAAACTTTAAAGGCACTCCTGAAAACAATATCAGTGGTAATGCAACAGTAGTATCAAAAAACAATACAACAGGTGCTACTTTTTTTGTTAACAACAGAAATCGTAATGCTTATGACGCTAATAAGGATAACTTCTCTGAATTGCCAGAGCTAAAAAACCTATCCTTTGGCACAAACTTATTTTTCCTGCCTGCCGAAAACCAAAAGTTAGAAGTAAGTCTTAGTAAATTAAATGAATACCGTTATGGTGGTGAGCTAATTAACAAACCCGCTCATTTAACCGAGCAATCAGAAGAACGAACGCATAATGTTTTTATAGGAAATATTGATTATCAACTTAACTTTAATGAAAGTAACAGCTCTTTTATAACCTATTTTGCAACACAACATACCAATAGAGATCATTATACAGGAATTCAACCCAATCAATCAGATGTAATTGCTTATAACAATCACATAGAAAACCCTCCTTATGGTACATCTACAAACTTAACCATGCAAGGAGGTTTACAGCTAAACCACCGTCTTAATTCCTTTTTAGGAGGTAGTAATGTTATTACTTTCGGAACAGAATACGTACAAGATGAAGTATTTGATGAAATTGAGGCTTATACTTACAAAGTAGATCAGCAAACCAAAAACACTAGTGTATTTGTACAGAGTGATTGGGATATCACTCAAAAATTAAACTTGTTAACGGGCATACGCTATGACAACCATAAATTAAAAGACTTTAGCAATAACAAACACCTTATCAATAACATAGCCAGCCCACGTGTTTCCTTACTTTATAAACCCTTTGGGAAAGCTCAGTTTAGAGCTACCTGGGGCACTGGATTTAGAGCACCACAGGCTTTTGATACGGACTTGCACATTGCCTTTGCTGGCGGAGGAGTATCTAGAGTTCAACTGGCAGACAATTTAAAAAGAGAACGCTCTAATACCTATACCACCTCTATTAATTACGATAAAGGTAATGAACATTTTATAGCAGGATTTACCCTTGAAGGGTTTTACACTCATTTAGATGATGCCTTTTATTTAGATCCTGAAGGAGAAGATGAGCACGGTGAAATTTTTACAAAACGTAATGGCGATGGGGCTACAGTAAAAGGAATTACCTTAGAAGGGCGTGCTAATTTTAACAAATTAATACAACTTGAAGCTGGCTACACCTTGCAGTCAAGCAAGTATGATAGTCCTGTTGAAAATATTGATGGCCAAATCAAGAAGCGTGTTTTTTTACGTACACCAAATAATTATGGTTATGCTACAGCAAGCTACACCTCTGCTTCAAAACATTTTAACACCAGTATAAACATGGTATATACCGGAACAATGGAATTGGCACATTTGGCTGGTGCACCAGAGCAAACTACAGATGCTTACATTACAACAGACGCATTTTGGGAACTAGGTTTAAAGTCAAGTTATACGTTTAACCTTAAACAAACCGACACACAACTGCAAATATATGGAGGTATGAAAAACATATTTGATGCCTATCAAACAGATTTTGATTCTGGAAAAAACAGAGATAGTAATTACGTATATGGCCCTGCTACCCCAAGAGCTTTCTTTATAGGGATAAAAGTAGGAACCAAGCTATAAACCCAATACTTTTTTATGTAATTTTGTCGCGATAATTATTGTTTACCATGAGAAAAGACATCGAAATTCCAAAATCTGAAGGAGTTTATATAGCTATTGTATTGGAGTATAATCCAGAGTACGAATTTGACGATTGGAATGCTTACCTTATTAACGATTTAGATACGGATTTGGAAATGGTTTTTGTTGTTACTGAAGGGTATGATGCTGATAGGCGCACATCAAAAATGCGTCATGCTATGCCTATTATTCCTAAAAAATCTTATGCTAAAATAGAACTCATGATGGAAGATGTCTTCAAATTAAATAATAAGTTTAGCGTGAGTTATTTTGCTGAAAGTAAACTGTATGATAAGAAATATATTTTCCCGAAAAACTCTATCAATAAAAACGCTTTAAGAGCTATACCACACATGGAATATAAAGGAGTATTGATGAAATAAAAAGAGGCTTATATAAGCCTCTTTTTTATTTTAATCTAATCGTTCTGTTAATTTTTTAAACACCTTTTTCGGGTTTTTATCTTCATACAACACATCAAAAACTGCGTCAATAATAGGTGTTCTCGCTACTTTTTTACTGGCCTTATTAAGTTTATGAGCACAATTCGTAGCGTAATAGCCTTCGGCCACCATACTCATTTCCATTTGAGCCGACTTTACCGTATATCCTTTTCCAATCATGTTTCCAAACATTCTATTTCTACTAAAAGTAGAATATCCTGTCACTAACAAATCACCTAAATAGGCCGAATTATTAATATTACGCTTCATTTTATGACGTTTCTTTATAAAACGCTTCATTTCACGAATACTATTACTCATTAACACACTCTGAAAATTATCACCATATCCTAAACCATGTGCTATTCCTGCTGCAATAGCATAAATGTTTTTTAACATAGCAGCATATTCAGTACCGATAATATCATCAGAAATTTTACAATTAATATACCAGCTAGATAATGCATTAGCCACTAACTTTGCGTTCTCTTCACTTGCGCTAGCTATGGTTAAATAAGACAACCGCTCTAAGGCTACCTCCTCTGCATGACAAGGCCCTGTAATTACGCCGATATTTTCAAAAGGTATATTATATTCGTTATGAAAGTGCTCACCTACAATTAAATTCGTTTCTGGCACAATTCCTTTTATAGCCGAAAACACTATTTTGTCTTGTAAAGACACCTTTAAGTGTTTCAATTCTGAAAAAACAAACGCTGATGGTATGGCAAATATTACCACATCTGCGGCGTCAACTACCTTGTTAATATCCGAACTTACATTAAGCTTTTCTATATCAAATTCTACCGAACTCAAATAGTTAGGATTGTGATATTCGGTAAGTAAATGCTCTATAGCAGCTTCATTACGCATATACCAGCCAATACCCGAACAGTTTTCACACAGCATTTTAACAATGGCTGTTGCCCAACTACCTCCTCCTATAACGGCATATTTTTTCTGACTCATATTTTTCATTTACTAAGCGCCCACAAAAGTACGAAAAAAATCAGCATTGAAAATTACACACTACTCAAGAGGCTCTTTTACCAATAAACTTTGGCATAGTAGTTGATTTTCACTAATCATAAAACAAAATGTTATGAAAATATTTAAGGTTCTTATCGGTATACTAGCAATTAGTTTAACACTTAATTCATGTGTGGTAGAAGTTGCAGAGCCACAACAGCATTATGACAATACTCCTAGCATGAGTTTGTATGAAAAATTACAATCATATGAGTTGTGGTATGTAGATATTAATGAAACTACAGGTTACGGAGAAATACCTTTTTTACAAAAAGCATTTAGCTTATCTTTTTTAAACGGAACCTTATATGCTAATAACAATTTAGTAGGCATAGGAAATACCGGAAATGGTTTTGGGATTGATGTAGGTTACTATAATACGTATAACACAACCTTAGAAGTGAGTCATGATATTGATGGTTATTGGAATATGGAAGTGTATCAATTAGCTAGTAATAAATTAGAGCTATACCATCCACCAACAAATACCTCATACTTTGTATACGGATACCAAAGAGCTACTTTTGATTACGATTTAGTGTTTTATGACAATATTCATTATTTCATTCAAGAATACGAATCGTGGGAAAAGGTTGGAACTTACGGTGGAAGCCCAACAGAATTTGACGCCGAAAATTTTATTCAGTTTTTAGCTGGCGGAAACAATAGTGAGTTCAGAAGCTCGCAAGATATACCCGGAACACCTATTAACAATTTATACTGGGACTACACTGGCTTATACGAAGTGTACAACTTTACCAATAGCAATTATGTAAAAGCCTTAACACTAGATTATGATTATTTTGATGATGAATATTTTGAGTTGAGTGTAATTAACGATGGTACTATTGAATTGTACCACCCTGCCTCAGGAACAGTATATGAATTTATAGGCAGACACTATATACAATTTTTAAAAGGGGCCGAGGGAAAACTTAAAGAAAAAAAGAGAACAAAAACTGCTTTAAAAAACTTTAAAGTACCTGCGAGCAATCGCAATAAATTAAAAAAATAACTGTTGTTAGTATACAACAAAAGTTAGTTTGAAGTTGAGTTAGTACGGAAAGTTACATGTTGCCATACATGTAACTTTCTTTGTTAAAAGCACTATATTTGTTATCTAAGCAAAAAAATCAATTTATGAAATTACTATATACCCTTGCCTTTTTATTTTGTAGCACCCTAGTAATTGCGCAAAATAACAACCCTAATTACGATGCAAAATTAGCCGACTCCTTAGGGGCTGATGCTTATGGTATGAAAAAATTTGTTCTGGTTATTTTAAAAACTGGCACAAATACCGATAAAGATCAAGCTAAAATAAACAAAAGCTTTGCCGGGCATATGGACAATATTAATACCTTAGTAGAAAACAAAAAACTTATTGTTGCTGGGCCTATTGGAAAAAACGACAATACCTACAGAGGCATTTTTATTTTAGATGTACCAACCCTTGAAGAAGCTAAAAAACTATTGCAAACTGACCCTGCTATAAAAGACAAGTATTTAGCAGCAGACGTATACGAATGGTATGGCTCTGCAGCCTTAGCTACCTATTTAGAAGCCTCAGATAAAATATGGAAAGTAAACCCTTAATACACACAATTGTGTTTATATGTTAGTTACCAACTATTTGAAAAATCAACGAATCATAAAATCAACCAAAGATTAATGGGAACCTATCAAACTAGCAAATGCGGACATTGTAAAAAGACATGGGCTTTTATGGAATATGGAGCGGACAGTTCCTGTGGGCCTCCTGTTATAAAATGTGTTCATTGTAATTCTTTAAATCGGACAAAAATGAAATTGTATCGCGACATGACATCTTTCAATCGATTTACTTTTTGGTTAGGTAGAGGTCTGGTTAAACCAATCTTTGGTCTATTCATGATTGGATTGGGATTGGGAGTTTTATATTGGCAGTATCTGACGGTTGAGGAAAATGGACAAGCCCCAATGGAACATATGTTAGAAATCAATAATTGGTTTGGAATAATATTCTTTCATGCAATTGCGATAGGATTAGCTTGGCTTGGTATTTCGCAAATAAGAGATACCCTTTCAATAAAAAAACAAGTTAAAGCGATGGAGGAGTTATTCGATGAAAATGGCGGATTTTTTTGGAGCAACCAACAGTATTAATAAACTTTCCACGCTTACGGAATAGAGACGGAAAGAGATTTTTCACTCAAACTGAATTGAAGAACGGAACGGAAACGATTCACTCGGAGGAAGAAAAACAGTTGGTAACAATGGCTATAAGTAATACGGGCTTAAGTCCCTAACTGAAAGGTCTGGGCGTGTTTTCGAACACCGTCAAATCTTTTGGATTTGGCTTTCGCTCAAAAAAGATAAAGACAAACAAAAAGATTTGGCTAACTGCGTGGGGGAAACTTTATGGCGTGCCTGCCCCGCCCTACTCATAGCCGAGCCGTTGTAAGTAATTTAAATAAAAATCGAAAAATCAATAAAAATGAAAAAATTAATACTGTTCTTTATCTTATCTATTCTTTTAATAGGTTGTGCTACCACAAAAACTAGTTCTGAATTTCTAATCACTAAAATTCAAAGTGAGAAAGATGGACAAACATTATTCCTTAAAAACGACAAAGGACAAGTATATACAACCATCATTTCACCTGCCAATGGGAATTTTGTTAATGTAAATCAAGGAGACAAAATCAGTCTTGATATTAAAGAAATTATGGAAATGGAGCCTCCTGCAATTATTTCAAAAAATATACGAATTGTTGAAAAATCGAAACTGAAAAGAAAAACGTTTTTAATTACTAAAATTCGAGGTGAAATGGACGGAAAAACATTATTCCTTGAAGATGAAAAAGGACAAGTTTATACTACCATCATTTCACCTGCCAATGGAAATTTTATTGATGTAAATGAAGGAGATAAAATTAGTGTTGAAATTAATGATATACTTGAAAAAATGAACCCTCCTGCAATTATTTCGAAAAATATTGAAATAGTAAAAGAATAATAACTACTTACAACAATGGCTATAAGTAATTGCTTGTTCTCACCTGCTTCTGAAAACCACAAATTAAACCACTCTAGTTTACTACCTTTACACAGTAACCTTTTGCTATAATGTATACAAACATAACTACCGAAAGATTAAGGATAAGGCCAATAAGTATTACTGATGCCAAGTTCATGATAAATTTAGTTAATTCTGATGGTTGGCTTAAATTTATTGGCAATAGAAACATATTAACAATACATGATGCGGAAAAATACATTTGTAATATACTTGAAAACAACAACTTTTATTATAATGTTTTTGAACTTAAGCCTAGTCGTAAAGCTATAGGAATTATTACTTTCCTAAAACGAGATGATGAGCAATATCCAGACATTGGCTTTGCAATAACACCTCAATATGAAAAAAACGGATATACTTTAGAGGCAAGTAAAGCCTACCTTAACAAGCTTAAGGAAAGTAATGCTTATAACAATATAATTGCCATTACATTACCAAATAACTTAAGCTCTAAAAAATTGTTAACTAAACTCGGCTTAATTTATACTGGAGATTTTAAAAAAGCTAAAGAAGTACTATCTTACTACATCTTAAAAAAGAACTCATGAAAAAAATTTTATTCGCTGTCGCTTTTGTTTTATTAGCTACTAATTTAGCTGCACAAACTAACTGTAGTTGCTGTACAGAACCCAATAAACAATTTGATTTTTGGATAGGGCATTGGACCGTAAAAAACCCGCAAGGAACTATTGTTGGCGAAAATCAAATTTCTAAAATAGAGAACAATTGTGTTTTACAAGAAAAATGGACAGGCACTAAAGGAAGTACAGGCACTAGCATGAATTATTATGACACAACGGATAACACCTGGAATCAATTATGGGTAGATAATAAAGGAAGTGTTTTAAAACTAAAAGGTGGTTTTTCTTCTGGAAAAATGATTCTAAAAAGCGATTTGATTAAAGGTAAAAAAGTTGCCTTCTACTACAATCAAATTACTTGGACTAAAAACGATGATGGTACTGTAACACAATTGTGGGAAATTTATGATAACGAGCACAAATTACTTCAAACCCTTTTTACAGGAATTTATTATCAAAAAGAATAAGCCTTTGAATCTATTTATAAAAATTCATTTCGTCAATAAACTGCCATACTTTGGCATCTAACAACGGTCGAATATTTTTATTTTCAGCAATACTTCTACGTATCATGGTAGAAGAAATTTCCATAATAGGTGCGGCAACTCGTTTTACTTTTGGGTGCTGCTCAAATTGCTCTGGTATAGTTCCATCAGAAATACGTGGGTATACATACAAATCATAATTGGCTAGTATAGCTTCGTAGTTTTTCCATTTATGGAAGCTTTTTAAATTATCTTCTCCCATTAGTAATGAAAATTCATGCTGTGGAAATTTCTCTTCTAAATGTACTAAAGTATTTACCGTATAATTAGGTTCTGGCAATTTAAACTCAATATCTGATGGCTGTAACTTATCGTAAGTTTCCGTTGCCAAATACACCATCTCTAACCTATGGTGATTAGCTAGCAATGTTTTTTTCTTTTTAAACGGACTCAATGGCGTAACTACTAACCAAACCTGATCTAAATCGGCGTTTTCTGCCATATGGTTGGCTATAGCCAGATGCCCAACATGAATAGGGTTAAACGTCCCAAAGTATAAACCAATTTTCATACTGCTTTAAATGCGTTTTTTAAGAAAATTATGCGCCAATTCTTCCGCTTCTTTTAACGCGATGTCTAAATTGTTGTTTTCAATAATAAAATCAAACTGAGGAGCTGTAGCTAACTCTATAGAAGCTTTTGCTACACGCATATTAATTTTATCTTCACTTTCTGTAGAACGTTTCTTTAAACGAATTTTTAACTCTTCAATACTTGGTGGTTTTACGAAAACTGAAAGGGTACGCTCTGGATAAATCCTCTTTATATCTAACCCTCCAACAACATCAATATCAAAAATTACATGCTTGCCTTTTGCCCATATGCGTTCTACCTCAGACTTTAATGTTCCGTAAAAATTATCACGATACACCTCTTCCCATTCTAAAAACTCATCGGCTTTTATTTTATCCTTAAACTCTTTTAGGGATAAAAAATAATAGTCTTCCCCATCAACTTCTTCCCCTCTTTTTTCACGTGAAGTTGCAGAAATAGAAAACTCTAAGTTTAACTTTTCTATACCTAATAAATGCCTAACAATTGTTGTTTTTCCTGAACCTGAAGGTGCCGAGAAAACTATTAACTTTCCTTTAATCATTACAATACGTTTAACAATTGTTCTTTTATTTTTTCTAGTTCATCTTTCATTTGAACTACTAATTTTTGCATTGGTGCATAATTAGATTTTGATCCAATAGTGTTAATTTCTCTACCCATTTCTTGAGCTATAAACCCTAATTTTTTACCATTAGAATCGGCAGAGTTAATTGATGTTATAAAATAATCTAAATGGTTCTTCAAACGTACTTTCTCTTCGGTAATATCATATTTTTCAATATAATATACTAACTCTTGTTCAAATCGGTTTTCATCTACTTTTTCTTTTAGGTCAGCAATTCCTTTTTGCAATCGTTCTTTTACTCCTTCTATACGCTCCGGGTCAACTGCAATTACTTGCTCCAATAATGCTTTTATATTCGCGTTACGGGTTAAAAAGTCAGCTTCTAAGGCTTTCCCTTCGTCTTTACGGTAAGCTACAATGTTTGATATTGCCTCCTTTACATGCGTTTCTATAGTAGCCCACTCTTCCTCATCAATTTCTTTACGTTCAGCTCTGGCAGTATCAGGTAAACGCATAGCCATTTCTAAGCACTTTTCATCTGACACATTAGGTACAATTGATGCTAATTGGCTCATGTACTCTTTAACTACAGCAGTGTTTATTTTAGTTGATGTTTCTTCACCAGTTACCTCAACAAATAATGATATTTCTATTTTTCCGCGTACTAATGCTTTGGCTACCAAATTACGAAGTGGCAACTCCTTTTCTTTATAATAAAAAGGAATTCTTGCATTAATATCAAGGTTTTTACTATTCAGCGATTTAAGCTCAATAGTAATTTTTTTTGTTGGAAGTTGCACAATGCTCTTTCCATAACCTGTCATAGATTGTATCATAGTTATTCAGAAAATTTGCACAAAGATACATATTTTAAAGCGTTAGTCCTTAATTAACCCCTTAAGCTTTTAGTTGCTATAATTTTACTATATTTAGTATTGATTGTAGTTGCTTATTGGCAACTTTTAATCAAACTAATCTTTTAAAAAATAATTTTATGGAAAACATTAATTGGATTGCTCTAGGAGTTGCTTCGTTAGCTACTTTAGTTGTAGGCTTTATTTGGTATCATCCTAAAGTATTTGGTACAATTTGGATGAAAGAAATAGGAATGACCGAAGAAAAAGCAAAAAAGGCTAATATGCCTTTAATTTTTGGTTTGTCGGTTGTACTTGCCTTTTTCATTTCTTTTTTTATTGTAACTATTGTTTTTATGGGAGGTCCGCCAGACATGCCTCATGGTACAGCTCCTTATTTAACCTTTAAACACGGTGCTGCACATGGTACTATGCTTGGTTTATTTGTAATACTACCTGTAATAGTAACCAACGGATTGTATGAGCAACGTTCTTTTAAATACATGATGGTTGTTGCTGGGTATTGGATAGTTACCTTTGCCTTAATGGGAGGTATTATTAACGGGTGGGTTTAACACTTGTTAAACTCACTTCACAAAATGCATAAACGTATTCTTATAGAATGCTTTTATGCATTTTCTTTAAACGGAAATCGCTGTTCAAAAACTGTAGGCCTTACTCTTTTTAGAAAAGGTTTAAATAAAAAATTAGCTATTGTTTTTTTATGCTTGATATAACAGGTAAGCTCTTGCGGAACTGCACCTAAAGTACTTTTAATTTCACCAGCCGTTCGCCCAAAATTAATTTCGTTAACACCGCGTTCAATTCCTATTGCAACATAATCATATAACATACGCGAGTAAATGGCATACTTTCTATTTAGCTCATAATTGATTCCTACATAATGTGCATCAAAAAACTGATTGTTTATTACTCCACTCATAAAACCAACCAATTGCTCCTCCAAAAAATAACCTCTAAAAATAAAATCTTTTTCTAACACTTTTTTTAAGGAACTGTATGTAGAAAGGTTTAAACTTTCTGGGGTGAAACTTGCTTTATTTTTTACATTATTATACAAAATGGTTAACTCTTTTTTATATGTTACAATTTCCTCATAACTAAAATCTTTAACCTTTAGTACGGCACTTGTTTTATATGCCTTTTTTGCTTTTACCCTAAATTTTGATCTGAAATCAGCCAAGTAATCCTCAAAGTTTTTCCATTCAGGATTTAAACGTAACACCATATTAGGGTCTACTTGTATAGGTGTATAGCTGTACTGTTTTAAATTGTTTGTGATGGGAAGAGATTCTGTGATAAAATCTTTGAGTAAAATTATATCAACCCATTTTTTTAAGTATTTATTTGCGTTTACTATAGCATTTATTCCTTTAACAATACTTTCTAACACCAACTTTTTATCTTCCGTTGGCTTAATATATATGCCGTGTTCTCCACTTAGAAAAACATTACCACATATCATTATTTTTATATAATTCCGCTTTAATATACCGCTCAACCAATCGCTCACTCGTTCAACAAACTTATTTGAATTTGATGTAAAGTCAGACTCCATAAAATCAAACTCCATTACTTGAAGCGTAGCTATACTAACAGCAACACCTGCTTTGGAAATGACTATATAAAAAAATTGAATTTTATGCGTGTTATGAGCTTCAAATGCTTTTAAGTATGGTTTAGAAAAATACACATTAGAAACACCAGAGAAGTCCTTCCATATCTGTTCAGGAATTTCATCTACATAATTAAAAATTCTGGTAGTGTAATTCATTAAACTTCCTTAAGTTTTTTATTTGGCTTACTTACTAAATATACACCAATAAAAATTAATAACGCTGCTATTAACTTTGTGGTATTTAATGTGTCACTACCCATAAGTATGGCAAAAATTCCTGCTATTACGGGTTGTAAGTATAAAAAAGTACTTACGGTAGATGCTTTTAATTGTCGTAAAGCCATTGGGTTTAATATATATGTAGCAAAGGTAGCTGCTACTATTATAAATATTACGGCAAAATACGTATAGGGTTGAAATGTATGCCATTGTACCTCACTTAACTCTTGGTATCCGAAAGGAGCAACCATAAAAACCCCAAATAAAAACAACCATTTCACAAAAGTAAACGGATGATACTTACTTGTTAATTGCTTTATTATAATAATATATATAGCGTACGATACGGCATTAATAAATACTAAAAAATTACCTAAAACTATATTATCAGTAGCTACAGCAGACTTTCCGTAAAGTGTTAAAACCAAAGCTCCAGAAAGCCCTAGAATTATACCGACTATTTTTAATGAGGTTACTTTTTCTTTTAAAATTATAGCCGACATTACTAGTACTAGTATAGGAACAACCACCATAATTACCGAAGCATGTATGGGTGTAGTGTACGATAAGCCTTTAAAAAACGTAAGCATATTTAATGTTACTCCAAAAAATGCTGCTGCTGCAAAAATTAAGTAATCTTTAGCTGCAACTTTTTCTTTGGGTGCAAAATTACCAAACAACCAAAATAATAGTGTAGCTCCTATAAGGCGTAAAAATATAAACCCGTAAGGCTTAATGTAACCACCATCAATAACATCGTTTGCAAAAGTAAAAGTAACTCCGTAGAATACTTGCACAAAAAAAGCTGCTATAAATGCGAACGTTTTACTACTAAACATGAATAAACTCTTTTGCTTGCGCTACCGTTTTTTTCGAGTTCCCTATAAAAATTTGTCCTGCATATAATAAAACCGGCCTCTTTAAAAAGGTGTAATGCTCTAGAATATAGTTTTTATAATCCCGCTCAGTTAAACTCGCATTCTTCAAATCCATTTCTTTATAAAGTTTAGCGCGCTTACTAAACAAAGCCTCATAACTACCTGATAATTCATGCATTTGTTCTAATTGCTTTACCGTGATAGGTGTCTTTTTTATATCCTGCATAATAACATCTGAAGGTAAATTCAACTCTTTAATTATACGCTTACAGGTGTCACATGTAGACAAATAGTACATTTTTTTCATGAAACATGTCATATTTAGAAGTTACAAAATAAGGCTATTTTATCTTGAAAAAGGAATATTATAATCATAAATTATTTGTAAAAAATACTACCTGTACTTTTTCAAATTTATATATACTGGAAAATGATCGCTATACCCACCTAAATAGCGTTTCCCTCTATATGTTCTGAACGGGTTACCTTTGTTTTTCCCTTCCCATTCTGCTAAAAATTCTTTATCAAAAACATTAGCTTCTTGAAAACTGTGTTTTCCTTTTTCTGGCTTAAAAAAATTATGCGAAAAAATAATCTGATCAAACAAAAACCATTCGGCATAATGACTCAGACTACCACGTGTAATATTCATTAATTTTTCAAATGGATTATATAAATTATCTGTCACCAAATATTCCTTTACACTTGTATCTATGGGATTATCGTTAAAATCACCCATGATAATTATTTTAGCGTTCTCTTTAATTGCTTCATTAGAGGCAATAAAATCTGACACTTGCTCTGCTGCTTGTACTCGTTTATGACTCGTTAAATCGGCGCCATCTCTACGTGATGGCCAATGACAAACAAACACATGTACTTTTTCTTCATTTAACTTTCCGTTTACATATAATACATCACGAGTATAATCTTTTACACCATCTGTTTCATAAATAGCAATGGGTATTGTTTCGGAATAATCAACAGTAAAGTAATCCTCATTAACCAATAACGCTACATCTATGCCTCGTTCATCAGGAGAATCGTAATGCACAAAGTTGTAATTAGCATTTTTTAAATGTTTGCTCTCTACCAAATCCCTAATCACCGCCTCATTTTCCACCTCAGCTATACCAACTAAAACAGGCGGCTTTTCTGTTTTATTTCTGGCAATCCGAGAAATAGCTTTACCCAATTTATAAATTTTCTTTTCGTACTTATCTTCAGTCCAAGACTTCTTTCCCCAAGGCAAAAAATCACGATCTAAAGTATTAGGATCGTCTTTAGTATCAAACAGATTTTCAAGATTATAAAATGCTACTGTATATATAGAATTTGGCATTACTATTAAATTATTTAAATGTTCTAAATTAATAAATTAGAATCTTATATGTAGTTTTGTAGTATCGAATTTGAACTATGATAGAAAAGAAACAAATTGAGCATGAAAATGTAGTGCTCATAGGGATAATTACTCGACTGCAAAATGAAGAAAAGTCTAAGGAATATTTAGATGAGTTGGAGTTTTTAACCTATACTGCTGGTGGAGAAGTAAAAAAACGCTTTACCCAACGCATGGATATGCCTAACGCCAAAACTTTTATTGGAAGTGGTAAATTGGAAGAAGTACGCCTTTTTATTGAACAAAATGATATAGGTACCGCAATTTTTGATGATGAGTTAACTCCTTCACAACAAAAAAACATTGAGCGTACATTGGGGTGTAAAATTTTAGATAGAACTCTTTTAATTTTAGACATCTTTGCACAAAGAGCACAAACTTCTTATGCCAGAACTCAAGTAGAGTTAGCTCAATATCAATATTTTTTACCTCGTTTAACGGGGCTATGGACCCACTTAGAACGTCAACGAGGAGGGATTGGTATGCGTGGGCCAGGAGAAACGGAAATTGAAACTGACCGACGTATCGTACGTGATAAAATATCTTTGCTCAAAAAGAAAATGCAGAGTATTGACAAGCAAATGGCTACGCAGCGTGGTAACCGAGGTGAACTAGTTCGTGTTGCATTGGTAGGGTATACTAACGTTGGAAAGTCTACCTTAATGAATGTCATTTCAAAATCTGAGGTTTTTGCAGAAAATAAACTTTTTGCCACTCTTGATACAACAGTACGAAAAGTAGTTATTAAAAACCTTCCGTTTTTATTGAGTGATACGGTTGGGTTTATTAGAAAACTACCAACACAATTGGTTGACTCGTTTAAGAGCACGCTTGATGAAGTTCGTGAGGCCGACTTGTTATTACATATAGTAGATATTTCTCATAATAGTTTTGAAGATCAGATAGCTTCCGTGAACAATATTTTAAGTGAAATTAAAAGTGCCGATAAGCCTACTGTAATGGTTTTTAATAAAATTGACAATTACGAACATGAAACTATTGATGAGGACGATTTAGTTACCGAACGCACAAAAGCACATTATACCTTAGAAGACTGGAAAGAAACTTGGATGAATGATTTAGGAGATAATGTTTTATTTATTTCAGCTACAGAAAAAGAAAATATTGAGGACTTTAAAAAGAAAGTATATAGTGAAGTAAGACGCATTCATATTACACGTTTTCCGTATAATAAGTTTTTATACCCTGATTATGATGAAAACTTTGCTTAATCGAAAACAAAAAGGCTCGCTATATAGCGAGCCTTTTTTATAAACTTGTTTTTTTATTAAAACGCATAGTTAAACCCTAAACCAAAAGCCTCTCTAATTTGGAAACCATTTCGCTGTACATTATCATCATAAATTGCTTGAAATGTTAAGTTAGCTGAAATGTATTTATTTACTTGCATTGCCAAATTCATAGTATAATCTATATCTACATTTTGAGGATCTTCTAAGTAGTTTGAATATAATGCTAAAATATTTTCCATAGAGATATTTTTCATTAAGTTAACTTTGTAGTACCCTCTAACTGCTGCTCCTAACTCAAAACGTTCAGTATCTCCTGGTTCTGTTCCAAAAGCTCCTGCGAATTCTTTATGTACAATTATTAATTTTGCTGCTGCCGGAGAAATATTTACATGGAAATTATCTGATTTTTTCCATAATAATCCTGGTCCAGCCTGAAAATATACTGGTGAGAAAAAGTGCGAATTTGTTCCTAACTCAGTACCGTTTGAATCATAAACAAATCCTCTATCCATTTGAGTTCTCATATTGAAATAAAATGAATAGTACCAGTTATTACTCATTTGCTTCCCTGCTAAAGAGTTAAACTCCAATCGGTCATTATTCTTTATAAAATCATCCTGTCCATCATTCTTATTTACTCCATAGTCTGCAATAATTTTATTATCCCAAATAAAACCACCTTTTTTGTAGTTAAAATCGTAATTCACTAAAATATTTGCAGCTATATTACCGATTCCTCCACCAGTCCACTCATTATTAAAAGCTGATTGATTAAATGTTATTAATAGGTTTCCTCCTCTTTTCCAACCATCAGGAATTGAATCTTTAGCGGCTTCGTCTTGAGCAAAAATGCTTCCTGTAGTTAACGCTAATGCAAGCGCAAATACTATTTTTTTCATTGTAATTAGTTTAAAAAAAATTTTTGGCAAATATATACATTGTACGCTTAACTGCAAAGCAATTAAATTACTGTAAAACAGTTGTTTATATTTTATTTGTTTTTAAATAAAGGTACAGAAGAACAAGCTTCACCATACATTACTGATTTTGCTACTTGAATAAGCTTACTTGTACAATAAATATATGCATTTTGGGGCACTGGTTTGTTTGAGCAACCTTTGATAATAACAAATTTATCTTGGTACAATCCATAGTCAACATTCATTAATGCCTGTTCATAAAGAATAGTTTCTAACACTTCTAAAGTGCCTACTGAAACTTTTTTAGCAAAAACACTGGCTTTTACTGTAAATAACATATATGCCCAAGCAGGGACAATAGCTTCTGTACTACAGTTTACAGCCACATAAGCATCAGCATATTGGTTCCAGTTATGATTTTCTAAGCTCGTGCGAAATTCATTTTCTCTTAGAATAAACCCTTGATCTAACCATTGTGACAAATCTACTTCAATACGTTTTCCTTCAGTATAATAGTCTTCTAAATTAAATGTCAGTAGGTTTTTGTTAGCTGTTACCCTGTTTTTTATTTCCTCTTCCATAATTTTTTATGCTTATAGAAAGTAATTCCCGCTATAGGCGGGAATTGTTTATTTTATATGGTGCTTATTATAGCATACCCAGTTCTAACTTTGCTTCTTCACTCATTAACTCTTTTGTCCAAGCTGGTTCAAATGTAATTTCTACTTCGCAATCGTTAATACCACTTATTGTTTTTATTTTATCCTCTACTTCTTTTGGTAATGTTTCAGCTACAGGACAATTTGGTGTAGTTAAAGTCATTAGTACTTTTACGTCGTAATCTTCATTAACCATTACATCATAAATTAATCCTAACTCATAAATATCTACAGGAATTTCAGGGTCATAAATTGTTTTTATTACTCTAACAATTTTTTCTCCTAATTCATTAACGTCTATATTTTGCTCTTCTGACATCTTAATTTACTTGCGTTTGAAATGCAATTGCGTACATTTTTATTTGTTTTACCATACTTACCAAACCGTTTGCTCTAGTTGGCGATAAATGTTCTTTTAATCCAATTTCATCTATAAAATCTGTGTTGGCATTTAAAATTTCACTTGGTGATTGATTGGTAAATGCACGTATTAAAATTGAAACTATTCCTTTGGTTATAATCGCATCGCTATCTGCAGTATATACTACTTTACCCTCATTAAGTTCTGCATGCAACCATACTTTTGACTGACAACCTTTTATTAAATTCTCATCTATTTTATAACGAGTTTCTATTTGAGGTAATGATTTTCCTAACTCAATCATATACTCATAACGATCCATCCAATCATCAAACATAGAAAACTCTTCTACAAGCTCCTCTTGTATCTCGTTTATAGTCATATTCTTTTATTTTTCAGCAGACAAAGATAAAACTTTGTTTACTAAAACCTCCAAGGCTTTAGGAGGAAATCCGCCGTCAAATGTTTGTGATTTATATTTTTCGCCTTTATCAAAAACCGTTATAGTTGTATGTGGTGCTCCGTCAAAATATCTTCTTTTTGTTGGTGCTTCATGCTTTGCTATATCATCCAAAGTTATTTTTGTGATTTCAGCTTTTACTGCATCTATTTCCGATTGCTCTACTACAATTTTTTCTGGTTTTCCATTTAGTGTTTTTACTACGGTAACATAATTGTTATAAACTGTTGCTGTAAAATGAAAACCTCTAGTATGTGAATCATATATCACTATAGCCTTATCTTGAGTAAGCCTATCTGTTTGCTCTAAACTGCTTTTATTTTCCATTGCTAATTTATTTGTACTTTCATTAACAGCTGCCTTGCTACAGGTTCCGCAAGAGTTTAACATAAAAAAACTCACTATTATCAGTAATAACTTCATAATTTTTTAGTTTTGGTTATTAACTATAATATTACAAAAAAGAAGCCAAACTCTTACAAAAGCATCATTTTTGCTTTCTTCACAGCCACCACAAGTGCATCTACATCTTCTTTAGTATTATAAAACATAAATGAGGCTCGTATTGTGCCTGGTATATTAAAAAACTGCATTATAGGCTGTGTACAATGGTGCCCTGTTCTTACTGCTACACCTAATTTATCAACTATTGTTCCTATATCATACGGATGACAACCTTCTATGTTAAAGGAAATTACTGATGTTTTTTCCTTCGCGGTTCCTATAATTTTTAGCCCCTCAATTTTTAACAATTCAGTAGTTGCATAATTTAACAGCTCTTTTTCTTGTTGTTGAATACTATCAAACCCTACTTTATTTAAATAGTCAATAGCCACTCCAAATACAATTCCACCTGCGATGTTAGGGGTCCCTGCTTCAAACTTATGTGGTAAATCGGCATAGGTAGTTTTTTCAAAGCTAACCTCTTTTATCATTTCTCCACCTCCTTGGTATGGTGGTAATTTACGCAACCATGCTTCTTTACCATAAAGCATTCCTACACCCGTTGGCCCACACATTTTGTGAGCTGAGCAGATATAAAAATCGCAATTTAACGCTTGTACGTCGGCTTTAATGTGTGGGGCAGCTTGAGCACCATCTATTAAAACTGCTGCATTAAACTTATGCGCTTTATCTATAATTTTTTTAATAGGATTTATAGTTCCCAAAGCATTTGAAATATGATTTACAGCAACTAATTTTGTTTTGTCTGAAAGTAACTCATCATAAGCAGCCATTACCAGTTCTCCATTTTCATTCATTGGAATAACTTTTAAAACAGCTCCTGTACGTTCACATAACATCTGCCAAGGAACAATATTGGAATGGTGTTCTAAGTGCGAAATTATAATTTCATCTCCCTCATTCAAAAAACTAGTAAAACCATTAGCTACTAGGTTTATACCGTCTGTTGTACCTTTGGTAAACAGTATTTCATAATCGTATTTGGCATTAAAATGAACTTGCAGCTTTTTACGAGCAGCTTCATACGCATCAGTAGCTTTTTGACTTAAAGTATGTACGCCTCTATGAATATTAGCATTGATTTCTGTATAATACTTCGCTATTGCATCTATAACCACTTTTGGTTTTTGTGAAGATGCTCCATTATCCAAATACACCAAGGGTTTTCCGTTTACTTGCTGATTAAGTATTGGGAAATCGGATTTTATGTTTGTTACTTCCTGCATTTTATTTTAAAAAAACCTCAATCGATTAAAGCAATTGAGGTTTATATTTTTTTGTTACTAGATATTCTTTTTTACAAATCAAATCCTAAATCAACATTTAGTTTTTTAGCTATTAATTTGTTAATTCTTGCTTTTACCTCTGGTATACGAACACTTTCCAGTACTGTATTAGCAAAAGCGTACATTAATAACGCTTGAGCTTCCTTTTTAGGTATACCACGTTGTTGCATATAAAATAATGCTTGGTCATCTAACTGACCAATTGTACAACCGTGCGAGCATTTTACATCATCTGCGAAAATTTCTAATTGTGGTTTGGCATTAATAGTAGCCTTATCACTTATTAATACATTGTTATTTTGTTGGTAAGCATTTGTTTTTTGCGCTTCTTTTTCAACAACAACTTTACCGTTAAAAACCCCTGTTGACTTATCGCTATAAATCCCTTTATAATCTTGATGACTCTCACAGTTTGGTTCTATGTGGTGTACTAAGGTATGATGATCTACATGTTGTTTATCTTCTAAAATTGTAATTCCTTTTAAAATAGAATCAACGTGCTGCCCATTTTGATAAAAATTCAAGTTATTTCTAACTATTTTACCTCCTAAAGAAAATGTATGTACAGAACAAACAGTATCTCTTTCTTGTGATACATAAGTGTTATCTATCAAAGAAGCAGTATCATAGTCATTCTGAATTTTATAGTAATCTACATTTGCTCTTTTTTCAGCAAAAACTTCGGTTACAGCATTGGTTAACACCGCATTTGATGTTAAACTTTGGTGACGTTCAATTATTTGTACGTGTGAATTTTCACCAACAACAATTAAGTTTCGCGGTTGTAACAATGTAGCAGTTTCATTACCTGTTGCAAAATTGATTACCTGTATAGGTTTTTCTACTTCTGTATTTTTAGGTATATTAATGAATGCCCCTTCACTAGCAAAAGCAGTATTCAAAGCCGTCATGTTATCTTGCTTTGCTGTTTTATTAAAGTAATTTTCAATAACAGCTTTGTGTTTAGGCTTTGTTAAGGCCGATGATAACAAGCAAACATCTATACCATCATGGGTAGTTTCTGATAAAAACGAACTGTATTTCCCATCGATAAAAATAATTTTATACGAATCAATATCGTGTATAAAATACTTTTTTACATCTTTAAATTCAATTGCATTTTCCTTTTTAGGGAAGAGGCTATAGTCCTCTTTTAATATTGAATTTAATGAGGTATATTTCCATGCTTCTAATTTCTTAGTAGGAAAACCTAGGGTTTCAAATTCTTTAAGTGCTTTTGTTCTTATTTCATGAATATCTGAATTGATATTTACACCATTTTCAAAAGCAACATATGATGAAAGTAATTTTTCTTTTAACTCCATTGTTTCATTCCTCAGTTTTAGCAATTACAGCTAAAATCTTGTTATGCGTTTACTTCTTCTTTAATCCAATCGTACCCTTTTTCTTCTAATTCAAGGGCTAAGGATGCATCACCCGTTTTTACAATTTTACCGTCAAACAAAACGTGTACAAAGTCTGGCTTTATATAATCTAATAAACGCTGGTAGTGAGTAATTACTATTACCGCGTTATCTTTGCTTTTTAATTTATTTACACCGTTAGAAACAATACGAAGAGCATCAATATCTAACCCTGAATCTGTTTCATCAAGTATGGCTAGTTTTGGTTCTAACATTGCCATTTGAAAAATTTCATTACGCTTTTTTTCTCCTCCAGAAAATCCTTCGTTTAAAGAACGTGATAAAAACTTACGATCTATTTCTAATAAGGTAGATTTTTCACGTATTTTTTGCAACATTTCTTTCGCAGGCATATTTTCTAATCCATTTGCCTTACGTGTTTCGTTTATAGCAGTTTTAATAAAATTGGTTACAGATACCCCTGGAATTTCTACTGGATATTGAAACGACATAAAAACTCCTTTATGAGCTCTTTCTGTTGGATCTAATTCTAATAAATCCTCTCCACTCAAAGAAATACCTCCTTTGCTTATTTCATAATCTTCTTTACCAGCAATTACAGATGATAGTGTACTTTTCCCTGCTCCGTTTGGGCCCATTATTGCATGTACCTCTCCTGCTTTTACTTCTAAATTAATTCCTTTCAGAATTTCTTTATCCTCAATTCTAGCGTGTAAATTTTTTATTTCTAACATCGTATTATTTTCCTAGTATTATAATGTCTTTTTCTTCTTTTTTTGGCTTCGTTACTTTTAGTATTTCTACTATTTCAACGGTATTTGGCCACCCTTCTTCTCCTTCGGGTTTTGGTGTTATTTTTCCTTTAAGCTCTACATACACCATATCAGTAGCTGCAACTTTATAAGGTTTTACTTGCTCATTTAAATGCATTGTTTTTTTATTTAAAACAACACCATACACTTCATTTTCAGTTTGTAAAATTGCTGCATCTGCATAATACAAATACTTTCCTGAAAGTACTTTTAAATCTGAATTATTAGCCTCTTTCTTATCTGTTTTACAAGCTACTAATGTTATGATACTTAATATAAAAACTAACTTTTTCATATTCTCATTTTTACCCTACAGACCCTTCTAAACTTATTTCTAATAGCTTTTGAGCTTCTACTGCAAATTCCATTGGCAACTTATTTAACACCTCCTTACTAAACCCATTTACAATTAATGCAATGGCTTTTTCAGTATCAATACCTCGCTGGTTACAATAAAATATTTGATCTTCTCCTATTTTACTGGTTGTTGCTTCATGCTCTATTTGCGCCGTATTATTTTTTGCTTCAATGTACGGAAAAGTATGTGCACCACATTCGTTACCCATTAGTAAAGAATCACATTGTGAGAAGTTTCTAGCGTTGGTAGCTCTAGGACCTATTTGAACTAAACCTCTGTATGAGTTTTGTGATTTTCCTGCAGAAATACCTTTTGAAATAATTGTACTTTTAGTATTTTTTCCAAGGTGAATCATTTTCGTACCAGTATCTGCCTGTTGAAAATTATTAGTTACCGCAATTGAATAAAACTCTCCTACAGAATTGTTTCCTTTTAAAATACACGATGGGTATTTCCAAGTAACTGCACTTCCGGTTTCTACTTGTGTCCACGAAATTTTTGCATTTCTCTCGCACAAACCTCTTTTAGTAACAAAATTGTATACTCCTCCTTTTCCTTCTGCGTTACCCGGAAACCAATTTTGTACTGTTGAATATTTAATTTCAGCATCATCTAAAGCTATCAACTCTACAACTGCCGCATGTAACTGATTTTCATCTCTACTTGGTGCTGTACATCCTTCTAAATAACTTACATAAGAACCCTCATCCGCAATTACCAAAGTACGTTCAAATTGTCCTGTTCCTGCTTGATTGATACGGAAATACGTTGATAATTCCATTGGACACTTTACTCCTTTTGGGATGTAACAAAATGACCCGTCACTAAACACTGCAGAGTTTAACGCTGCATAAAAATTATCTTTTTGAGGCACTATAGTCCCTAGATATTTCTTTACTAAATCAGGGTGTTTTTGAATTGCCTCTGATATTGGACAGAAGATAATTCCTTTTTCTGCCAAAGTATCCTGAAATGTTGTCGCTACAGAAACCGAATCAACAACAATATCCATTGCAATATTGTTCATACGCTTCTGTTCATCAATAGAAATTCCTAACTTCTTATACATAGCTAGTAAATCAGGATCTACATCGTCTAAAGTCTTGTTAGGATCTATGGATTTTGGTGCAGAGTAATAGGCTATTGATTGGAAATCGGGTTTTTCATAGTTCACGTTTGCCCATTCTGGCTCTTCCATTTCCTTCCACACTCTAAAAGCCTCTAAACGCCATTCAGTCATCCATTCTGGCTCTTCTTTCTTTTTAGATATGGCTCTGACGATTTCTTCGTTTAAACCTATTGGAAAGGTTTCTGATTCAATATCTGTATAAAACCCGTACTCGTACTCTTTATCTTTTAATTCTTCTTTTAAATCGTCCTCTGTATACTTACTCATCTTCTCGATTTATATTGTACTATAATGAAAAACTTTCTCCACAGCCACATGTTCTGTTAGCATTAGGGTTATTAAACACAAACCCCTTACCATTAAGGCCTCCTGAATATTCTAACGTAGTTCCTACTAGATATAGGAAACTCTTTTTATCAACAATAACTTTAATGTTATTATCTTCAAAAACCTTATCGTTTTCTTTTTTATTTTTATCAAAAGTCAAGTCATATGACAAGCCAGAGCACCCTCCGCTTTTCACACCAACTCTTACGTAATCATTTGCAGCGTTAAAGCCGTCTTCTTGCATAAGAGCAATAACTTTATTTTTTGCTGATTCTGAGACTTTTATCATCTTAAATTAGATTATTTCTAAATAGAGTGCAAATATAGAGTAAATATCTATTCGCATCAATCAATTTCACTTATAATTTTGTCTGAGAAGACATGGCTTGCTTACATCAAGGCACTTTTTACTAGATTATGATAGTAGCAAAATGATTGTAAGAGTGGTTTTTATATATAGATTTAGTTTTGAAAAGCTGGGTTGTTAATAAACTCTTCATCAGAAAGTGAAAGCAAAAAGGCTTTTAAATCGGCTTTATCCTGGTTGGTTAAATGAACACCTCCTTCATCAACTTTTTTCATTAACGGATCAACAGTAGACGAGTTTTGCAACCCTTCACTATAATGGTTAATTACTTCATCGAGGGTATTAAAGCGACCATCATGCATGTATGGGGCAGTATATGCAAGGTTTCGTAAAGATGGTGTTTTAAATTTTCCATTGTCGGCTGGATCACCTGTTACCTCTCCTAAACCTAAGTCAATAAAAGTAGCATCTAAACCATTATTATGAAACAAGTTATCAGTCCACAGCGGATTATTAATACTTCCGTGACAATGAAAGCAATCACCCCTTGCTTCATCCATAAATATATTAAAACCATTTAACTCTTCTGGTGTTAAGGTGGCAGTACCAAGTAAATACCTATCAAACTTAGCGTTACCAGAAATAAGTGTACGTTCAAATTGTGCTATAGCTTTGGTTACCAAGTTTGCATTTATCATAGTGCTACCAAAAGCACGTTCAAAAAGTTCAGGGTACTCCTCGTGATTACGAAGTTGAGTTACTGCATTACTCCATGTGTTGTGCATTTCAATTGGATTCTCTACTGGTTGTTTTGCCTGACGTTCCAAACTAAACACTCTTCCGTCCCAAAAAAACTTCTCATCGTAATTAAATGCCATATTAAAAATTGGCATTGAGTTTCTGTTTCCTTCCAAACCATCAATACCTACACTAAACCTATCACTATCAGTAAAGGCGTTTTCAGGAGCATGACAACTCGCACATGATTGCGTATTATCAGCAGATAAAATAGGATCAAAAAACAGTTTTTTTCCTAAAGCTACTCCTTCTACAGTTTGTGGATTATCAAAAGGGATTATTGGTGCTAATATTTTTTCTTCAAATAATGGTGGTACCTCCAAAGCCATTGGAGTGGGCACATACTGCTGTGTGGAATCGTCTTTTGAGCACGATGCTAACATAAGAAAAACAAAAACTATATGTCCGATTTTTCTACACATACCTTACGGATTTACCGAACCTAAACTAAATACATTTTGACCATTATTATACATTTCCACCTGAGCATCGAAATTTTGCATTAACATGCTACCCCACGTGTTTAAGTTCCATGTATATGGGTTTTTGTACCACTCGGCTATATTCATTTTAACCTCAACTTCTGCATTTTCTCTAATAATTACCGTTCCTAAATTTACTGTAAAAAAAGTGTCTTGAAATACTAAATTATTTGGATCTGTATTATCAACTGCTCTAATTGCGTGATACGCGTAGCCTTCTTCAGCAGCAACATTGTTTATGAACTTTCCTTCCATTTGCATATAGTGGTACCCTCCGCCTAACATTGCTGGCACTCCCCATGAAGCTGAGTTCAAATCGGCATAAGCTCCATCAATATTATCATCATTATTAAAACCAAATGTAAACGAAACATTTGTGTATGTTCCTACAGGAACTGTTGGACTAGGTGTGTAACTCATATTTTGATTGTTGGTTACATCTACTAAGTTATACCCGTTTAGTATTATTTTTTCTCCATTTGCTTTATGTAACGTTACTTCAGATATTAGGTAACGTAACTTTTCTAAACTTAACTCATCATTGTTTTCATTAAAATACTGAATGGTGTTAAAGTTAGCGTTGGTTACTTCTGCTCCATTCCAATTATGTGCAAACTTTAGGGTTACTTGGGTAGTTGGTAGTGCCTCATCAGTATCTTCAGTACATGAACTGAACACCGATACACTTAAAAACAATATTACTGCTAATTTTTTCATTGTAATTTTATAATTAATACATCTAACAATCCTTTTTGAGTTGTTATGTCAAAATTATTGCTTGCGGTTTCTCCCACGGCAATAATTTTTTGGTTGGACAACTCTGCCACATCATATGCAAAATCAGATACTGAACCACCTACTGTTTCACTCCATTCTATGGTTCCACTATTAGAAATTTTAGCAACCCAAGCATCGTTTTGCCCGTTGTTTCCTGACACATCACCATTCTGACTTCTGGTGCTACCTACAAAAAGAAACCCTCCATCAGTTGTTTTTTTAATTGATCTCCCTACATCAAAATGTGAACCTCCAAATGTTTTTTCAGAAAGCAAGTTTCCGTTTGTATCTATTTTAATTAACCATAAATCAGCATCTCCAATATGGTTAGAAACATCTACATCATCACTTCTAGTTTCTCCTAAAATATAATAATTACCATCATTGGTTGCAACTATGCTATGAGCTTCGTCCACCCCTGTGCCTCCAAATGATTTTTCCCAAACAAGAGTTCCAAGAGCGTTAATTTTAACAATCCAATAATCATATTGTCCTTTATTGTTTGTAATGTCTATATCAACACTATCAGAAGCGCCTACAATAATAAACCCGCCATCAGCTGTTTCAATAACATCATTAGGTTCTTCTGTAAAGTTACCTCCAAAATACTTTGTCCACTGAATGTTACCTGAAGCATCAAGCTTAACTGCCCAATAATCACCTCCTGCATGTTGAACTGCACGGCTATTTCCTGCTCCACCTGAAGCAGTAACATCCAACACCCCTGCGATAAAGAATCCACCATCTGTGGTTTGAATAATCGAAAAAGCTTTATCGGTACCAGCGTAGCCTAGTGATTTTTCCCAGCTAATAAGTCCTGTCGCTGTTAATTTAACTATCCACAGATCATGAAAGCCAAAATTTTCACTTACATCTTCATCGTTACTTTTGCTATATCCTACTATTGCAAAACCACCATCATTAGTCTGAATAATTTCGCTACCTCTATCATCTAATGACCCTCCATAAGTATTACTCCACTCTAATGCGTCGTTAGCATCAAGTTTTAGTAGCCAGCAATCATAACCTTCTGTAGTATTTGTTGTTACATCACCATCAGCACTTTGAGCGTAGCCAAAAACAGCATATCCGCCGTCTGACGTAGCTACCACTGAAGCGGCACTTTCGTTTTTAGTACCTCCAAACGTTCTCACCCACTCAACACGTGATGCGCTACTTGTAGTAGTTATTGTATCATCATCTGAACAGGAAAACAAAAAAACACCTGCTAAAAGAATGTAAATTAATTTTTTCATTTCTGTATTATTCGCTTTCTCGAACAATAAACAATCCTCCGTCATAGTCACTAATTATGATATTCCCGCTTTCAAAATAAGGGTACACATTCCAGGCTCCATGAAAAGAAGCACTATTATTTGGAGGATAGGTATCAAAAAAACCTACTTGAGTTAAAGACCCTGATGCAATATTACCTACAGTTAAAACTTGCATCCCTGCAGTATAATTTGCTTGATAGCACAAACCGTCTCTAACGTATAAATTATGATCTATTGCTGTTGTAGTACCTAAATGTTCAAAATGTAACACAGGCATATCTAAATCAGAAAAATCAAAAACCATCGTTCTTGTATTTCCTCCAAAATTATTTTCATCCAATTCATCTCCAACAATAAAGTAGTTCATGTCCTCCGTAAACCATCCTTGGTGTGTATACCCAATGTTAGTATAACTAACACTAGATATATTTATTGGATTATTTTTATCGGTAACATCTACAATAACTACCTCATCTTCATTACTTCCTATTAGAATTTCACGACCTGCATAATCAGCATCTGGACCATTATAAGTAACTACCTGTGCGTCGTGCGAATATGCATCTGTACTATAACCACCTGCAGCCACTGGTGCCACTGGGTTTTGAATATTAACAAAATGTGGACCTCCACTATACGTATTAGAACCTACGGCATAGGCATAACCACTATCTTCATTAATTACAATATTGTGTGCTCTCCCAAAACCTGTATAATGTGCATCAGCTGTAAATGTTGCTGGAGGCGTTGCTACATTACGCAAACGTGTTAAATCAAAAACCTGCATTCCGTGTCCTGACGCTTCACTAACAATATATGCATGATTTTGATATACTTTTACATCACGCCAAGTACTATTTGATGTTGCTGTAGGTAAAAAACCAAGTATTACAGGAACCGAAGCATTAGTAATATCTACAAATGATGTTCCTGTATTTAATGAAATCAGGGCATATTCTTTTCCGGTAGTTGGATCTGTCCAACCCCAAGAATCATTTCCTGTAATTCCTCCTAAGCCAGCTAAACTTATATGTGCCATCAAATCGTAGCCATCACACGGATACACATCTGCAAAACCATTTTCACAAGGGTAATCTGGCCCTTGACAAACATCTCCAACACCATCAGCGTCTACATCTGTTTGGTCTGGATTAGCTACTAATGGACAATTATCATCAACATCTAAAACACCGTCATTGTCATCATCTTCATCACAGGCATCTCCTAATCCATCTCCATCAGTATCTAACTGGTCTGTATTGGCTGCAGAAATACAATTATCTATTTGATCCGAAACCGTATCTCCATCTGCATCTTGAATTACATCATCCAAATCATCCGAACAACTTACAGCAAAACAAATAGTTGCTAAAAATAAAAGTACTTTTAAACTGGTTACAAGGTTTTTCATAACTTTTGTTTGGGGTGAATATATTTTAAGTTCTGTAAATATACGCAATTTAACATAAATCATTTTCAATGAGTTAGATTTATTCTAAAAGTTTATTTTTGCACTTATGATAGAAGATAAAAATCCGCAACGAACATCACTTACAGCATTGGGTGAGTTTGGGCTTATAGAACACCTAACGAAGAATTTTACCACAACACAAAAATCCACCATAAAAGGAGTGGGTGATGATGCTGCTGTGCTAGATTTTAACAATAAAAAAACAGTTGTTTCTACTGATTTGTTAGTAGAAGGGATTCACTTTGACTTATCCTACATGCCACTAAAGCATTTAGGGTATAAAGCTATAATGGTAAACCTATCTGATATTTATGCTATGAATGCTAATGCAACTCAGGTAACTGTTTCTATTGCAGTATCTAACCGTTTTCCCTTAGAGGCTTTAGAAGATTTATATGAAGGAATTCATTTGGCTGCTAAAACATATAACGTAGATGTTATAGGCGGAGATACTACCTCTTCAAAAACCGGACTTTTAATTAGTGTTACTGCGTTAGGAGAGGTTTTAGAAGAAAATGTTGCTTATCGTAGTGGAGCAAAAACTAACGACTTATTAGTAGTTACAGGAGACCTTGGTGCGGCCTATTTAGGGTTTCAAATTCTTGAGCGAGAAAAACAAGTGTTTCAGGCCAACCCAAACAATCAACCTGACTTGGAACAATATTCTTATTTAGTTGAGCGACAATTAAAGCCTGAAGCTCGTAAAGACATTCCTATGTTATTAAAAGAGTTAGAAGTGTCTCCTACCGCTATGATTGATATTAGCGACGGGCTTTCATCAGAAATACTACACCTATGCAAGCAATCTGAAGTAGGTTGTAACCTATATGAGGAAAAAATTCCTTTAGACCCGCAAGTTATTTCTACTTGTGAAGAATTTAATATGGATAGTACTACTATTGCACTAAATGGAGGAGAAGATTACGAATTATTGTTTACCGTTTCGCAAGAAGACTATCCTAAAATAAAAGCCAACCCAAACTTTTCAGTAATAGGTCATATTACCGATGCATCAGAAGGGGTTAATTTAATTACTCGTGGTAATGAAAAAATTGAACTTACCGCTCAAGGATGGAATTCATTAGAGAATGAAGATTAATTTTCATATAGTAAAAAAGCGTGCCAAGCACGCTTTTTTACTATATTTCACCTTCCCATTCCTTATAAAATTGCTGTAAATATAGCAGCATAAAATCATGCCTTTTTTGCGCTATTTCTTTTCCTGTTGTAGTATTCATTTTATCTTTTAACAACAATAGTTTTTCGTAAAAATGATTTATAGTTGGTGCTGTTGAATTTTTATACTCTTCTTTTGTCATGTCTAATTTTGGTGCTATTTCAGGGTTATATATTGCCCTGTTTTTAAACCCTCCATAATTAAACGTTCTTGCTATCCCTATAGCCCCTAGTGCATCTAACCTATCAGCATCTTGAACAACATCTAGCTCTTTTGATGAAAATTTACGTTGTACATTTCCTCCTTTGTAGGAAATGTTTTTAATTATCTGAACTACATGTTCAATTACTTCTGACGACACCTGTTGAGATTTCAAAAAGTTTTCTGCCATTTCCGGCCCTATAGTTTCATCTCCATTATGAAATTTAGAGTCGGCTATATCGTGTAAAAGTGCTCCTAGTGCCACTACAAAAGCATCTGCTTTTTCTTCTTTTAATAGCAACAAAGCATTTTTATAGACTCGTTCAATATGAAACCAGTCGTGCCCTCCCTCTGCACCTTTCAATGTTTTTTTCACAAAACTAACGGTGTTATTTATTACCAACTCTATATCCATTATTCAAGAATAATTAAATAAAAAAGTCGCTAAATACATTTGTGTTAGCGACTTTTAGTATCTGTAAAATTAACGGTTTAACAAAACTCGTTGTATGCATCTTTTAAATTTTCAGCAATCATATCGGCAGGACGTCCTTCTATATGATGACGCTCTAACATATGTACCAATTCTCCATTTTTAAACAACGCCATTGATGGTGACGATGGTGGAAATGGCATCATGTGGTTTCTTGCTTCATTAACTGCTTCTTTATCTACTCCTGCAAATACTGTAAGTAAGTTTGTTGGTTTTTTTGCGTTTTCTAACGACATTTTTGCTCCAGGACGAGCATTTCTAGCCGCACAACCACAAACAGAATTCACTACTACCAAAGTAGTTCCTTCCTTTGCTAAAGCTTCTTTAACAGCCGCTGCAGTTTGCGCTTCCTCAAAACCAAAAGAAGTTAATTCTTCACGCATTGGCTTCACTAATTCTGGTGGATACATATAATTTTCTTTTTTTATTATTAGTAGTAATTGAACTGCAAAAATACATAAAATCCATCGACCATTTACTAAATAAAACTTAAATAACAATGTTGAAAGCCACGAATTCAAGTATATTTGAACTTTAAGTTAATTCAAAATGGGTTTTGCAAAATTTGTTGGTGCAGGTTTAGGATGGACTGTTGGCGGTCCTATTGGAGGGATATTAGGCTTTGCTTTTGGAAGTTTAATTGATGGGTTTCATCATGCGGATGCCAAACAATTTGAAAAAGAACAACGGCAAAAACAAGAAAGTACTAAACCTGGCGACTTTGAAGTAAGCTTGCTTATTTTATCGGCTTTAGTCATAAAAGCAGATGATACTATTGATCAACGTGAGTTGGATTATGTTCGTACACATTTTGTGAGTTTATTTGGAAAAACAAGAGCTAATAATGCTTTTAAAATTTTTAATGAAATTATTAAAAATGACACTGTTTCTACCCGAAGAGTATGTATGCAAATACAACGACACATGGATCACCCGTCTCGTTTACAGTTACTACATTATTTATTTGGTATTGCTGCAGCAGACGGTTATGTAAGTGCAAATGAAGTTACCGAAATACGTAAAATGGCAGGATATCTGCATATTAGTCGTCGGGATTATGATGCCATTGAAGCCATGTTTTCTGGTTACAACAGACGATCATCACATCAGAAAGCTAACTTTAACGGTTATACTATTTCAAACGCTTATAAGGTTTTAGATGTTGATCAAAATGCTACAAATGAAGATATAAAAAAGGCCTATCGTAAAATGGCCAAAAAACACCATCCTGATAAAATTCAACATCTAGGGGAAACACATAGAAAAGCAGCAGAAGAAAAGTTTAAGCAAATTAAAGAAGCTTATGAACAGTTACAACAAGATAGAGGCTTTTAAAACATTACTCTCCTTTTTTGTTAAGTTATATAACAACATTAATTATATTGATGTTTTGCTAAACCTTAATAAAAAACTATTTTTATAGCTCTTAAAATATTTCAATTAATTTGAGTGTATTACAACGTTTTTTTAAAGACACTATAATTTATGGCTTAGCTATTGTTTTGCCAAGGCTGATCAATTTTTTGTTAACAAGATTATACACTGATGTATTACCTAACGAAAGTTTTTCAACCAACACTGTATTTTATGTATACGCTGCTTTTTTTAACGTATTGTTTACCTACGGTATGGAAACTGCTTTTTTCCGTTACTTTAGCAAATACCAGAACAAAACCCGAGTACTTTCAACAGCATTACTAACTGTTTGTACAACTACTCTTATTGCTGGAATTTTATTATATACGTTTAGTATTCATATTGCCAACTTTATGGCTATTGACTTATTGTCCTATAAAATTCTTATTAGTATAACCTTGTTAGAAACATTAATTGTTATTCCTTTTGCTTATTTAAGAGTTACTGGTAAAGCAATACGTTTTGCCACAATTAAGCTTACTAATGTTTTTATTATTGTTGCATTAAATATTCTTTTTTTATCGGAGAGCTATCAAGTTTCGTTTTTACGAAACTTATTTAATGTTCCTAATGAGGTAGTGTATATTTTTATTGCAAACCTAATAGCTAGCATTTGTGTGTTATTACTCATGCTGCCCTATTTCTTTAAAGCAAAGTTAGAGTTTGACATTACAGTTTTAAAAGAATTACTCTCTTACGGATGGCCAATAATGATTGCTGGAGTTGCTTTTGTTGTAAACGAAAACTTTGATAAATGGTTTTTAGACGGGCAAGATAAGTTTGTTAACGGAGCTTATAGTGCTTGTTATAAAATTGCGGTTTTTATGACCCTTTTTGTAACAGCTTTTAAAATGGGAGCTGAACCTTTTTTCTTTAACCATGCCAAAGCCGAAAACGCTAAGAAAAATTACGCCACTATACTAAAATATTTTACCATTGTTGGTTCTGTTGGTTTGCTAATTATTACCGTATATATAGATCTTATTAAAGATCTCATTATTAAAAATGACAGCTATCTGCTTGCATTAAATATTGTTCCTGTTATTCTATTGGCAAACTTATGCTTAGGCATATATCACAATTTATCCATTTGGTATAAGTTAACCGATAAAACACGTTACGGTATGTACATCTCTATATTTGGAGCCATTCTTACTATTAGTATCATTTTAATTTTCACCCCTAAATTTGGGTTTATCGCATGTGCATACGCCACACTTGTAGCCTACGGAAGTATGATGCTAGTATCCTATTTACTCGGAAAAAGGCACTACCCTGTACCGTATCAAATTAATAGAATTGTGTTGTATTTAATTAGCGCCAGCACATTATCCTTTTTAACTTTTTATCAGTTTAATCATAACGTTTATATAGGCACCATTTTTTTAATACTATTTTTAAGCCTTATTTTTATCTTAGAAAGAAAAGAAATCAACCTTTTATTGAAACAAAAATAATATGAATATAAACATCATAAACAAATCCAATCATGCCCTGCCGCATTATGAAACAAATGCTTCTGCAGGTATGGATTTACGCGCCAATTTAACCGAACCCATTACTTTAAAACCATTAGAAAGAACAATTGTTAAAACAGGATTATTTATAGAACTCCCTGTGGGTTATGAAGCTCAAGTAAGACCACGAAGTGGTTTGGCTGCCAAAAAAGGAATTACCGTTTTAAATGCACCAGGCACTATTGATGCAGATTACAGAGGTGAAATTGGAGTAATACTAGTAAACTTATCTAATGACAATTTTGTTATTGAAAACGGAGAACGTATCGCCCAACTTGTTATTGCCAAACACGAGCGGGCAGAATGGACTCAAGTAGAAGAATTATCCGAAACAAAGAGAGGCTCAGGAGGTTTTGGTAGCACAGGAGTAAAATAAACTAATAATTACAGAAAAAACATGAAAATAATAGTACCTATGGCGGGAAGAGGTTCTCGCTTACGCCCACATAGTTTAACCGTACCAAAACCTTTAATTCCAATAGCAGGTAAACCTATTGTACACCGATTAGTAACTGATATTGCTAAGGTTTTAAAACAACCTATTGAAGAAATTGCTTTTATTTTAGGCGACCCTGCCTTTTTTGGTGATGATGTAGTACAAAGTTTAACTCAACTGGCTAAAAGCTTAGGAGCCAAAGCATCAATATACCGTCAAGATGAACCATTAGGAACCGGTCATGCCATAATGTGTGCTGAACCTTCATTATCAGGTCCTGCTGTTATTGCTTATGCAGATACCTTAATTAGAGCTTCTTTTAATTTAGATCAACAAGCCGATGCTGTAATATGGACCAAAGAAGTAGCACACCCTGAAGCCTATGGTGTAGTAAAACTTAACGATAATAATGAAATTGTTGAATTAGTAGAAAAACCTCAAACCTTTGTTTCTAACCAAGCTGTAATAGGTATTTACTATTTCAAGGATGTTGCTGTTTTAAAAAACGAGCTTCAAAAGGTTTTAGACAACAACATTATTAACGGTGGAGAATATCAAATAAATGACGGTATAAAAGGAATGATGCGCAACAATAAGGTTTTTGTAACTGGTACTGTTGATGAATGGATGGACTGTGGTAACAAAGAAGTTGCAATTGATACCAACACCAAAATGCTCCACTTTTTAACTACTGATGGTGAGCAATTAATAAGTAACAATTACACCAACAATAACTCAACAATTATTGAACCATGCTTTATTGGCGAAAATGTAACTCTTAACAATAGTACTGTTGGGCCAAATGTATCTATAGGAAACAATACTACATTAGATAATGTTCGTATTAAAAATTCGTTAATTCAAACCAATTCTGTAATTAAAAACGCTACTTTAGAAGAAGCGATGATTGGTAATCATGTAAAATATAATGGCGAATTTACCAAAATTAGTGTTGGAGATTATACCATAATGGAATAATTATTGAACCTACAATAAAAATCATGAAACATTTACTATACATATTTTCCTTGTTTTTTTGCCTGAATTATATTCAAGCTCAAGAACTTCGTGAAGATGACCTAGGAGATGTTTCTGATCGTTTTCAGTCAACCTTCTTTGAAGCCTTAAAGCAAAAAGGAATAGAAAACTACGACAAGGCAATTGATTTACTAATACAATGCACTAAAGAAGCCCCTAACAATGCTTCTGTATATTTTGAACTAGGAAAGAATTATTTCGAATTAGACCAATTTCAACAAGCAGAAACCGCATTGCAAAAGGCAGATAAACTAAAACCTAACAACCCATGGGTTTTAGAAGAATTATATCATCTTTATAAGTATCAAAATAAAAGTTCTAAAGCAATTGAAACACTTGAAAAGTTATATTATATTAAAAGTTTTTATGCCGAAAGTTTAATAGAGGTTTATTACCAAAACGGTGAGTATACTAAAGCAATTAATCTAATTAACACGCTAGATACGAAATACGGAATTCAAAAGACCAGAGAACAATTGCGACATAAAATATATACACGCAACAATAATTATAACGCACAAATTAATTACCTTAAAAACAAAGAATCACTTAATCCCGAAGATTATAAAAAATTAATTTATGCCTATATAAAGCAAAAAAACATTACTCAAGGCTACAATACCGCTTTAGATTTTGCTAATAAACACCCATTGTCAGATGATCCGTATTTATTTTTATATAAACATTATTTATCTAATGACAATACTAAGCTGGCAATTGAAGCTATGCATAGAATTTTAAAAAGTAACTCATTAGATGATGCTGAAAAATTTAAACTCTTAGATGATTTTACTGAATTTACATCAAACAACTTAAATCTTTTACCTGAATTAGAAAAAGCGCTCCAACTTTTTCCGCACAAAACTATTGCGGGTAAATTAGCTTTATTATACGGTAATTCCGATACTGAAAAATATACTGAATATACCGAAGTAGCTACTAAAAATAACTCAACAGATTATGAAGATTTAAAACTAATTGGTGAACTGTTACTGCAACAAGGTAAAATAGACGAAGCATTAAAAAACAGCTCGAAAGCTTTAGAGTTATACCCTGCTCAACCTGTGTTTTACTTACAACAAGCCAAAGCATATAATGCTAGTAATCATGCAGAAAAAGCCCTTAAAAGTTTAGAGTTTGGGTTAGATTACTTGATAGGTGATACAGTTATGGAGCAAGAATTTTACGTGCAATTTGCCAAAGCCTACCAGCAAATGAACGATACAAAAAACGAACAAAAATATTTACAAAAAATAAAAAAATTGAACGGTTAAAACAATGAGATTTCTTTTTTACATAACCATAGTTTGTTCCGTTCTTGTAGGCTGTAAAGCCAGCAAAAAAGCTGCAGCTAATGGCAATACCGAAAAACTAAAAACTGCAGAAATTATTTCTAATTACCACAAAAAAAATAATTCGTACACCAGTTTAAAAGCAGCATTAACTATCAACTTAAAAACTGCAGAAAAAGAAGAAAAATTTACGGCAAATTTACGCATACTTAAAAATGAAAAAATATGGTTAAGTATTGGTAAAATGGGTATTCCTGGTGCTAAAATTTTAATCTCTCCAAACGCAGTAAAATATTACAATAAAATAGACAACACCTATTTTGATGGTGATTATAGCATTATTAACTCATGGCTTAAAACGGATATTACCTTCATGCAATTGCAAGGTATTTTATTAGGCGAAGCCATGTACACACTTGAGCCTACACAATATGACTCTGAAGTTTTAGAAAACGGATATTTACTCCGTCCAGAACAATTAAATTCGTTGGCAGAACACTATATCACCCTAAACCCTGGAAACTTTAAAGTCAAATCGCAAGAAATAGCCCAACCCAAAGCTTACAGAATACTAACTGTTGATTATAAAGGATATCAAGAGGTTGACAATCAACTAATCCCTATGCTAGTTAATCTGTTAATGGTTGAAAAAACTTCTGAAACACAAATTGATATTAGTTACAGAAATGTATCTTTGAATCAAGATTTACGCTTTCCGTTCAAAATCCCAAATAACTATAAAGAAATAAGCATTGAAAACTAAACCTACATACCAATACCTACTATTTTTTATGTTGGTGTTGTGCTGTACTGCGATATCTTTTGGGCAATCAAAAAAACAACGCCAGTTAGAAACACAACGTCAAAATTTATTAAAAGAAATCAGAGAGATTAATGGTTTATTGGCAGAAACAAAATCTGAAGAAACCTCGTTGCTTACTAAAATTCAAGATGTTAACTTAAAAATTAAGGTGCATCGTAATTTAATACAAATCACCAACCAACAAGCCAATTTACTTACTCGTGAAATAAAGGACAATAGTAAAAAAATTAACGATTTAGAAGCCGATTTAGCTGCTAGAAAAAAAGATTATGCCGCCATGGTGGTAAAATCATACAAGAATAAAGCTACCCAAAGTAAATTGCTTTTTTTATTATCCTCACATGATTTCTTGCAAGCCTACAAAAGGTATAATTACATGAAACAATATAAGAGGTATCAGAAAAAACAGGCCGATTCTATTGTATCAAAAACTGAAAAACTAGCTCTTCTAAACGAAGCATTGCTACTACAAAAAGAAGACAAAAGCAGGTTAATTGCCGAAAACAAAAAAGCACAAAGCTCCTTACTTAAAGAAAAAGAAAAGCAACAAGAACTAATTGACGCTTTAAAAAAAGACGAAAAGAAATATAAAAAAGCTATTGCTGCTAAACAAAAGCAGAGTGATAAAATTGAACGTCAAATCGAAAAGCTAATTAAAGAGGCAATTGCTGCAGCTAATAAAAAGGCAGGAAAAAAGAAAAACACTAAAACCCTTTCGCTAACACCTGAAGCCAAAGCTTTAGCTGCAAGTTTTAGTGCTAATAAAGGAAAACTCCCATGGCCTGTTAGTACTGGTCATGTAACCCAAAAATTTGGAAAACAACCCCACCCAACAATGCCAGGTATTTATACCAATAGTAGCGGTGTTAAAATAATTACTTCGAAAAATAGTACTGCTAAAGCCGTTTTTAACGGTACTGTTTCTGAAATACAAGTCATCAAAGGAGCTAACCAGTCTGTATATATTCAACACGGAAATTATTATACCGTATACTCTAATTTAAAACACTTACGTGTAAAAAAAGGCGATAAAGTAAGTACAGGTACACCACTTGGAAAAGTAGCTGCCAACAACGAAGGGAAATCAATTTTACGCTTCTTTATTTTTAACAATAGTAGCAAACAAAACCCAGCACACTGGATTTATAAAATGTAATTTATTACCATGAAAAAAATACTTTTAATCTTATGTATTCTATCCTTGTTTCAAGGATATGCACAACAAAAGGAACTAACACTTAACGATGCTGTTTTAGGCAATTACAAAGGGCTATACCCAAAATCACTATCATCGTTAAAATGGGTAACAACTAATACCTATATGTATGCAGAAAACAATAGTTATGTAATTAAAAACACACAAAATTCAGTAATAAAAACCATTGCACTTACTGATTTTCAAAAGGCCATACCAAGCTTAAAGCGACTTCCTCGTATTTCCAAAGCAACGAGTAGTCTCTTTGTTTTTGTTCATCATAATGAACAAATTCATTTTAACTATCATAACAATACTATTAATAAAAAAATAGTTTTTGAAACTAACGCTACAAACAATGATTATAGTGATAAGGCAAATGCCATAGCCTACACATTAGATAATAATTTATACATTGCAAATGCTGAAAATTCAAAAATAGCTGTAACTACATTTACAAACAAAAATATTGTCGCAGGCCAAGCCATAGCACGTTATGAATTTGGAATTTCTAAAGGAACTTTTTGGTCGCCAAAAGGAGATCATTTAGCATTCTATCAAAAAGATGAAACACACGTTACCGAATATCCTTTAGTAAACATAAATACTTATCCTGCCAGTTTGAAAAATATAAAATACCCAATGGCTGGACAGAAAAGTGAATTGGCTAAAATTGGAATATACAACCTTAAAAATAAGCAAACTGTATATTTAAACATTGACACTTCAGACGAACATTATTTAACAAATCTATCATGGACACCTGATGGGAAGTACCTTTTGGTTGCCGAAGTAAATCGTGCTCAAAACCATTACGACTACAATATGTATAATGCCAGTACTGGACAAAAAGTACGCACCTTATTTTCTGAAAGTAACGAACGTTGGGTAGAGCCTGAAAACGATGCTGTTTTTTTACCTAATAGCACTACCGAATTTATTTGGTTAAGTGAAAAAGATGGCTTTAAAAACCTTTACTTATATTCTACCTCGGGTAAATTTATAAAACAACTTACAAAATTTGATTTTGTTGTAAAATCAATACTAGGTTTTGATACTGCTGGAAAGAACGTTATTGTTAGTGCAACAGGTAAAAATCCAATCGAAACACACACATTAAAAATAAATTTAAAATCGAGTAAAACTACATATTTAACTTCGGCAGCAGGAACTCATAACTCACAATTAAAAGGCAACTATTTAATAGATAGCTTTAGCAGTTTAAATACTCCTAAAAACATTAACATTATCAATATTAAAAATGGTAATAAAAAAGCGCTTTATAAAGCTAGTAACCCTTTAAAAGAATATCAGATAGGAAGTACCGAATTTGTTACACTACAATCTAATGATGGTACCGACTTATATGGTAGAATTATAAAACCTGCTAACTTTAATCCTGAAAAGAAATACCCTGTTCTTGTTTATTTATATGGAGGAACACACGTACAATTGGTAACCAATTCATGGATGGGTGGTGCTCCTTTATGGATGACTTCCTTCGCTACTGCACATGATTATATCGTATTTACAATTGACAATAGAGGTTCTGCAAATAGAGGTTTTGCTTTTGAAAGTATTGTACATCGTAACTTGGGTGATGCTGCTATGGAAGATCAGCTTGTGGGAGTTGAATATTTAAAATCTTTACCGTACGTAAATTCAAATAGAATGGCTGTACATGGATGGAGTTATGGTGGCTTTTTAACTAGTTCATTAATGTTAAGACACCCTGGTATTTTCACCTCTGGTGTCGCTGGAGGTCCAGTAACCGATTGGAAATATTATGAAGTAATGTATGGTGAACGTTATATGGACACCCCTCAAGAAAACCCTGAAGGTTACAAAAAATCACGCTTAGGAAACTACCTAGAAAACCTTGAAGGGAAATTGTTTTTAATTCATGGAAGTATTGATCCTACTGTTGTACCTCAACACAGTATGAGTTTATTAAAAGAAGCTGTAGATAAAGGGGTTCAGTTAGACTTTTTTACCTATCCTATGCATGAGCATAATGTACGTGGTAAAGATCGTGTAGAACTCATGGAAAAAGTATTAGACTATATTTTATTGCACAATAAAACATCTAAAGTAAAAAAGCCACTTTCTTAAGTGGCTTTTTTTATTTTTAAAATAATATTATTCAGCAAATAATGCTTTTAATTCGGTTGCTTCAGCAGGTTTCATACGTCCTCCCAAAACCAAACTCAACTGCTTTCTTCGTAAAGCACCTTCAAAGCGCTCCTTTTCCAATGCAGTTTGTGGTTCAATAGCTGGCACTTTAACAGGCATTCCTGTTTCATCTACTGCTACAAAGGTGTATATCCCTTCATTTGCTTTAGTTCTAAAACCTGACTCTCTATCTTCAATCCAAACATCAATATAAACTTCCATAGAGCTGGTAAAAGCTCTTGATACCTTGGCTTCTATTGTAACAACGCTCCCGGAAGGTACTGCTTTATTAAATGCTACATGGTTTACTGATGCGGTAACTACAATACGGCGACTATGGCGTCTTGCAGCAATGCTTGCCGCTCTATCCATACGAGATAGCAACTCTCCTCCAAATAAATTATTTAAGGGGTTTGTTTCTCCTGGTAATACTAAATCTGTTAATGTAGTAATTGAATCTATAGGGTGCTTAGCCTTCATTTTGCATTTTTTTGCAAAGGTAACGTGCTAATAAGAACTGTGCTACTATTTAACGAAAAATTAATTGATGTCTTTTACCAACAACCAAGCCTTAGTATTATGAGCTTTCTTTATATTACGTAAAGTTTGTAATGCTTCGTTTCTATCAGCAACACTTGCATAAGCTACTTGGTGTAACCCATAACTATTTTTACCAATTTTTCTAGGGAAAAACCCTTGTGCTTTTAATTCATTTATTTTTTTATCAGCATTCTCTTCGTAACGAAAAGCGCCTGCTATAATATGATATTTCCCTATTACTTCTTTTTCTACAGTAACTTGAAAAGTAACTTCAGGAACTTTAATAGGTGCGATATCAAAAAAAGTAGCTTTTTGATATGCTGCCTTCTCTATAGCAATAGTTTCTTGCTCATTATGCTCAGCAACCACTTCCATTTGCTGTGTGTATAATTGTTGCCCACCAATACCAAATATTCCTAATGCTACAACAGCTATAGCTGCATATTTTAAGTACGAACGTTTTTTACGTGTTTCTGGAGTAAAGGCTATAGGAGCACTCTCTTCTAAAACTACTACTTTCTCCTTTAGCTCTTCTCGTAAAACTGGTTTTTTATAGGTGCTTGATAAACCAAAAGAACTGGTTAAATAATTTGTAGTTTCTACAGGTGAAAACTGTAACTTCCCTTCGTTGCTTAGACTAACATGACCAATGTTTTCAAGCAACACGGTTTCACCAGTAATTAGTTTTCCTTTAAGTACAGCTACAGCTTCTGCTATTTGCTGAATGGCATCAACATATTCTATAGCTGCTATTGTACATATATGATTGGCTAACAATCCGTCATTATGCTTTAACTGCTCGTTAAACGATATTGTTTTTCTTGGTGCCAAAAATACATTTGAAGCAACATTTAATGTAGCAGTATGCTTTTGTGTTAAAAAAGCTCCAAATTCAGGAACTATAACACATTCATACCTATACAATAAATCACTTATGTAGTTTGATAACACCATTACTTATACTAATTACATAAACAAATTTACATTTTTTTGAAAATGTTCCTATATCGTTATCCAATAGTTATTAACAATCCTATTTTTTCAGTAACTTTAAGTTGATTATCAATTAATTAATGAATAACGAATCATTACTATACACGTTAGCGTTACAAAAAACTGCAAATATTGGTGATATAACCGCAAAAAAACTCATTCAATATTGTGGTTCTGCTGAAGCTGTTTTTAAAGAGAAAGAGAACAATTTACAAGCCATTAATGGCATTGGAAAAAATGTTATTAAATCACTACAAAATTCAAATCTATTTCAGCAAGCCGAAAATGAAATTAAATTTATTAATCAAAATAATATTCAAGTTTGGTATTATCAAGACAAGGACTATCCTCAACGCTTAAAAAACTGCATTGACGGACCTATATTGCTATTCCATACAGGAAACATTAACCTTAAACAACAACACATTATCAGTATTGTTGGCACGCGAAATATTAGCCCACAAGGGAAACGCATATGTGAAAAAATTATTGAAGAGCTTAGTGTTTTAAACCCTATAGTTGTTTCAGGCTTTGCTTATGGAACAGATATTTCAGCTCATAAAGCTGCTATTGATAATAACCTACAGACTGTTGCTTGTTTAGCCCATGGTATGAATCAAATATACCCAAAAGCACACAAGAAATACATGCACCAAGTTGAAGAAAATGGTGGGTTTATTACCGAATTTTGGAGCAGTTCTAATCCTGATAGGGAAAATTTTATAAAACGGAACCGAATAATTGCAGGACTATCTGAAGCTATTTTAGTTATTGAGAGTGCAGAAAAAGGAGGAAGCTTAGTAACTGCTGATATTGCTAACTCCTATAACAGAGAAGTTTTTGCGCTCCCGGGTCGTGCTGAAGACAACTATAGTGTAGGTACAAATAATTTAATAAAAACACAAAAAGCTCAGTTAATTAGCTCAGCCGCTGATATTATTTACTATCTAAACTGGGAAGTTAAACAGAAACAGCAAAAACAAGTACAAACACAACTTTTTACAGACTTAAACTCAACCGAAGAAAAAATAATAGCCTTTTTAAGAAATAAAGAAAAAGTAGGACTTGATGAAATAGCTTTTTCTTGTCAGCTACCAATTTTTAGCACCTCATCAAGCCTACTGAACCTTGAACTTAAAGGCCTGATACGCCCACACGCAGGTAAACAATTTGAATTAATTGCATAAAAAAACCTCCTTCATAAATAAAAGGAGGTTTTTTTATATAACTTACTAATAACTAGTTAGCAAATATTTTAATTTCATCTATCTCATAAGTTCCATCCAATCCACTTGCACCACTACCTACATATTTAAAAGCAATGTATGCAGTTCCAGTGTATCCTGATAAATCAATAGCACCTGAGCTTACCCAGTTTTGATAAAATTCAGAATCATCAACAATTGTAGCTGGTAACGTTGTCCATGTAGCAGATGTTACTCCTGCAGGTGTTCCATCCCAATCTGTTGAAATTAAAGCTTCTAATGTACTTCCATCAGAAAAACTATTAGATGTCTGAAATGATAACACTTCTCCCGCCTGAGCATCCATATCAATACCTGGAGAGATCATCCAAGTAATAGTACTTGCATCACCAGATTGGTACGAACCAATTCTTGCAGATGTTCCTATAGAATAACTATCTGTGTATGCATGAAAATCTTTTGTTCCTGCCTCCATATAGTTAATCCATCCATTTTGGTCAATTGTGTCACCAAAACCATATGATTCGAAATTTTCCTCAAAAAAAGGATCGCATCTATTTCCTGTAAAATCTAAATCTGCTGGTTCATTTACTTTAATAATATATGCATCTCCATCAAAATTTCTACTTAAAATTACATTAGCTGTTCCTTTTCCTGTAGGTATCCCTTGATCTTTAAATTCAGAGAAAGTACTTGTAGCTAAAATAACTGTTGTGTTTTCTGAACAATTTAACAACATACGCTCAGCATCAAACTCATCTGACGGCAACCCTGCAAAGGTATCACCTTCGTTGCTAGTTTGCATATTTTCTAATTGTATAGCTGTATTTACGTCTGCAAAATCAAAATCAGAAATGTTCATCATTTTTGGAGTTATTGTTTCTGTTACTAACGACCTTTGTATTGCTGGTGCATAAGTAACATCTCCAAATGAATACCCGTTTAAGATATACTCTGGTATTCTTGCTATGTTATTAAAATCACTCTCATCATAAATTCCTATTTCAAAATCACCACTATCTTCTCTAGACTCGTTCATAGCTAACCCATCTAAACGAACATAAACTTTTCTTCCAATGTTAAAACGTTGAGATAAATCTGTAGCGTCAACTGTAATTTTAAATCCTAATCTTGGATTTGCTGGATCATCATCAATTCCATCAATATCATTTTGAATAATTAATGTTTTATAAAAGTTACCTGTTCTATCGTCAGATACTACATAACCAGAAATTACCAATCCATCAGGAAATATTACCACTTCCCCATCGTTATTATACATATCTTTTATTTGCTTGAATGTATTTGTTACTGTAACATCTGGCTCTTCACCTATAATGTTAGGAGTAGCATAATCATCATCTTGCACACAGGCAGTAAACATTCCTACAAAAAGAAACGCTGCAGCTATTTTTAATATATTCTTTGTTTTCATTGTATTTGTTTTTAGTGTTGTTATATAATGAGACGAAACTTTTGCTCGTTCATTGCTTTTATTTTATTTTTTTTAAAACCTTAAGTAAACATTCATATAATATGTAGTACCTCTACCAAACCAATATTTAGGTCCAAATAGTCTACCTCCTGGTCTATTATTATCTTCTAATAATTCAGTATAGTTACCACTTCTACTTTGTTCGTATCCTCCTGTTTTATAGGTTTCATTAAACACATTATTGATAGATGCAAAGAAACCTATATATTTATCTCCTACTTTCCATGATTTTCCTCCAACTAGGTTCACCAACATATAATTATCAAACTCTTCTTGTTTTAATAACTCTTTAGCTATTGCAGGATCATAATCAGCTATATCTGCCCCATCTTGATCTAACCCAAAGTTCTTTGTTCTGGTTATTGCAGCTATATCTAAATAAGCATTTGAGAAAAAGTTGGCAGTTGCACCTACCCACCAATACTTAGGGTCTCTGTATTCAAAACCAATACTTGCGGCACGTTGTGGTCCTCCTGCTACTTTATAATCTTTTAAGCTTGCTTCTCCATAAGAAACCACACCATCATCTTCAGTATCAATAAAATCATCTGAGCTTAAATACACATTTGGGTTATTAGTATAAACAGATTCTCCATAAGATAATGCTCCTTTTAACTTAATAGTTGGTGTAACTTGTGCTTCAGCCCCAAGCTCTACTCCCATATTACGCTTGTCTACATTTGTTGTTGCCTCTTGCACAAAAGATTGTGCGTCAGAGGTTCCAGAAATTCCATCAATATAGAAAAAAGCAACTTCAGTAGCATCTTCTATTGTTGAATAATACCCTGTTAAACGTGATTTAAATATTGATGAACGGAAAATATAACTCGCGTCTGCCGATGTAGTCTTTACTTCAGTTAAATCAGGAACAATTAAATTGTTTTGTCTTGAATTCAAAAAAGAATTACGAATTGTTGGTGCATCTTGTAAATACGCTCCATTAAAATCTAACAAGTGTTTTCCTGAAATTTTATAAGTTAATCCTGCTTTTCCTCCTAACTTAGTAAAGTCTTGTTTTTCTCCTTTTCCTAAAGAAGTTATATTAGATCCAACAAAATGACCATCTTCATATAATCCTTCTCTTTGAAACTCAGTTTTACCATATTGTCCTCCTAAATAAAAATCTACTTTATTGTACTTAAATTGTGCTTGTGTAAAAGCATCGTACATTGTAGCATCAATATTGTAGTTATATCTAAAAGTGTCTCCTTCTGTTACAACTCTATTTGGAGTTAATGCATTATTATCTAAGTTGTCAAAATAATCTTTATCTAAATATGAAGTTGCACCTAACATATCTAACACCTTAGCATAGTTGTGCGACTTTAACATTGAATAATTTACTGCTGCATCTAATGTAATATTTTCAGCTAATTCTGTATTCAAAATAGTATTAAACGACCATTGTTTATCATCGTTTCTATCTTCATATAAAATATAGTATGCATTATCCGGATTGTTAATATTGGCTTGATACATTGCATTCCAATCTAATTGTCCGTCACTTAAAAATTCTTGTTGTAAGGCATATGCGTTAGCCAAACTAGCTTGAGTTGTATCAAAACGTAAAGCATAGCTAGGCAACTTTCTGTAATACATCGGATCTGGATTACTTCCGTTAAAATCTAAACGACTATTCCCAATATGTCCAAATTGATATGCTACATTTGTGTTTAAAGTAGTTTTATCAGAGATCGTCCAATAATGGTTTAACATCAAAATCGGTTCTTCAATTTCTCTAATACGAGAATTTCTAACTTCTCCATTTTGATACCCCCAATACGGGTTATATTTGTTATCCTTTAAATCAAACACCTCTTGTGTAACACCTGCAGATTTACCTCTTCGGTTTGGTGTATAAATAGACGTAAAGTTTATACTGTGCTTATCATTAATCTTCTTTTCTACTGAAGCAAAAATTGAATTCGCATCATATACTGTACCATCAACAAATCCTTCTTCTGCCCATCTTCTTCCTGCCGTAATAGCTAAAGCCCATCCATTATCCATTAAACCAGTAGTGTACGTTGCCATAACTCTGTTAGTATAACTTCTATTTGATGATGCATAAGAAATACGTGCTCCTTTTCTGTATTGTGAGGCACGCATGTTTATATTAGTGGTACCTCCAACCCCTCCAAAGGCGTATTCATTAGCTTTAGACCCACGCACAAAGTCTTGGTTTCGCATTACATCATTAATACCTCCCCAGTTGCTCCATTGTGGTCTACCATTAAACGCTTTATTCATACGAATACCATTTAGTAGCATGGTTCCATTTTCTGAATCTAAACCTCGTACTCTAAAAAATGTTCCACTAAAATCAAAAGCTGCTGCTCTATCAAAAACATCTCTAGAAGATTGTAAAATCCCTGAAGTGTTTGATGCTACACTTTCATCCTCGTCTAATTCATCTTCAGATAATGAAATGGTAAAATCGGTTGTTACCCCTAAATCATGTTTTAAAATAATTGTAGAAAGATCAACTACTTCTGCCTCTTCAATTATTATGGTAAATACTTTGGTAAAATATCCTTCCTTAGAAATTATAAGAGATTGCTCTCCTAACGGAAGGTTATTCGTAAAGTTAAAGCTCCCTAACTCATCCGTTGTTTGTGTTAGTTCAGAGCCTTTGATTGCTACAGTAACTCCAGCTACTGGATCTGTAGAATCGGCATCGATTACTTGACCTTTAACTGCTGTTTCCTGTGCATGCATATAAAGCACACTCACGAAAGTCAGTACTAATGTCAAAATTGTTTTTTTCATACGTAATTTACTGATTAATAAATTTTTAAACCACTGAAAATAATTTTCCAGTTCGCAAATGTACACATTTTAGAATAAACTTCTCTACTGTTCTTCCTTTTTGAGGCATATTTTACAATAAGTTTACATACGCAAAGCAATATAATTAAATAATTGACTACTTTTGGCCTGTAATTTGAAGTGGATTTTACAACAACAGACTAAGCCTTAATGAAATACATTAAATTTTAAAGGCATTAAAAACTTTTATCTCATGAAAATGAAAAACTATTTGCTACTATTTTTAATGGTAGGTATGAGCTTTACAGTACTAGCTCAAAACAAAAAACGCTACAAAGTAAATACAGTTGCTTTTTACAATTTAGAAAACCTTTTTGATACCATTAACGATCCTAATAAACTGGACGAAAAAAGTCCGCTTATGGAAATGAGTAAAAAAGAGCGCGGCATTGTTTATCCTAAAAAAATAAAAAACATGGCTCGTGTTATTTCTGAAATTGGGGTAGATCCAAAATACTCAATAAACGCTCCAGCAGTATTAGGAGTATGTGAGGTAGAGAATAAAGAGGTGTTACATGATTTAATTAACGACCCTCAATTGCGTGATAAAGATTACGATATTATACATTTTGATTCGCCAGATGTACGTAGTATTGATGTTGCTCTTTTATACCAAAAGAAACTTTTTAAACCAACGAATTACAGTAAGCACGAACTTTTAATTTACGATGACACTACAAAAAAGCGTATTTACACCAGAGACCAATTATTAGTTAGTGGTAAACTTGAAGGTGAAAAAATGCACTTTATCGTTAATCACTGGCCTTCTAGAAGAGGTGGTGAAGCACGCAGCAGACCTAAACGTGTGGCTGCAGCACAGTTAACTAAAAAATTAGTAGACTCATTACAAACTATAGATCCTTACGCAAAAATAATTATCATGGGAGATTTAAATGACGATCCTTTTAACGTAAGTGTTAAAAAAGTTTTGAAAGCTAAAGCCAATAAAGAAGATGTAGGGCTTAAAGGTATATACAACCCTATGATGAAAATGGCTAAAAAAGGAATGGGAACTTTGGCTTATAGAGATGCATTAAACATTTTTGATCAAATGATGTTTACTAAACCTTTTTTAGATAAAGATTTTTCTACTTTTAAAATCTACAAAACAGGTATTTACAACCCTGCGTATATGACTAATAAAAAAGGTCGTTATAAAGGTTACCCTAAAAGAAGTTTTGTTGGCGCTACGTGGACTGGTGGTTATGGCGATCACTTCCCAGTATATACTTATTTGATTAAAGAAGTTCAGTAAACTATATAACTAATCAATAAAAAAGCTTCTAAGTTTCCTTAGAAGCTTTTTTTTGCATTTTAGAACAACATATAAACTTACGCCAACCATGTATTCCATGGTATCATAGCCAACATAGCTATTAAGGCTAACGTATAAGTTACAGCCAATATTCTAAATTTACTAGCCGAAGTTCGTTTTGTTTTATGCTTTGAATAACCTATGGTTAGTAACATTATTGCTATTACCATCAATAATGGATGCTCTACGTTTCTTAAACGCAATGCAGAGTTTTTCATAATTTCTCCCATTTCTACATCTCCAAAATTATTTGCAAATACAAACAAAACTATCCCTATTAACAATTGAATGTGAGTTACTATAAGGGCAAATAACGCTATTCTAAAATCTTTTGCTCCAAACTCCTTTTTTGTAAGCATTCCTATAATTGAACTTACTGAGGCTATTATCATTACTAATAATACTAAATAAGCCCAATAAGAGTGTATAAATTTTATTGTTGCCATAATTGATTGTTTTAAGTTATGTGTTATTGATTGTTTTTATAAAATTGCATTAATAGTGATTTTTTTGAAGCAGACTCATGTAATGATTCAATATAATTTCTTGATAATTCCTTACCTAACTCTACTCCAAACTGGTCAAAACTATTGATGTTTAACAATAAGCCTTCAATAAAAATTTTATGCTCATAAATAGCCAACAAACTCCCCAAGTTTTCTGGAGTTAATTTTTTTATTAATATTGTTGTAGAAGGTGAATTTCCTTTAAATTCTTTATATGGATTATCCGTTTTTTTCCCATAAGTACCAAAAGCTAAAGCCTTTGCTTGCGCAAACATATTAGCCACTAAAACATCCTGATGATCAGAGTTTCCATGTAATGAATTACAAAAACCTATAAACTCTGTAGAAATTAAATTGGTTCCTTGATGAAACAACTGCATAAATGCGTGCTGAGCATTTGAACCAACACCTCCAAAAAGAACTGTTCCTGTTTTGTAATCTATTGCTTTTCCATTTCTATCTACTGATTTCCCATTACTTTCCATAAAACCTTGTTTTAGGTACGGAACAAAGTCTTCTAAGTAGTATGAATATGGTATAACAGCATGCTGACTTGTCAAAAAGAAATTGCTATACCAAATACTCGTAAAAGCCATGAGCACAGGAATATTTTCTTTATAATCTTTTGTTTTAAAATGAGCATCTATTTTCCTAGCTCCTTGTAATAGTGCTTTAAAGTTTTCATAGCCTATACTTAATGCTACGGATATCCCTACAGCACTCCACAATGAGAAACGACCACCAACCCAATTCCACATTGGAAAAATATTTGACGCATCAACACCAAAGTCTACCACCTTCTCAACATTAGCTGATACCGCAATGAAATGTTTTTGTACTGCCGTTTCTGGAGCATATTTTAAAAACCAATTCTTTATTGAGTTTGCATTTTGTAAAGTTTCTGCAGTGGTAAAAGATTTAGAAACAATAATAAACAGTGTGGTTTCAGGAATTATTTTTTTTAATGTCTCTTCTAGTTCATCGCCATCAATATTAGAAACATAGTGAATATTTAAATGGTTTTTGTAATGTTGTAAAGCATTACAAACTACTTTTGGACCTAGGCTAGACCCTCCAATACCTATATTAACTACATCTGTAAACGCTTTACCAGTGTGCCCTTTCTGTGAGCCGGAAATTATAGCCTTGGTAAACGTTTCTATTTTTTCATTAACACTTTTTATCTCTGGAATAATATTGTTACCGTTAAGAACGATCTCTTTTTCATCACTACGCAATGCCGTGTGTAACACGGCTCTATTTTCGGTAAAATTTAAGTTGTTTTCTTTAAAATATAATGAGATGCTTTCTCTTAAATGGAGCTCATTGGCAAGTTCAGTAAACAATTGAATGGTTTCTGATGTCCACCTGTTTTTTGAAAAATCAACAAAAAAATCACCAAATTCAACACTTAGCTCTTGTTCACGTGCTATTTTATTGGCAAACATTTCCTGCAAATGAACATTTTTTATTTGTTCAAAATGCGCAGTTAATTTTTGCCAAGCTTTGGTTTGTATTGGATTTTTTCTTGAAAAATTCATTAGTTTTCTTCCTCATTAACCTCAGGAAGTGGTATAGCGTCTAATTGTTTTTTTAACGGTTGAATATAAGCAAAATATTCCTCTTTCAACTCGTCAGAAATAGGTTTTGCTGCAGGAAGCTTTTCTCGCAATGGATCCACCTGGCGGCCGTTTTTCCAAAAACGATAGCAAACATGCGGGCCACTAGTATTACCTGTCATTCCAATATACCCAATTACATCGCCTTGTTTTACAACCTGTCCCACCTTTACAGCTCTTCTGGACATATGTAAATATTGTGTGCTATATGTACTATTATGGCGTATTTTAACATATTTCCCATTACCTCCACGTCTTGTCGATTCTATTACTGTTCCATTAGCCGTGGCCAAAATTGGTGTTCCCACTGGTGCAGCAAAATCAGTTCCTCTATGTGGTCTAATTCTGTTACCGTAATATCTAATTCTTCTTTTTAAATTATATCGCGATGATATTCGACTAAACTTAACTGGCGCCTTTAAAAATTGACTTCGCAGAGTTTTTCCGGTTTCATCATAATAGTCGGTAATTCCTTCAATAACATCCGATTTATAATCGAAAGCATAAAAAGGAGTATTATTATGTACAAAAACTGCTGACTTTATATTATCTACACCTACATATATTGAATCTTCAATATACTTTTCTGTAAAAACAACCTTATAACTATCTCCTTTTTGTAATCGAAAGAAATCTATAGACCATGCATAAATATCGGAAAGTTCATGTGCCATATACACGTTTAATCCTGCACTATCCATTGCTTCAGAAAGCGAAGTTGTAATAATTCCTGACGCTGTTCTTTCTACTGTTTTCGTTGGTTTTTTTGCTGTATATGCTTTTGTAATAGAATCAGTTGAAAAATCAAAAACCACATAATCTATTTTATTTGGCTGATAGATAAAATATTGTGCTTTTTCAAGTGAGTCTTTTGTTTTTAATACTGTATATCTCTTCCCAACATTAAGTTTAGCTACGTTAAAAGTATCTTTAGTTGCTTGTACAATTTCTTCTATTTTACCATAACCTATATGATTTTCGAATAATATTTTTCCAAAGCTATCACCTGATTGTATCGTATCAACAAGTACGGAAAAATTATTTAAGTTAAATCCAAATTCATATTTTGGTTTAACTACTTTTTCCTTTTTTACTTCTGGTGTTATTTTTTGGTTTTCTTCTTTTTTACAAGCATTTAGTGTTATAAAAAAAAGCAATAACCAAATTATCTTTCGCATCTTCTTGTACATTTTTATCAACTAAGCTTCAAATATCACAAAAAAAAATGTGCTTACATTTATGTAAACACATTTTTTTTATTGGTTATTGATTTTCTTACTTATCAATAATTATTTTAAAAGGGTATTTTAAACCTTTATAGCCTTCTAAATCTGCTTTTATTGATCCCACAGCTAAACTTGCTTGTAAGCGAACGGGAATCTTATTTTTATCGTCAGAAATCCAAACGGTTAAACTTTCTTTTTCTTTAAAAACTCGCCCTGATTGTACATAAGGTCGAAATTTCAAACAGGCTACTTTCCCAAACTCTGTTTTTAATACTTCTCTTCCTAAAAATTTAAGCTTAAAATTGAAGTTTTCTTTATCAAAAAACATGTTTATTTTCACTTCCTCTCCAGCAACTAAGGTTTTGGTATCAACATTGTTTCTTAAATAGTAGAACGCTGAAACCATATCCTGTGTATTAGGCTTTATAGTATGCGTACTTTTTTCTTTATGCTTTTTATCATTTACTAAGGCTGTTTGTTGTTTATGATCAAACTCAATTTGAATATCCTTAGTGTGCCCACCCTCATAAATATTTCTAATAAAACGATAAGGTTGCCCTGTTTTTTTATCGAAATATGTTTCGTAAGTATCATCTACTTTAAAGAATAAACTTAGTAACCCTGTGGATTTACCATTTCCTTTAACATGATAGACTTCTTTATTATTTATCGTTGCACTGTGCACACCCAAAGTAGCATAGCTAGCAGTAAACATTCCATAGTGAATACGAAACTTAAACCACTCTCCACTATCAAATGCAGGCTCTTGCGCTCTAGCTTGTAAACTCAATAATATGATGAATAGGATTGAAAAAAATCTTTTCATAATTTAGGTTGTTTTTCGTTTATATGTAATGAGTTTACAATTACTATTCCAAAAATATTAAAAAGAAAAAACGCTACCAATAAACTTGATAACGTTTTATTCTATTAACCAACCAAAACTATAAATTATGAAATTTAAAGTTCCAAACAGGAACCACCCTGTTTGAGGGCGCAAAAGTACTTTCTTTTTTACGATATTCGTATAAAAAAATTAATATTTAACAAAAAATTAATAATACCACATTATTTATCTTGTTTTATTAGTTTTTTTTCAATAAAAAACTGTGATTTATACTACTTTCTTATACCCATCTAAATTGGTTACTCCCCAGTTTTCCAATTCTTCAGTACTCCATAGCTCCGGAAAGAAAATTCTTCGTTGGTAACGTGGGTGCATATACTTTTGCCAATCACTCCCTCCTGTAGCTGCTGCATCACCTAAATACTTTTTTGCTGCATTTAAATGATTCATAACCCATTTCACATTTATGGTATGGTCGTAATGCCTCATGGCATTAATTAAGTTTTTATCTTCTTGATAGGTTTTAGGTAGTGATTTAAATTTAGTCCATAAATTAATCAGGTTGTATTCCTTCATAAACGCCACCAACTCCTTTTTGTATTTTTCCTCAAAGTTTGTTAATAGCTTACTTTTTTTACCTGTTTCATAATCCTTACCGGCTACTTGCCAATACATGTGCTCAAAAGCATGTTCATACGGCGTGTTTCTATCTATTGTTTTTCTAAACCTAAAATCAATTAAGTTGATTAACTCTGTTGATGCGATTTCAATTTTACGGTATTGTACAGATTGAAAACCACTTGCAGGAGTTAAGGTATCCCTAAACTTCATATACTGGTCATACTCCATACCGTCCCCCATAACAGTAAAAGAACTAGATAACACATCAAAATACCTGCTAATACGCGATAAATGCATTACGAATTTTTCAGGTTTTATATTTTCCGCATGTGATACCTGTTCCATTTCCCAAAGAATCATCTTAAATAATAACTCATTGATTTGGTGATACATTAAAAACACCATTTCATCAGGAAGTGTTGTGCGCTGTGTTTGTAATCCTAACAAGGCATCTAACTGAATGAAATCCCAATATTTCATCGGTTCTGCATGCAGCAATCCTGACAAATGCACATCTGCATCTTGCCCCATAGCTGCATATTTTTCATCAATAGCTTTTAATAATTCTTCTCTATTCATTGTAAGTAATAATGTTGTTTTATAAATAATCTTCTTTTTTGGATTTAAAAAGATTGTTTATGAAAACGGACATTTTATATTGACATACCTAGAAATGTAATAATACTTTATATACATATTATAATGTTCCTCTATTAGCTTGCTCTCTTTCAATAGCTTCAAATAAAGCTTTGAAATTACCTACACCAAATGACTGTGCTCCTTTACGTTGTATGATTTCAAAAAACATGGTTGGCCTATCCACTACAGGTTTGGTAAACAATTGTAATAGATACCCCTCTTCATCTCGGTCTATAAGTATTCCGTGTTGTTTAAGCACTTCAACATCTTCATCAATTTTACCTACACGTTCTAATAAATCGTCATAATACGTATCAGGAACATATAAAAACTCTACACCTCTGTCACGCATTGCTGCTACTGTTTTTACAATATCATTAGTTGCCACAGCTATGTGTTGTACTCCTGGTGTTTTATAAAAGTCTAAATATTCTTCAATCTGAGATTTCTTTTTTCCTTCAGCTGGTTCATTGATTGGGAATTTGATACGTCCGTTACCATTACTCATTACCTTACTCATTAAAGCGGTATAGTCTGTAGAAATATCATCATCCGTAAATGAAATAATTTGAGCAAAGCCTAATACTTTCGCATAAAACTCACACCACTCTTTCATTTCTCCCCAACCTACATTTCCTACAATATGATCAACATATCTTAATCCGACTGGTTCTGGATTATAATGTGATTCCCACTTTTGGTAACCTGGTAAAAAGGTTCCGTTATAATTTTTACGCTCAACAAAAATATGAACTGTTTCTCCATAAGTATAAATTCCTGAGCGAACTACTTCACCAAACTCATCTTTTTCAACAGTTGGTTCCATAAAAGATTTTGCGCCTCTTTTTGTAGTTTCCTCCCATGCGCTTCTAGCGTCTTCAACCCAAAGAGCCATTACTTTTACGCCGTCTCCATGTTTGTTGATATGTTCATTAATGGCACCACCTTCATCTAAAGGAGTTGTAAGTACCAGTTTAATTTTATCTTGTTTTAACACATAAGAAACTCGGTCTTTCATTCCTGTTTCCAAGCCTGCATATGCAAACGATTGAAAACCAAATGCTGTTTTATAAAAATGAGCCGATTGCTTTGCGTTACCCACATAAAGCTCTACGTAATCTGTACCCAATAACGGTAAAAAATCTTCGGCCTCTTCAAATAATTTCTCTAGTCCGTAGGTTGTATTTTGTAAATTTTCTAAGTTTTTTATTTCTGCTGCCATAATTTAGTTGTTTTGCTGTAATTAGCTTTCTTAAGTTTCATATAAACCATTACATGTTATTATTTAAACTACAGTTAAATATAGTTTTAATTGTTTTTGTTTATTTATCTAGCCAAGATTGGTAATAACTTTCATCGGCTATTTTCATAGCTTCTTCTGTTATTTGTAACGGTTTAAATGTGTCAACCATTACAGCCAGCTCTTCTGTTTCTTTTTCACCAATACTTCTTTCTGCCGCTCCTGGGTGAGGCCCATGTGGTATACCTGCTGGGTGTAATGAAATGTGCCCAGCATCTATATCATTTCTGCTCATAAAATCACCATCTACATAGTACAATACTTCATCAGAATCTATGTTACTATGGTTATATGGCGCTGGTATAGCATCTGGATGATAGTCATACAAACGTGGTACAAAACTACATATTACAAAAGTATCTGTTTCAAAAGTTTGATGTATCGGTGGTGGTAAATGAATACGTCCTGTTATAGGTTCAAAGTCATGTATTGAAAATGCGTACGGAAAATTATACCCATCATAACCAACCACATCAAACGGATGAGTTGCGTAGACCATTTCAATTATGTCCCCTTGTTTTTTAACTTTAATTAAAAAGTCGCCTTTTTCATTATGCGTTTCCAGCTCTTCTGGGCAGCGAATATCACGCTCACAAAATGGAGAATGCTCTAATAGTTGTCCGAACCAATTTCGGTAACGTTTTGGAGTATATACAGGACTATATGATTCAACAATAAACAATCTATTATCATCTGTATCAAAATCTAATTTATAAATAATCCCTCTTGGAATTACTAGGTAATCGCCGTATTTAAAATCTAAATTCCCTAATAAGGTCCTTAACTTTCCTGATCCGCGATGAATAAAAATAACCTCATCTGCATCAGTGTTTTTGTAAAAATATTCTTTTGTTGATTGCTTTGGAGCCGATAGTATTATATTACAATCACTATTGGTTAGCACTGTTTTTCTGCTTTCTAAATAATCGTTTATTTGGGGTACTTGAAACCCTCTAAAACGATAGGATTGTATGTTATTAGCTTTAGCAATTTTTGGCGCAACACTATATTGTTTTTTTATTTCTTTTACTTGTGTTGGGCGATGCTCATGATATAGGTTTGACGACATTCCGTCAAAACCAATAGTTCCAAATAATTGCTCGTAGTACAAATCGCCATTTGGCTTTCTAAATTGCGTGTGTCTTTTAGGTGGTATTTTTCCTAACTTATGATAAAAAGGCATGTGTTTTTTATTAAATGATTATGGTATTCTATACACTCATTAAAATAAAAAAGCGCTACTCAGGGTTTCTCTTAATGAGATGATAGTTAAGATAAATTAATATGTTTTCCCAAAATGGTTTCATCCTTTACAAATATCGGAATTTTTTTACACTTTAATTAAAACCAATACCCTAAACTCACAAACCATTGCACTTTTTTAATCTCTGGAGACCATGTCGATTTAATTTGCATAGGACCTAATATGGTTTTAGCGCCATAACCTAATGAATACCCTAAATGATTTGGTAATGAAAGCCAGTTACCTGTTTTAAATAAGCCATCTTCAACATTAGCCATATTGGCACTAATTGTAAAAAAGTGTTTTTTATAAAAATTATAATGGATATCCATTGAGCTTTTTACATAACCATCTCCAGCTATGCTCATAAAATCAAACCCATAAAACGGCACATAGTTGTTAATGAAATTGTTTCCGTATCCACCCAAAACAAAATCGAATGAAGGGTTAGTATTATTCCCTATTCTAAACCCTCCCTCTGTGAAAAAATTTAAATAAGTATTAGATAATAATTTAGTTGCAAAACCCATTTTAGCTTTAGCTACAGAAAAAGGTTCATAGTCATCTGCTTTTTTTCCTGTAAAAAAATATTGATGAAAATCTCCACTAAAAAAAGCCCCTTTAGTTGGGTAATAAATATCATCTAATGAATCAAACTTTAGCTCGCCATAACCACTAAAAAAGTTGTCATTTTCAATTTTAATGTTGCTTTCTTCTGCATTTATTTTAAGTAACTTATGTTCTACCCCTAATGCTAAAGCTAAGTTTTTACGAAAAGGTGTTTCAATATAAAACTGATTGGTTAAATCTAATACATCTACATCATCATCAACAGCAAAATATGGTCCGTTACTAAAAATATCTAGATTAACATTGTTTTCAAAAGAATTCAATCTTGATTTTAACCCAATACTCCAATAAAAACCTTTGTCAATATAATACTCAAAATTGTAACGTAAATTTTGACCTATAATAAAATCAAAACTGACAATATCATTATTAGTAATTAACTGTTTATGCGATAGATTAATTAAAGCAGAACCCTTGTATAGGTTATCGTAATGCAATCCGAATTTTAGAGCTGTTTTATTATTGCTTTCCTCTAAATTTAACTGCAAAATACTATCATTTTTAATTTTATACTTTACAACATTAAAGTTATTGGTGGCTGCTAATGACACTATTCCTCTTTCAATTTTTTTATATGAAACAGTAGTTGGTACTTTAATTTTTAATTTCCCTAGTACGTAAGCTCTTGTATAGTTTTCATTACCATTAATGTGTACCTCGGTTAATTTATACTCCTTCGAAACCCCTTTTTTAATTGTAGGTGTACGTTTTCTAACATGTTGCTTTTTAGAAATTTCAACTAACTCCTCTTTATGCTTTTGTGCTGCTTCATATCCTGCTGCATATATCTCACTACCTTGTTCAAAAGATACAATTGAAAAATTGGTAATATTAGGTTTAATATATACCGATGTTTTTTCAACTTTATGCAACATTTGATTTTGCGTATTAAAGTTAGACACCTGCTTCATAATGTCAGAGGCCGATATTAGTTGCTTTTTATTCATTAAGCTGTCTTGCACATCAACACCAATAACCACATCTACCTCTTTTTTTAACAACTCATCTATTGGGTAATTATTAGCTACCCCTCCATCAATTAATAACTTGTCATTAATAGTTACAGGTTCAAAAAGTGTTGGTATAGCCCCGCTGGCTAATATAGCATCTGGCAAATACCCTTTATCTAATAGTACTTGTCCCCCTGTTTCAACATCTGTAGCAATACAAAAAAACGGAATTGGAAGCTTGCTATACTCTTTAGTTTCTTTTACATGATCTAAAAGTTTTACAAAAAAGTTATAGGTGTTTTGCCCCTTTGAAATCGAGGATGGTATAGACAACTTAAACTTATTAAAAGGCAATGTTACTGCATGTACATCTGAATTGTAGCGCTCAAAGAACGATTTGTTTTTACGTTGAAAATCATCTCTAATGAGTTCTTCAAAGTTTATCTTTTTAAAAAGAGTAGTAAGCTCATCTGCTGTATACCCCGAAGCATATAAGCCTCCTACAATTGCCCCCATACTTGTTCCGGCAATATAATCAATCTTTATACCCGACTCTTCAATAACTTTCAACGCACCAATATGCGCCAACCCCTTTGCTCCTCCACCACTTAAAACCACACCAACTTTTAAATCTGACCCTTGGTTTTGTTGTTGTGCTACTGCAAAAAAAGATGCTAAAAATAGTACTGAATATATAATTAATTTCCCCACACCCGAAAGTTACTAAATGCTAATGAAATTCTTTATAAATTTTTTGAGCTTTTGAAAAACCTATTTCCTTTTCTAGTTCCTCTAAAGTTGCTTGCTTTATTCGTTTAACCGATTTGAACTTTTTCATTAAAGCTACTATTGTTTTTTCTCCCACTCCGTTAATTGTTTCTAATTCAGTTTGCAAGGCCGATTTGCTTCGTCGGTTCCTATGATGTTCTATTCCGAAACGGTGCGCTTCATTACGCAAGTGTTGAATTACTTTTAACGTTTCTGATTTTTTATCTAAATACAACGGGTATTTGTCTTCAGGATAAAACAATTCTTCTAAACGTTTAGCTATACCAATAATAGCTATTTTACCTCGTAATTCTAATGCTTCTAAACTTTTTAATGCCGACGAAAGTTGTCCTTTACCTCCATCGATTATTATAAGTTGTGGTAGGGGTTGGTTTTCATCAAGCAAGCGCTTGTACCTTCGATACACAACTTCTTCCATTGAAGCAAAATCATCAGGACCCTCTACAGTTTTAATGTTAAAATGACGGTATTCTTTTTTACTCGGTTTTCCGTTTTTAAAAACTACACAAGCCGCTACAGGGTTTGTTCCTTGAATGTTTGAATTATCAAAACACTCTATATGTCTTGGCTCTTCATGCAAGCGTAAATCTTTTTTCATTTGCTTCATTATACGATTGGCATGCCTTTCAGGATCTGTAATTTTTACTTGTTTGAAGCGTTCCATCCTAAAGTATTTTGCATTTCGTGTTGACAAGTCTAAAATATGTTTTTTATCACCCAACTTAGGTATCGTAATTTTAAGTTGGTCTCCTAAATCAACTTTAAACGGAACATATAGCTCTTTTGACACTGAATGAAATCGCGATCTGATTTCGGTTATAGCTATTTCTAATAACTCCTTGTCGGTTTCTTCTAGTTTTTTCTTCAATTCTAAAGTGTGCGATCTAATAATTGACCCATAGGATAACTGTAGAAAGTTGATGTATGCGTAACTTTCATCTGTAACTATAGAAAAGACATCTACATTAGAAATTTTAGGGTTTACTATTGTTGATTTTGACTGATAATTTTCAAGTATTTCTATTTTTTCTTTAATGCGTTGTGCATCTTCAAACTGTAAATTTTCAGCATAGTGCTGCATTAATGATTTAAAGTTCTGAAGTGAGTCTTTAAAATTACCTTTTAAAATTTGTCTAATAGCAGTAATTTGCTGATTATACGACACTTCTGTTTGCAAGCCTTCACAAGCCCCTTTACAGTTCTTTAAATGATATTCTAAACACACTTTAAATTTTCCTGAACTGATATTTTCATTACTTAATTGGTATTTACACGTTCGTAAAGGATATAAACCTTTTATTAAATCTAATAAAGTTTTAACCGTTTTTATACTTGTATAAGGACCAAAATACTCCGAGCCATCTTTAATTACTCTTCGCGTAGAAAAAACACGCGGGAAAGCTTCGTTTTTTATACAAATCCAAGGATACGTTTTACCATCTTTTAATAATACATTGTAACGGGGCTGATACTTTTTTATTAAATTATTTTCTAATAATAAAGCATCTGTTTCTGTAGCAACAACAATATGTTTTATGTTGACAATTTTTTTTACTAAAACACCCGTTTTGCCATTGTCATGATTTTTAGTGAAATATGACGAGACTCGCTTTTTTAAATTTTTAGCTTTACCTACATATAATATTTTATCTTCCTTATCAAAATACTGATATACCCCTGGTTCTTGAGGTAAAAGTTGTAGTTGTAATTGTAACGCTGTTGTCATTAACACAAAAATAAACAAATACATTGTAATGTAGTCTTATTGTTATTCTTAAACAAAAACGCTACTTTAGAACTTTAATCTTAAATAAACATTCTAATGAATTCAACTGTAAGAAACATTTTAGCAGTATTGGCAGGTATTGTAATTGGCATGGTTGTAAACATGGGTATAATAATGCTCAGTGGTTATATTATACCCCCACCAGAAGGTGTAGATAATACTACAATGGAAGGTTTACAGGCCGGCATGCATCTTTTTGAAGCTAAGCATTATATTATGCCATTTCTTGCACATGCATTAGGAACATTTGCAGGAGCTTTTACCGCAGCGAAATTAGCAACTAGTAACAAACTAAAATTAGCTGTTGGTATTGCTGTTTTTTTCTTATTAGGTGGGTTAGTTAATGTTTTTATGCTTCCTTCGCCTATGTGGTTTGGAGTACTAGACTTAACTTTAGCATACATACCTATGGGCATTATAGCTCATAAACTAGCTAAGTAATCAAACACTGTACATAAGTAGATGAATGCTAAAATAGATTCTGTTTGGGTTACTAATTTCAATAACAAACCAATAAACCTCATACAAAAGTATAAAGGCAAACATATTTTATTACTATTGTACAACAACAGTTGCTTGGGTTGTACTGGACGTGCCATTCCTTTAGCTTATAAAATTAAACAAGAATTTAGCTTTGTTGAGGTAATCGGTATACATTGTAACTTTGGTACTACACCTATTACATTTGATGAAATTAAACGGATATTTACCACACAAGAACTACCGTTTCCTATTTATCTAGATGAAAACCATAGTGTGTACGACTTATTTAAAAGTGAAGGCACTCCTCAATGGGTATTACTCAACAGCAAATCTGAAATATACCGTTCTATTTTTGGATCGCAAGCTAACGCAGAAAACAGACTTTATTATGCGTTAGAAAGCTTACTTTAAACTTATTTTTACCAGAAAAATAATTAATCCGTGAGAAAAACTGAACTCAGAAAAATTTACAAAGAAAAAAGAGGCGAATTAATCGCAAGTCAGGTTGATGAGCTTAGCTTACAACTAGCAAACAAGTTACTTACCCTGCCTATTTGGGAGCACACATACTACCACTTATTTTTAACTATTGAGGAACAAAAAGAAGTTCAAACCGACTATATTTTACATATTCTACATGCTAAGGATAAGGAAATAGTTATTTCAAAAAGCGACTTCACCAGTTATGAAATGACTAATTATTTATTAACCGATACTACCAAAATCAAAAAAAACAATTATAATATTCCTGAACCTGTAGATGGTATAGAAGTACCTCATAATAAAATAGACGTTGTATTTATACCACTACTTGCTTTTGACACTTTAGGTAATAGGGTTGGTTATGGTAAAGGGTTTTACGATAGAATGTTGGGAAAATGTTCAGAAAACACTTTAAAGGTAGGTATTTCCTTATTTGAAGCAGCTCCAATTATTGAAGATGTTACTACTAACGATATAAAGCTTGATTATTGTGTTACACCACAAAAAGTGTATTCTTTTTAATCCTATTATTTTTGAGGAAACACTCTTTTATTAAATACTAACAGTATTCCTACTCCTGTACTAATTGCCATGTCTGCAATATTAAAAACTGGATCAAAAAATGTAACAAAATTTCCACCTACACCAGGCATCCATTCTGGCCATGTCCACGATGCAAAAGGAAAGCGCAACATATCTACTACACATCCTTGCATAAAACCGCTATACCCTTGAAAATTCATTTCTGAAACCCCAGCATATCCAATCCAATCATTATACTGTGCGTTAAATACAGTACCTGAATCAAATAAAAGTCCATAAAACAATGAATCCAAGTTGTTTCCAAAAGCCCCAGAAAAAATTAATGAAATTGCTACTATTAATAAATTAGGTGCTTGTTTTTTTACCGAGCTTAACAGCCAATAACCTATAAATAAAATTGCAATTAACCTGAACGAGGTTAAAAATATTTTTGCAAAAGGTTCGCTAATTGGTAAAAAGTCACTTAACTTACTTCCCCAAGCCATACCCGGATTTTCAACAAAACGAATTTCAAACCAATTTAAACCAAAAACATTTATATACTCCCCCAAACTAAAATTTGACTTTATATATAACTTTACTAACTGGTCTACAACTAATATTAAAGTAATTAATCCTATTGATTTTTTTAAATTCATCTGAACAAATTCGGGTCTTTACTTCTGATTGATAAAATCAAAAATATTGTGGTTAAAACGGTTGCTAAAATAGTAAATATTAGTTTGTTTGAACAATGTTTATATCTCCTTTAACCGTTTTTAATTTAAACACCGATTTTCCCAGAGGCAACCTTTCTTCTATAATACTGCCACTTCTAGTTTCTGGCAATACCACACCGCTTTTAGCTTCTAAAAAAATATTACCGCTTAAACTACTTATTATAACTTCGCCTGAAACATTCATTAATAAACAGTTTCCTGTAATTAAACCTGCTGTTAAATTAGTATAAAAACCAGACGCTTTTAAATTACCAATGTCACTTTTTAAATGTACGAGTAACCTTTCAGGTACTGTAATTTCTACGGTAATAGCATGTACTTTATGAGCGCTTAATTTGTCCTGTATATTAAAGAACATAAAAGATACTTCACCTACAATATTTATCGTATTTCCATGTTCATAGTCTGATATCACAAACGAATCGGCATACTCTCCCTCACTTATTGCTTTAACACTTATAAAGCTTTCAGAGGTACTCTTTAGTGTTATTGAAGACACCTTATTTAACTCTATAGCTATCGTTGAAATATGCGTACCTACTAGTAATTGTTTTTCTACTTTTTTTTGAGAAAACATCAGATTAAAGCATAACAAGAATATAACTATTAGTGGTTTCATTTTTCAACTATTGTTATAAATTAAAAACGCTCCTTAAAGGAGCGTTTAATTTATTTTTGCATTTTTTTTGCTTCAATACTTAGTGTTGCATGAGGCACTAATTTTAATCGTTCTTTAGAGATTAGCGTTCCTAACACCCTACATACTCCATAAGTTTTGTTTTCTATTCGTACTAGAGCGTTTTTCAAGTCACGAATAAATTTTTCCTGACGTTGTGCTAGTTGCATATTACGTTCTTTACTCATGGTTTGTGATCCTTCATCAAATGCTTTAAAAGTTGGCGACGTATCTTCTGTACCATTGTTATGATCATTCATATATGCGCTTTTCAAAAGCTCTGCATCAGCTTTAGCTTTTTCAATTTTAGCTTCTATAATTGTTTTAAACTCTGCTAAATCAGCATCAGAATATCTTACTTTTATTCCTTCACTCATATTCTTATATTTTTTCAATAAACAACTTGGTTTCAATATTGTCAAAAGCAATATCTATACCATTATTTACTGTGGTTAGTAAATCTATTTTTTCGGTTAACGTTTCTGTTTTAATATACTGCTCAAGTGTACCGTTAATTGCGTTTTCTAAAATACCATCTTTTTGAATAGTAACTGTAATTTTATCGGTTACCTCAAAGCCAGAATCTTTACGTAAATTCTGGATTCTATTTACCAATTCTCTAGCAATCCCCTCATTGCGTAGTTCCTCAGAAATTGTAACATCTAAAGCTACTGTTAATCCATTGGCATTAGCTACAGACCAACCTTCAATATCTTGAGAAGATATCTCGACATCTTCTAAGTTCAATTTAATATTTTTTCCATTAATATCAAGTGAAATTTCACCCTTTTGTTCTATTTCAACTATTTTTTCTTGGTCAAATTGCATAATCGCTCCTGAAACAGCTTTCATATCCTTTCCAAAGCGTGGACCTAGTGTTTTAAAGTTTGGTTTTATTTGTTTTACCAACACCCCTGAAGCATCGTCTAACAGCTCAATTTCCTTAACATTAACTTCTGATTTTATTAAACTTGACACCGCTAAAATCTCCTCTTTTTCGATAGTATTCATTACCGGAATCATGATTTTTTGTAAAGGTTTACGCACATTAATTTTTTCTTTAGCTCTTAACGATAATACCAAAGAAGATATGGTTTGTGCTTTTTCCATTTTACTTTCTAATGAAGTATCTATTAATGCAGTATTTACTACAGGAAATTTAGCTAAATGTACACTTTCAACCGCTTGTTTATTGGTAGCTTTAGTTAAATCTTTATACAATCTGTCCATAAAAAATGGTGCTACTGGTGCAGCTAACCTAGCTATAGTTTCTAAACAGGTATACAATGTTTGATATGCCGATATTTTATCATGAGCATAATCTCCTTTCCAAAAACGTCTTCTGCTTAAACGTACAAACCAGTTGCTTAAGTGTTCTTGTACAAAATCAGATATTGCACGTGTTGCTTTTGTAGGTTCAAAAGCTGCATAAAAAGCATCTACTTTCTCTACTAAACTATTTAATTCTGATAATATCCAACGGTCTATTTCTGGACGTTCATTGTGATTTATATCCTCTTCAGAATAGTTGAATCCGTCCAAGTTAGCATAAAGACTAAAAAACGAGTAGGTATTATAGAGTGTTCCAAAGAATTTTCTGCTTACTTCAGTAATTCCATCCAAATCAAACTTTAGGTTATCCCATGGGTTTGCGTTAGAAATCATATACCATCGGGTAGCATCAGGACCGTATTTTTCTAATGTAGTAAATGGGTCTATTCCATTTCCTAAACGCTTAGACATTTTTTGTCCGTTCTTATCTAACACTAACCCATTAGACACTACATTTTTATAAGCCTTACCATCAAAAACTAATGTAGCTATGGCATGTAACGTGTAAAACCACCCTCTAGTTTGATCAACTCCTTCAGCTATAAAATCGGCTGTTTTCCAAGTGTTATCTACCAATTCTTTATTCTCAAACGGATAGTGCCATTGTGCATAAGGCATTGACCCAGAGTCAAACCAAACATCAATTAAATCGGCTTCACGTTTCATTGGTTGCCCATCATCAGAAACCAATATTATTTTATCTACTATGTTTTTGTGTAAGTCTACCTTATCATAGTTAGCGTCAGACATATCACCAACAATGAAATCAGCAAAAACATCTTCAATCATTAATCCAGCAGCTACAGATTTTGTTATTTCTTCTTTTAACTCAGCTACTGAGCCTATTACTTTTACTGCTGACCCATCTTCTGTTCTCCAAATTGGCAATGGAATTCCCCAATAACGCGATCTTGATAAATTCCAATCGTTCGCATTTTTTAACCAATTTCCAAAACGCCCAGTTCCTGTAGCTTCTGGTTTCCAATTAATTTCTTGGTTTAACGAATGCATGCGCTCTTTAACCGCTGTAACTTTAATAAACCATGAATCTAATGGGTAATACAAGATTGGTTTATCAGTTCGCCAACAATGCGGGTAACTGTGCACATATTTTTCAACTTTAAAAGCTTTATTTTCTTCTTTTAGTTTTATGGCTATTTGAACATCTACTGATTTTTCTGGTGCTTCCCCCTCTGCATAATATTCATTTTTCACATACATCCCAGCAAACTCACCCATATCTTTAGTAAACTTTCCTTGTAAATCTACTAAAGGCACTAAGTTATCATTAGCATCTTTTACTAACATTGGTGGTACACCAGCCTCTTTAGCTACTAATGCATCATCTGCCCCAAATGTAGGTGCTGTATGTACAATTCCTGTACCATCTTCGGTAGTAACAAAGTCCCCAGGAATTACTCTAAATGCTTTTTCAGGAGTTTCATACGGCTGAGCATACGGCAATAATTGTTCGTATTGAATACCTACTAAATCGGCTCCTTTATGTTCTGAAACGATGTAATATGGAATTTGTTTTGCGCCAGCTTCATAATTTGCTAAGTCAGCTTCATTTTCAACTTCATTAAACTTTTTTCCTGCAAATTGTTTTGCTATCAATCCTTTTGCTAAAACAACATTAATTGGTGCAAACGTATATTGATTAAATGTTTTTACTACAGCATAATCAATTTTTGGTCCAACAGTTAATGCTGTGTTACTTGGTAAAGTCCATGGAGTAGTAGTCCATGCTAATAAGTGAACATCTCCAAATTGCTGCAAAGCAGTTGGTAAACTTTCCGCTACTGCTTTAAACTGTGCAACAACCGTAGTATCAGTAACATCTTGATATGCTCCTGGCTGATTTATTTCATGTGAACTTAATCCTGTACCTGCTTTTGGTGAATACGGCTGAATAGTATAACCCTTATAAATTAAATCCTTCTCATAGATTTGTTTTAGCAGCCACCAAACGCTTTCCATATACTTTGGTTGGTAAGTTACATATGGGTTATCCATATCTACCCAATACCCCATTTTTTTAGTAAGGTTATTCCAAACATCAGTATATTTCATTACTGCTTTTTTACAAGCAGCATTATAATCCTCAACAGTAATTTTTGTACCTATATCTTCTTTTGTAATTCCAAGTTCTTTCTCTACACCAAGTTCAACAGGTAATCCATGAGTATCCCATCCTGCTTTACGCTTTACTTGAAATCCTTTTTGAGTTTTATAACGGCAAAAAATATCTTTAATGGTACGTCCCATTACGTGATGGATACCCGGCATTCCATTTGCTGAAGGAGGCCCTTCAAAAAATACGAAAGGTTTATTATCATCACGAGTCGTTATACTTTTTTCAAAAATATTATTCTCTTTCCAGAAATCTAATATCTCATCCGCAACATTTGGCAAATTTAGCCCCTTGTATTCCGTAAACTTCGTACTCATTTATATCTATTTTTTATAAGTACGCGAAAATAAGCAATTTAAAGTAAAAAAAATACTATTTAGCTTCGGAAAAAACTAATAAGAGTTGCTATAGTACTTTCTACAGTGGCTTTTGGTGCTACTACTACGTTTGAAGTGTGTTTTCTAGCTTCATTGGCAGTCGTATTACCTATGCAAAACGCTATTGTTTTGGTTAATGAATTTTGAGCAATATAGCTTTGTATTGCACTTGGGCTAAAAAACAAAATTCCATCAAAATTTTGATTGAATTTTTGAATATTCAACTCGGTATTATAAAGCGAAATTTCTTTAAAATTAATTGCTCTTTCCGACAAGGTTTTTGGAATTTCATCCCTTCTTTTTTTTCCACAGAAAAACACAAAAGAAGTTGTTTTGTAGTTTTTAGCTATATAATCAGCCAATTCTTTTCCATTTTCGGTTTTTTTTACCACATGATAACCGTTTTCAACTAGTATCTTTTCTGTTTTACTGCCTACACAGAAAACTTGTTTGATGGTAATTCTTGAATTGCATAAAATACGAGCAGTATTCTGGCTTGTCACTATGGCACTGTCTACAAAATTAGAACTTTCAAAAGGAAGAGGCTTAATAGAAATAGCATTATACATTTTTACACCTACACCTGAATCAGACAACTGTTTTTGTTGTGCAAGAGTAAGGTTTTTTGTAACTAAAATATGTTTGCTTTTCATTACACTTCTTTTAGCGCATCTTTTATTTGCCGCATCATTGCTGCTCCACCATCAGCTAAAATTGTTTGAGCATATTTTTCTCCTAAGCCTTTCGTTTCATTTAGCTTTATACCAACTTGCTTAATTTCTTTTTTCTGTGTTCCATCTAAAGAAAATAAGGCCCCCGTAAAAGTTATTTCATCATTTTCAACGGTAGCTAAAGCACCAATAGGTGCTGTACAACCTCCTTCTAGTTTTTTTAAAAATGATCGTTCTATCTCGGTACATATTTCCGTATTAGTATCATTTAATTTAGCTACTGCTGTGGTGGTAAATTCATCATCAATCATGGTGTGCACTACTACAGCTCCTTGTGCTGGTGCAGGAATCATCCAGTCTAAGTCAATATAATTTTCCGGTAACACATTAATACGCTCTAAACCTGCTTTTGCAAAAATTGCTCCACTCCAATCATTATCAGCTAACTTTTGTAATCGTAAGTTTACATTACCACGCAAATCAACTACATTATGTTTTGGGTATTTATTTAGCCATTGTGCTTTTCGACGAAGGCTTCCAGTAGCAATTGTTCCTTCGTGATTTAAAAACGTTAATCCTTTATGCACCAACACATCTGTAGTTGTGGCTCTAGGCAGTACTGCTGTTTGACGAATACCAATAGGTAAAGCAGTTGGCACATCTTTCATAGAGTGTACTGCAATGTCAACGGTGCCATTTAACATGGCTACATCTAAAGTTTTGGTGAAAATTCCTGTAATTCCTAATTCATATAAAGGTTTATTAAGTACTACATCTCCTGTAGATTTTACTGGAACTAATTTTGTTTTATAACCTAAATCGGTTAATTTTTTTTGTACAGTTGTTGCTTGCCACAATGCTAATTGACTGTCGCGCGTACCAATTTTTATTACTTTTTCCATGAATTAGAGTTGAAACACTTTTTCGATTATCGCAATACTATCATTAGTTGCAGTATCATCAGCTTTTAAGTGATTAGCAAAATGTTTCGTTATTTTTTGTATGATTCTATCTGATAATACCTCGGCTTGACTTTCATTAAAATCATTGTTTTTTCTACGCTGAAAATCAATTTCTTCCGACTTAATTTCTTGTAATTTTTGCTTTAACGCTTTTATTGTTGGCGCGAATTTTCTGGTTTCCATCCATGTCAAAAACTCACCTTTTATTTCGTCTATAATACGCTCTGCCTGAGGGATATGTTCTTTTCTTTTTTCAAGAGTTTCATCCGTAATTTTTGACAAGTCATCTAAATGCACAACGGTAACATTTGGCAACTCAAGCACATCGTCATTAACATTTTTAGGTATTGATAAATCTAACAATAACAACTCTTTATCTGTTGAAGCCAACACTTCCTTGTCAATAGTAGGTTGTTGTGCTCCTGTAGCAACTATTACAATATCTGACTGTTGAATTTCAGTTTGTAAATTAGCATACTCCTTAACAGTAACATCAAACTTTCCTGCTACTTTTTCTGCTTTATCTTTAGTTCGGTTAATTAATGACACATGATTGTTATCAATGTGCTTAACTAAGTTGTCGCAAGTATTTCTTCCTATTTTACCTGTTCCAAATAATAAAATATTTTTATCAGAAACATTCGGTACATTATTTAAAATATATTGAACCGATGCAAAAGAAACTGAAGTTGCTCCTGTACTTATATCGGTTTCATTCTTAATTTTTTTACTTGCTTGAATAACGGCGTTTACCAAACGCTCACTAAATGCATCTACTAAACCTAAGTTTTTTGACTGAATAAAACTTGATTTTAATTGACTGATAATTTCAAAATCGCCTAATATTTGACTATCTAACCCTGTCCCCATTCTAAACATATGTGCAATTGCTTCATTACCTTTATACACATAAGCTACTTTTTGAAATTCTTCAATACTTCCTGCTGTGTTTTCACACAAATGCTTAATTAACTGAAATGGGTGTTGCGCAAAACCATACAACTCTGTTCTATTACACGTAGAAGTTACAATTAAGTTTGAAATCCCTTCTGCTTTTGCTTGTTGCAATAAGGCATCTTTTTTTTGATTGTCTAAACTGAACTTTCCTCGTACCTCAGCATCAGCTTTTTTGTAGCTTAACCCTAGAGCATAAAATGTAGTTCCTTTCGATTCTGGTCTTTGCTGCATAGTATTCATTATCATTGAACACAAAAGTATTATTATCATTTAAAAAAAAGTATCGCTGAAAGTACTTTTTTTATCGATTTTTAATTTTTACACTACTAACTAGGTAAAAAACAAGCTAAAAGTTTAGATTTGTAGTAAAATTAACTGTTTAAAGCGTTATTATTTAGAGTTGTTCTAAATAGCGGTGTTTTCTAAACACAACTAAATGTTGTAAAAAAACAACGATAAAAGAACCATGAAGGAAATTTCTATAGAAAAAGGGTTTTTCGTGTTACTTTTTAAAAATGAAACCGATCAATTGCAACAATTTGAAAAAGATGTTGAGCGTAAGTACATTCAATTTCATTTTTGCATTAAAGGAAGTTCGCGTTTTAATTTTAACAATAATTCTTATGCTTTAGATGTGTTAGATTCTAGACATATTTTATTGTACAACACTACGCAAAAACTACCTGTAAACTTAGACCTACGTGCTAAATCATGGGTGGTTTCTGTGTTTATATCGATAGAAAAATTCCATTCTTTATTTTCACAAGAAGCTATTTACATTCCGTTTTTAAGTGAAGAAAATAAAACTAAAAAATATTATGACGATGGGCTAACTACCCCGCAAATGGCAATTGTTTTAAATCAAATACTTAATTTCAACATTAATAGCTCTATAAAAAGTCTTTATGTAAAAGGCAAAGTATATGAATTATTGAGTTTGTTTTTTAATACTAATGAGGGTGTAGAAAACGAGAAATGCCCTTTTTTAATTGATGAAGATTACGTACAAAAAATTAAAAAAGCAAAAGACATTATTATAACTCGTATGGCTGAACCTCCTAGCTTGCAAGAGCTTGCTGATGAAGTTGGTCTGAGTCTTAAGAAACTAAAGGAAGGGTTTAAACAAATATATGGCGACTCAGTTTTTAGTTTCTTGTTTAATTATAAAATGGAGTTTTCCAGAAAGTTGTTAGAAACAAACACTGTAAACGTAAACGAAGTAGGTATGCGTGTTGGCTACAGTACTTCTAGCCATTTTATTGCTGCCTTTAAAAAGAAATTTGGAATTACCCCAAAAAAATATATTCAATCTTTAAACCAAGAATCATAACATGAAAGGTGTTTTACTTGTAAACTTAGGTTCTCCTGATAGTACCAACCCAAAAGATGTTAAAAAATATTTAGACGAGTTTTTAATGGATCCTCGTGTAATAGATGTAAACTATCTGTTACGCGCTTTAATTGTTAAAGGGATTATATTAAAAACACGCCCAAAAAAATCGGCGGCCGCCTACCAAAAAATTTGGTGGAAAGAAGGTTCGCCATTAATTGTAATTTCAGAGCGCTTAAAAGAAAAAGTACAAACATATACTGATATACCCGTTGCTCTAGCTATGCGATATGGCTCTATGACCATTAAAAAAGGAATGCAAGAATTGGTTGATAAAGGAGTTACTGATATACGTATTATTCCTTTATATCCTCAGTTTGCTATGGCCACTACCGAAACCATAACAGTACTAGCGGACAAATTGCAAAAAAAACATTTCCCAAACATAACTATTGATTCTCTCCCTGCTTTTTATCATGATGCTGATTATATTGACGTGCTAGCAAAATCAATACAAAAGGGACTAGAAAATATTGATTATGATCAGTTGCTATTTTCATATCATGGTGTTCCTGAACGACACATCAGAAAACAAGACATTACAAAATCACATTGTAAAATAGATGGTAGTTGTTGTGATACCCCCTCAAAAGCACATCAATTTTGCTACCGTCATCAATGCTTTGAAACCACTAAAAAAGTTGCAGAAAAGCTACAATTAAAAGAAGGTTCTTATAGTACTTCTTTCCAATCACGCTTAGGTTTTGACCAATGGTTACTACCTTATACCGACAGAACTATTGAACGTTTTGGCTTAAACGGCACCAAAAAAATGGTAGTTGTAACCCCTGCATTTGTAGCAGATTGTTTAGAAACTTTAGAAGAAATTTCCATGGAAGGCGCCGAACTTTTTAAAGAAGTTGGCGGAGAAAAATTTCACACCATACCATGTTTAAATGATGATGATGATTGGGCTAAGCTACTTGCTAAATGGATAAACAATTGGGAAAGCACTAAACTAAAATCCGCTATCTATGATTGAGTACTACAACTATATTAAAGCGCTACATTTAATTTTTGTTATTACATGGTTTGCGGGCTTATTTTATATTGTACGGTTATTTATTTATCAAATTGAAGCTTCACAAAAACCCTCACCGGATAAAGAAATAATTGGAGAGCAGTTAAAAATAATGGCCAACAGATTGTGGTATATTATCACATGGCCTTCGGCCGTACTTACTTTTATCCTAGCAGGAATATTGCTCTATTTAAACACTGGTATCTTACAAGCTCCGTGGATGCATGTTAAATTAGGTTTTGTTTTAATACTATACCTATATCATTTAAAGTGTCATTTAATACACCAACAATTACAACGAGGTATTGTGAAATATAGTTCCAATTACATGCGTTTATTTAATGAGGTAGCTACTGTTATTCTATTTTCAGTTGTATTTTTAGTCATTGTTCGTCATGAAATAAACTGGATTTTTGGTGTGATAGGTATTATAGCTCTTTCTATAATATTAATGATCCTAGTTAAAATATATAAACGTTATCGTGAAAAAAATTAGTTTTGGTGTAATATTTGATATCTTTAGCTAATGATTTTCAAAAAATTCTCTTTACGATTACGGATATTTTTGTCCATGATTTTTATTGTACTTATAGCCTCCGTACTTATGGCAGCAACTGCAATATATCAATATAACGAAGAGGCTGAAGATTACCATAACGATAGGTTATACCGTAAAGAAAATAATGTTAAAGATCAAATTCGGTATCAGTTTAAAGCAAAAACTACTTATCCAATTGTAACCAAAAACATTCCGCTAATTTTTAAAGAAAAAAACTTTATTTATGAACTAGCTGACATCCATAACTTAGAAATAAAATTATACGACTTTAACGGTAACTTCCTTATTGCTTCAAACGCTTCATCAATAGGTGAATATACTGATATTGAACCCGAAAAGCTACCTAAAAATATTTTAACAGACTTAAATAATTCCTACGAGAAAAGGGTTGTTACAAAAAACATAGATAGAGGAAGTGTTGTACAATCGTCATACACTTATATTACCGACAATCAATTTAAGCCTTTAGCTATTTTAGCACTACCCTATATACAAGACAACCAGTTTATTACAAGAGAGCTTGACGAATACCTAGAACGTCTTGGATTGGTTTACTCCTTAGTGCTATTAATTGCTGTAGTGTTAGCCTACTTTTTATCAACCTACATTACAAAATCACTAAAACATATTAGCGATAAAATAAACCAAACCCGTTTAGAAAAACAAAACACAAAAATAGAAATTGAAGATGCTAGTCACGAAATAAACACCTTAATTCAATCTTACAATAGTATGATTGATGAGCTTGAAGATAGTGCTGTAAAACTAGCCACTAGTGAACGTGAACAAGCCTGGCGTGAAATGGCAAAACAAGTAGCGCACGAAATAAAAAATCCGCTTACTCCAATGCGATTAACCATTCAAAGTTTTCAGCGTAAATTTGACCCGAGTGAAACTGATATTCATCAAAAAGTAGATGAGTACTCTAAAACACTTATTCAGCAAATTGATACCATGAGTACTATTGCCGAAGCTTTTTCAAACTTTGCCAAAATGCCTGTTCAGAAAAACGAGCGCTTAAATATTGTAGAAGTAATTCATTTAGCCTTAGATATCTTCAATGAAGACTATGTGAGTTTTACTTCAACAAATCAAGAAATCATTGGTAACTTCGACCGTACACAATTAATACGAGTTATTACCAATTTGGTGAAAAATGCTATACAAGCAACTTCCACTATAAAAAATCCCACTATCATTGTAAATGTTTCTAAAAACAAAAATAATATTACTATAACCGTTTCAGATAATGGAACAGGAATAAAAGAGGAAAATAAAAAACATGTTTTTCAACCTAAATTCACCACCAAATCTAGCGGAATGGGATTAGGTTTAGCCATGGTAAAAAACATTATTGAAACCTATAGTGGTACAATCTCTTTTGTTTCTGAACCAAATAAAGGAACTATATTTACCATTACATTACCAAAAACAGAAGAAAACAACAATCTATGAGTTACGAAAACATCTTAGTACATACCGAAAATGGTATCGGAACAATTACCATTAACCGTCCTAAAAAACTAAATGCATTAAACAAGGTTACTATACAAGAACTGCATAATGCTTTTACTACTTTAAATAATGATCCTAGCACAAAAGTTATTATCATTACCGGAAGTGGTGAAAAAGCATTTGTTGCTGGTGCTGATATCTCTGAATTTGCAAACTTTTCTGTTGAGCAAGGGGCAGAACTAGCCAGAAACGGACAAGAAATTTTATTTGATTATGTGGCCAATCTAAGCACACCTGTCATTGCTGCTGTAAATGGATTTGCATTAGGAGGAGGTTTAGAATTAGCTATGGCAGCACATTTTAGAATTGCAAGTCATACTGCCAAAATGGGCTTACCAGAAGTTTCTTTAGGTGTAATACCTGGTTATGGAGGTACTCAACGCCTACCTCAACTAATCGGTAAGGGAAAAGCCATGGAATTAATCATGACTGCTGGTATGATGGATGCACAAGAGGCCTTAGCATGTGGCTTGGTAAATCATGTAACTGCTCCTGAAGAGCTACTTGATTTAGCCAAAAAAATAGCTAGTAAAATTATGCGTAATTCATCTGTTGCTATTGCTCATGCTATAAAAGCTGTAAACGATAATTATACCGATGGCGTAAATGGTTATGAAACTGAAATTACACAATTCGGAGTTTGTTTCGGAACTGAAGATTTTAAAGAGGGTACCACCGCTTTTTTAGAAAAAAGAAAAGCTAACTTCCCTGGTAAATAAGTTACATTGTAATCTTATTTATAGGTTGTTTTAAACTAACATCGCTTTACAAATTTTTGTAACGCACTTATAACTTCCTGCTGGTTTTCTATATGACTCATATGACCATCAGGAAGTTCTATTTTTTCTACACTACTTCCATTAACCTGATCTGTTAAATCATGGTAATTTAGTATTGGGTCTTTTTTCCCTATAATCATCATCTTCGGATAAGGAGAAAAATGCAATAAGGCCTCTCTGTCCATTCTTATTTTCATCCCTTCCTGCGCAGCTATATACCCTTGTAATGGTGTTTTTAATGCTTCCTTTTTTACGTGTTTAATTTCCTCTTTAAACAGTGTCCTATTTTTTGGTCGGAATAAATTACTAATAGACATGCGCACTAAACTATCATAATTACTTTTCACAGCTTCTATTGCTCTATTACGCAAGGATACTCGCTCTGCCGAATCGGCTCTAGTTGTTGAGTTTAACAAGCATAGCCCTTTTACATTATCCGGATACATTTCGGCAAAAGCTAATGCCACATAGCCTCCCATAGAATGTCCCACCAATATAGAACGACGAACTTTTAAATGTTTTAACACCTCAGTAACCACGTCGGCCATAAGCTCCATAGAATGCACATAACCAAAGCATTCTGTTTTTCCGTGTCCTAATAAATCGATACAAACCACACGGTTACGCTGCAATAAACTTGGCTTTATAGCTTGCCACATGGTTAAGTTTTCTAAAAACCCGTGTAGTAATACTATTGTTGTTCCTTTTCCTTCATCGGTATAATGCACCGATGTCCCTTTGTAATTATACTGCATTCTTTAAATTGGTAATTGGCCTTGCAAAGATAGTACTGTGATAAAAAAAACAAACCTCATAAGAACAAATCTTATGAGGTTGTTGCATAAATTATGCGGATAACACTTAATTCATTAACTCTTCTATTTCATCAGCTTCAATAGGAATATTGCGCATTAAATTAAACGGGTTCCCGTTTTCTTGCACCACTACATCATCCTCTAAACGAATACCAAAACCTTCTTCAGGAATATAAATACCAGGCTCTACAGTAAATACCATATTAGCTTGCATAGGCTCTGTTAAAATACCATAATCATGTGTATCCAGCCCCATATGATGCGAGGTGCCATGCATGAAGTATTTTTTATAGGCCGGCCACTTAGGATCTTCATTTTGCACATCGGCTTTATCTAATAACCCTAAGCCTAATAGCTCAGACGTCATTAATTTACCCACTTCCACATGGTAATCGGCCCAAATTGTTCCTGGACGCAACATAGCTGTTGCTTCATTTTTTACACGGTTTACAGCGTTATACACTTGCTTTTGCCTATCGGTAAAACGTCCTGAAACAGGAATGGTTCTACTCATATCCGAAGCATAATTGGCATACTCTGCCCCAACATCAAATAAAATTAAATCGCCAGCTTTACATTGTTTATTGTTTTCAATATAATGTAATACATTAGCATTATTTCCAGAAGCTACTATTGGTGTATAGGCAAAACCTTTTGAACGGTTATTTAAAAACTCGTGCATAAACTCGGCTTCAAGATTATACTCCCAAACACCTGGTTTTACAAAACTCAAAATTCTTCTAAATCCTTTTTCGGTAATAGTACAGGCCTGCTGAATTAAATCTAACTCTATCTGGTGTTTTACAGAACGTAAACGCTGTAAAATAGGATTGCTTTTTGCTACTGAATGTGCTGGATATTTTTGTAATAGCCATTTTGTAAAACGGGCTTCTCTTGTTTCCGTTTCTACATTAGCACGGTAATGCTCATTGGTGTTAATATAAACCGTATCACATTGTGTCATTAGCTCAAATAACACTTTTTCTAAATCTTGTAACCAATATACCGTTTTAACTCCGCTAGTAGTAAAAGCCGCTTCCTTAGTTAATTTTTCACCTTCCCAAACAGCAATATGCTCGTTTGTTTCTTTTAAAAATAAAATTTCTCGATGCTCTGGTTTTGGGCAATCTGGAAAAATTACCAACACACTTTCTTCCTGATCAACACCACTTAAGTAAAAAATATCTCTATGTTGTGCAAACGGTAAGGTACTATCAGCACTTACAGGATAAATATCATTCGAATTAAAAACAGCTAAACTACTCGGTTTCATTTGTGCCGCAAAATTCTTTCGGTTAGTGATAAACAACTCACTATTAATTGGTGCGTATTTCATGTGTGTTTTTATTTTAGAAGCTCAAATTTAAGCAATCTTGATGAAAACTAAATTGATTACAGGGAGCATTAATTTTTATTTAACAGATACTATTTTTGGATAATAACACGTTTATAATTAATATTAGACTGATTTACACACCAATACACAATAAAAATCATGAAATTATCTTCTTTATTTATAGTATTTATAAGCATACTAACGCTTTCTTGTTCTAATGATACTGACGACCAAAACCCATCGCAGCAAGAACCTCAATTAATTGTAAAATTTAAATTTGATTCTACACAAACTAGGTTAAATAACTTAGGGCAACCCGCTACTATGCCCGTTGGTAACGCAGCACAATCTCCTAATTTCAACATTATGAGTGCCCATTATATTGAACTAGCTCCAACAGCTCTTACAGCCTTAGGAAATGGTGAAATTATTTATAAAGGTGATGAAACCACTGCTGGAGGTGCTAATGCAGTAGATTTTCAGGCAGCAAGAATTGTTGCTGAAAACGAAGTGTTTTTAAGTATTCCTATAAGCAGTGTTCAAGCAGGGACTTATGAATGGACAAGAATATCATTAACCTATCAAAATTACGACATTGACTTTTTGCATAATGGGGTAGACTATACAGGTACATTAGCCAGTTTTGTAGGTTTTAACAACTATATTACCTCTTATCAAGTAGCTAACCAAACCGTTGCAGTAAACGGCAACAAACTGCAAGGCTACTGGGCTTTTGAAACCTTAGGTACAATTTCTGAAGGGCAAGCAGCTGGAACAACAGTACCTAACCCTATAGCAGCAACCTCACCTGTACCTGATGGGTCATGTGTAGTAACCGGAGAGTTTTCTGGTGGGTTAACCATTACTGGCAATGAAACGGAAGATATTGTGGTTACCATGTCTTTAACCACCAATAATAGTTTTGAATGGACCGAAGTAAACGCCGATGGCAAATTTGAACCTAATGCTGGAGAGCAAGTTGTTGATATGGGCTTTAGAGGGCTTGTTCCTATTGTAGAATAAATTAGCTATTACTAAGCAACCTTAGCCTCATCACACAATAACTGACTAACAAATGAGTACATATTTTTTAATGTTTCTCTACTAGCAGTATTGTCGTGAGTAATATAATTATCAATAGCTTCTTTTAGTTCTAACGATGTGTTTAACCTTATTGCAACTGGAGTATGATTAACTAACTTAGAGCCTTTAAATAGCTCCACTACTTGATTACGCATGGTTCTTTTAGCGTCAATATTATCTGACGCAAGAATATCGAGTATAAGTTTTTGTATTAATATTTTATTATCCATAATTAAGGCTCTATTGAATAATTATAGTAATTCAATTAGTATACCAAAATAGCAGAATACTACCATAAATACAATCCCTAAAATTGGGTATTTTTACCTCATCAAATATGACTAAAAACAAAAAAGATGTACTTAACATACACCTTTTTTAACTCAATATTTATGTTAAAATACTAGTTTATAATTAACTTTTCAGCCATCAACTAATCTGACCCATTACCTATTTATAAAGCTTTTCCTTTAGGAATTGTCTTTCTTGAAATTATTCTCATATTATCTGACCCAAGATAAAAATCATAGACATCTTGATATGGTTCTGATTCAATCTTATATGTCTTTAAACTATAAACACCATTAATTTTGTTCCAGTTAGAATTTTTAATTTCAACTATTGTATCATTATTTTTAATAGATACATTAAAATCGCCATTGTAATTTACTTCGTTTGCCCTATCGAAAACTAGCATAAACTTATTAGCGTTCATATCAATATGAATATCTTTATTAAACTTCCATCCATTTATTTCTTTAATTAAATTTTCTCCTTGATAATTCATATAATAAATTGTGCTAACCCCGTTTAGAAGTAACACTTTTTTCCCTTTACAAGAAAAAAAAGCAAAAACACATACTAATAATAAATATTTAAATTTCATATATCATTCTTTTGTTTTTTCTTTGGTGGATGAGCTCCACAAATTAAACAACGTTGACCCCCAGCGTCTAATCTAGCTTTATTCCTTCTATTAATATACTGTTTACTTTTAGTTTCTTTTTTAGATAAATTATCATAAATTTTCAACCCTAAGTTAATTATATCTTGTGATTCTGTACCATTACCTCCAAACATAATAACATTCATTAAATCACTCTTATCATCAACAGTCATACTATTTGGGTCAAACACTTCTTTTTCAATTGCAAGTTCTATATCTCTTTTTACTAAATCAACTACAGCTGAGTTTTTACTTAATGTTTCTCCAGTAAATTTATCCATCCAGACCCATGACATTGATTGTTTTTGAGCATTTGATAAATCTGATGATATATTTAAGGATTTATAATTCTCAATAAAAAACTTAGTAGCATCAAGTGCTAAAAAACCCATAGCACCATATGCTTTACCGATTGAAGGTGAAACAGAAACTGTTTCTTCCCATCCAACCCATTTTCCAATCCCTCCTCCAAATGATTTCTGACCAGCTGGTTTCTCAACATTATAAGTATAAGGCTTAAAGTTTTTCGTAGCTACACTACCACGTCCTATTGGTTGAGAAGGAGGAGGAGAAAAGTCTATTACTTGTCCTATTGCTCCAGAATTCTCCATTAAAGCTGTTCCATCTGCTGAGATGTTAATTAAGCCATGAGCTGGATTTTTTGCATAAAAAGCTTTTTGAAAAGGCCCACTAAAATTCTCTAATTTAAGAAAAAGAGTTCCTTTGACAACTTCTACCATTGCTTTATCTTTATCAAGATATTCTAACCCTTCTAACTCAATACCATCAATTACTCTATTTTCAGCAAAAGCATAAGGCGAATTGTGAGGATATTGTGGTGCAAGAGGGTCTAAACTTAGGAATCTACCAACTCTCGGGTCGTGCATTCTAAACTTATAATTTAAGCTATTACCCTCCCCTTTTATTTCATCATCTTTTTCTTGTCCTTGAAAGCCGTAACGGTAGGCTGCACTTGACGCCGACCTATTAGGTACGGTCATCCCGAACGGCCAGTAATCATTATATATAAGAACATCTGGTGGTAAATGTAAGAATATTAAATTAAGTCACAACCTCAGCACCTTCCTCTCCAGCGTTTACGATTACATAAACCACATGTATAAGTACACACCACCCACAGTTAATATAAGCCATCAACTAATCTGACCCATTACCTTATTTACTATCAGAAACCAATATTGGTCTCTCTTTGTTGTAGTTTAAAGTAGACGTTGCTTGGGGTCTTTACTAATTCTTTTTTATAATTTTACCCTTACTATAAAGAATTTTAGAAAACAAACTATCATTTTTCTTAAATAAATAGGTCCAACCATCTGATTTCCCATTTACTAGATAATCTAACTGCTCCAATCGTCCATTATCATAAAACCTAGCTGTTTGAGTAAATTTTTTCTCAAATTTATCACTTCTAATATAATTTATTCGACCTTCATCACTTAACATAATAATTAAACCTCTTATTCCATTTTCATAATGTATAATAAAATTAGGTCTATTATCTTTAAATAAAATTGATGCGCCATGTTTAATACCATTAACAAATGTTTCTGAAGCAGTTAGCTTATTTCTAGAATTAAAAAATCTAATTACACCATTAAGCTTCCTATCAAAATAACCTCCTTCATATGATGTTTTATCATTTCTAGAATAATATAAAACACTATCCTTAACAAGCCCTTTTCCTAAAAACCTCTCATCTTCTGAAAAATCATATAAACTATCAACTTCCCTCTCTTTATTGTAATAATAAATTGTTTTCACCTTACCATTTTTGTAATAAATAGTATCATTGTTTATTAATTTGTTTTTTAAATAATTGCTTTTTTTATTATTAGGCTTGCAATATATCATTCCAATAACAAACAAAATTGGTATTAAATAAATTGTTTTTTTCATAATTAATCATATAAATCGTGCGTACTAAATATGTATATAGTGTTTCCTAGTTGGGTCTTCAGTAAAGAACCTTCCTACTCTAGGGTCATGCATTCTAAACTTATAGTTTAAACTATTTCCTTCCCCTTTAATTTCATCGTCTTTTTCTTGTCCTTGAAATCCATAACGGTAGGCTGCACTTGATGCGGAGCGGTTAGGTACGGTCATCCCGAACGGACAGTAGTCGTTATATACAACCACATCCGCTACATGGTATAAAAAAACTGTTCTTTTACAATTTTTCCTTCATGCACCTCATACACACAAATTTCCGAAATCTGTACACGTCCTTGCTCTTTAAAAGTAATATCATTTTCCATAGTTACCGCAAAATGATTTTTTGAAATTATTGGGTCCGATACATAAGCATCGTGTATGGCTACAACAGAAGCTTCCCACGCTTTCGTTTTTTGGCGTATGGCCTCCATTCCTTTAGTTATGGGAGCGCCAGATTTTTCATCTTCTATACTTATAATATCTTTATGGTACAGTTCTTCTTGTGCTTGCGGATGTTTTTCTTGTCGGCATAAGCTCACTAGTCTATTAGCTACTTCTTCCGTGGTCATTTTTACTATTTTTATTAGTTAAACTACTTTTCCTATATGAAATAAGGCATCACCCTGGTTAACTAGCGGATGGTTATTAATGCAAAAAACACGTCCGTCAAATGGTGCTTTTATAACTGTACTACTGTTACCATAGGCATCGGTAATATAGCCTATAACTTGGTCTTTTTCAATAGCGTCGCCATTTAATATATTGGCAGTAAAAATGCCTCCTTTCCTGGCGCGCATCCATTTTCTGTTAGTTAACTCAATGGTTTTATTTTTTCTTTTGCGTACTGCTACAGGCGGGAGCGTAATCATTTTAAAATGGTGCAATACTTTTAAGGTTCCTTGTATGCCTTCGTTTATAGCAAACTCATCAAAACGCATGCTCTCACCACCTTCATACACCAATATGGCTTTATCTTGTTTTTTAGCAGTAGCGCGAAAAGATTTCTTTATTAAATTAGATTCAAATTGAATAGGCGCATTAAATAATTTGGCTAATTTTTTACTTTTTTCGCAACCTGTGGTATAGCGTATTTGTGGGTAATTATTGCGCATGGCTCCACCGGTATGAAAATCGATACCAAAATCAATATGTGGTAAAATTTCATGTGTATGATAATAGGCTATCCTGCCTGCTAAAGATCCTTGCTTGGTTCCTGGAAAGCTTCTGTTTACATCTTTTCCGTCTGGTAATTCTCTTGAAAAATGAATAAAGCCATATACGTTTAATAGCGGAATAACAATAATGCAGCCTTTTTTTACCTGTGTAAAATACTCATTTACCAACATACGCTTGCAAGTTTCAACCCCATTAATTTCATCGCCATGTAAACCTCCTTGCAACAAAACTGTTGGCCCCTTTTCTGTCCCATTAAAAATATACACGGGTATTTGAATAGGTGTACCTGTAGGTAAGGAACCTATGGGCAACTGAATAATTTTGTTTTCGCCAGGTGCTATTTCAGTATTGAATATAGTTTTACTACTATTTTTTTTCAACATTACGCTCTATTAGTTTTATAATTTCCCCTGCAATATTCACTTTAGTTGCACCTTCTATCCCTTCTAACCCAGCGGAAGAATTGGCTTCTATAACTAATGGCCCATTGTTTGACCTAATCATGTCAATTCCTGCAACATCTAAACCTAAGCACTGGGCGGCTTTTACTGCTATTTGCTGCTCTTCGTCTGTCATGGTAATTACCGATGTGCTTCCACCTCTGTGTACATTGCTTCTAAAATCTTTTCCGCCACTACTTCTTTTCATAGCAGCCACTACCTTATTACCAACTACATAGGCCCTAATATCTTCACCATTAGATTCTTTTACAAATTCTTGCACTAAAACCGGCTTGTTTAAACTGTGCATGGTTTCAATTATTGAAATTGCCGATTTTTTACTTTCTGCCAACATAACTCCTAAGCCATGTGTTCCTTCTAAAAACTTTATAATACACTGCTCGCCATTAATTAAATCTAACTGCCCTTTCAATACTGCGCTGTTTTTTGCATATAATGTTTTAGGTATTGGTATATTATTTTTTACCATATGTTGCATGGTAATTAGCTTGTTTCTGGAACGCAAGATTCCTTGTGCACTAGCTATATTATAATTACCTAATTTTTCGAACTGATTTACAATAGCTAAACCGTGCTCTGTATAAGATGCTCCTACCCTTGGTATAATGGCATCAGAAAAATTTGACACATCTTCATTACCAAAAATCACTTTAGCTTTATTCTGATCAAAAATTATCCCACACTTGGTATGGTCAATAATTCTAATATAGTGCCCTCTTCTTGAAGCTTCATTAAATAACCGTTGTGTAGAGTATAAACTTCCGCTTACTGATAACAGATAAATTTTCATGTAAAATATGATATATTAAGGATAAATATAGGTATTGTTTACTTTAAATACATTCTAAATAAGCGATAAAATCATAGGATATTTTTGTTAAACAAACGATTAAAATTAAATTTGCTTGAATTTCACTAACTCAACATAAAACAATGAGCGGATTATTAAAATCATCAATTGGAAGAAAATTTGCCATGGCATTATCTGCATTCTTCCTTATGTTTTTCTTATTACAACACTTTGTAATTAACTTAACATCAATTTTTCCAGATCACGGAGCAACTTTCAACCAACTTTCTCATTTTATGGGAACCAACCCTATGGTGCAGTATGTTATGCAACCTATTTTAATTTTTGGGGTGGTATTTCATTTTGTAATGGGGTTTGTTTTAGAGGTTAAAAACCGTAATGCACAAAAAGTAAAATATGCTAAAAATAATGGCGCAGCTAATTCTACTTGGATGAGTAGAAACATGATTTGGTCTGGTTTAGCAATTTTGGCCTTTATCGTTTTACACTTTATTGATTTTTGGTTTCCTGAAATTAACACAAAATTTATTCAAGGAGACTGGTCTGGTTTACACGATGGAGAGTTTAGATACTTTCATGAGTTACAGCAAAAATTTCACAACCCTGTTCGAGTAGGTGCTTATATTGGAGCTTTTGCTTTTTTAGCAATGCACTTGTTACATGGGTTTAGTTCTGCATTCCAATCTATGGGAGCAAACAACAAATACACAAACGGATTAAAAACATTTGGTAAACTATATGCAATCCTAATTCCTGTAGGATTTATGCTTATTGCTTTAGTACACTACTTCAACAACCCACATTAATACACAATTTAGTATGGCTACTCTAGATTCAAAAACACCTAAGGGTCCCTTAAAAGATAAGTGGACAACTTATAAAGATAAAATCAACTTAGTTAACCCTGCTAACAAACGTTTAATTGACGTTATTGTTGTAGGTACCGGTTTAGCAGGTGGTTCGGCAGCTGCTACTTTAGCAGAATTAGGCTATAATGTAAAAGCCTTTGCTTATCAAGATTCTCCACGTCGTGCACACTCTATTGCTGCACAAGGAGGAATTAACGCCGCAAAAAATTACCAAGGAGATGGTGATTCTTCTTACCGCTTATTTTACGATACTGTAAAAGGAGGTGATTACCGTTCGCGTGAAGCTAACGTACACCGTTTAGCAGAAGTTTCTGCAAACATTATTGACCAATGTGTAGCACAAGGAGTACCTTTTGCACGTGATTACGGTGGGTTATTAGACAACCGTTCATTTGGAGGGGTATTAGTATCTCGTACTTTTTATGCAAAAGGACAAACAGGACAACAACTATTATTAGGGGCGTACTCTGCAATGAACCGTCAAATTGCTCGTGGTAAGATTGAGATGTTCAATCGTCATGAAATGTTAGATGTTGTTATTGTTGATGGTAAAGCTCGTGGTATTATTGCACGTAACTTAGTTACTGGTGAAATTGAACGCCACTCAGCTCATGCTGTAGTAATTGCTTCTGGAGGATACGGAAACGTATATTTCTTATCTACCAACGCAATGGGTTCTAATGCAACAGCAGCTTGGAAAATACATAAAAAAGGAGCCTACTTTGCTAACCCGTGTTATACACAAATTCACCCAACTTGTATTCCGCGTTCGGGAGACTATCAGTCTAAACTAACCTTAATGTCGGAATCCTTACGTAATGATGGTCGTATTTGGGTACCTAAAAATATGGAAGATGTTTTGGCAATACGTGAAGGTCGTAAAAAACCAACCGACTTGTCAGAAGAAGAAAGAGATTATTACTTAGAAAGAAGATACCCTGCTTTTGGTAACTTAGTACCTCGTGATGTTGCTTCGCGTGCCGCTAAAGAACGTTGTGATGCTGGTTATGGAGTAAATGCTACTGGTGAAGCTGTATACTTAGACTTTAAATCGGCTATTGAGCGTTATGGTAAAGAACAAGCAAAATTAAAAGGTATTGAAAATCCTTCTGCTGCTAAAATTACCGAATTAGGGGAAGCTATTGTTGAGGCTAAATACGGAAACTTATTCCAAATGTATGAGAAGATTGTAGATCAAAACCCATACAAAACACCAATGATGATATACCCTGCTACTCACTATACAATGGGTGGTATTTGGGTTGATTATAACTTAATGACTACTATAGAAGGATGCTATGCTATTGGTGAAGCAAACTTCTCTGATCACGGAGCAAACCGTTTAGGAGCTTCTGCCTTAATGCAAGGTTTAGCTGATGGTTATTTTGTATTGCCATACACTATAGGAGACTACTTATCAAACGATATCCGTACTGGAAAAATTTCTACCGATTCAAAAGAATTTGAAGAGGCAGAAAAAGCCGTTAAAGAGCGTATCGACTTTTTTGTAAACAACAAGGGTTCAAAATCTGTTGATTATTTCCATAAAAAACTTGGTAAAGTAATGTGGGATAAAGTAGGTATGGCACGTAACGAAAAAGGCTTACAAGAAGCTATGGCAGAAATTAAAGCTATTCGTGAAGAGTTCTGGAAAGAAGTAAAAGTTCCTGGTAATGCAAATGAAATGAATCCTGAATTAGAAAAAGCAGGAAGAGTTGCTGATTTCTTAGAGTTAGGAGAGCTATTTGCAAAAGATGCACTACACCGTACAGAGTCTTGTGGAGGACACTTTAGAGAGGAATCTGTTGAATTGGATGGCCCTCAAAAAGGAGAAGCCAAACGTGATGATGCTAACTTTGCCTATGTTGCCGCTTGGGAATACAAAGGAGAACCAGCAGATGCTGTGTTACATAAAGAACAATTAGAATTTAACGATATCGAATTAAAACAACGTTCATACAAATAAAATTGACATTATGAATTTAACACTTAAAATTTGGAGACAAAAAGACGCTAATGACAAAGGTCAGATGGTCGATTATAAAGTTACCGATATTTCAGAGCATATGTCATTTTTAGAAATGATGGATGTTTTAAATGAACAACTAGTAAATTCAGGTGACGAACCTGTGGCTTTTGATCATGACTGTCGTGAAGGTATATGTGGTATGTGTTCTATGTATATTAATGGTGAAGCACACGGGCCTGACCGTGGCGTAACTACTTGCCAATTACACATGCGTATGTTTAATGATGGTGATACCATTACCATTGAACCATTTAGAGCTACTGCTTTTCCTGTTATTAAAGATTTAGTTGTAGACAGAACTTCTTTTGAACGCATACAACAAGCAGGTGGATTTATTTCGGTAAACACTTCTGGTAATACGCAAGATGCTAATGCTATTCCTATTGCTAAAGAAGCTGCTGATAAAGCTATGGATGCTGCAACATGCATAGGATGTGGTGCTTGTGTAGCTACTTGTAAAAACTCATCAGCAATGTTATTTGTAGGTGCTAAGGTAAGTCAATACGCTTTATTACCACAAGGTCAAGTAGAAGCTACAGACCGTGTATTAAACATGGTAAAACAAATGGACGAAGAAGGGTTTGGTAACTGTACCAATACTGGAGCATGTGAAATTGAATGCCCTAAAGGAATTTCATTAGAAAATATTGCTCGCATGAATTCTGAGTTTATGAAAGCTAGTTTAAAAGGATAACCTTTTTAAATATATTACAAGAAAACCCAAGCAATTGTATTGCTTGGGTTTTTTGATTTCCGTACATTTAAATACCAATCGTTTTATATCTATGAACAACCCAGACTTTAATTCAAAACTACCATACGTTAAGTCGTCAATATTCTCTGTTATGAGTGGTTTAGCACATCAGCATAATGCTATTAACCTATCTCAAGGATTTCCTAACTTTAAAAGTGATCCTAAACTATTAGAATTGGTTAACAAAGCCATGATTAATGGGTTTAATCAATATGCACCCATGGCTGGTGCTATAGAATTGCGTGAGGCTATAGCTAATAAGTTTCAGTTGCTGTACAACAATAGTTACTGTCCTGAAACTGAAATAACCGTAACTGCAGGTGCCACACAAGCTATTTACACTATCATATCAGCCTTTATTAAACCTAACGATGAAGTAATAATCTTTCGTCCAGCTTACGATTGTTATGAGCCTACAATTGCTTTAAATGGAGGTAAAACTATTTCTGTGCAATTAGAAGCACCAAACTATACTGTTAATTGGACAACAGTTGCATCAAAAATTACTCCTAACACCAAAATGATTATCATTAATACACCACATAACCCAAGTGGAACAGTTTGGTCAAAAGAAGATATGTTAATGCTTCAGAAATTGATTGACGGGACCAATATTATAGTGTTGAGTGATGAGGTGTACGAACACATTATTTTTGATAAAATGCATCATCAAAGTGCATGCTTATTCCCTATCTTAAAAGCACATAGTTTTGTTGTGGCTTCTTTTGGAAAAACATTTCATAACACAGGCTGGAAATTAGGGTACTGCTGTGCCCCTGAAAAACTAATGAAAGAATTTCAAAAAGTACACCAGTTTAATGTATTTTGTGTTAATCATCCAATGCAAAAAGCTATTGCTGAATATATTAATGAACCTCAGCATTATAGAATGCTTCCGGATTTTTACCAGGAAAAAAGAGATTTATTTTTAAGTTTAATTCAGCATTCAAGATTCAAGATAACACCATCAAAAGGAACCTACTTTCAGGTATTGGATTTTAGCGCTATTACTGATGAAAACGATGTGGTTTTTGCTAAACGATTAACCAAAGAGCACAAATTAGCCTCTATACCTATGTCTGTATTTAATGAGAATAACACCGATTATAAAGTACTTCGTTTTTGTTTTGCCAAAACAGACGACACCCTAAAAAGAGCTGCCGACATTATTAACTTAATTTAAATGTAGTAACAATAGCGTTTTCATACCAATGTTACACGAACATTAAAAAAGAATGAATTTTATTTTTGGCATTATTTATGTTTATGTTTTGCAGAATAAAACCATGTAATTTTATAACTTTATACATATAACTAACTAAAACAAAATATCATGAAATCAATTATTACCTCTTTTTTACTTGTGCTATGTTCTTTTATCTATGCTCAGGAAGTAAATCATGACGGAAAAATATACGCCGTAAAGGGAAAAGAAATTTTTCAAAACAACGAAAATGTAACTGAAAAACTTTCTGAAGATGAAAAACAAGCAATTATAAGCGCTCATAAGGCTGAAAAGGAACGAATTAAAACAGAAAAACAGTTAGAGAGAGAACGTGAAAAAGCGCAAAAACAAGAAGAAAAGGAAAAAAAAGAGCGTGAAAAAGCTGAAAAAGAAAGAGTTAAGGCGCAAAAAGAGCAAGAAAAAGAATTAAAAAAAGTTGAAAAAAAATTAAAAAAGGCCGAAAAAAAAGCTAAAAAGAAAGCCCAAGCAGAAAAAGCACTCTCTAAAGCAGAAAGAAAATTAAATCACGAAACAAAAAAATACCATAAGCTTTCTACTAAAGGAAAATTATCGCCTGTAAAAGATGCTAAATACCAACAAAAACTAGAAAAGCTACGTGCTAATGTTGAGAAAGCTAAGAAAAAATTACGCAAGCTATAAACATGTCTGATACTTTAACGGTAAGCTACATTCAGTCGGATTTAGTTTGGGAAAATTCCGCTCAAAACAGGCTAAATTTCGAACAACAAATAAATAAACTTCAGGAAGTTACAAACCTTATTGTGCTTCCTGAAATGTTTACTACTGGTTTTGCTATGCAACCTAAAAATTTAGCCGAAAGCATGGAAGGGAAAACGGTTAAATGGATGATACAAATGGCAAAAAAAAGCAACGCTGCTATTTGCGGTAGTATTATTATTTCCGAAAACAATCGCTATTATAATAGGTTTATATTTGTTAATCCTTCAGGTGATATTCAACAATATAATAAAAGACACCTATTTACATTAGCTGGTGAACATCATAAATATGAAGGGGGAAATAAAAAAGTTATCATAAACTATAAAGGATGGAAAATTTGCCCAATGGTTTGTTATGATTTGCGTTTTCCTGTATGGTCTAGAAACACTAACGACTATGATCTTTTAGTATATGTTGCCAATTGGCCTCAACCACGAATAGTAGCTTGGAACACTCTTTTAAAGGCTCGTGCTATTGAAAATATGAGTTATGTTATTGGTGTAAACCGTGTGGGTACCGACCCTAATGGCAATAACTATAATGGAAATTCTGTTATACTTGATCCTTTAGGAAATCTAGTATCACCAATAGCTGAAAACATTGAGGCTTGCCAAACGGTAACACTTTCTAAAAGTGATTTAGTTACTATAAGAAAGAAATTTAATTTTCTAAACGATCAAGACAGCTTTACTTTAGCGTAAAAGTTTCATCAACATCCCAATTAGCCCTAACCTCAATATCTTCTGGGTGATACGCAATACGTTCTGGTTGTTGCTTTTTTAAATAATTTCCCGTGTCGTATTTTTCATTTTCATTATCATCAAACACCACACGGATATTGTATGTAGCTGGGTTAACATTTAAAAAATCAAACGTATAAACGCCTTTACCTGTTTTTTCATATTTTACCTGTCCATCTGTAGTTAACAGTTGTACTATTAATGATGTTTTGGGAGCGTTTTTTAAAGTTATCTTAAAATTACCATATGCGGAAAGTGCTTTAGTATTGGCAGAATAACCAAGGGTATCATTGGTGTCATTATAAAAATCAGTAAATGCATTAGGGTAAATTCTAATATTATATTTCTGGCTTTCTTGCTTGTTAAATTTTAGTTTAATCGCGCTTGTTACTTCGTCTATTTCTGTTGAAAACGGTATTGCTAAAGAGTCTTTATCTATTATTTTAATTTTCGATTTATCTACAGTAATTATTGGAATTGATGACACAATGGTATAGTCCGCATCTAAAGCCAGAGTACTTTCTTTAATTTTAAAAGATAATGAGTCTGCTTTTACTTTCTTTCTAATTTTAACATTGAATGTATCTATAACCTTACCATGTGTCATGGTAAAGTATAAAGAATCTAAATTCTTGTCAGTTTTAAACCAATAGTTTAATGTATCGTTATCTATAGGCTTCGTTATTTTAGATTGTATGGCAACATCTGATAAAAGATTGATTTTTATCTTACTTGTTGCCTCCCCTTCATACCGAAGTTTTATTCTATTTTTACGTTCGTGCTTTGGTTTTAATGCACGATAATTTTCTATTTCTTTAAAAAGGGTAATCTCTGGTGTTTGATTACTCGGAATAGTTACAACGTCTTTTATAAACCCTATTTTATCGGTTTTTTGATTAAAAATATAGTTTTCTGTTTCTTCTTTCAATGCTGCTAAAAAATACTTTCCTTCTTTTAAGTTTTCAAACTTAAAGGTTGTGGTGCTATCTAGGGTATTGGTTATATAAGTAGGGGGTTGTTTGTAAATAATTGAATCTGTAAATGTTGAATCTATCTCGTATAGCAGCACAGACACAAAGCTGTCTGCTGTTTTGGCTACCGCATCTCTAATACTACCACTAAATGTTAGTGAATCGATCGTTTTACCTGTTGAAAACACATATTTAAAATACGGATAAGGATTTCCTTCATTATTGTCAACAATGCTTTTTCCAAAGCTAAAAGAATAGGTTGTATTAGGCTGTAAAGTATCGTATATTTTAATTTTTAAATACTTACTAGCTCCTCCTTGTGGAGTAATTAAGGGTCTTGTTTTTAGTGGTGGCGAAACAATTAGCTGCTTATTTAAATCCTTTAATTTTATATATTCATTAAAAAGAATTTTGATTTCATCTCCATCAAAATTAACACTGTAATTATCTGGTGATGCACTAAGCATTACAGGAGGATCAATATCTTTTGGCCCACCAGAAGGAGTTCCTTTTTTTGCACAACCAACTATTGTTATCCCTAATACTAAAATGATAAACAGTATTCTTTTCATTGTCATAAAATATAAACTGAATACAAATTAACAATATATTATTCATTTTCCGTTAAGACCAATAAATTAGTACAAAAAAAGCAACGCACATTGCGCTGCTTTAACCCCAAAAAACTTACTGTAATTCAAAAAAAAACTACAAGACAAATATAATTAGAACACCATTTACATAAGATATATAAATTGTTAAGTGATTGTTATTATTGTGCTGTATATGCCATTACAGCTAAACTTAATTTAACGTTTGGAATTTTATGCAACTCTTTTGCGCAGGCTTTTATTGTTGCTCCAGTAGTAATAACATCATCTACTAATAAAATATGTTTTCCTGATAGTGTATTTATATCATTTACTTCAAAAATAGTACGTACATTTTTCCAACGTGTTAACCGATCTTTTACCGTTTGTGTACTCGTATTTTTGTTACGTAATAATACAGTGTCAACATACCTTGCATTTAAACTTATCGCCAACTCTTTACCAAAGCCTTCTACTTGATTGTAACCGCGTTGTTGAAGCCGTTTTTTATGTAAGGGGACAGGTATTACTACATCTATACCTGCAAAGCTAGTTGCTTCCTGTAACTCACTTCCAAGCCACTTTCCTAAATAGTCGCTAATTTCCGGATGGTTTTTATACTTTAAGTAGTGTATTAATTTACGTACCACTCCTTTTTTAGGGTAATAAAACAATGCTGTAGCATGCCGTAATACTACAGAACCATAAAAAATATTCTTGATTAAATTAGAATCATTTTCATGTAAATTAGTTAACGGCAAGTCGTGTAAACAGGAAGTGCATAAAATGTTTTCTTGATGAACTAACACACTTTCACACCCAAAACATACTTTTGGAAAAAATAAACCTATAAGTTGTTTAAACATAATTTATAGTGTAACAGGCATACCTAAAGATACAAATTAAACTATCATAAAAACAGTGTTTACCGCCTTTAACTAACAACTTATTATTATTAATTACTATAACTAATTAATGTGCTAAAAATTTAGCAATTTAATTATACAACAAAAAACACCTTGTTTGCAACAAAATAAATTAAAAAACAAAAAATTGATTCTATATTTACATCAAGCAAAACAGGAATTATTCCCCAAAAAAATAACCCCTGTTAATCTTTAAAAGGATTAAACCCCAAATCAACTTTAATCCCTTAAAAGAAACTTACTAAAAGTAAAAAAGCAGAATTAGTTTTAATTCTGCTTTTTTATGTTACATCCTTATTTTATTATTCATCAAGGTAATCTTCTAAGGTGGTTATCCATCCTTTTACTGGATCAAATAATAATTTTTCTGTTCCGTTAGCTCCTGATGTATATTCTAACTGTATAGTTCCTTGAGCAACTGGATCAATATTTTCTCCATCTTTAAACGCCCAAACGGTAATTTTTACATCATATGTTGTCCCTGCCTTCAAATTGTCTTGAGCTTGGCGCAATAACTCTAAAAAGGCATAGTCTGCTCTATTGTTTGAAGTATCTAATAATACCTTAGACCATTGCCAGTAAAACTTGTCTTGTTCACTATCATATTGTGGAATGTTTTTAGAAAATTTAGTGCTAGATTTTCTAAGCGCCTCTCTATCCGTTTTTATTCCATTCATCTCATAAGTAACATTAAACCATGCTCCTGGGTGCGATTGCGCTAAAGGAACCTCAAAGTATGGCTTATACGCTACTGTTGCTCCCAGCTCTCTCTTAGTAATAAAGTTAGCTACCTTCTCTGTTGGCTGGTTATTTCTTGCATTTTTTAAATAACTTGTTCCTTTAGCAAAAGCTATTTTTCCCTTATAGTTTTTATAAGCGTCAAACCTCATCAACTTCTTTTTAACTTTTTCAGAATTAGCTGAATTTAGTGTTGCTAAAAGCATATCTACTTTTGCTTGGGCAGTTTCAATATCCCATGTATCAAAGTCTGCTTTATTTTTAGCCATAATATCTACTACTGTCCTTTTAGCATCAAGAGCTACTGGTTTATCGGCATCATTTAAGCTTCTGTCGCTTTTTATTTGAGCAAAAACTCCAGGGTTAACTTCAATTACTTCTACATAACCCGAAGCACTTGCTGACACCCATTTAAAAAACAACTTTACATTGTGTTTAGTAAAATATGTCTCCTTTAATTGTAGCTTTAATTGTGGTTCATCTCCTTTCTTTTCAAAATAATGTAGACTATTAATTATTTTTCCTTCCGACTCTTTTACAAATCTGAAACCATAGGCTTTAGAGTCATTAAGAGAAAAATACTCCCCTGTTATACCTAGTTCATCTGTTTCATTATTAAAGCTTGAAAAATTACCGCCTCCTTTAACGCTTTTTTTCTTTCCTAATTTCATTGCACTTTTGGCTGCCCTTAACTTGTTACCAAACTGTGCTTCTGCTTTATTACTTGCCCCAACAAATAAGAATAAGCTTAAAATAATTGTAAATACTGATTGTTTTTTCATTGTTAAATTGGTTTTGATATTAAAATTTTAGTGTTATTGTTTTTACTTGATTTGTTATTTTTCCGTTACTTCCCGAAACACCATTGTTTCCTTTAACTCCAGTGTTGTAGTATGGTGGGCCTCCATTTCCTCCTCTTCCTCCTGTATTGTTTATAGTAATATTTAATTTACTTACTGAAGGGTCCTTTATAAGCGTGATGTTTCCGCCGTTTCCGCCATTCCCTCCGTTTCCACCTGAAGTTTCATTTTTTCTACCTTTTCTTCCATCGTCACCTTGACCTCCTTTTGCATTTATTATAAGCTCTGTTGAAGGGGTTAACTTATATCTTGCCACAAGCTTGTTTTTAGACACGTTAAATATTTCTATTTTATTAAGCTTTGTCCCTGTTTGTTTGTGAGATACTGTTTTAACTTTAATTCTTAAATCGTCTGCTTTACCTGCGTGTTGGCCGTCAACACCTTGAAAAACGGTCATGTATTTGTGGCGTTCCCATCCCCAAAATCCGTTTTGATTTACGGTTATACCAATGTTATTTGTAGTATGTATACTTTTTACTGCTTTTAATTTCGGGTGATATTTTGAGGTAACATCTATTGTTATTTTATCATTAGGCAGCTTACTTGCATCTTCATCTACCCTTACTTCTTCAATGGTATTGCTACAACCTTTATTTTTTAATATAAAATCATCCCAAGGTATACTACCCCCAATGTTTTTGGTTTTTAATTCGGTGCCATTTTGTAATGTTGCAATCACTCCATACTTAATTGCCTCACTAAAATGGGCAACTTTCTTTGGCTGAGTAATTAATTGAATCTTTAACTTAACTACTGACTTATCTTGTAACGAATTCTTTCTTCTTCTGCTAATTCAGCTTTAAGTTCTTTTACATTAGCTCGGGCATTTGTTTGGTTTTTAAATGTTGCAGTAGCATATGAAGCAACACTTTTATTTACGGTTGCTGATTTACCGCTAAAACTACCTCCAGGTTTTACTAAAACATATTTTGTTTTAGCTTCTTGCTTACCGTTCCATTCATAATAAACAGCATAACTTTTCATAAATGACAAACGGAAGTTATTAAATGCAAAATACGCTGGATACCCTGGCACATCAGGGGTAAACAATTCTTCTAAAATTCCAGCTCTCTTTATAAGTACGCTCGAAACATCATTTCCTTTTTTTGTAATTTCAACAGGCCATGTTTTTTTTACTTTTACAAAATTCTTTTTAGCATCTAACTTATAGACTGTATATGAACCTGATTCAAAATTTTCTAAAATTTTATTTTGACTTTCTTGCCCAAACACAACTATGCTTGATATTGCTAACAACAGTGTTACTATTAATTGTTTCATAATAATTCTAATGATTAATTTACGGTGTAAATATGCTTTGTTATAATCAAGTATAGCTTTGTGAGTTTCTGAAATGTCCTTTTCAGTTTCTGAATAAAAAAACCGAGTAACAATGGTTTGCTACCCGGCTTTTTAAAACTAATTTTAAATTATATTAACCTATATTTTGAACTATATTCAAAAACTCCTCTTTTTTATCTTTAGATACTGAAACGGTTTTATCATTACTCATTATAATATAACCACCATCTCTTTTTATATATTCTTTAATAAACGAAAGATTGATTAAAAATGATCGGTGTGGTTTATAAAACAGCTTTTGACTTTGCAACAATTCAACAAAATGCTTTAGTGGCTTACTTACTAAAATTTCAGTTGCTACAGTTGCTATTTTAGTATACATTCCATCAGCTTCAAGCATAATTATATCTTTAAAATCGACAAACTTTATACCTTCAGAATAGGGCAAGGCTATTTTACTAAAATTATTAGCCGCCAAACTAACTTTCAACTCTTCTAATTTAGAGCTAATTTGTGACGACCCTATAAAGTTGAGTACCTTATCGACCGCTTCTTTAACTACCTTTGGACTAACCGGTTTTAACAAATAGTCTATCGCAGAAAGTTGAAAAGCTTGTATAGCATACTCACTATACGCCGTGGTAAAAATTATTTCAAAATTAAAGTCTTTTTTATCAATAAAATTGAGTATTTCCAAACCAGAATGTTCTGGCATTTCTATATCTAAAAAAACTAAGCTTGGTTGTTTTTCTTTGATAAGCGCTACCCCAGATAATAAATCTTCTGCTTCAAAAATTTCTGTAATTTTAGGGCAGTTTTCTTCTATCAATATTTTTAAAACATTTCTTGCTTTTCGCTCATCATCTATTATAATTGCTTTCATATTAAGCTGTAGTGTATGGTATTGAAATTATTACTTTAGTACCTATTGCGTTTTTACTGTTATCATATAAATCATCATAAACTACACCTATTTCTTTTTCTCTACCATAGTTTAATAAGTTTAATCTGCTTTCTGTAGCTTTGGCAGCAAATGACCTGTGTAAAATACTTCTTTTAGCATTGAGTTCTTCCGCTTTCCGCCTTCCTATTCCATTGTCTTCAATAGTACAAATTAGTATTTTATCTTCTGATGAGTGAAATGTTACTGCCAATTTCCTGTCATCCTTTTTATGTAACAACCCATGCTTCAAGGCGTTTTCTACATAGGGCTGTATTAGCATTGTTGGTATAAGTATTTCTTCTGTATTAACATTTTTATCTACTATTACTTTATACTCTAATTTATCTTCAAACCGAATTGCCTCTAGCTCTAAATACATTTGCAAACAATCTATTTCTTCATTCAATGTAATTGCTCGCTTATCACTATAATTCAAGTATTTCCTAATTAAATCAGCAAATTTTCCTAAATAATCGCTTGCTAACTTTTTTTGATTTAAAATAATATATTCTTGAATTGAATTTAATGCGTTAAAGATAAAGTGTGGATCCATTTGAGCTTTAAGTGCCTTCAATTCTGAATGGCGATATTGCTTTTCTAGTGCTAACCTTTTTTGAGTTTCCTTTAATTCTAAACTTATTAATTCCGCCTTTTTCTTCGCGTTGTTTTTGCCATACAACATTAGTGATGAAAACAATATTAAAATTGCAATACATATAGCCCCAATAAGATAGTTTCTGTTCTGTTTACTTTTTTCTTCAGCAATAGCTTTTTCTTTTAACGCATTTTGAGCCAATAATTCTTTTTTATCTACTTCAAAAGCTGTTTGTAATTCTAATATTTTGTTTGATTTTTCTTGAGCCAAACGTTCGTTATCTTTTTTTGTATATAACTCTAAATACTCTAACGCTTTTGTTGCATTGCCCATAGCTTTATATGTTTGAAACATGTAGTTATAGGTTTCTATTTCCTTCTTAATAAAACCTTTTTCTTTTGCATAACTTATTGCTTTATTTCCGTATTCAATAGCGCTATCATACTTTTTTTCTTGATAAAAGTTATTTGCTAAATTTGATAAAGCATCAACAATAATATTGGCTGTACCCAGTTCTTGTGCACCCTCTAAGGTCTTAAAATAATACTCATTAGATTTTGGATAGTTGTCCATATCTGAATACACATGTGCTAAACCTGAATTACTCGCCACCGTATAATGTTGATGATTATTTTTAATACTTAAGGTTAAATTTTTATTAAACGTAGCTATCGCTTTATCAAACTGTTTTAGCCCCATATAACTACCTGCTAAGTTGTTATAAAGCATTCCTAAATACCTATAATTATTTGTTGCTTCAAGTTGAGGTTCTATTTCTTTATAATACTCAATAGCTTCATTAAAATCTTCATTCGCTTGTGATGCCGCACCTAACGACATTATCATTTGCCATACCAGCGTTTTTAAGTTATTAGCTTTAGCTAGCTTTAATGCTTTTTCTGCGTAAATTGCTGTAGAATCTATCAGTGCTTTATTTGAATATATTCCGCTCTTAATTGCATAAGCGGAGGCTTTAATTGTATCGTTTTTAATAATACTAGCTATTTTAATTTGCTCTTCGCATAACAATAAGGCTTCATTAAAATTCCCTTTATTTCTTTGAACCACAGCTAGATTATTAAGCACTTTTGCATACTCTGCTTTTTTACCAGCTTTTTCAAAAAAAGCACTCGATTTTTCTAACTTACTTATTGCTTCATCAAACTTTGTTTGGCATATTAAATTTTTTCCCAAACTTTTGTAAGCAATACCTAACTGATAAAATTCATTACTATTATTTATCTTTTTTAACACAAGGTTTGCTAAGGAATCTGATTTTTTAATATCTCTACAAGACAATGTGCTGGCTAGTTTATTAATGCTATCAACACTAATTTCTTGAGCTGATACCGATCCTAAAAAAAGAATTAGCAGTAAACTAAATATCTTATTAATCATAATTGTTGTTATTTCTAGTAACAAATATGCTAAAAATGGCACGAAACAGCTTCTATTACTTTCTAAAAATAGCTTTTGAACTTCTCAACAAAAACCTCACTTAAGTTGTTGCTTATACTTACAACCTATTTTACTATTTTAAATTGTTGTAGTTTTGTACTACAAATTTCATTTATGAGTAACATACGTATTACTAAACTATTTACTTTCGAAACTGGTCATGCCTTATATGGATATGACGGAAAATGTAAAAACGTACACGGACATAGCTATAAGTTATCAGTAACTGTTATTGGTAAACCTATTACTAAAGAAGGTGAAGTAAAACTAGGAATGGTAATTGATTTTGGCGATTTAAAAAAAGTGGTAAAAGAAGAAATTGTTGATATTTTTGATCACGCTACCGTGTTTAATAAAAACACACCACATCTGGAACTTGCTAAAGAACTTAAAAGTAGAGGCCATAGTGTTATTTTAGTTGATTATCAGCCTACAAGTGAAAATATGGTAATTGATTTTGCAGAAAAAATCAAACAACGCTTACCTAATAATATTCAATTACACTCTTTAAAGCTATCTGAAACAGCAACGTCTTTTGCCGAATGGTATGCCAGTGATAACAACTAACTTCCATATTAAAATTCCTTCCCATAAAAAAGTCTATTTTTCATCAGACAACCATTTGGGTGCGCCTAATTTTGAAGCAAGCAAACCACGTGAAAAAAAGTTTGTAGCTTGGCTTGATGAAGTTAAAACCGATGCGGCAGCAATTTTTTTACTTGGTGATTTATTCGACTTTTGGTTTGAATACAAAACTGTTGTTCCTAAAGGTTTTGTAAGAACTTTAGGGAAATTAGCAGAAATTAAGGATAGTGGCATTCCTATTTATTTTTTTGTTGGCAACCATGATTTATGGATGAACGATTATTTTGAAAAAGAACTTAACATTCCTGTTTTTCACAAACCTCAAGAGTTTCTTTTAAACAACAAGGTATTTTTAATTGGTCATGGTGATGGATTAGGGCCTGGAGATAAAGGGTATAAACGCATGAAAAAAGTGTTTACTAATCCTTTTTCTAAATGGTTTTTTAGGTGGTTGCACCCAGACATAGGGGTTAAGCTTGCGCAATACCTATCAGTTAAAAATAAATTAATTTCTGGAGATGACGATGTTACTTTTTTAGGAGAAGATCAAGAGTGGTTGGTACAATACTGCAAAAAAAAGCAACAGCAAAAACACTACGATTATTTTGTGTTTGGACATAGGCATTTACCTATGACAATTGATGTTGCAGAAAACTCACAATACATCAACCTCGGCGATTGGATAAGCTATTATACATACGGGGAGTTTAATGGAGAACTACTACAGTTAAAAGAATATTAGGCTCTATTTAATATCCTTTACTAACAATTGAAGGCTTACATTTCCTTGCCATTCATTTTCACCAATTACATATGCACAACTAAAAAGGTTTTTATTTTCAATAACGGCCATTTTTTTTCCTAAACCAAAACCAATTCCTACAATAGGGTTAGAGCTAGTTTGCACTGCTGTAAAGCGAAGATGTTTATCTTCTTCTCCTACACATTTTCCATACCCTGTGTCACGTAAGTTTTCCGACATAAATACAGGGTGCATATTCTGAGGACCAAATGGACCAAATTGCTTTAATAAGCGCATAAATTTAGCATCAATATCTGATAGGCTTATTTTTAAGTCTACTGTAATTTCAGGCACTAATAATCGTTTATCTATCGTTTCTGCAACTACCGCCTCAAACTTAGCCTTAAATGCTTCGTATTGTTCAGGTAACAATGTTAATCCTGCGGCGTATTTATGGCCTCCAAACTGTTCTATAAACTCCGAACATAATTCTAACGCTTGATATACATCAAAACCTTTTACAGATCTAGCTGATGCTGCCAACCTATTTCCGCTTTTAGTAAATACTAGTGTTGGACGATAATAGTGTTCTGTTAAACGTGAGGCCACAATACCTATTACTCCCTTATGCCATTCTGGGTTATAGACCACAGTTGTTAATTGTTCTTCTTCATTATTATTTTGTATTTGCTCAAGGGCTTCAGTAGTAATTTGCTTATCTAATTCTTTTCTTGCTGTGTTATAATTATTTATTTCTGCAGCAAATTGTATTGCATTAGCAGGGTTTGTTTCTGATAATAAATCAACAGCATGATTACCATGTTTTATTCGCCCAGCTGCGTTTATTTTTGGAGCAATTTGAAATACCACATCTGTTATGGTGAGTTCTTTCTTTTTTAAATTTTGTGTGAATGCTTTAATCCCTGGTCTAGGATCTGTATTTATTACCTTTAAACCATAATGGGCTAATATTCTGTTTTCTCCAGTAATGGGTACAATATCGGCCGCTATACTTGTGGCTACTAAATCTAAATACGGAATAAAATCTGCTATGGTTTCTCCTTTATTTTTCCCTAGTGCTTGAATTAATTTAAAACCAACACCACAACCACTTAATTCATCGTACGGATAATTACAATCTTTCCGCTTGGGATCCAAAACAGCTACAGCATTTGGTAATTCATTTCCAGGCCTATGATGATCACAAATAATAAAGTCAATACCTTTCTCTTTAGCATAAGTAACTTTATCAATAGCTTTAATACCACAATCTAAGGCAATAATTAAAGACACATCATTATCTTGGGCATAATCTATTCCTTGATAAGAAACGCCATATCCTTCCGCATACCTATCAGGTATGTAGGTAGCTATTTGAGGGTAATAACTTTTTAAATACGAAGCTACTAAAGAAACAGCTGTGGTCCCATCTACATCATAATCGCCATAGACCATGATATTTTGATTTTCAGCAATTGCGCATTCAATTCTCGCTACCGCTTTATCCATGTCTTTCATCAAAAACGGATCGTGCAATTGCGCTAACGATGGCCTAAAAAATGTTTTAGCGTCTGCAAAAGTTTCTATCCCTCTTTGCGCTAAAAGTGTTGCAATAATTTTATTTACACCTAATACTTCTTGCAAGTGAGCTATTTTTGACTCAACGGGTTTTGGTTTTATTGTCCAACGCATAAATTAATTATTACTTCTGTTTCTGAGCAACAATAGAATAACATAGAGGCATCCTATTTCCAAAAGGTTTTATTTGATATTTTCTTTCGGCTATTTTTTCTGTATGTGCAAAACAATCGTAAGGAGAATAATTGTATTCATTAAATGAATTTATTCCCAAATTGTTATTTAATAATGCCGACATAACCTCACTTAAACCATGATTCCAACATACATACTTAAAGGCTTCTTTAGCACCTTTATCAGCATAAGTTCCTTGCTCATCCTCTATAATAGCACTTTCTTTAAAATAATTATACTTTACGTGTGTAAAATCATCGTCATACATCCATACGTTAGGATGAAACTCTACAAAAACCAATTTCCCATTCGGTTTCAAAAAATGAGCTATTACCTCAGCCCACTTATTCATATCTGGTAACCAACCTATCACTCCATAAGAAGTAAATACAATGTCATATTTGCCCTCTAGATGCTTCGGTAAATCATACACATCAGAAACAATAAATTCTGCGTTTAAATTTAATTCTGTAGTCAAGGCTCTCGCTTTTGCAATAGCTGTATCAGATAAGTCAATACCTGTAACTTCTGCTCCCATTCTTGCTAATGATAATGTATCTTGACCAAAGTGACATTGTAAATGTAAAATTCGCTTCCCAGAAATAGCTCCTAATAATTCCAATTCAATGGAATTCAACGATGATTTACCTTCTTTAAATGCTTCCATTTCATAAAAATCAGAATTAACATGATATTCTGTGCGTTTATTCCATGAGGCTTTATTTATTTTTAAATAGTTTTCTTCACTCATTAGTTAGAGAGTTATGATAGTTTATTGTTACAGAAACCTCAGCAAATTTTCGAAACATTTCCATAACACCACAATATTTTTCAACGGATAAATCTACAATCTTCTTGATTTTTTTCTCATTTAAATCGGCGCCATAAAAGTTATAATAACAATCTACCTTATGGTAATATCGGGGTAGTTCATCAGTTAACTCTGCTTCAATTTCAATATCAAAAGTATCTATTTCTACACGCATTTTTTTAATCAACATTGCAATATCAATACCTGAACACCCCGCCAAAGAAGCTAACATCATTGCTTTTGGTCGTAAACCATTATCATTACCTCCTATATCCTTTGAAGCATCCATTATAATATTTCCTCCAGGGTTAGAAGCATCAAAGGTCATGTCGCCTTTCCAATATGTTTTTACAATATTTTTATCCATTTTTATTAAAATTAATGTCTTAACTGTAAATGTAAGTAATAAGTATAATTTATGACATTTTATGTGTTATCAAATAAATTATATACTGTATTTTTAAAAACAAAAAAATTATGCCATTAGTAAGTCCATTACCTTCAAATCACGATTCAGAAACAAAAGAGTTGGCCACATTTTTTAATGAAACCCTAGGGTTTTGTCCTAACTCGGTATTAACCATGCAGCGCCGTCCTGCAATTTCAAAAGCTTTCATAAATCTGAATAAAGCCGTGATGGCTAATGAAGGCCGAGTAACATCTGCTTTAAAAAGAATGATTGCTTGGGTATCTAGCAATGCAACAGGATGCCGTTATTGTCAAGCGCATGCCATTAGGGCAGCAGAACGTTACGGTGCTGAACAAGAGCAATTAGATAATATTTGGGATTATAAAACACACCCTGCTTTTTCTGCAGCAGAGAGGGCTGCCTTAGATTTTTCATTGGCTGCTTCAGTTATACCTAATGCGGTTACTTCAGAAATCCAAGAAGAGTTACATAAATACTGGGATGATGGAGAAATTGTTGAAATGCTTGGTGTAATTTCTTTATTTGGTTATTTAAATCGTTGGAACGACTCAATGGGTACTTCTATTGAAGACGGAGCTGTAGAATCTGGTAAACACTACCTAGGAAAGCACGGTTGGGAAAAAGGAAAACATATTTAAAACATAATAAACCATCTTAACTATATAATTTTAAGATGGTTTTACTTTTGTAATTTATTTAAAATCAGTAACTTGCATATTGTCTCAAAAAATCTTAATTCTACTTTATTTTTAACCTAGTAAAATTAGTTTTATGCAACAGACCGAACAAAATTGGACGAGTGATGAGTTTTTAGCATACACATTACTCTACTCCGCTCATGCAGATTATTTTTTTGATGATGAAGAAAAAGATTTAATCCTATCTAAAATTGATAATTCTATTTATGAAAGTATTCTTAGAGAGCTTTCTAAAGATAATGATTACCAAAGTTTACAAAAAATTTTAACCTACACACAAGAGCATAAATTCTCTAATAACGAAATCGATTTGCTTTTATATGAAATTGAGTTGTTGTTTATGTGTGATGGTGAGTATGATGTTTTAGAAAAAAATATGCTAATGAATTTAACACATCTACTAAAACATAATAAAAGTGCTGAATTAACAACACATTAATTAATGTATTTGAATAGACTTAATAATCGCTTCTAATTCAAACATGTAATCGCGTTTAGGAATTTGTGGTGCGTAAGTAAAGCCTTCTAAAACTAATTGACGATGATTCTTTTTGTCGTCAATAACATAGTTAATGAATGGGCCCGCCATATAATCATTTTTAACATCCCAAATTCCTTTAGTTTCTAACACATTTTTATTATTGATGGTTGTAGTTCCAAGGTAAGGAGTGTATGATTTTTCTGTAATCATATAAGAGTTTTTAACTGGGCCTGGTATATGTTTTTTTCCTATTGAGTCACGAACACTTACTATTTTATCAATAGTTGTACTATCTCTTTTTATAGTTCCGTAGGGTAACTCATAAATCATTAAATTCATGTCGCCATTTTTAATGTCTTTTCTTAACCACATAAAATTGTTGGTTTTTTTAGCTACTCTATAACTAAACAATACATTTAAATCAATTCCGAAAGTTTCTGTAATAGCATCAGTATCTATAGGGTTTTTTACTATTTCAGAAATTTTATAATCTATTTCCGTTTCACGAATTTTTGCCAACATTAGTTTGGCATTTTCATGTAAAACTTGTTTAAATGTTTCATTATCATTTCCACTAACAATAATTCCTAATTGTGGTGTAGCATACAAGTCTTTTATGTAGGAAATGCTTGCGCTATCTGCTTTCTTCAACTCAATAAAAGTCCTGCTTTTTTTTACAAACTCATGGAATGCTTTTCCAGGCATCTGCTTTAAGGTAAACATAGGCTCTTCTTGGGGCATCCCAATTACTGAAGTAGCAAAAATTTCACGTACTACATCACCCGTTTCTCCACTCCATAATGCATCATCTGCAACAATAGTTAAGTTATTTAATGTCCCTCCTGAAGCTGGTAGATATTTTTGATTATCATTTTTTTTATCGGTACATGATATAAATATTAAAGCTATAATAAGAGTACACTGCAGTTTTTTAAACATTGTATTGTATGTTTTTAGTTAGTTTATATAGTGTCTGTATGCATCAAAAGTAGTGCCGAACTTAACCTTTAGGAATTTTCAATACCATACCTGGTTTTAAATTAGCATTAGATAATTTATTGTGCGCTTCTATATTGGCAGCAGATACGCCAGAATATCTTTTAGCTATACCATAAAGTGTATCGCCAGGCTTTACAGTATAAGTACTTTTAGTACTCATTTTAACGTTTGAAGCAATTGCTTTATTTTTTGTTACCTTATCTGGATGCCTTGGATATATAATTAAACGCTGCCCTATTTTTAAGTTGTTTGAACGTAAGCCATTCCATCGTTTAATTTGACTTACTTTAACACCATAGCGACTAGCTATTCTTCCTAAGTAATCTCCAGAGCGTACCTTATAGCGCAGTCTATTTGAAGTTTTTACTAAATCTGGTAGTGGTTTTTCACGCTTATTAAATTCTAAATCAGCATATGCATATATCTCATTTTCATGGGTAATAAACTTTCCTATATGTGTTTTTGGTAAACGCAACACATAATTTTCACCCTTTACTACAGGAATAATGTCTTTTTTATATGATGGATTCATAAAGCGTAAATCCTCCATATCTACTTCTAATAATTTAGAAATATGTGCTAAATCTATTTTCTTTTTTACCCTAACGGTGTCTACTTCAAAATAATGGTGTTCTGGAATTTCTGGACGTAAATTATGCTCCTCTGCATATTCAAACACATACATTGTGGCTTGAAAAATAGGCACATATCCAGCGGTTTCTCGAGGTAAAAACGGACGAATATTCCAATAATTCTTACTTCCTCCTGAGCGTCTGATTGCTTTTGAGACATTTCCAGGGCCTGAATTATACGAAGCTAATGCTAAATCCCAATCACCAAAAATCTTATATACTCGTGTTAAATACTCACAAGCTGCTTTGGTTGACTTATCTAAATCACTACGTTCATCTACATATGAACTTACATCTAAACCATGCTCTTTACCAGTAGCATACATAAACTGCCATAAACCAGTTGCTCCTACTCTAGATCTTGCTCTAGGATTTAAAGCAGATTCTACTATAGCTAAGTATTTAATTTCCAATGGCATATTGTGCGCATCTAACTCACGTTCAAAATGCGGAAAATAATACTCACTTAAAGCCATTAAACGCTCTAACGATTGCTTTCTGTTTTTTAAAAATCGCTTAATAACACTTTCTAAAATAGGATTGTATTCTATATGAAAAGGCGTTCTGTCGTTTAATCTATTTAAACGAGCTATTAAAGTGTCCTTTGGTAATTCCGGATAATATATTGTATCAGCTTTTGCATTCAATCTGATATGGTTGATAGAATCGTATAAATCATTACTATACAATTCTTTCAACCAAAGACTATCAATTGTTTTAGCATACTGATACTTTTCATCTTTTTGAATGCTTTCTTTTAATTGGTTTAAAACAAGTTGTAAAGAATCTTTAGGAGCTATTGAATCTATTAAAGAATGATTCTCAAGCTCATTGTTTGTAATTTCATCCGTTGCGGTACTGGCAGTAGCTACCTGTAAGCTATCTACTACTTTTGTTGTTTCTATTGTCGTAGTAATACTATCCGAAACCTTTTCCTGAGCAAACGTAACTGTTGCCACAAGCATCATTGCTATCTTAAAATAATTCATCATCATACATAATTAACGGAGTAGTTGCTAAAATAGTATTTTCTTTAAATTTATTCGAATTTAAAACTCTTATTTAACAGCTACATTGGCTTATCCGCTAATATAGTTTATGATTTTTATGTACTAAAATTAAAGTTGTAAAAACATTAGTTAGTGTAGTTCAAATACATACACTAAAAAACACATCTAAACAACTGACTATCATTTAGATATATAGTTTTTATATTGTTGCTATTTAGGTATTTGGCAAATCCCTCCACATGATATTGCCTTTATCTCGTTTAGCATGTCCGGTTACATACTTGGTCATTATACGTTGTACAAACCCCATCCCTTTTAACTCATCAGGTCTACTTTTATCAGTTCTAAAATTTCTGTTTTGTGACAGGGATTCTCCTTGATAATTTTGTCGACCCCAAGTATTAGGGTTATTCAACTTATTAAAAACCGTTCTAACTTTCTTTTTCATCGTGTTGTAATTTTATTTATGGTTGTTAATCTTTCAGTTTTACCTACAAACTATTTTGCAACTTGTTAAGCTATTGCAACAATAATCTAAAGTAATGTAAGTGTGAAATTTTGTGGGAGTTAACTAAAATACAATTTATTTTACTGATATACAAATATTTACACTATTAAAAAACAACTATTAAGAGCTGTAGATATGTAAAGCATTTTCAGTAATTTTGTCTATCAAATTTTGAACTATGTCAGAAGAAACAAAATCATTAAATTTTATTGAGCAAATTGTTGAAGACGATTTACACGCTGGCTTATCAAAAGATAAGTTACGCTTTCGTTTTCCGCCAGAGCCCAACGGATATTTACATATTGGTCATGCTGCAGCTATTTGCTTAAACTTTGGTTTAGGGAATAAATACAATGCCCCTGTTAACCTTCGTTTTGACGATACCAACCCTGCTAAAGAGGAACAAGAATATGTTGATGCCATTAAACGAGATGTTGCATGGCTTGGTTTTCAATGGGCAAACGAATGTTACTCTTCCGACTATTTTCAGCAATTATACGACTGGGCTATTCTACTTATCAAAAAAGGAAAAGCGTATGTTGATGGACAATCTGCTGATGAAATGGCTAAACAAAAAGGAACTCATGGTGAGCCTGGTAGCGAAAGCCCTTACAGAAATACTACAGTAGCAGAAAACCTATCGTTATTTGAACAAATGAAAGAGGGTGCTTTTGAAGAAGGAACCTATGTGTTACGAGCTAAAATAGATATGGCTTCCGACAATATGCTTATGCGCGATCCTATCATTTACCGTATTTTAAAAAAACATCACCATCGCACGGCTAACAATTGGTGCATATATCCAATGTACGATTGGGCTCATGGAGAGTCTGATTACATTGAACAAATTTCACATTCTATATGTACCTTAGAGTTCAAACCTCATCGTGAATTGTATGACTGGTTTTTAAATCAGATTTACGACAGTTCAAAACTACGCCCTAAACAACGTGAGTTTGCGCGTAGAAATTTGAGCTATACCATTATGAGTAAACGTAAACTTTTACGTTTGGTTGAAGATAAGGTAGTTACAGGTTGGGACGACCCTAGAATGCCTACCATTTCTGGTTTACGCCGTAGAGGATACACTCCAGCTTCTATTAGAAAATTTAGTGATGTTTCTGGTGTTTCAAAACGCGATAGTGTTACAGATGTATCCTTATTAGAATTCTGTATTCGCGAAGATTTAAATAAAACTGCCACAAGAGTTATGGGTGTTTTAAATCCTGTAAAACTAGTAATTACAGATTACCCAGAAGGCAAAGAAGAGCTATTAACTGCAGATAATAACCCTGAAAAAGAAAACGCTGGCACACATACCGTTCCTTTTTCACGTGAGTTATATATAGAGCGTGAAGACTTTAAAGAAGATGCGGGTAGTAAGTATTTCCGATTAACAATTGGTAAAGAAGTGCGTTTAAAAAATGCTTATATTATTAAAGCAGAATCCGTAATTAAAGATGCAAATGGAGTAATTACCGAAATTCATTGTACTCACGATGCAGATTCAAGATCAGGTAGTGGAACCGAAGCTAGTACGCGTAAAGTTAAAGGTACCTTACATTGGGTTTCTATTAAACACGCGGTAAAGGCTGAGGTTAGAGTATATGATAGGTTGTTTGTAGATGAAGCTCCTGATAGTCATTCAGATACTGATTTTATGACATTTATAAACCCAAACTCTTTACAAATTATTAATGATGCATATGTAGAACCTTATTTAAAAGAAGCTAGTGTTGGTGAAGGTTTTCAGTTTCAACGTTTGGGGTATTTTAATATTGATGTAGATAGTACTTCTGAAAATTTAGTGTTTAATAAAACCGTAGGTTTAAAAGATTCTTGGGCAAAACAAAAGCCTAAACCTCAACAAAATAACAACAGTAAATCAACAAATAATCAGTCGCAACAAGCTGCAAAAAATCCTATTAATGAAATTAAAAAAATAGGTAAAAAATATGCAAATTTAACTGGTGGTAAATTAGATGCGGCAAAAGCAAAAATTTTAAACTACGCCGAAGATGTTTCATATGAAGATGTTGCAGCTTTATTTGATACGCCTGCTAAAAAGGTAGGTACGCGCATTGCTGTAGTATTAACCTTAGGTGTTTTACTTAAAAACGGACAAGAAAAGACAACAGCTATAACAAATTTTATTGCTGCTGCTGCAAATGACGATAATGATCTTTTAGCTGCTGAAGCTTCGGCACTAAACTAATTTCTAGTTGAACTAACTCAAAAAACCGATAACTAATTTAGTTGTCGGTTTTTTCTTTGTATAAAATATAGCCTCTTCCTTTTTGCTTAAATTCAAGTTTTTCTTCTTCAGGAGAAAATATAAAACTAGCATCTAACCTAAATATTTTAAACTCTGTAGCCGAAACAGCATCAACTGGTATCGCATTTTGACTTGTTCGTTGTACCAAAAGCGTATTACCTTCTCGAAATACTTTTATTTTGTGCGGATAATCATCTCCTTTATATACCCCTTCAATAGCAGCGGTATTTTTTAACTTAATAATATTTAGTTCTGGTAAATCATAAACTCTATTATAATATACGGCTAATACTGCTTTAACTATTTCTTGTACTTGAATATCTGGTCCATTTAAAGTAACAGTAATAGCTAACTTATCATCAAAATTGTAACCTGCTATTGATTTAAATTTTTCAATACTTCCTCCGTGTGCTCTAAATACTTTATTGAAAAAACGATAACGCAGCAATCCTAATCCAAAGTATTCTTTCCCTATCATTTTATCAACCATTTTTTTATTTAATAACTTATATGTAAATAAAGCATCTAGAAAAGTATTAACCTCAGTAGGCGTAGCAATTAAAGAACCCGCACCAAGGGCATTATCCATATTCCATTCAAAATGTTTATGCCACTTTGCTTTTTTTATATAAGAAAAGGCTTCATTATTTTCACTATTAATTTTTCCGCCAATTTGTGTTCTTGTTAACTGTAGAGGAGTTATTATTTCAGTAAACAATATATCTTTAAACGGTTTATTGTGTATTTTTTCTGCTATAAGTGCTAACAGTACAAAATTAGTATTAGAGTATTCGTGCCGCTCATTTGGTTGAAAAACTATACCGTTTTTAATAAAATTTTGCAAAAGTTCTTCATGTGACTTTCCTTCTACAACCCAATTATAAAACCCTTTTTTCTTAGTATAATTGTACAAACCACTTGAATGATTTAATAAACTTTCAATTGTAATTAAATGCGCATTAGGAATGGAAGGAAAAAACTGATTTAATTTTGTAGTTAATTTTAATTTTCTCTCTTCTATTAATTTTAAAATTATTGTTGAGGTATATACTTTAGAAATAGAACCTATTTTATACATGGTAGTACTATTTGCTAATCTGTTTTTTTCAATATCGACATAACCAAATGAGCGCTGATAAACTTCTTTTCCGTTTTTAAAAACCGAAACACTCCCCATTGCTTTATTATGTATTGCTATTTTATCAAATAACGCATCTAGTTTTGTTGTAATTACTTGTTGAGAAAATACATTATAACTTAATACTAGTAATATAAAAAGTATGCTATAGCTTTTTTTCATTTAAGTTAATTTAAAACAAAAAATCCGAGTTTAACATCTCGGATTTTTTGCTATTATAGTAAATCATCTAGCTTATTATATTGCTATTTTATTTATTCTATTTTGATGTCTTCCGCCTTCAAAATTGGTATCTAAAAATGTTTCAACCATTGCTAATACTTGAGGTATTGACGTGTATCGAGCAGGAACACATAAAACGTTAGCGTTATTATGCTGACGAGTAAGCTCAGTTATTTCTTTTGTCCAGCATAAACCTGCACGTACATTGCTATACTTATTTGCTGTCATAGCTACACCATTACCACTACCACAAATTAAAATACCAAAATCAGCAGTATTGGTATCAACATCTTTAGCTACTGGGTGCACAAAATCAGGGTAATCAACACTTGAATTTTCATTGGTTCCATAATTTTTTACAGTAATTCCTCTTGCTTCAAGTAATTTAATTACTTCAAACTTATATTCCGTACCTGCGTGGTCATTTCCAATAGCGATTTTCATTTTCTTTTATTTTTAGTTGTGTGGGGCAAAAGTACATTATTTAGTTGAAAAATAGCATGCTAAAATAGTTTAGGCTAGCTCTAAAGCTATTGCTATCATTTCAGTAAACGTACTTTCACGCTCTTTACTTGTGGTAGTCTCTTTAGTAACTAAAGAATCTGATATAGTTAAAATAGATAAGGCATTTACATTATGCATTGCAGCTATAGTGTATAAGCCTGCTGTTTCCATTTCTACACAGAGCACTCCAAATTTTGACCATTTTTCATAAGACTTAATGTCGTCTTCATAAAACTCATCACTAGTTAAAATATTACCCGCTTTAACATCAATATTTTTTGCTTCAGCTATTTCTAATGCTTTTCTGAATAACTCAAAACTCGCTGTTGGCGCATAATCGGCACCGCCAAAACGCAACTCATTAATTCCTGAAGTTGATGAAGAAGACATCGCCAACACTACATCGCGTAATTTTACTTCTGGTTGGTAAGAGCCTGCACTACCTACTCTTATTAAATTTTTTACATTGTATTGTGTAATTAATTCTTGTGTATAAATAGAAATACTTGGCACTCCCATACCTGTTCCCATAACAGAAATTTTCTTGCCTTTGTAAGTGCCTGTGTATCCTAACATACCCCGTATTTCATTAAAGCAAAACGGGTTGTCAAAAAAAGTTTCTGCAATCCATTTTGCGCGTAACGGATCACCTGGCAACAATATCGTTTCAGCTATTTCTCCTTGTTTTGCTCCTATATGTATGCTCATAATTAATAGTTTTCTGTTGCTGTTTTTCCTGTAACAATAGCAATTCCTGATGAGGTTCCTAATCTACTTGCACCTGCTTGTATATACCTTAGTGCTGTTTCCGCATCTCTTATTCCTCCAGATGCTTTTATTTGTACTTTATCATTGGCGGCTTTTTGCATTACCTGTACCGCTTCAAGCGTTGCGCCACCTGTACCAAAACCTGTTGAGGTTTTTACAAAATCAGCCCCAGCCTCTATAGCCAATGTTGTGGCTTTTGTAATCTCATTGGGGGTTAAATAACATGTTTCTAAAATTACCTTTAGTACTTTAGTAGGTAATTCTTTTTTTACAGCTGCTATATCTTTACTCACTTTATGGTAGGCCTTATCTTTTAAAGCACCAATATGAAGCACCATATCAACCTCATCCGCACCTTTTTTACTTGCTTGTTTTGCTTCAAATGCCTTTGCTTTTGTACTCATTGCCCCTAACGGAAATCCTACCACCGCACACACTTTTACATTACTGCCTTTTAATTGCTTTTTAGCAAAACCCACATAATAACTATTTACACAAACTGAAAAAAACTGGAACTCAATAGCTTCATCACAAAGCTTTTTAATATCCAATTTTGTTGCTGTTGGTTTTAGTAAGGTATGATCTATGTATTTACTTAATTCCATAATTCAAAACTATTAATTGTTTAAATTTACAACTATGATAATTATCAGGGAACAGAATTGAAGTTATTTCTTTACATTCGCAACAACTTAAAACTAAACAAAATCTATTATGACTAAAAAAATAATTCTTTTAGCGGTAACATCAATGTTGCTTTTTTCTTGTCAGCAAGAAAAAACTGCTTTTGTAAACAATGAAGTGTTAATTGAAAAATACCAAGAGCGTATTGATATTGAAGATAAGTATAAAGTACTTGTTGAGGCATTAGCTGCTAAAAAAGATAGTATTGGTAAAGCCTTACAAGAAGAGGGTTTAGCACTACAAGCTAAAGGAGCAAATATGAGTCCTGCTAAACAACAGGAATTATATGGGCCATACATGCAAAAAAGACAGCAATTACAGCAGCAACTACAACAAGAAGAGCAGGTAATGGCACAAGAAAGTCAAAAAGAAATAGACGATTTATTAAAGAAAATAGATGGAGCTATTGAGAGTTATGGTTCAGAAAATGGATACACTTATATTTTCGGAAAAAATAAAGTAGGTAGCGTATTATACGGTGCTGAAAAAAATGATATTACCACTGTTGTCCTTGATAAATTAAATAAGGAATACGGAGCAAAGTAATTCTACACAAAACATTTTTTATAAAAAAAGCCGCTAATTGCGGCTTTTTATTGTTTATATATTCTAGTAAATTACGCTTTATTTGGCGCTAAGTATTTATAAACCATACCTGCTAAAATAGCGCCTAATATAGGAGCTACCCAAAACAACCACAATTGCCCTAAAGCATCGCCCCCTACAAAAAAGGCTTGACTAGTACTTCGTGCTGGATTTACAGATGTATTGGTAACTGGAATACTAATTAAATGTATTAAGGTTAACCCTAAACCAATGGCAATACCTGCAAATTTTGTGTTAGCATTTTTATGTGTTGCTCCTAATATTATAATTAAAAACATAAATGTCATAACAACTTCTGTTAGTAATGCAGCCGTCATATTATAACCTCCTGGTGATAGGTTTTCATAACCATTGGCTGCAAATGTACCTATATCACTTCCGTTTCCTGTAACAATAAGGTACAATATACCTGCCCCAACAATACCTCCTAATACTTGCGCTATAATGTATGGGAAAATATCTTTTACATTAAACCTACCTCCTATCCATAAACCAATGGTTACTGCTGGGTTAAAATGACCTCCTGAAATATGTCCTACTGCATAAGCCATAGTTAACACCGTTAATCCAAATGCTAAAGCAACTCCCATAAAGCCAATTCCTACCTCAGGATATCCGGCAGCTAACATAGCGCTACCACAACCTCCTAAAACTAGCCATAAGGTTCCAATAAATTCTGCTACTAATTTTTTCATAAAGTTTATTTTTTAGTTTACAACTAAAAGATAACAATTATGAGTACAACATAAACAAGTGGTACTATTTTTTAGACCAGTAACACAAATTTTACTACAAAAGGAAATAATTTTACTCTATTAATTCAAACGAGGTAGCTTCAAAAACACCGTCAACCACTGTACCTGAAACCTTAGCCTTACGTATAGCTTGGCAAAAACCATCTTCAGCATGCGCATCACCATGATCATCAATAGTTGTTCCCTTTACGTAATATGACTTATCACCCATACGTATAGCTAAATCGCAACCTTTTCCTTGCATCATAAATTGACATTGTCCGCATGAAGCCTCAACAATTTTATCGGTAATTCCTTGATTGTTACATGAACTTAACCCACAGATGAACAACATTAACAAAAGATAGTTTTTCATGATAACTTTATTTTTTATGTAGCAATCGGGTAAGTTTAATAGATAAATCTGTTAAAATAATTTTAGCGTTTCCGTTGCGTTCTATATGATAAATAGCATCATTCAGCTCCTCATTAATGGCTACAATATTATTGCCATGTACAAAAGGGGCAAACTTTTCAAGCGCAAAATTTTGTGTTTGTGGTTCCAAATACACCAAGTCTGTTGCCGTATAATTAAGTAATAATGCCTGGCGAAAAAAGTTTAGGCAATAGTGTAAAAATTGTTTTTGGGTTTCTCTTCCTGCCTTTGCTATAGTTTCACTCCAAGCAATTAAATCGTTTATTGCTGTTTTGTTGCCTTTGGCTCTAAAAGCAGCGCGTACCCATGTAATAAACCACTCCTCAAATTGAATATCTTCAGAATCTTTGTGAAAAATATCTAAGGCCTTGTTGTAATTTCCATCAGATTGGTGTGCTATTTTAGTAGCTTCTTCTGGTGTTAAATCAAAATTTTCTATTAAGTTAGTTACAATATCTTGTTCGGCTAACCCAGGAAAATGTAACACTTGACATCGTGAACGAATGGTATTTATAATCTGATCTTCATTTTCAGTAATTAAAATAAAAACTGTTTTCTCAGGTGGTTCTTCAATAAGTTTTAACAATTTATTGGCTGCGGCATTATTCATTTTTTCTGCCATCCAAAAAATCATAATTTTATAACCACCTTCATAAGATTTCAAACTTAGTTTTTTAACCACATCTAAGGCCTCATCAACTCCTATCTGCCCTTGTTTTTTTTCAACACCTAAAAGCTTATACCAATCAAACAAATTACCATAAGGCTGTTGTTTAACAAAACTTCTCCAATCGTCCAGAAACAAATTACTTACAGGGTGTTTTTTTACCTTATCATTAGTAGCTACAGGAAAAGCAAAATGTAAATCAGGGTGCGATAAATTATCAAGTTTTACATTACAAGCTGCATTTTCGGCTTCACATAAAATGTAACGGGCATAAGCTACCGCAATGGCTAAGGTTCCGCAACCTTCGGGACCTACAAACAATTGTGCGTGTGGTATTCTTCCATTATCGGCACTTGTTTTTAAGTGGTTAATCAAATGTGTTTGTCCTATTATTTTGCTAAAATCCATCACACAAATATAAACTAATATTACCGCAGGTCAAGTAGCTAGCTTAACTTTACATTGGTTTCAACAAATCATTTAAAAAGTTATCTTTGCAAAAACTTTAACACATACACATGAAAACCATACACGACTTCAATTTCAACCATAAAAAAGCATTAATTCGTGTGGACTTTAACGTTCCTTTAAACGACAGCTTTCAAGTAACCGATACTACGCGTATTGAAGCAGCTAAACCTACTATTATTAAAATTTTAGAAGATGGTGGAAGTTGTGTATTAATGTCGCATTTAGGACGACCAAAAGGGGTTCAAAATGAATTTTCATTACAGCATATTGCGGCTACCGTTAGAGATATTATTGGTGTTGAAGTACAATTTGTTGCTAACTGTGTTGGTGCTGAAGCCGAAGCAGCCGTGGCTAATTTAGAAGATGGTAAAATTATCTTATTAGAAAACTTACGCTTTCATGAAGAAGAGAAAAAAGGCGATGTTGCTTTTGCAGAACAATTATCAAAGCTAGGTGATATTTATGTGAATGATGCCTTTGGTACAGCGCACAGAGCACATGCTTCAACCAGTGTAATTGCTTCTTTCTTTGGCGAAAACAAATGTTTTGGTAGCCTATTAGCTAAAGAAATTGAAAGTATTGATAAAGTTATGACTTCTGGTGAAAAACCAGTAACTGCTATTTTAGGTGGAGCTAAAGTATCCTCAAAAATTACCATTATTGAAAACATATTAGATAAAGTAAACCACATTATTATTGGTGGCGGTATGACTTTTACCTTTATAAAAGCCTTAGGCGGACAAATTGGTAATTCTTTGGTAGAAGATGAGTATTTAAACTTAGCGAAAGACATTTTAGCCAAAGCCAAAGCCAAAGGTGTAGCAATTCATTTACCTGTTGATGCCGTGGTGGCCGATGCGTTTGCCAACGATGCTAATATACAATTAGTAGATACTACAAAAATACCTGACGGTTGGATGGGCTTGGATGTTGGCCCCAAAACCAGCGAAATTTTTGCAGATGTTCTTGCTAATTCTAAAACAATACTTTGGAATGGACCTCTAGGAGTTTTTGAAATGGAAGCTTTTTCTAAAGGAACCATTGCTTTAGGTAACGCCATTGTTGCGGCTACTAAAAACGGCGCCTTTTCATTAGTTGGTGGTGGTGATTCTGTTGCTGCAGCCAAGCAATTTGGTTTAAGCACAGCAGTAAGTTATGTAAGTACTGGTGGAGGAGCTATGTTAGAAAGTTTAGAAGGGAAAACCTTACCTGGTATAGCTGCTATTTTAAACGCATAATTAAGTATGGGAACTATTAAAGTAGAAAACATAAAAGTATACGCTTTTCATGGTTGTTTAGAAGAAGAAGGCCGCATAGGAAGCGAGTATAGCTTGGATGTAACGGTTACTGCAGATTTATCAACGTCGGCCGTAACCGATGATTTAAAAGATACCGTTGATTATGTATTACTAAATGCTATTGTTACAGAAGAAATGGCCAAACGTTCAAAATTATTAGAAACGGTAGCTCAACGTATTTTAGATAGTATATTTAAAAAGAGCCCTTTAGTAACTTTTGCAGAAGTTAAGCTATCAAAAATTAATCCGCCAATAGGCGGAAATGTGGAAAAAGTTAGCATTCTTTTAACTAAAGAGCGTTGCTAATTAAAAATATCTTATTACATTTGCTCTCACAGTAAGGGTGTCGTGGCCGAGTGGCTAGGCAGTGGTCTGCAACACCATCTACAGCGGTTCGAATCCGCTCGACACCTCTACCAACTCTGTTAATCATTTGATTTTCAGAGTTTTGTTTTTTATAAAGGTGTCGTTTTCTCACTTTTAAAAATAACTAGGTAGTTTTTTGATTCTTTTAAAGAACTGAGCTAAAAACCAAATAATTTTAACTTAATTTAGACACAAAGTTCTCATCATAAGCCAACCCACTTTTCACAACAGCAAATGCTTGTTTCAATAGTTCATTGCGGCTGAATTCCGATAAGGAATTCATTGCAATTTGCTATCTTCGGTTTTCGGCGGAAAATCCGCGAGGATTTATCCGCAACAAAACCATAGTCAAATACGTTAGCAGCAACTAAACAGAACAAAATGCAAATCGTAACACGAAAATCAGATATTAAAGAATTACTTAACCAATGTACAAGAGTTTACGATTTAAGTGGAATAGCTGCTTTTTTGAAAGAATTAGAGAGTCAAATTTTAAGCAAAAAGGTAAAGTTTCCTTTGTTGGAATTTTGCGGAAATGAACTGTATCAAAAAATAAAAATTGAAGAACAAATTGACCTATGCGATAAAATTGAAGAACAAAAAACAGAAGGTGGAAATGTGATTCTCGGAATTATCTTGCAGAATAGACTTGACATTAATTTTGAACAATCAATAAAAAAAGCAACAGAATATATATCCAAAGCTAATGTATGGTATGTATGCGATATTATTGGAGAAAGAGTTTATGGTTACTCTTTGCTTAAAAATCCAGACAAAACTATTCCACTAATAAAAAAACTTTCCAATCACGAAACAAATTGGGTAGTTAGAGCATTAGGCGCTGGAATTCATTACGCCATTAAAAAAGGTTTGGACAAGGAGAATATCGAATTGGTGTTCCCTATTCTTCTTTCAATGGCTAACACAAAGGATAAAGAAATAAAACAAGGGATTGGTTGGGCTGCCAAAACAACAGCAAAATTTCATCCTGAAATTATCGAACAGTTTGACAAGAAGATACAAAATCAAGATAACGTAGCAAATTGGTTCAGAGCAAAAATTTCTATAGGACTTAACAGAAACAAATATGCCAAAGGAAATTGAAGTAAAATCTGTGTTGAACAAAACCAAACGGAGAGACTGTTGGTTTTTAGATGATTACACATTGAACTTGTATAGCAGTTGCTCCTTCAATTGTCTGTATTGCTATATAAGAGGAAGTAAATATGGAACAAATCTCGAAGAAAGTTTAAGTATAAAAACCAATGCTATTGAGATTCTTGACAAACAGCTTTTTAACCGAGCAAAAAAACAGCAATATGGGTTTATTGTACTTTCTTCTGCTACCGACCCTTATTTACACTTTGATAAAAAATACGAAATGACCCGACAAGCTTTGGAAGTCATTGCAAAACATAAGTTTCCTGTACATATCATTACAAAATCCGATTTAATTGAACGGGATTTCGATTTGCTACACAAAATTGATAAAAATGCCATTTTACCAAATGATTTATCTAAAACTTTGGGCAGAGGTGTTATCGTTTCTTTTTCCTTTTCGACCCTAGATGATGAAGTGGCTAAAATCTTTGAAAAGGGTGCAACACCGCCATCATTACGTCTAAAGGCAGTAGAAAAAACTGTTGCGGAAAATTTTCATTCAGGTATCAGTTTAATGCCTTTGTTGCCGTTCATTTCAGACACGACAGAACATTTGGAACGCTTATTTAATACTTTTACAGCTTTAAATGTCAATTATATACTTCCTGCGACTTTGACTTTATTTGGAAGTGGAAAAGCAGACAGTAAAACATTAGTGATGAATGCAATTAAAAAACATTTCCCTGAATTAGAAACTAAGTACCAAAAGTACTTTCAAAATGGTTATCAAATGCCAGAATACTACAAAAAAGCATTTGCTAAAAAGATGAAAGAATTGACTTTAGAATATAAAATAAGGGACAAAATAGAAAAGACTATCACCAACATTATATAAGCGTAATACAGGCTAATGTGTTAAATTTAAACTGATTGAATATTAACAAACATAGCGGTAAACTGAAAGCGAAGTGCTTTTAATCCCTCACTACGCTTATTCGAGGCGTTATATTTCATTTAACCTACCAATAGAATATATTGAAAATTCACACTTTATTGACATAATTTTACAATTGAAAGTGAATGAATAAAATAATTGGTTATAAGTTGCAAAAAACAAAAATACAATGAACAAACTTTCAACTTTTATAACTTTGTCAATTATAATGACATTTACTTCTCTTCAATTGGCTTGCAATAAAAAAGTGAAATCTCAAAATTCTAAACCCAATGCAAATAGTCTTAAAGTTTCAATAGACTCAAGCCTTTGGTTAAAGAAAACTAGAGGCATTAGAGATATTTTAGAGGACAAACAAGGAAATCTTTGGTTTTCCAGTCCAGATTATGTAGCAAAGTTTGATGGAAAGGCAATGTATTATTTTTCCAAAAATGATGGATTAAGCATTACAGGAAATATTCATGAAGATAGTTATGGTAATGTTTGGGTTGAAAACGGCTTTAAAGCATTTAAATATGATGGCAAATGTTTTTTTGAAGAAAAAATAAACAATATCACAAATTCAAATGGACTTTGGATTCAACGAGGATTAAATCCTACTGACACTACTTATACGCAACCAGGTTTGTATGAGATAAATAATAAGACCACTTCCTTTCACCCTTTACCCATAAAGAAGAATATTAATAATAAGCATTTACACTACCCTTCAACAAAAGCCTTTTTGGGAAAAGATAGTACTGTGTGGATAGGCACGATGAATAGAGTATATGGACTTAAGAACAACTCTTTTATCTCTATAGGTCGTGAAGAAATGGGACGACAAGATGATGAACACCAAATGGGCATACGTGGGATTTTTGTAGATAGTAAAGGAGTTCTATGGATGGCTGATAATGGAGCGGGAATTTTCACATACAATGGTAAGGAGATTAAAAACTTTACCAAGAAACATCATTTAGACGAAGAAGATGTAGAAGGTAATACTCTACATCGAGCATTTTCAATCGCGGAAGGCTCTGATGGTAAGATGTGGTTTGGTACAGTTTATTCGGGAATTTGGAATTACAATCCCTCAACAGAAGAGTTTATAAACTATACAATGGACGATGGTGTAAAGAGTGAAAATATTTGGACTATTTATAAAACAAAAGAAGGTAAATTGCTATTTGCAGGAGAATCGCCAGCAGCAGTTTATGTATTTAATGGAAAAAAATTTCATAGAAAATATTAAAAATAAATACACTACATCACGTATAAGTAATTGCTTGTTCTCGCCTACTTCTGAAAATCCTTGCGGATTTTATATCTATGTTTTTTGCTAACTTTAGTGCTTAAATAACGTAATGAAATAATACACAAGACCGTTGTGGTGCATATTGACCGAAACGCAAAAAGAATGATAAAAATAAATGAAATTAACAATAAGGAAAGAAGAATCTAAAGATTTTGAAACCGTTTTCAATCTTATAGAAAAGGCATTTGAATCTGAACAAATGTCTGACCATAAAGAACAGTTTTTGGTGCAAAAATTAAGAAAATCTAACGCTTTTATTCCAGAATTGTCTATGATAGCGGAAAGTAAAAATAAAATTGTTGGACACATTTTGCTAACTAAACTGAAAATCAAAAATGAACAAAAACAGTTTGACTCATTAGCACTTGCACCAGTTTCAGTACTTCCAGAATATCAAGGAAAAGGAATTGGTGGGAAACTAATACTTGAATCACACAAAAAGGCAAAAGAATTAGGGTATAAATCAATAGTTCTATTAGGACACGACAAATACTATCCGAGATTCGGTTATGAACAAGCGGATAAATACGGAATAGAGTTACCATTTGAAGTTCCGAAAGAGAATTGTATGGTAATTGAATTGGTTGAAAACGGACTAAAAGGAGTAAGTGGAATGGTTGAATATCCGAAAGAGTTTAATGAATAAAAACACATCGCTTTGGACTCAGTGCAAACTTGAAAGTTCATCGCTTTGTACTGCCCTACTTGCCATATACTAAACGTTAGTTGACATTCATATTATCAAAAACACGAAAGAAGAATGAATAAAAAGAATAGCGTATTTATCGCAACGAGTTTAGACGGATTTATAGCTGACAAAAATGGTGGAGTCGATTGGTTGCATTCTATTCCAAATCCGGACAATAATGACATGGGATATGTAGAATTCAACGATGAAATTGACGCTCTCGTTATGGGACGAACAACATTCGAAACTGTAATCGGATTTGACGTTCCCTGGCCATATAGTAAACCTGTTTTTGTGTTAAGTAACAAACTGAAAGAAATACCTGAATCTCATAAAGACAAAGCTTTTTTAATAAATGGAACTCTGACGGAAATTCTAGAGCAAATTCACGAAAAAGGATATAGAAGATTATACATAGATGGCGGAACCACAATTAGAAATTTTCTCAAAGAAGACTTGATTGATGAAATGGTTCTTACGACTATTCCGATTCTATTAGGTGGTGGTTCTTCTCTATTCGGAGATTTACCGACCGAACTGAATTTCGAACTAATTGGAACAAAAACATTTCTAAATCAAATATCACAGAGACATTACAAACGAAAGAAATAAAATACGAAACTGAACAACTATATTTCCTATGCTATATTTGAATTTAATGATGGAGTCTGCTCAAAACAATCATTGGATACTTTTCTGAACGAGAAAGAAGTTGACCACATAGAAATTAGTATAGTTTGTGACCACAATCTATCAATTCCGGAATATGAATGGAAAGAATACGAACTGATAACATCGAAAACAATTAAGCTAAAAGAGTATAGAGAATATGTACACGATTCATTGATTAATTCTAATGGATATATAAAAGATGAATGTGACTTTTTACAAGTAGAAACAAAAATTGATTCCATTATTACTCTTTTCGAAATACAAACTAATGGTAAGATTAATAAACAATAATTAAATGAAGAGCCTTTACATTTAAATCTTCAAGAGAAAACAAACTAAACATTTTTCAAACATTGCTATTTGCTATACCTTTACGCAGCAGTAAAGAATATGATTATGGCAACAAAAAAAATACAATACGTAAAGCGTATTTTAGAATATATTCCATCAGATTGGTTACACCTAACCACCCATAGGTTAGATATTTATAATGAAGCTTTAGCAAAAACTGAGTTTTTAAACGCTTTTAAAAAACTATACCTACAAAATACTACTAGTACACAAGCACTTAAAAACTTACCTACCGCTTTTGATTATATTCGTTTAGGGCATCCGCTATCTTGTATATTAGAGTGGGTTGTGGCAGCCATAAACAACCAAAAACCAGAAAATGTCATTAGTTTTTCATCGGCAACAATGCCTATTTTAGCAGTATTGCGTAAAAACCTATTGGATAAACGTAAAACTAAAATTTACTATTCTGGTACTTTACCAGCTGCTTTTAATGCCAATACAATACGCAAAGTATATGGTTATAACTTTGAAATAAAACAAGTTAACTCTCCTGAAGAAGTCAGTACTTTTGATGGTAGCACTGTTTTTTTTACTAGCCAAGAAGCACTTTTTAACACCAAACTCAATACACAAATTGATTTTTATATTAGTGCACATGCTCAATTAGGAAGCATTATAATTGCTAATGGTACTAAAAATGAGCAGTACGTTTCTGAAATTCAACATGTAAGAAGAAGAGAAAGTATTGCCATGACACCAGCAAATACTTTTACTGCCTTAAACTTGTTGGTAGCTAACAATATAGAAACACCAAAAGGCATAGAAACTAAACATAAAACTGCTGTACAAGAACAAATACAACAAATAACAGGTGCTACGGTAAAACCTGTGGTAGCTTCTAGCGGACTTTCAATACAATATGCCATTGTTATGGGATTAATTACTTATGCACAAGCACAGCACCCTGGAAAAGCTATTAAAATTGTTGTTCCGCCAAACTGTTATGGGGGTACTAATGATCAGGCAAGGCGTGTAGCTGCTTGTAATACTAATGTTGAAGTACTAGATTTACCTGTAGATGGTGCTAATAATATGGTACAAAGTACTGATAAAGTACTTAACCAAATTGCTGAAATGGATGCCATACCATTTATTATTACGGAAATACCTACCAATCCTAGAGTGGAAGTACCTAATCTTACCGATTTAAAAAATGCATTAAATAAAAAACGTACAACCAAAAACGGTAATACAGCTATAGCCCCTGTATTTATATTAGACCAAACATTTTGTCCGAATGTATATTTTTTAAAAGATGAAAATATACTCGCTAGCGTAAAAACAATATCCTATGTAAGCGGATCAAAATTTCCAAGCGGTGGAAAATGTACAGCTGGGTATTGTACTGCTAATAGAAAAGCAGCAGACCTAATAGCGTATATTGATGAGCATCTTTTACTTTGTGATAATGAAGCTACAAGATTACAATATGAACTTTTAGCTCAACAAATGCCTTCCATGCTACAACGTATTGAAAATGCTTATATAAACACCAGAGAATTTGTTCAGTTTATTCATAATACTTTACCTGAGGCTAAAATTAATTTTGTAACTGATGAAATAGCAGAGCAAGGATTTAAACCTTCGGTTTTTTCGTTAGATTTACCTACTAAAGGAGCCACAGAAGAAGAAAGAGAAACCCATAAGCGTAACTTAAACCAGTTATTAATTACCAGTATGATTACTGAAATACCTAACGAAAGTAAATACTGTGTAAGTTACGGACAATTAAAAGGCTGCTACTGGACTATTCCCGCTACTTCTACTCAAGGTACCACTAAAGAAGCTGATAAGGATTATATTGCTCGTGTAGCGCTATCAGGAAATATGGATTTAGAGCGCCATAAAGCTGTTTTTTCAGCCTTTGTGAAAGCTAATTTTTAATATATAATTTTATTTCACCTTTAAAACCACTCCTAACAATGGGTGGTTTTTTATTTAGGTTGTGAAATATGCTCTATTTTATCTTGTATTTTTTCAAGCTTACTAGGGAATAAACGCTGTACAATTAAGCCTAAACCTATAAAAAGAATTATCAAACTAATTATCTTTTTCATTTTAAACACTACTCTTGGGGTAAGTTTATGTTTTAGCTTTTTTGCTAAAAATATTTTTAGTACATCAACCACCATATACGATGCTAAAACTGTACTAATAAACAACACTACGCCATTATTTGAAGTAGTAATAGATTTTGCTAAAATAATAGCCGCTATCCAACCTCCTAAGACCCCTATATTGATAAAATTGAGTAAAAAGCCTTTTAAAAAAAGTTCTAAGTAATTTTTTTTAAGCACCACGCTATGATGTTCACGAATGATTTTTCGATAAGATTTTGACGTTTTTACAAAAGATATTAATCCGTAAAAAAAAAGTAATACACCTCCAAAAACTAATAAATTGGGGTCATCTTTTACTTTATCTAAAATAGAAGAAGTACTATAAAAAGCAATTAATATAAAAATGATATCGGCAGTAATAACCCCAAAATCAAACACTAAAGCCGAACGAAATCCCTTTGTAACACTCGTTTCAAGTAATACAAAAAAAACTGGGCCAATAGTAAGTGCTAAAAGCACCCCAATAGGTATTGCCGATGCGATATCATTAATCATACTTCAAAAGTACAAATAAACCCTATAAAATAGTAATTAATACAATTCTAATATTACTTCTGTTTAATGCTTGTATAAACTTTAAGTAATAAAAAAATCCGATTCTTAGGAAATCGGATTTTTATAACATTTTTAAAGGCTTAAAGCTTTTATATTGTTACTGCTGTACCAGATGCGGTAACCATAAGCATTCCTCCTCTAGAACCAACTGTTTCATAATCTAAATCAATACCTATTATGGCATTAGCACCTAATGATTTAGCCCTTTGTGTCATTTCTTGCATGGCTATTTCTTTTGCCTCTCTTAAAACTCTTTCATAAGAGCCCGATCTTCCCCCAACAATATCTCTAATACCAGCAAAAAAATCCTTAAAAACATTGGCACCAATAATTGTTTCACCAGAAACAATACCTAAATATTCTTTTACTGGCTTATTCTCTATACTATTTGTTGTGGTTATTATCATTATTGGTTATCGTCAGTTTTATTTTTCTTATTCAATTTTGCTTCTTTCATGGCTTCACCAATTTGATTACTTGCTGTAAAACTCGCTACCATATCATTTAACATATTACTACCTGCCTGTGGTGAATTTGGTAAAAGAATAAGGTTACTATTAGTTTCGCCACCTATGGCTTGTAAAGTATCATAATGCTGTGTAACTACTATTAAAGCTGAAGCTTCTTGACTATTAATGCCCACTTTATTTAATACTTCTACAGATTCTTCTAACCCTCGTGCAATTTCACGACGCTGATCTGCAATACCTTGTCCTTGTAAACGCTTACTTTCAGCTTCGGCTTTTGCTTTTTCAACAATTAAAATACGTTGTGCATCTCCTTCGTATTGTGCAGCTACTTTTTCACGCTCAGAAGCATTAATGCGGTTCATGGCTGCTTTTACTTGTGCATCAGGATCAATATCTGTTACTAATGTTTTTATAATATCATATCCATAATCCATCATGGCATCATTAAGCTCCGTTTTTACTGCAATGGCAATATCATCTTTTTTAACAAAAACATCATCAAGTTTCATTTTTGGTACTTCGGCACGCACTACATCAAATACATAAGAAGTTATTTGATCATGTGGATAATCTAACTTATAAAAAGCATCGTATACTTTATCTCTTATTACTTTATACTGTACGGATACTTTTAATTTTACAAATACATCATCTTTTGTTTTAGTTTCAACAATGACATCTAACTGCTGAATTTTTAAACTCAATTTTCCTGCAATTCTATCTACAATAGGAATTTTTAATTGTAAGCCGGAATGACGAATACTTTGAAATTTACCAAAGCGCTCAATTACCGCTGCAGTTTGTTGTTTTACAATAAAAAAGGATGCTAGTAATATAAACAACCCAATAAACAGAAAAGGAATAAGTAAAATGCTCATAAATTGGTTTTTAGATAATTAATTAGTTTAACTATAAAATTAGTATAAATTTGCAGCCTAAAGTTACAGTTTTATGAAAAATATTTTACAAACAGTATTAATAGTTTTTACTTTAATTACATCAATAAACACTTATGCTCAAGGAAGAGGTGGTGAAGGAAAACACAATATGTTTGGTTTAAAAGTAGGAGCTACACAATTTAATATTTTAACAGATAATATGGTTGTTACACCAGAAATGGGTTTTATTGGTGGTATTGCTACCCGTGGAGATTTTTATAATAATTGGGATATTCAATTAGGAATGAATATTTCTAATAACAAATTAACGGTACCTGGAAGACAATTAATTGTAACACCTATTAAAGAAATAGAATACAGTATTTTAAATGCTCAGGTACAAGTTTTATTAGGATATAAAATAATAGGTAATAATAGAAATATGCAGTCTGATTTTAAATTAACTGCTGAAATTGGACCTGTATTGATGATTAATAGTAAAATGAAATTAGCCGACGATGATTATGAAAACTACATTATTGAAGAAGCTAATATTACTGCTAAACAATTAACTGATATTACTCCTATTAATTTTAATGGACTTGTTGGTTTATCTATGGGATTAGAACGTTTACGTGTTTTTGGACATTATCAGTATGGATTTAATAACATACTTAATAACCTTAATAAAATAGAAGGAGCTACTCAAAAATATAAAGGAAATGTAAGTATGTTCCAGTTTGGAGCACTGATCTATTTTTAGATAAATTAATAATTCAACTAAAAAAGCCTTACTATATTTTAGTAAGGCTTTTTAATATATCAAATTTAGTAAATCAGTTATTTACCAATTGTTAGTATTCTTTTTATACTTTCTTCTTTTCCTAAAAGACTGATTATTTCAAATACATCTGGTCCTTTCATTGCACCAACCAAACTTAAACGTAAAGGTTGCATTACTTTTCCAAAACCTATTTCTTTACTGGTAATCCATGTTTTTACATGGTTTTGTAAATTTTCAGCAGAATAATCAGTTATCGCTTTTAATTGTATCGTTAATTCTTCTAAAAGTACTGGTGTATCTTCTTTAATTGCTTTTTTAAAAGCTTTATCATCATAAAATGTTGGTGCTTCAAAAAAGAAATTACTCAAATCCCATAAATCATTTATAAAAACTGCACGTTCTTTAACTAAACTTACTACTTTAGTTATATAAGAATCTTCATAGGTTTGGTTTGTTTTTTCTGTAACAATACTTTTAAATTGCTGAGCAATTATTTCATCGTTTTGTTGTACAAAATATTGCTGATTGAACCATTTTGCTTTTTCTGGATCAAACTTTGCTCCTGCTTTGTTAACTCTTTTTAAATCGAAAGCTGCTACTAATTCTTCTAAAGAAAATATTTCTTGCTCCGTACCAGGATTCCAACCTAAAAAAGCTAAAAAGTTAGTTACCGCTTCTGGTAAATATCCATCTTCTTTAAATCCTCGAGATACGCTTTCTTCAGTTTTCCACTCTAACGGAAATACTGGAAATCCACCTTTATCCCCATCACGCTTACTTAATTTTCCTTTTCCTGTTGGTTTTAATATTAAAGGTAAATGTGCAAATTTAGGTGCTTCCCATCCAAAAGCTCTATATAATAATACATGTAAAGCCAATGAGGGTAACCATTCTTCCCCACGAATTACATGAGTTATTTTCATTAAATAATCATCAACAATATTTGCTAAATGATAAGTTGGCATACCATCACTTTTAAACAATATTTTATCATCTAATACATTGGTATCTATTTTAATTTCACCACGTATTTCATCATACAAAAATAAAATCTCGTCTTGAGGAGATTTAAAACGAACTACATACTTGTCTCCTCTGGCTATTCTTTCTGCTACTTCTGCAGCATCTAATACTAATGAATTATCTAATTTTTGACGGTTATGCCAATTGTATATAAATGTTTTTCCTTTTGCTTCATGGTCTTTACGATGAGCATCTAAACTTTCAGCCGAATCAAAAGCGTAATAAGCGTTTCCTTCTTTAATTAATTTATCAGCATATTCTTTATATAAATGCTTACGCTCACTCTGGCGATAAGGTCCAAAATTTCCTTCTTTTCCAGGACCTTCTTCATAGGGAAAACCACACCATTCTAAAGCATCTTTAATATATTGTTCTGCCCCTTCTACATATCTATTTTGATCGGTATCTTCTATACGTAACACAAAAGTACCATTGTGCTTTTTAGCAAATAAATAATTAAATAATGCGGTACGAACACCTCCAATATGTAAAGGGCCTGTAGGGCTAGGTGCAAAACGAACTCTTACGTTACTCATTGTGTGTAATTTTTAAAGCGCAAATATAACCTATATCTATTAATATTATAAGCTAGCTAATATTTTTGAACCTGTTTTTTATAGCATAACTAAGTTCTTTCATCGATTTTGTAGTTATAGTTTAGGATTACTAAGTTATTTTTTGTAATTTAATGGTACTTCCCACTATAACTTACTCGAATTTTGTACGCTTTAAACTGAAATGTGATAAAATGTTAATTACTTTCTAATTGCTTTAAAATCAAGCCTTCATTTTTATCTTTTATTGTTAATAATTATAAGAATAAAATAAAGAAGTAAATTTTGATTTTAAATGAATTTTTACAATCCAGAATTAAAAGTAAACAACAACAATTATTTAGCTTTATTTTCAAAGAAGTTTTTAAACGTATTTCTTTACTTATTAACAGTTATTCATAAAGTTTTTTTCTACATTTTTATGTGAATTAGGTTTATTAACAATATGTTTATTACTTATTGAGTTAACTTAAAAATGAATAAGTTACTATGTTTACAAGTTGTTTTTTATTGTTAATTAATTTTTAAAAGAGATAAAAACAAGAACTTCATAATAAATTTATTGTAACTATTAACAAACAATAATAACAAGTATTTCTATTTTAAAAATTTTAAAAAAAGAAAAACTAAATATATATATGTTTACAAGTGTTAACTTCTTTTATAAAAAAATGATAAAGGAATATTTGTTGTAAATTTATTGAAAATTAACGCTAGCCTTGAATACTGTAACGCTCATAGAAAAAAAAATGACGCAATTTAGTAAACGCTACTATACCAATGAACTAATTAAAGGTGTAGTTCTTTTTACTGCAATAGGATTACTTTATTTTTTGTTAACTATTTTTATAGAACATTTTTGGTGGCTTAATACTGTACACCGTACAATACTTTTTTGGCTTTTTATAATTGTAGAACTTGGTTTACTTTATAAATTTATAGGTATTCCTGTTTTTAAATTACTAGGTATTAAAAACGGATTATCTCATGATGAAGCTTCTGCTATTATTGGTAATCATTTTCCTGAGGTTAATGATAAACTTTTAAACTTATTACAATTAAAAAAAAGTAATACTCAGTCTGAATTATTGTTAGCTAGTATAGATCAGAAGGCTAAAAAATTATCCCCTATACCCTTTAGTTTAGCTATTAATTTTAAAGATAATTTAAAATATACTAAGTACTTATTTATTCCTTTTATAATTATTTTATTAGTACAATTTACAGGTAATCAATCAATTATAAGTAATAGTTATAACAGAGTTATAAATCATAATATTGCTTATGCACCACCTGCTCCGTTTAGTTTTGTAATTAAAAATAAAAAATTACAAGCTTTTGAAAATCAATCATATAAAATACAAGTTACTACAAATGGAAAAGTTGTTCCTGAAAATTTAAAAATTACTTTCAATAATGAAACATACTATTTAAAAGTTATTGACTTTAATACGTATGAATATGAATTTACTCAGTTACATAAACCAATTGTTTTTAATTTAAGTGCAGATGAAGTAACATCGCCAGAGTATACATTGGATGTTATTGCTGTACCTAGTATTTTGAATTTTAAAACTTTTTTACAATTCCCTAAATACATAAAAAAGAAAGATGAAGTTAGTGTTAACAATGGAAATTTAACCGTTCCTGAAGGAACAAAAATTAATTGGTATTTAATAGCTAAGGATACTGATATTATTACTTATAGTACCAAAGATACTTTAGTAAATTTTATAAAGGCTGATTCAAATTTTTCGTTTAAAAAGCAGTTTTTTAAATCGGAAAATTATCAGTTATCTACTACCAATACTAAAGTAACTAATTATGAAAAACTTAATTATACTATTCAGGTTATAAAAGATGAATATCCAGATATTACTGTACAATCAAAATCAGATAGTATTAATGCTAAAATTGTATATTTTTTAGGTAAAATTTCAGATGATTATGGCTTTTCTAAATTACAGTTAGTATATAAAAATGTAAATGATGGTATTGTTTATATAAAAAAATTGCCGTTAAGTAAAAGTAATTTTCAGCAATTTACTTTTACTTTTCCAGGTAATTTAAATATAAAAAAATCAGGTACTTATGAATATTATTTTGAAGTATTTGATAATGATAATATTCATAAATTTAAAAAAGCTCGCTCTCAAGTTTTTACTTATCAAAAACTTTCTGATAGTCAACAAGAGGAAGAGCTCATAAAAAATCAGCAGGAAAGCATTACCAATTTAAAAGAATCTTTAAAGCAATTATCCAAGCAAGAGAAAGCGCTCAAAGAATTTGATATTATTCAGAAAGAAAAAAAATCATTAAACTGGAATGATAAAAATAAGTTAAAACAATTTATTCAACGTCAGCAGCAGCAAGAAGGTTTAATGAAAAAATTTAATAAGAATTTACAGCGTAATTTAGAAGAATTTCAAAAAGAAGATGTTGTCGAAGACCCTTTTAAAGAGGCATTAAAAGAAAGATTAAAAGAGCAAGAAAAAAAGTTAGAAGAAAATGATGATTTATTAGAGCAATTAAAAGAATTACAGGATAAATTAAAGGATGAAGAATTGTTTTCTAAAATTGAAAAGTTATCTAAAGAAAGTAAAAACCAAGAACGATCTTTAGAACAAATTTTAGAATTAACTAAGCGATTTTATGTTGCTAAAAAATTTGAAAAACTAGCTCAAGATTTAGAAGATATTGCTAAAAAGCAAGAAGAACTATCTAATAAAGCTGGTGAAGCTAATACAAAAGATAAACAAGATTCACTTACTAAACAGTTTGATAATTTTAAGAAAGATTTAGATGCGCTACAAAAAGAAAATAAGGATTTAAAGCGCCCTATGCCATTAAATACTGAAAAAGAAGCAGAAAATGATATTTCTAAAGAACAACAGAAAGCTTCTGAAAATTTAAAAAAACAAGAACAACAAAAAGCAAAAAATAGTCAGAAGAAAGCTGCTCAAAAAATGAATGAAATGAGTATGAAAATGCAACAAAGTATGCAAAGTGCTTCTTCTGAACAGTTAGAAGAAGATGAGAAAATGTTACGTCAGATTTTAGATAATCTTATTACTTATTCTTTTGATCAAGAAGCATTATTAGAAAGCTTTAAGACTAGTAATAACTTTAATACTGATTTTGCTATAAAGCTAAAAAAACAATACATTTTAAAAGACCACTTTGCACATATCGATGATAGTTTATTTGCTTTATCCTTACGCGTACCAAAATTGTCTGATGTGATTAATAATGAAATTTCTGATGTTTATTTTAATATCAATAAAGCACTTGAACGATTTGCCGATCAGAAAATATATATGGGTATTTCAAATCAGCAATATGCTTTAACTGCTTCAAATAACTTGGCTAACTTGTTAAGTGATATTTTAAAAAATATGCAAGAGCAATTAAACCAACAAAATCAGCCAGGAGCTGGACAATGTAATAAGCCAGGTGGCCAAGGAAAAGGTTTTCAATTATCTGATATTATTAAAAAACAGGGGGAATTAAATAATAAAATGAAAGATGGTCTTGCTAAGCAAAAAGGTGGACAAGATAAAAATGGAAAAGATCAAAAAGGTACAACTGGTAATTCTGATGAAGAAGGTTTAGGGGAATTATTTAAAATTTTTAAAGAACAACAGCAATTAAAAAATCATCTCCAAAAGTTACTTAAAGATAGTAAGGGCAACTCAAATTCAAAGCAACTTATTAGCGAAATGGAATCTATTGAAAATAAACTTTTAGATCAGGGATTTAATAAATCTTTATTAGAACAAATGAATAAGCTGAAACATGAGTTATTAAAATTAGATGAAGCTTCATTTGAACAAGGACAAGATTCTAAGAGAAATTCATCTACAAACTTGAAGGATTTTAATAACCCTGTTAAGAATAAATTACCTTCTATAGAACAATATTTCAATGAAATAGAAATATTAAACCGACATGCCTTACCTTTGCAGCCTATTTATAAAACAAAGGTGAAACAATATTTTAGTATAAGCAATGATTAATTTTGATTATGAAACAGATTTCAGGCTTTCTAATGAATCTGATTATGCTAGTTGGATAGAATCTGTAATTACCTCTGAATCTTATGTATTAGGAGAGATCAATTATATTTTTTGTGATGATAATTTTTTACATAGAATAAATGTTGAATATTTAAATCATGATACTTTAACTGATATTATCACATTTGACAATTCTGTAGATACTATGCTGCATTCTGATATTTTTATATCTGTAGAACGAGTAGCGGATAACGCTAAAGATTTTAATGTAAGCTTTGATGAAGAATTACAACGTGTTATTATTCATGGTATATTACATCTTTGTGGTTATAAAGATAAATCTCAAGAAGAAGCTACTTTAATGCGTAGTAAAGAAAATGAAAAGATTAAATTGTTCCACATGGAACAATAGTATAAATTAAATTAAATTGTTCCACATGGAACATTATTTAACTATATGTTTAATAAAGAATATGATGTTATAGTTGTTGGTGCTGGACATGCTGGATCTGAAGCTGCCGCTGCCGCTGCAAATAGTGGCTGCAGTACTTTATTGATAACTATGAGTCTTCAAAATATTGCACAAATGTCTTGTAATCCTGCTATGGGTGGTATTGCTAAAGGGCAAATTGTTCGTGAAATTGATGCTTTAGGTGGTTATTCAGGTATTGTTACAGATAAAACTGCTATTCAATTTAAAATGTTGAATAAAAGTAAAGGGCCAGCTATGTGGAGTCCACGTGCGCAATCTGATAGAATGCGTTTTGCAGAGGAGTGGCGTTTAATGTTAGAGGCTACACCTAATCTTGATTTTTATCAAGAAATGGTTAAAGGTTTAATAGTTAAGAATGATAAAATTTGTGGAGTTAAAACTTCTTTAGGTTTAGAAATTAAATCAAAAACTGTTATTCTTACTAACGGAACTTTTTTAAATGGTCTAATTCATATCGGTGATAAGCAATTTGGTGGTGGACGTGCAGGTGAATCAGCTTCTTTTGGTATTACAGAAGAATTAGTTGCCTTGGGTTTTGAATCTGGTAGAATGAAAACTGGTACACCTCCAAGAGTTGATGGTAGAAGTTTAGATTTTTCAAAAATGATTATTCAACCGGGTGATGATAATCCTGAAAAATTTTCTTATTCTGATGTCACAAAACCTTTAGTAAATCAGCGCCCTTGTCATATGTCACATACAAGTGCTTTAGTACATGATTTATTACGTGAAGGTTTTGATCGTTCTCCTATGTTTAATGGTAGAATTAAAAGTTTAGGACCACGTTACTGCCCTTCAATTGAAGATAAGATTAATCGTTTTGCTGATAAAGACAGTCATCAATTATTTGTTGAACCTGAAGGTTGGAATACCTGTGAGTATTATATTAATGGATTTTCTACTTCCTTACCAGAAGATGTTCAGTTTAAAGCATTACGTTCTGTTGTTGGTTTTGAAAATGTAAAATTTTTCCGCCCAGGCTACGCTATCGAATATGATTACTTCCCTCCTACGCAATTAAAACATACTTTAGAAACTAAATTGGTAGATGGTTTGTATTTCGCTGGTCAAATTAATGGTACAACTGGTTATGAAGAAGCTGCTTCTCAAGGTATGATGGCAGGTATAAATGCTGCTTTAAAAGTTAAGGATAAAGAGGCTTTTATTTTAAATAGAGATGAAGCTTATATTGGAGTATTGATAGATGATTTGATTACTAAAGGTACTGAAGAACCATATAGAATGTTTACTTCTCGTGCAGAATATAGAACCTTATTACGCCAAGATAATGCTGATTTTAGATTAACACCTAAAGGTTATGAATTAGGAATTGCTTCTGAAAAACGTATGCGTCGTATGGAAGAAAAGCAAGCTAAGTCCGATAACTTTATTGAATTTTTTAAGCGTACTAGTGTTAAACCTGAAGTTATCAATCCTGTTTTAGAAGCTAAAAAATCAACTCCAGTTAAACAGCAAGATAAAATGTTTAAGCTTTTAGCCCGTCCTAATATCATGTTATCTGATATGCGTAAACTTGCTATTGTTGAAGAATTTATTGAAAACAATAATTTAGATAATGAAATATTAGAGCAAACAGAAATTCAGGTTAAGTATGCAGGATATATTGCTAAGGAAAAAGTTAGTGCTGATAAATTACATCGTTTGGAATATGTGAAAATTCCAGAAAATTTTGATTATTCAAAGTTAAAATCCTTATCTACTGAAGCGCGTTTAAAACTAGAAAAAATTCAACCTAGAACAATAAGTCAAGCTTCTCGAATTTCTGGTGTATCTCCTTCAGATATTTCTGTATTATTGGTGTATTTAGGAAGGTAATAATTATTATAGTTTCACGTGGAACTACAAAAGTGATATAACTAATGAATCCATTAAGTGTAAAAGATTATTCTGTTTCAAAAGAATTGTTTGAGCTAAAATATAATAAAGAACTAGATATGCTAGTTACTACTCCTCGGCCAAGAAAGGAAGATTTAGCAAAGTATTACGAAACGGAAGATTATATTTCTCATACTGATAATAAACGTAATTTTTTTGAAAAACTATATCACTTAGTACGTAAGTATGCTATCAAAAATAAAATTGATTTATTAAATTCATTAGCAAGTAAAGGTGATTTTTTAGATGTTGGTTGTGGTACAGGTGATGTTTTATTGGCCGCAAAGAAAAATGGTTGGAATATTACAGGAATTGAACCTAATACCTTAGCAAGAGAAATAGCAAATAAAAAAACAAATAATAGTGTTTATGATATTGAAACACTATTAACACTTCCAGAACATAGTTTTGATATCATTTCTTTATGGCATGTTTTAGAGCACTTACCAGATTTAGATTTTCATTTAACTCAGTTTAAAAAATTACTTAAACCTAATGGTAAATTAATAATAGCCGTCCCGAATTATAAATGTTATGACGCCAATCATTATAAAGAATTTTGGGCCGCTTATGATGTGCCTCGACACTTATGGCATTTTTCTAAAAATTCAATCAAAGTATTATTTGATAAATTCAACATGAAAATAGATAAAGTACTTCCTATGAAATTTGATTCCTTTTATGTATCACTTTTAAGTGAACAATACAAAACAGGAAAAAAGAATTTTTTGAAAGCATTTTATATTGGATTGGTGTCAAATATGAAAGCTAAGCGAACAAAAGAGTATTCTTCTTTAATTTACATTATTAAAAATGATTAATAATTAATTTAAGCGTTTTTAATAACCTTTTATATTTAAAAAGGTGTTATCCCTTTATTTTTTAATAAAAACACGTTAATAGCTTTAAAAACAAGTATTAATAATAGATTAATTTTATATGTTTTATAATCAAACATAGATTATATTTATTATTAGTAATATTACTATAAATTAACAACAGATTAAAAATACATCGTAAGGTTTGTTGTAAATTAGTGATAATTAAAAAAAATAGAATGCCAAGAAAAAAAAGCAGCCACAATAAAATACCAAATCTTACAGAAACCTTAATGAAGGTTTTTAAAAAGAATCCAAAGAAAAGTTTTAATTACCGCCAGTTATCTTCCAAGCTTGGAGTTACAGATGCAAATGGAAGAAATCAAATCATAAAAAAATTACGTCAGCTACAAAGTAAAGGTAAAATTAAAGAAGTAGAAACGGGCAAGTTTAAAATCAAAGCACTTGATAATTCTTATTTTACAGGTATACTTGATATGGCTGCTAGAGGGAATGGCTATGTAATTTGTGAAGAGTTAGATGATGATATTTTTATACCTGCAAATAATATTAATAAAGCTTTGCATGGTGATGAAGTTGAAGTATATGTATATAGAAGAAGAAAAAATAATAAGCTAGAAGGAGAAATAGTTACTATTTTAGAACGATCTAAAACAGAATTTGTTGGTGTTTTACGCCTGCAGAAAAATTTTGGTTTTGTTACTTGCTCTGATAATAAAATGTATGTTGATGTTTTTGTACCAAAAAACAAAATTAATAATGCTAAAGACGGCGATAAAGTATTGGTTGAAATTACCGATTGGCCTAAAAAAGCCGACTCCCCTTTTGGTCGTATAAAAACTGTTTTAGGAAAACCAGGTGAACACAACACAGAAATACATTCTATTTTAGCCGAATATGGTTTACCATATGAATTCCCTAAAGAAGTAGAAGATTATGTAAATTCAATAGATCTTTCTATAACTAAAAAAGAAATAGCAAAGCGTAGAGACATGCGTAAAACGCTAACCTTTACTATTGATCCTAAAGATGCAAAAGATTTTGATGATGCTCTTTCGTTTGTTCCTTTAGAAAATGGTAATTATGAAGTAGGAATTCATATTGCCGATGTATCTCATTATTTACAACCCGACACTATTTTAGATGATGAAGCTTATGAAAGAGCAACTTCAGTATATTTAGTTGATCGTGTTGTACCAATGTTACCAGAAATTCTTAGTAATGGAGCGTGTTCCTTGCGTCCGCATGAGGAAAAATATACCTTTTCTGCAGTATTTGAAATTACACCTAAAGCAAAAGTAGTTAATGAATGGTTTGGGCGAACAGTTACCTATTCTGATAGACGTTTTGCTTATGAAGAAGCACAAGCTATAATTGAATCAAAAACTAATGTAATACCAAAAGATGTTTCTTTAACTGGTAAAGAGTACACTGTTGAAAATGAAGTAGCTAATGCAATTTTAAAATTAGACGAATTAGCTAAAATAATGCGAGCTGAACGCATGCGTGAAGGCGCCATTTCTTTTGATAAAATAGAAGTGAAATTCAATTTAGATGAAGCTGCTAATCCGATAGGAGTATTTTTTAAAACATCAAAAGATGCTAATAAACTAATTGAAGAGTTTATGTTATTAGCCAATAGAAAAGTAGCTACTTTTATAGGTAAACAAAATAAAACATTTGTATATAGAATTCATGATGAACCCGATGCAGAAAAACTAGGTAACTTACAAAATGTAATCGCAAAATTTGGGTATAAATTAGATTTTAGAACGCCAAAAACTACAACAAGTTCTTTAAATAAATTACTAGAAGATGTAAAAGGAAAAGGCGAGCAAAATATGGTTGATACACTTGCAATTAGAAGCATGAGTAAAGCTGAATATTCCACTGAAAACATAGGACATTACGGACTCGCATTTCAATATTATTCCCACTTTACTTCTCCTATTCGTAGGTATCCTGACGTGATGGTGCATCGTTTATTGCAATATTATTTAGATGGAGGTAAAAGTGCTGATGCTGATGCTTTTGAAGAAAAATGTATGCATGCTTCAAACATGGAAAACTTAGCTACAAAAGCCGAAAGAGACTCTATAAAATACATGCAAGTTAAATTTATGCAAGATCATCAAGATCAAGAATTTATTGGGGTTATTTCTGGTGTAACAGAATGGGGTATATATGTAGAAATTAATAGCAATAAATGTGAAGGAATGGTCCGCATTAGAGAAATAAAAGATGATTACTACACTTTTGATGAAAAGCAATATGCCTTAGTAGGAGAAACTACTAAAAACCTATATCAATTAGGTGATGAAGTAGTAGTAACCGTTAAAAACGCCGATTTAGTAAAACGTCATTTAGATTTTAATTTGATAGGGGTTGTAGAACGATAAATGAGTCATCAGCATACACATAACCATCCTCATGATTTGAGTGGGAAAAACTTAGTAATTGCCATAGCGCTTAATGTACTTATAACAGTATCTCAAGTTATTGGGGGTATTGTTTCTGGAAGTTTATCGTTGTTGAGCGATGCCTTGCATAATTTTACAGATGTACTTTCATTGGTTGTGAGTTATATTGCAACTCTTTTAGCTAAAAAAGAAGCGTCTACACATCGAACTTTTGGATATAAACGCGCTGAAATTATTGCTGCATTTGTAAATTCAGCTACATTAATTATAGTGGCCATTTTTTTAATTATTGAAGCAATAAAACGTTTTAATAACCCTAAAGAAATAGCTTCAGAATTAGTAATATGGCTTTCATTATTGGGTATTTTAGCAAACGGATTTAGTGTATTATTATTAAAAAGTCAGGCCGATAATAATATGAATATGCGTAGTGCATATTTACATTTATTAACGGATATGTTGGCAAGTATAGCAGTTTTAATAGGCGGTTTGTTAATGAAGTATTACCAAGTTTATTGGGTAGATACACTATTAACTATAGCCATTGCACTCTATTTAATTTGGGTAGGCTATAAATTGTTAAAAGAATCTTTTGAGGTGCTAATGTTATTTACACCTGAGAATGTTCAGGTAGAAAAAATTGTAGCCGAAATAGAACAGCATCCATTAATTAAAAATATGCATCATGTGCATATATGGCAATTGAATGATTTTGAAATGCACCTTGAAGCACATATAGATTTTACGAAAGACATTAAATTATCAGAGTTTGATGTAATATTAAATGAAATAGAAGAATTGTTACATCATAAATATAAAATAAATCACGTTACAATTCAGCCAGAATATAGTAAGCCTGATAGTAAACACATTATTGTTCAAGATTAACAAGTTAAATAAGAATGATTTTTAAAGTTAAAGCGTTTCATGAGTTAACAATTACAGAGCTTTATGATTTATTACAATTACGAAGTGAAGTTTTTGTTGTTGATCAAAATTGTGTCTATCAGGATGTCGATGCAAAAGACATGAATGCGTTACATGTTTTAGGATATAAAAACAACGCATTAATAGCCTATGCAAGGCTTTTTAATAAAGAAAAATACTTTTCTGAAGCAAGTATAGGCCGAGTAGTAGTTAAGGCCTCAGAACGCAAATTTGGATATGGACACGATTTAATAAACCAAAGTATAACAGTAATAGAAAATCAGTTTCATACTAAAACGATACAAATATCTGCGCAAACCTATTTGAAACAGTTTTACGAAGCACATGGCTTTGTACAACAAGGCAATGGTTATTTAGAGGATGGTATACCGCATATTAAAATGCTGCGTGATTAGTTATAACTTCCGTGAAATCTTCGATCTTTAATAATATTTTTAACAACAATTTCAACACGTCTATCATATTCTGCTCCTTTACCTAATGGTTGTGTATGGCGCATTCCTTTGTAACGCATACGGTTTTTTGGTATACCTTTTCTGCGTAAATACATGTAAATAGCCTTAGCTCGAGCAGTAGATAGGTTTTGCTTTTTTGTTTTACGGTCAATAGCATCCCTACCGTAACGTGTACAACACACATGACCTAAAATTTCAATATATATATCTGGTCTGTCTTTTAATATTTGCGCTAATTTTCTTAAATGAGGGAATGATTTTTCTGTAATCCATGCATAACCTTCTTGGAAATGAATGTTTTCTAATACATAAACATCTCCAATATTTATTGGCTCTACAATTTTATTTTCAATAAGCGTTTCATCTACTTTTGGTTTAGGAATACCTGTAGTGATATCAATCGTAACTTTCCTATTTAAACCACGAATAATATCGGTTTCTACTTGGTCAAATTTTCTTATAACTACCTCCCCTTTTCCTTTTACAACTTTAAATGCTGCTTCATCTATACCTAAGGCTAATAAATGTTTTTTTACATTTTTAGCTCGGTTTATAGATAAGTTCATATTGTATTTATCAGATCCTCTATCATCAGTGTAGCCATACAAAGTAATTTCATGTATTTGCTCTTTTCCTAAAGCAGTAATAAATGATTTTATTTTCTGTTGCTCTTCTTCATTTAGTTCATAAATAGCAGTATCAAAGTACACATTAAGATCACGATGTTGCTTTTGTGCATATAAAGAAACGGTTAAACTTAGGCTTACTACTAATAATTGTAAAAATTTCATAATCATAAAGGGGTTTGTAACAAAACTAATAAAATGTAATCAAAATAGATGCCACATTACTTTAAAATGGAGTTGTACTGTTTGGTATTTAAAACAGAAAGGGCCTTTTTAATAGCTTCATTATGAGTTATATGATAATTATACAAACCTTCTTTATAAAAATACCTAGTGACTAATTGATCAGTAATAATTTCTTTAATTTCTACTTGATTTTTTGTTAAGGCAGCAGTTTTTTCACGTGAAATTTGTGCAGATAAAGCTTTTAATTCGTTAGTAAGTTCTATATGATCTTTACTAGCTTGATTGTGTAAATTTTGAACAATTTTTTCGGTTTTAGTTTCATAATTAAAACTACTTGAAGCTACATAGTTTTTAAACGCTTCGTAATCGGTATCAGAAAACTGAAACTCGTTTAAGTTTTTAAAGGAATGTTTGTAATAAAAATCAGTACAGAAGTTAAAAATAACCAATTCATCAAGTAATGCTTTGGTAATGTTTCCTAGTTTTTTATGGCTAATTTTTACGTCAGGGTCTACTCCTCCTCCATCATAAACGGTTCTACCTTTTTTAGTTTTAAAAGCGTTATAATTTTCTTTATCTGTACGTACAGCATTACCTTTTTCGTCTCTGTTCCAATAATCTAATGCTTGTATGCATCTTCCCGAAGGTGTGTAATAGCGTGAAATAGTAACTTTTAGCTGCGTACCATAAGTTAGTTTTTTAGGGCGCTGTACTAAGCCTTTACCAAAGCTACGCGTACCTACAATTACGGCTCTATCTAAATCTTGTAGTGCTCCTGAAACAATTTCACTAGCAGAGGCACTTCGATCATTAACTAAAACTACTAAAGGTATTTCGGTATCTAAAGGATTTTCTCTGGTAGTATAGGTTTTATTGTATTTTTTTACTTTTGACTTGGTGGTTACAACCACTTGGTCTTTAGGTACAAATAAATTTACAATTCGGATAGCCTCTCTTAATAAACCACCAGGGTTATTTCTTAAGTCTAAAACTAATTGTGTAGCACCATCATTTTTTAAATTAATAATGGCTGATTTAGTTTGTTGAAATGCTTTGCTATTAAACTTACTTAAAACAATATAACCTGTACTATTATCAATTAATTGATAAAAAGGAACAGCATCAATATCAATTGCAGAACGTGTAAGTTCTGTTTGGTATTCCTTGCCTTGTCGTTTGTATATAATCGTAATTGTTGAGTTTGGAGCACCTTTTAAAAGTGTTGCGGTATCTTCTTTAGAGTCTAATACCTTAATATCGCCTACTTGTAGTAACTCGTCTCCAGCTTTTAGCCCAGCTTTATCGGCTGGATAATTTTTATAAGCTTCCGTAATATACAAACGCCCTTCTTTTCGGTTAATAGATGCGCCTATTCCATTATACTCTCCGGTGTGGTTAATACGGTAAGATTCAACATCTTGCTCATTGTGAAACTGAGTATAAGGATCAAGATCACTTAACATGCTTTTAATGGCGGTATCCATTAATTCACCAGGGTTAGTTTCATCTACATAATTCATGTTTAACTCCTTAAACAAGGTGGTAAATATTTCTATTTGTTTAGCTATCTCAAAGAAATCATTTTTAAATGCTGAGGTAGTAACTAGTAAAAACAAAGCAGCTGCAGGAATGAGAACCCTTTTTTTAAATAGTGTTTTCATGGTATTTTTTATTTAAAGAGCTAAAAAGTTACTTAAAAAAGTGGTAATTTAATTTAGTTCTTTTTCAAGTAATTTATGTAATAGCTTTATGATTTTTGTATTTAATTGGTTAAAGTCAGGTATTTCTTTACCAAGATACAAAAACATACAAACATGCTTTTTATCTAGTTTATCATGAATGATATGTTTATTTAACCGATAGCTTTCACGAAGCAAACGTTTAATTTTATTTCTGTCCACTGCTTTTTTAAAATTACGCTTAGGGACAGATACACCTACTTTTACTAAAACATTGTCTTCAAAATCAACTTGTTTATAGACTAGTTTAATAGGGTATTCATTTAGTTTTTTTCCATTAGAAAACAAAGCCTCTAAAAGTTTTTTACTTTTTAATTTTTCTGCTGAAGGATACGTTTGATTCATAAATAAATTAAGAGTAATTAACATAGATATACTCTTGATAACGGCTAAAATACTATAAAAATTTAGGCAAAAAAAACACCAAGAATTAAGCTTAGTGTTTTAATGGATATTGTATAAAAAGCCCCATTTTTAATGATCAGGTTTTATAATTATTTCTTTATGCAGTTTTTTAGTTCTAATATGTTTCCAGCTTTCTTTTTTACGCCCGCGAAAATCAATAAAAATTTTTTCGTGATATATTCCGTTAGGAATATTTTTTTTTGATCGATACTCAGCAATTGCAGTTGGATGAATTAGTATAGGTTTATGAAAGCCTGTTTTTTTATCAATAATATAATGATATGTGCCTATTTTTTTATTTAAAGCTCTGTTTTGTTTTTTAGAACTTAATTTATAATGGCTATATTTAGTATTATTATATAAGGTATCTTTTAAATTATAAAAGGCATAATTATTAACCTGAAATTCAAAAGTGTTTTTATCTTTTTTAAAATAGGAATTTGGAATTACAATAGTTTTGGATTTTAAAAATTCATTTTTTGATATAAAAAACACAGAGTATTTTTTCTTATAGTCTAAAAATCTAACTTTATAAATGCTATCTTTTTCTGTAATTTCGGCTATATAATTGTTATTATTAGAATTAGTTAAATACAATATTTTTTTAAAACTAATTTGTTCATCTTTATAGAAATAAACTTTGTATTCAGATATATAATTGAATTTATAGTTGTTTTGAGAAAAAATATTAATCGTAAAAAACAAAAAAAACAATAAGTACCTCATGTTATTTAGTAAATGTATTATTTGTTTTATCTACATCAGCCATTAAATCAGAGGGGTCTATGGTAATTTTTTTAATAGTTTTTGACGCTTCAAAGGTATAGGTTGGATGTGCCCAAGCCCAATCTTTTTTAACTACTCTTTTTAAGTTAGGGTAAGCAGTAGATTTTTCTGCACGAGCCATTTGTAATGGAATATATACATACTCTTTACTCCCATCATTATATTCTACAATAAGATCTAGTGGCATTGCTAACTCTCCTACTCTTTCCAGAGTTACTGAAGTTCCTTCAACAGACTTTATAGCGTAATCAATAGTTTTAGTGGTTTGTGTCCATTCATTTAAGTACCAATCCAACTCAAAACCAGATACTTTTTCGGCAACGCGTTTAAAATCGTTAGGTGTAGGGTGTTTAAATTTCCATTGATTATAGTATTGGTGTAATGTTTCAGCAAGTTTATCTTGACCAATAATATAACCCAATTGCGCTAAAAATATTTCTCCTTTACTATACGCCGAAATTCCATAGGCGGTATTAGAATGGTAACGATCTGCATAGGTGCTTTGAGGTTCTTCTTTACCACTAGCAACTAAATAATAATAATTTCGGTAGGCTCCAGCAAATGGATTTTCTTTTTCTTTAGCTTCAGCTAAGGCAGAAATATAAGAAGTCATCCCTTCATCCATCCATTCGTGTTTTGCTTCATTCGTGGCAAATAAATGCTGAAACCATGCATGTGCCATTTCATGAGCAGTAACACCAACAAGACTACCATAGCTTCTTTTCCCTGTAATTAAAGTACACATTGCATATTCCATACCACCATCTCCACCTTGAATAACTGAGTATTGTTTCCAAGGGTATGGCCCAATGTTTTTATTAAAAAAGGCTAATAATTCAACAGTACGTGGTTGTAATTTTTTCCAGTTCTCTTTGATGCTTTCATCATTTTTATACAAGAAATGTAAATCAACACCATGTTCTCCTTTTATTTTATCGTGAATATAATTAGGATCTGCAGCCCATGTAAAGTCGTGAACATTAGGTGCTACAAAATGCCATGTTAACTTATTTCCTGTAGGTTTAGGAACAGTTACACCTGCATCTTCATAACCGTGTCCAATCTGATTAGGGTTTTGTAAATATCCTGAACCACCTACGGTATAGTTTTTATCAATAGTTAGTTTAACATCAAAATTACCCCATACTCCGTGAAATTCACGTGCTATATAGGCATCTGCATGCCATCCTTCAAAATCATACTCGGCTAATTTTGGGTACCATTGCGTCATAGATAATGCAACTCCTTCTGCATTATTTCTTCCTGAACGACGAATTTGTAACGGAACCTGCCCTAAGAAATCCATTGTAAAGGTTACTTTTTGGCCTGGTTTAATGCTTTCATTTAAGGTAACTTCTAGAATAGTTCCTACTGTTTTATGGGCAACAGCAACACCATTTTGCATTAATGAATTTACCTTAATAAACCCTATTTCATCAGGTTTTAATCCTGCAATTCTACTTACAATTTTTGGGTTGTCTTTAGTACCTATATTGGTGGTCATACGGCCATCAGGATCAGGAACGGTGGCTAAGCGTGCATCCATTTCACTACCTGGCTGAAAAGCATTAAAGTATAAATGATAGTACACTTTTTTTAATTCATCAGGAGAATTGTTGGTATACACCAGCTCTTGTTTTCCTTTGTATTGATAGTTAGTAACATCCATATCAATAGTCATTTTATAGTCAACATGTTGTTGCCAATAAGTGTCTTTAGAAGTAATAGATGTTGAGTTTGTAACTGTTTGAACGCTTGGCTGTATAGTGTTTTCGGTAGTTTTACACGAAAGTACTGTTAATGCTGTAAGTCCTAAAAGGAATGTTTTTTTCATTAGAATATAAATTAAAGCTCTAAAATAAAAAAACCTCAGCAATTACTGCTGAGGTTTAATATAATATTAAGATGTGAGTTCTTATTTAGACATCATATCGGCCATAATTAATGCGTTGTATGCATTAACAATTTTTCCGCTTGTACAAACTTCACCTAAAGTCTTTTTATTATCGCTATCTCCACTCATAATTACTTTTGTTTTGATAGGTAATCCTGAAGACATTAAAATTTGCTTTACTTGGGCAGCTTTTAATTTTGGATAGTAAGAACGTATTAAGGCAGCTACACCAGCTACGTTAGGCGAAGCCATTGATGTACCTTGTAAGTGCTTGTACTTATTGTGAGGTACGGTAGCATATATTTTTACTCCAGGAGCAAAAACATCAACATTAATTTTACCGTAGTTAGAAAAATTAGCCACTAATTGTGATCCGTACTTGTAGTTTAAAGCTCCTACCGTTAAGAAGTTGTTGGAAATTTCTGCACCGTTATCAAACTGATCATTAGGGTAGATGTTTTTAGTGTCCAAATCAGTACCGTCGTTACCCGCAGCATTAACAATTAATACATCATGATCAGCGGCATATTTAATAGCATCATACACCCATTTTGAGTGTGTAGCATACGATTTACCAAAACTAGTATTAATTACTTTGGCACCATTATCAACAGCATAACGGAAAGCTAATGCAATATCTTTATCGTACTCATCACCATTAGGTACTGCTCTAACATTCATGATTTCAACATTATGAGCAATTCCATTCATACCTTTACCATTGTTACGTTCTGCAGCAATAATACCTGCAACGTGTGTACCGTGTAAGGCCTCGTCTTTATCTGGTCCCCACATTACATTGTTCCCATAAACATTATCAGAAATATCGTTAGGATTATCACCTAAAACACCTCTAAAATCTTTAGTCATGTTTAAATGGCTGTTTAAGCTTCCAGCAAAATGATCAATACCTCCTTTAATTTGCTCTTTTACGTCAGCAATAGAGCTTCCATATCCCATCATTTGTTTAATAACACCAACACTTTGTAGTAAAGCTTCATCTTCAGTAGTTATAGCATTAACATCTTCTTTAGAATAAACTTCTTTACCTAAGTGCTTAGCTACAGCGGCATCAGCATCTACCAATGTTTGGTAAATTTGCTCATAACGTGTTTTATTAGCCATAGTTTGTTGGTACTCTGCATCAAATTCTTTTTGAGCTTTTGCTACTGTAGCGGCATCAGCTAAAGATTTATCTCTTAAAATACGTACAAACTCTAGGTTTTCATCAGCAATATCTCCTAAGAAATTCCACCCATGAATATCATCAATAAAACCATTTTTATCGTCGTCTATACCATTGTTAGGTACTTCTTTTTTGTTGGTCCATAACACGTTTTTTAAATCTTCGTGTTCTGTATCAATACCAGAGTCGATAACTCCAACAACAACAGTTTTTCCTTTTTTCCCTTTTAAAAATTCGTAAGCTTTATCAACACTCATCCCAGGAATAGTGTCTTTTACTAAGTCTAAATGACTCCAGTTGTTTAACTCTTCATCTGTTAATTTGCTTACTTTTAATGGTGTATTATCAATATTTGTAATAGGTGTAGATACAATATTTGATGAACCACCACAACTAGCAAGAATCATTGCTGTTGTAGCCGATAAGAATAATGGTTTAATCAGTTTCATAAATCCGTTTTTTAATAAAAATTTAGTTATATGTAGTTTAATTGAATATTTCGTTACATGTAAAGCGTTCTTTTAACACAATTCCTTTTTCAGAATGTTGCACGGTAACAATCTCGTTATGTGCATCGTGCTCTAAAAACAAGTAAAAATTTTTGTTTGCTGCAAGTTGTAAAAACTTCGATTTTTCATCGAGGCTTAATAAAGGTCTAGTATCATATCCGGTAACATAAGGCACTTTTAAATGTCCTAGAGTAGGCATTAAATCGGCCATAAAACATATTGTTTTACCCTTATAATTTATATGAGGAATCATTTGTTTTTCAGTGTGACCATCAATAAAAAGTACGCCAAAATCTAATTCTGATTTTTCAATATAGCCACTTTTTTCTGGGCTTTTCATAAAATTTAATTGCCCAGATTCTTGCATGGGGAGTAAATTTTCTTTTAAAAAAGAGGCTTTTTCTCTGGCATTTGGTTGGGTTGCCCATTTCCAATGACGTTCATTGGTCCAAAACTTAGCATTTTTAAAAGCAGGTTGGTAACCAGTGTGTTCAGTGTTCCATTCAATGCTTCCTCCACAATGATCAAAATGTAAATGCGTCATAAACACATCAGTAATATCATTACGATGAAAACCATATTTTTCTAATGATTTATCTATAGAATGATTACCCCACTTGTGATAATACCCAAAGAATTTTTCTGATTGCTTCTCTCCCATTCCTGTATCAATAAGCGTTAGGCGATTACCGTTTTCTATTAGTAAACATCGTGCAGCAATATCGATTAAATTATTATGATCAGCAGGATTAGTTTTTTGCCATATTGTTTTGGGAACAACCCCAAACATAGCACCGCCATCTAATTTAAAATTACCAGCTTCAATAGGGTATAGTTTCATGCAATTATATGTTTTAGAATGTGTGTTACTCAGTAAATATTCCGAAAAGACCTCACACAATGTGCAAATTACTAAAATACCAGCAATTTTAACGCTACGTTAAGAAGGTTTTATGATTTTATAAAAAGAAAACAGATCTTGTTTTCAAGATAAACTATGGGGAGTTAGGTGTTTTATAAATATATTTAGGTGCAGGTTTAAAACATATTTTTAACTTTACCTCTTTAAAAAAAATCCATGTTAGCATTAGCAGGAATTATTATACTAGGAATATTAGCACAATGGGTTGCCTGGAAATTTAAATTACCAGCAATTTTGCCATTAATATTAATAGGATTATTAGTTGGACCTATAGCTGCCGAGTTTTTATCAGACGATGGAACTAAATGGATAGAACCTATATGGAATGGCGAAGAAGGTTTATTTCCTGGCGAAAGCTTGTTTTATTTTGTTTCTTTAGCGATTAGTATTATTCTTTTTGAAGGAGGGCTAACACTTAAAATTAGCGAAATAAAAAATGTAGGTTCGGTAATTACTAAGCTAATTACCTTGGGATCATTGGTTACTTTTATTGTTGCTGCTGTAGCAGTACACTATATTTTTAACTTGACCTGGGAGATTTCGTTTTTATTTTCAGGATTAATTATCGTAACCGGACCCACAGTAATAACCCCTATTTTACGAAACATACCATTAAAAAAAGATATTTCAGCAATATTAAAGTGGGAAGGAATTTTAATTGATCCTATTGGAGCTTTAGTTGCCGTTTTAGTTTTTGAATTTATTAGTGTAGAAGGAGGGGGTGAATTTACAAAAACAGCATTTATTGAGTTTGGAAAAATTATATTTTTCGGATTTACTTTCGGGTTTACTTTTGCCCATGCATTAAACTTTTCTATTAATAAAAACTTTATTCCGCATTACCTACTTAACGTGGTTTCTTTAGCAGCGGTACTAGGGGTGTTTGTATTGTCAGATAGTTTTGCACATGAGTCTGGTTTATTAGCTGTTGTTGTTATGGGAATGGTGTTAGGAAACTCTAATTCGGCATATTTAAAAGAACTACTATATTTTAAAGAATCACTTAGTGTTTTGTTAATTTCTATATTATTCATATTGCTTTCTGCTAACATAAACATGAGCGATTTATGGCTAATATGCAATTGGAAAACGGCTATTTTATTTGCAGTAGTGGTCTTTATAGTTCGCCCTATGGGGGTCTTTTTAAGCTCAATAAACTCAGGGTTGCAATTAAATGAAAAATTATTTATCAGTTGGGTTGGGCCAAGAGGTATTGTTGCCGCAGGGATTGCTTCGTTATTTGGATTGAAATTAGCTAAAAACGGTGTTGTAGGCGCAGAGTATATAACACCATTGGTTTTTGTAATTGTATTAGGAACCGTATTACTAAATGCTACTACAGCACGTTATTTTGCCAAGGCAATAGGTGTCATGTTAACAAAATCTAACGGAATATTAATTGTTGGTGCTTCCGAAGTTTCACAATTAATAGGTAAATATCTATCCGATAATAATCGTCATGTTGTACTAATTGATAATAACTTTAGCCATGTAGAAAATGCACAAAAATTGGGCTTAGAGGCTATAAAAGCAGATATCTATTCTGATGAATTAACTAATAATATTGAGCTGAGTGATGTAGGGTATTTAATGGCCTTAACAGGTAGTACCGCAATTAACCAATATGCAATTAATAAGTTTTCTTCTCAATTTGGTGAAAACGGAACATTTAGATTGGTATCTATAGAAGAAATGAGCGATGATGAGCTTAACAACCCAAATGAATGCTTGTTTTCTTATACAGATGATTACAACTCATTGAGTAGTTTAGTAAACAAAATACCTGAAATACATGAAATAGTTATAAAAGATAAAGCTCATTATTCTGAGCTTATTGCGATAACAAACACAGATAAAGATGTAATACCATTGTTTATAAAAGACACTAACGGAGAGTTAGAAATAATAGCATCTTCTAGTAATGGTAAAAAAATTCAAAAAGGATTTAAATTAGTTTATTTAGGAAGAGAACTTCATTACAATTAAAATGTAAAAAAGAAAAAGCCCCTTGATTTTCAGAGGCTTTTTCTTTTTAGTTAATTAAGTTTTTAAAGCTATTTTTATTACTGACCAAGTTTAAGAAAATCAACAATCCTACTATTCCAATAGGACTAATTAAATCTTTTGGGTTGTTTTGTAAAATGTAGGAAAAAACTTGAACGGCAAAAAAGGCTAAGATAATTAATGCTAATGGAACCGCTTTTTTAAACAATAAAGCAACTCCCGATATCACAAAAAGAATACCGTAAAACACATCTAAAGCACTTAAACCGTAAAGTTCTGCTGAAAAGGTTAAAAACTCAGAAAAATGCACAAATTGATTTGCGCCTAATAAAATAAGGCTTATCCCTAATAAAAACCGAATAATGAGTGTGTATCTTGACCCCATAAATAAAATAATTAAAAGTTAATTAATTGAATTACAGAGTTTAAGTTACTTTCAAGATAAAAAATAATTTAAAAATAAAAAACAAAATCAGATTAACGGATTAAAAATATCGATTATCGGAACTAATTAAGCATTTTGTTTTTTAAGAGATATTCAGCTATTTGAACAGTGTTTGTTGCTGCTCCTTTACGTAAATTATCACTAACAATCCACAAATTTAACGTATTAGCCTGAGAACCATCTCGGCGAATTCTACCAACAAAAACATCATCTTTGCCATTGGCACTAATAGGCATTGGGTATACATTATTTACAATATCATCTTGTACAGTTACTCCTGGGGTGTTTTTTAATATTGAGGAAACCTCGTTTAATTTAAAGTCTTTTTCAAATTCTACATTAACCGCTTCACTATGCCCGCCAGCAGTAGGAATTCTTACTGCGGTTGCGGTAACTGCTATAGAAGCATCATTAAGTATTTTTTGAGTTTCACGCACCAATTTCATTTCTTCTTTTGTATAGCCGTTTTCTTCAAAAATATCGCAATGCGGCAGTGCGTTTTGGTGTATAGGGTGCGGATAGGCCATTTCGCCATCAACACCATTAAGCTCATTTTCAAGCTGCTTTATAGCTTTCATTCCTGTTCCTGAAATAGATTGATATGTGGAAACGACAATACGTTTAATTTTATACTTGTTATGTAAAGGAGCTAAAGCCATAACCATTTGTATGGTAGAACAGTTTGGGTTGGCTATAATTTTATCGGTAGCAGTAAGTGTTGTAGCGTTTATTTCTGGTACGATAAGTTTTTTATCCAAATCCATTCGCCATGCGGAAGAATTATCAACTACTGTGGTACCCATTTCAGCAAATTTAGGAGCCCACTCTAGAGAGGTTTGTCCTCCAGCAGAAAATAAAGCAATAGCAGGTTTTTTTTCAACCGCCGTAGCTAAGTTAACAACGGTATAGGAGTTATTATTAAAAATAATTTCTTTCCCAACCGATTTTTCTGAAGCTACAGGAATTAATTCTGTTATAGGAAAATTACGTTCTTCCAATACTTTAAGCATAATGGTTCCTACCATTCCTGTTACGCCAACAACAGCTACTTTCATAGTTTTTTGAGCTAAAATTAATTGCTACAAAAATAGCTATTAATGCAATATGGTTAATGAATTACATGAAATATATATTCTTTTTATGATAGATTTAATAAAAAAAGCCATTCAATACTATTGAATGGCTTTTTCTTTTTAATTGAAGAAATTATTTTTTTAATAAATCTCTAATTTCACTTAGTAATTCTTCTTGAGTTGGCCCTGCTGGTTCAGCCGGAGCTTCTTCTTCTTTCTTTTTCATGCTGTTTACAGCTTTAACAATCATAAACATTACAAAAGCAACAATTATGAAGTCAATTACATGAGTGACAAATGCTCCCCACATTACGGCTACTTCCCCAGAAACAACACCTTCGGCATTAGCAACGCCTTCAGTAATTACGTACTTTAAGTCTTTAAAGTCGGCTTTGAAAATTAACCCAATTAAAGGAGAAATAATACCTCCTGTAAACGAAGTTACCACTTCTTTAAAAGCGGCACCCATTACAAAACCTACCGCAATATCTACAAGATTTCCTTTCATTGCGAAATCTTTGAATTCTTTTAACATACTCATATTTTTCTAAATTTATTTAAAGTTAGTTGAATGCTAATGTAAAGAAAGTTTTAAGAACTAAAAAAATTAACGTATAAACACACGCTTTATTCGTTTAGCTACTGCAGTAATGATTTCGTAAGATATTGAGTTGCCTGTGGCAGCAAATTGAGCAGCAGTATGTTTTCCATCAAATATAATAACCTCATCTCCTTCTTTACAGGTTATATTGGTTATATTAACCATTATCATATCCATACATACGTTTCCAACAATTGGTGCTTTTTGGTTGTTAATAACTACATAGCCTTTTCCTTTACCATAGGAACGGGCAATACCATCGGCATGGCCAATTGGTATAGTGGCTGTTTTTGTTGTAATATTCGCAATATAACCTCGGTTGTACCCTACACTTTCTCCTTTTTTGATAGTGTGAATTTGAGAAATAATAGATTTTAATGAAGCTATAGGTTTAAGCTGTGTATTGTATGTTGCTGAGTTTCCAAAACCGTATAATCCTATACCAGTTCTCACTGCATCAAAATGGGCTTCAGGGTAATTTAATATGCCCGAAGTGTTCGTAAGGTGTGAGAAAGGCTTATGAATAGAATTTTCTTTAAAACTCTTTTTTATCTTATTAAATAACTCAATTTGGTGTAATGTAAAATCACGTTCGTTGTCATCTTCACTTGCTCCTAAATGTGAAAAAATTGATTGTACCTTTATACTTTTCGTTGTGTTAGTAATATTGGTTATTTCAGTTACGTCTGCATATGTAAACCCCAACCTATTTAAACCCGTATTAAATTTTAAATGGATTGGATAATTTTTTTGTTTATGCGCTTGAGCAACATCAATAAATTTATTTAGTACATTAAAGCTATATAAATTGGGTTCTAAGCAATTATCTATTAATGCTTTAAAGTTAATTACTTGTGGGTGTAGAACAAGTATAGGTTTGTGTATACCAGCCTTTCGTAATTGTATTCCCTCACTAGCATAAGCAACGGCAAAATAATCAACATTTAAATCTTGCAGGTAGGTAGCAATAGTTTCTGCGTCACTTCCGTAAGCAAAGGCTTTTACTACAGCAATAACCATGGTGTTTTCAGTAAGTTTACCTTTAATAAACTCGTAGTTGTGTTTTAATTTTCTTAGATCAATTTCTAAGATGGTTTCCTGCGCTTTAGACATATTTTAGATGTGTTATTTAACCTCGTCAGAGTCAACATCATAATCTTTTATTTCCTCTTGTAACATTGCTTTGTAATAAGCCGCTCTACTTAAAGGTTCGTATTCTTCAGTTTCACCCAGAAGTACAATTGCATCACTAGTAGCTTTACGGTAACTATACTGTGCTAAATTTCCAGTACGGGTACATACGGCATGCACTTTAGTAACATATTCTGCAGTTGCCATAAGTGCAGGCATTGGTCCGAAAGGGTTGCCTTTAAAATCCATATCTAAACCAGCAACAATAACACGAATGCCTTTATTGGCTAAATCGTTACACACTTTTATAATACCGTCATCGAAAAACTGAGCTTCATCAATACCAATTACATCGCAACCATCAGCTAAAATAGGAATGTTGGCAGCTGCTGGAACAGGTGTTGAGCGTATTTCATTAGCATCGTGAGAAACCACCATTTCATCATCATAACGCGTATCAATTGCAGGTTTGAAAATTTCTACATGTTGTTTGGCAAATTGAGCTCGTTTTAATCGACGAATCAATTCTTCGGTTTTACCAGAGAACATAGACCCGCAAATAACCTCAATCCAGCCAAATTTTTCTTCGTGATTTACAGTGTTTTCTAAAAACATGTAGTATAAGTTTTAATAATGGTTTTATGTGTGCTAAAGCTAAGCAAATATACGCTATTCAAAAATAAATTTTGAGATACATAGGTAGAAATAAAAAATTAAAGCCAAACAACAAATAAGCTGTTTTTAGCGTTTATTTTAGTATATTTCAGAAAAATTATAGCATCCAAAAAATACACGTCAGATTTTACAATGAAGAATTTACTTACAGCAGAATTAAAAGCTTTAGCAGAAAAAATAGTAACAAGTACAGATGATGTTTCGGTTTCTGAATTACAACATTCGGCTAAAGATTTGTATGAAAAGCTTACCGTATTAAGATTTGTTGAAAAAAATATAACAACCGATGACACCTCTATTACAGAAAAAAAAGCTGTAATACCTACTCCAGAGGCAATAGCTGAAGAACCAGAGGTTGAGAAAGTAGAAAATACCTTACAAGACAGAGAAATACTGTCAACATTAGATGAAAATTTATTTGTTTCTGACGAGCAAATATATGTAGAGCCAGCTACTGAGAAAATGATTGATATTGTAGCTCAAATGCCTCAAGAAACACAGCAAGTAGATCATTTAATAGAAACAATAACAACCCCAGAGGAGCTGACAAAAAATGACAAAGAGTTGGTAGCGCCAACACAAAAAGATATTAGTGAAGCACCAAAAAGCAACTCTTTAAATGATAGATTAAAAAAAGGAATTACAATTGGTTTAAATGATAGAATTGCATTTGTAAAACATTTATTTAATGGGAGTACAGAAGATTTTAACCGCGTAATATCACAGTTAAACACCTTAACAAGTGAGTTAGAAGCTTTAGAATTTCTAAATGCAATGGTAAAGCCAGAGTATAATAACTGGGAGGGCAAAGAAGCTTATGAAGCACGTTTTATTTCGTTTATTGAAGGAAAATATTAATGAGTAAACTATACATTGTTCCAACTCCAATAGGTAACTTGGAGGATATGACCTTTAGAGCAATACGTGTACTTAAAGAAGTAGACTTAATTTTAGCTGAAGACACCCGTACCTCAGGAAAGCTCCTTAAACATTTTGAAATTTCAACACATATGCAATCTCATCATATGCATAATGAGCATAAAATGGTAGATAGTGTACTTCAGAAATTACAGTCTGGACAACACATTGCGTTAATTTCTGATGCAGGAACCCCTGCTATTTCCGATCCAGGTTTTTTGTTAACACGTGCTTGTGTACAAGAACAAATTCCAGTTGAGTGTTTGCCGGGAGCCACTGCTTTTGTTCCTGCTCTAGTTAATTCGGGTTTACCAAATGATAAATTTGTTTTTGAAGGTTTTTTACCTGTTAAAAAAGGCCGCCAAACACGCTTAAAATTATTAGCTGAAGAAACCAGGACTATGATTTTTTATGAGTCGCCACATAAGTTAATTAAAACATTAACACATTTTTGTGAATACTTTGGTGAAAACAGACAAGTGTCTGTATCACGAGAATTAACCAAACTTTATGAGGAAACTATAAGAGGTACAGCAAAAGAAGTACTTTATCATTTTGAAAACAAAACTCCAAAAGGAGAAATTGTAATTGTAGTGGCCGGAAAATAATTCACTTTTTAGTACCAAACACCTTAAAAAAATATAAAAACAGTTGCTTTACATAAGGCATGCAGTTATATGAACAAAATTCAATACATAATTAACGCTACAAGTTTTTCTGAAAAACAAGTAGCAAACACTTTACAACTTATAAATCAAGATGCTACAATACCTTTTATTGCTAGATATAGAAAAGAGTTAACCCAAAACTTAGATGAGGTTCAAATCAGTGAAATTGTTAAGTATAAAGAGTTATATGAAGAGTTAGAAAAACGAAAAGCAACTGTAATAAAGGCGATTCAAGAACAAGGGGTATTAACAGCAGAGTTACGATCTAAAATAGAAAAATCCATTACATTAATACAGCTAGAGGATATTTATTTACCTTATAAAAAGAAGCGAAAAACTAAAGCTTCTGTAGCTAAAGAAAACGGTTTAGAGCCATTAGCTAAAATTATCATGGCGCAAAGAGAAGTAGATGTGACTCTAGCCGCCAAAAGATTTGTTAAAAATAACATTGAATCTGTTGAAGAAGCTTTAGGGGGAGCACGTGATATTATTGCAGAATGGATTAATGAAAATGAATATGTGCGTCAAAAAATTAGACGCTTTTATCAACATAAAGCAATAATTACATCAAAAGTTATAAAAACTAAACAAGAAGAAGAAAAGGCGCAGAAATATAAACAGTATTTTGATTGGGAAGAACCTTTACAAAAAGTTCCTTCTCATAGGTTATTGGCTTTGCTTCGTGCGCAAAATGAAGGTTTTATTAGGTTAAAAGTTGCTGTTGATAAGGAAGTAGCTATTGAAAGTATTGATAATACAGTTATAAAATCAGGAACTCAATCATGTGCCAACCAAATGTTCATTGCTATTGAAGACGCTTATAAAAGGCTGTTACAACCAGCAATAAGTAATGAAATAGTAAAAGCAGCTAAGGAACGTGCCGATGATAAGGCTATTCAGGTTTTTTCTAACAACTTACGACAACTATTATTGGGAGCACCGTTAGGTGAAAAAAGAATTTTAGCTATAGACCCTGGATATAGAAGTGGTTGTAAAATAGTTTGCTTAGATGAACGCGGACGTTTAATGCACAACGAAACTATCTTTCCACATCCGCCGCAAAACAAGCAAACAGACGCGCTAAAAAAAATAAAAAGTTTAGTAAACGCTTACAAAATAGAAGCTATAGCTATAGGCAATGGAACCGCCTCTCGAGAAACGGAACAGTTTATAAAAAAGGTTTTTTTAGATAAAGCAGTTCAGGTTTTTGTGGTTAATGAAGCAGGGGCCTCTGTGTATTCGGCATCAAAAATAGCTAGAGCAGAATTTCCGGATTATGATGTAACTGTACGTGGGGCAATTTCTATAGGAAGGCGCCTGGCCGACCCATTAGCTGAATTGGTTAAAATAGACCCAAAGTCTATAGGTGTTGGCCAATACCAACATGATGTTGACCAAGGAAAATTAAAAAAAGAGTTGGATAATGTTGTAATGAGTTGCGTAAATACAATTGGAGTAAATGTAAATACCGCAAGTGCTGCTTTGTTAAGCTATGTGTCAGGAATAGGTGTTACAATTGCAGAGAACATAGTTCAATACCGAACAGAAAACGGAGCTATACAATCTCGTAATGAATTAAAAAAAGTGCCTAGGTTAGGGAATAAAGCTTTTGAACAAGCGGCAGGTTTTTTACGAATTATAGATGGAGCACAGACCTTAGATAATTCAGCAGTACACCCTGAGTGTTATCAATTGGTTGAGCAAATGGCAAAAGACACTAATACTAGTGTGAAAAATTTGATTGGTAATAAACAAATGATTTCAAAAATTAAACTTGAAAAGTATTGTACAGAAAAAGTAGGTATCCCCACATTAAATGATATTGTTCACGAACTTGAAAAACCAGGTGTAGATCCGAGAAAAAAGGCTAAAATTTTTGAGTTTGATTCAGGTTTGAAAACAATTGATGATGTTAAAACTGGTTTGAGAGTGCCAGGAATAGTTAATAACATAACAAATTTTGGCTGTTTTGTAGATATAGGAATAAAGCAAAGTGGTTTGGTACATATATCTAAATTGACCAACAAATATGTTTCTGACCCTAATGAAGTAGTACAATTAAATCAACATGTATTGGTAAAAGTTATTGAGGTAGATGTACAACGTGGAAGAATACAATTGAGTATGATAGATTAAGTTTAATACAATAAAAAAAGCCTTTTGAAATCAAATCACAAAAGGCTTTTTTATTGTAAGTGGTTAAAATTTATTCTTTAGAGTCATTTACTTTTTTAGCTTCCTCTTCTTCTTCTTTGGTAGCTTTCTTAAACTCCTTAATACCTCCACCTAGGCCTTTCATTAATTCAGGAATTTTCTTTCCTCCAAAAAGTAGTAAAACTACTACGCCAATAACAATCCATTGCCATGGCCCTACAAACCCTAAAAATACACCTAGTGAAATCATAATTTATTTAAATTTTGTGCAACAAATTTAATAAGAAAAGTTGAAAACAAGCGTTTAAAACTTAAATTTAGTGCAGCATAAAGTATATTTGTACAATTATGGTAAGTAAAAAGAAAAAGTTCAAGCAAAAATTGCTAAGTAAATACCGAATGGTAATTTTGAATGATAATACCTTTGAGGAGAAAATATCATTCAATCTTACACGGTTAAATGTATTTGTTTTTGCCGGGTTTTCCATAATAGCACTCATTGCTTTAACCACTGTAATAATAGCATTTACACCTTTACGTGAATACATACCTGGTTATTCTTCAACAGCGCTAAAAAGAAAAGCGTTTTATTTAACAAGTAAAACGGATTCGTTAGCGATGGCTTTAGAAACTAATAAAAAGCAATTAAATAGTATTAGAAAGGTGTTAACAGGAAATGTGTTTAATCAAGATACAATCACAACTACTACAAAAGATGAAAAAACAGCTGAGTTTATAGCTGTACCTACAACACCGGAAGATTCATTATTGAGAAGTGAAGTAGAACGAGAAGATAAATATAACATACTACAAACAGAGCAGCAACAAGAAAACTTTGTATTATTTCCGCCAGCGAAAGGAAGTGTCTCTAATGGTTTTAATCAAGAGAAAAAGCATTTTGCGGTAGATATTGTTATAGCAACAGGGACTCCTGTAAAATCAGTTGCAGATGGTCGTGTTATTTTTGCTGAGTGGACCGTAGAAACAGGTTATGTGTTAATTATTGACCATGGAAATCAGTTGCTTTCGGTTTATAAACATAATTCCGCAGTGAACAAAACGCAAGGTGATTTTGTAAAGTCTGGGGAAGTTATTTCGTTTTCAGGAGCTACTGGCGAACTTTCTACGGGACCGCATTTACATTTTGAATTATGGAGCAAAGGATATCCTTTAGATCCAACTAACTTTATTGACTTTTAAATATGTCGTTAAAATCTGTTTTAGCATTACCGTTTGCGCTGAGCGTAAAACGCAAAATAAATAAGTGGGTAAAAAACCCCATACAAACACAAGAAAAGGTTTTTCAAGAGTTGATAAGCACGGCAACAACAACGAGCTTTGGAAAAGACCATAACTTTATAAGTATTAATACTCATGCTGATTTTGTTAAGCATGTGCCCGTACGTGATTATGAACAGTTAAGGAATTATGTAGATAAAGTTGTGGCTGGAGAAGCGGATATTTTATGGCCAGGAAAACCACTATATTTTGCTAAAACATCGGGTACTACATCTGGCGCAAAATATATTCCTATTACTAAAGAGTCAATGCCAACACATATACAAAACGCACGAAATGCTATTATGTGTTACATTGCAGAAACCAAAAACACCAATTTTGTAAATGGTAAAATGATTTTTTTGCAAGGAAGCCCTGTATTGAATGAGAAAAACGGAGTAAAACTAGGGAGGCTTTCAGGAATAGTGGCGCACTATGTGCCTAAATACTTGTTAAAAAACAGATTGCCGAGTTGGGAAACAAACTGTATAGAAGACTGGGAAACTAAGGTAGATGCTATAGTACAGGAAACTATGACGGAGAACATGTCGGTTATTTCAGGAATCCCTTCGTGGGTACAGATGTATTTTGAAAAACTTATTGAAAAAACCAATAAACCTGTAGGCGAGTTATTTAAAAACTTTAACTTATTTATATATGGAGGGGTAAATTATGAGCCTTATAGAAATAAATTCGAAAACTTAATAGGTAAAAAAATAGATAGTATAGAATTATACCCTGCCTCAGAAGGTTTTTTTGCATTTCAAGATTCCCAAAAGGAAAAAGGAATGTTATTACAGTTAAATTCAGGAATCTTCTATGAGTTTATAAAAGTAACAGACTTCGGTTTAGAGAACCCTGAAAGAATTACTATAAAAGATGTTGAGCTTGGTGTAAACTATGTAATGATAATTTCTACTACAGCTGGTTTGTGGGCGTATAATATTGGCGATACGGTACAGTTTACATCGTTAAAGCCATATAGGGTTGTTGTTTCTGGAAGAGTTAAGCATTTTATTTCAGCCTTTGGTGAGCATGTTATTGCTAAGGAGGTTGAGCAAGCTTTGCAAGAGGCTGTTGCAAACACTTCAGTAAGTGTTAATGAATTTACAGTAGCTCCTCAAATTACACCTAATAGCGGATTACCATATCATGAATGGTTTATAGAGTTTGAAAATGAACCTGAAAATATGGAGGTGTTTTCATTAGCAATAGATGAGGCACTGCAGCAACAAAACGCGTATTATTTTGATTTGATTCAAGGTAAAGTGTTAAGACCATTAGTAATTACGAAAGTTGCTAAGAATGGATTTCAAAATTATATGAAATCAATAGGTAAATTAGGAGGGCAAAACAAGTTGCCTAGGCTATCAGATAATAGGTTGATAGCAGATAAATTATTGAAATTCTCAAATTAACATTGGAAATCTTATATTTGTTTACAATTATTGAATATGAGTGGTACGAAAAAAGAAATAGTAAGAACAAGAGCACAGGAAAGTTCAAACGCTATTGAGCGTTTATATGTTACCATGCGACACTTGTTTAACAGAGGGTTTTACAAACCTATGGGTGTTTCAGGAGAAACACTACGTGAAGCATTATTGTTATTGCGTCCAGAAATTTATGGCTCTATCGCAGGAGAAAAAGTAGAGTTAAATGGATTAAAATATGTCATTGACAGATTACCCATAGGTATTGAACAATGTAAATATATTAACCTTACTTCTGATGAAGGCTATTCAAAATCGCATTTTGAAGTTATTATACCTTCAAAAAGAAGAAGAAATTGTTATCGTATTGATAATGAACAAATGAATATTGAAATTACCCGAGGTCGTTCGGAGATTTATGATATTCTTACCCATCTAACTTTTTTATTTTTAGAGTCTCATAAAATAATGAAACGTGTAATTATTGGAGATAATGGAGAGTTAAAAAGAGACTGGATAAAACTTGAAAAAGCAGCAAACGCTACTAAAAAACTTAGTATAAAAGAAAAAGAAGTAGCACTTACGCACACAGCAAATATTTTAGGTAGAACTTTTGAAGAAGTTTCTGATGTATATGATGATTACGCTGAGGAGAAAAATCCAGATAGGTTTTTAAGCATAATTTACTGGCTAGGAAAATTGGCTATTGAAGAAGAAACAGGCGGTAAAAAAAGAGTAGTTACATTTACACCAGTATTACGCGAGCGAATAGGACATCATATTCACGGAGAAATTTGGGCAAATAATATTAAAGAAACCTTAGTAAAACAAGGGTTGTTAGGAAAACCAATTCATGTTATTAGTGCAAATATGCATAGTGTAATGAATACACTATTTGTACCTAAAGCTTTAAAAGCTGAACTAAAAAAGAAATCAGTTTTTGAAGTATATGAAGCTTTAAGCGAAGGTAAAAATAGTGCATTGCGTAATAAAGTCTCGAAGGAAGCGTTAAGTAACGGAATGACTTATTTACAAGATGAATCGGGGACTAATATAAATGTTCAAATTTTTGACATATCTAAAATTGATAAATCAAAAGAAGATGTAATAGTTGTAATGGATTACGCTTTTGGAGAGCAAGCCTATGAAACTATAGACGAGCTTTTAAGACCTTATAAACAAGATGGTATTTTGGTGCATTTAGATATCAAATCAATATCAATAATGGGGAAAGCAGGTATTTTAGAAGGTGGAAAAGGCGATGTGATGATACCTTCTGCTCATATTTTTGAGGGAACAGCAGATAACTATCCGTTTGAAAATGAATTAGCTGTATCGGATTTTGTTAATGAAGATATTAATGTGGTAGAAGGAGCAATGATTACGGTATTAGGAACTTCATTACAAAACAAAGATATTTTAAAGTTTTTTAACGAGTCCACTTGGAATGTAATTGGTTTAGAAATGGAGGGGGCTCATTATCAAAAAGCTATTCAGTCAGCATCAAAAGTTCGAGGGAGTATTTCAAAAGATGTTAAAGTTCGCTATGCTTACTATGCTTCAGATAATCCATTAGAAACAGGAAGCACATTAGCCTCTGGGGGCTTAGGAACCACAGGAGTTAAACCAACATATATTATAACACAAAATATATTAAAACAAATACTAAACTAGTCCAATAACTACATGAGTGATAATATTAATAAAGGTTCAGAAGAAATAGATTTATTGCAACTGTTTAATTTTTTTGAACAAAAAATAAAAGGGTTCTTTAGGCTTATTTACAGAGTTTTTAAAGCGGTTTTTGATGTATTAATATCTTTTTTACAGACCATTCAACAGCATTTTATAAAAATAGCCATAATTGTTGTAGTTGCTTTTGTCTTAGGTATAGCTTATGATATGTATAGTCCAAAAGTATACACATCTAAAATGATAGTAAAACCACTTTTTGATAGTAAATATCAATTAGTTACAAATATTCGATATTATAACGAGTTGGTTAAAAATAAGGAAACCAATAAGTTGTCTGGTATTTTTGGGTTAACTCAAGAAGAAACTGAAAGTTTAAAAAGTTTTGATATTATAGATGGACCTGAAAGTGAAAAGGAAAAAACAAGATTGTATGATCAATTTATGACGTCGTTAGATTCTGCAGCTGCAGCAACCGTAAATTATGAGCGTTTTGTAGAGAATATAACTATTTATGATGCATCATTATACGAAATAGAAGTGAAGTCTTCTAAGAATAATGTGTATGAAAACTTATCAGAAGGTTTTAAAAATACGTTTAAATCTAATGTATATTCAAAAGAAAATAAACGAAAAAAAGACACGCTATTTAAATTACAAAAAGCATCAATTAAAAAATCATTGGCTGATATAGATTCATTGAAAAAAGTATATATAAAAGAGCTTTCGAAAGATAAAAGTCAAAAAATAGAAATTTTAGGTTCTACGGCATTAAAATTAGCTGATGAAGAGCAAAAAACTAAAGAGTTTGAAATGCTTCAGTTACAAATTGCAGAACAAAAGAAATTGACCACATTGGAAGAGGAAGCTATTAAAGAAAATCAATTATTTGAAGTGGTTTCTGACTTTCAGTTAATAGGATCAGTAGATGGTAATATCTTTTCTAAAATGAAGTTTATATTTCCATTACTAGCATTTCTCGGAATATTGATTGTAGTTTTTGGGTTAAGGCTAAACAAATTTATAGCAAACTACAATAAATAAAAATGAAAAGGATTTTAGTAACGGGTGGTGCAGGTTTTATAGGATCTAATTTTATTGAGTTTGTATTACAAAATGACAATATTGTTGTTTATAATTTAGACAAGTTAACTTATGCGGGTAATCTTGAAAATCTAAAAGCAGTAGAAAATCACGAACATTACCATTTTATTAAAGGAGATATTTGCGATAGAAATTTGGTAGAAGAGTTGTTCTCAAAACATCAAATTACTGATGTTATCCATTTTGCAGCAGAGTCTCATGTAGATAATTCCATTAAAAACCCTGGGGCATTTATTGAAACAAATATTGTAGGAAGTTTCAATTTATTAGATGTAGCTTATAAAACTTGGATGAACGGACCTAATGAGGTAAAAGAAAGTTATCAAAATTCTAGATTTTTACATGTCTCCACAGATGAGGTATATGGAACTTTAGGAGAAGAAGGCTTGTTTATAGAAAGCACACCTTATGCACCAAATAGCCCGTACAGTGCATCAAAAGCTTCGTCAGATTTTTTAGTTAGAAGTTATTTTCATACTTACGGTATGAATGTGGTAACCACTAATTGTTCAAATAATTACGGACCGAATCAGCATGATGAAAAGTTGATTCCTACCATTATCAGAAAATGTCTATCAGAAGAGAACATTCCTATTTATGGAAATGGATTAAATGTGCGTGACTGGCTGTATGTACTAGACCACTGCAAGGGAATTAAAATTGCTTTTGATAAAGGTGTTTCGGGAGAAACCTATAATATAGGTGGAAGAAATGAACGTACTAATATGTATATTGTAGATGCTATTTGCAGTATTCTTGATGAGAAAACCCCAAGAAAAAGTGGAGCTTCATATAAAGAGCTAAAAAGTTTTGTAAAGGATAGGGCTGGACATGATTACAGATATGCTATAGATGCTTCTAAAATAGAAAGTCAGTTAGGTTGGAAAGCTGATGAAAATTTTGAAACAGGTATATTAAAAACAATATCTTGGTATATTGATAAATATAAAAATTAAAAGAATGAAAGGGATTGTTTTAGCTGGAGGATCGGGTACACGTTTACACCCGCTTACGTTGTCTGTAAGTAAACAATTAATGCCGATTTTTGATAAACCAATGATTTATTACCCTTTATCTACATTGATTGATGCAGGCATACGAGAAATACTAATTATTTCTACACCACAAGATTTACCTTTATTTGAAAAACTGTTAGGTAATGGAGAAAAATTAGGTTGTCATTTTGAATATGCAGTACAAGAACACCCTAACGGATTAGCAGAGGCTTTTATAATAGGAGCTGATTTTATTGGCACAGAAAAAGTAGCCCTTGTTTTAGGGGATAATATATTTTATGGTACTGGTTTGGGTGAATTGTTAAAAGCAAATAATGACCCAGATGGAGGTATTGTTTATGCCTACCATGTGCATGACCCAGAACGCTATGGAGTGGTTGATTTTGATGAAAAAGGCAAAGTAAAATCTATCGAAGAAAAACCAGAAAAGCCAAAGTCGAATTTTGCTGTACCCGGCATTTATTTTTACGATAATGATGTGGTAGAAATAGCCAAGAATATTAAACCAAGTCACAGAGGTGAACTTGAAATTACCGATGTAAATAAAGAATACTTAAAACGCGGAAAATTACAAGTAAGTATTTTAGATAAAGGAACAGCTTGGTTAGATACAGGTACGTTTAATTCTTTAATGCAAGCATCACAGTTTGTGCAAGTAATAGAGGAACGCCAAGGCTTGAAAATTGGTGCTATTGAAGAAGCAGCATACCGCCAAGGTTTTATTACCAAACAAAAATTAAGACAGTTAGCTGAGCCATTATTAAAAAGCGGTTATGGTAAACACTTGTTAAGTATTATTGAAAAATAATGAAGGTAATAAAAACTAAATTAAAAGGGTGTTTTATTATAGAACCACGAGTGTTTAATGATGACAGAGGTTATTTTTTTGAAACTTATAACAAAGAAGTTTTTAATAAAACACTTGGAGTTGATGTAAACTTTGTTCAAGACAATGAGTCCTTTTCTACAAAGGGTGTTTTAAGAGGCTTACATTTTCAAAAGGGTGAACATGCGCAAGCAAAATTAGTTAGAGTTGTTCAAGGAGAAGTTTTAGATGTAGTAGTTGATATAAGACCAGATTCCCCCACTTTTTTACAAACAGAAACGGTGCGTCTTTCTTCTAAAAATAAAAAGCAACTTTTTATTCCAAGAGGATTTGCACATGGGTTTATTGTGTTAAGCGACACCGTAATTTTTAATTATAAATGTGATAACTTTTATAATAAAGCATCGGAAGAAGGAATTATCTATAACGATGAAACATTGAACATTGATTGGGTATTAGACCCCAAAGACTTTTCAGTGTCTGAAAAAGATGTAGCTTTGCCAACAGTAAAAGAGTTATTTTAGCAAAATTAAGATGAAAAATGTATTGGTAACTGGAGCTAAAGGACAGTTAGGCTTGTGTATAAATGAGCTTGCGATTCAGCATCCAAAAATTAAATTTACATTTACGTCATCTAAAGAACTAGACATTACCGATGTAATAGCCTTGAAAACAGTATTTAATACAAACTCTTTTGATTACTGTATCAATTGTGCTGCTTATACAGCTGTAGATAAAGCAGAGCATGAGAAAGAGCAAGCGTTTAATGTTAATGTTAATGGAGTAAAGAATTTAGCAACATTATGTAAAGAAAAAGATGTTGTGTTAATTCACATATCTACCGATTTTGTTTTTGATGGTTATGCATCAAAACCATACAAAGAAAAAGACACAACAAATCCATTATCGGTATATGGAAAAACAAAACTTAAAGGTGAAGAAGAAATAAAATCTATCTTAAAAAGATATTTTATAATTAGAACATCGTGGTTGTATTCAGAGTATGCTAACAATTTTATGAAAACGATGCTCAGGTTAGGCCAAGAAAGGAAAGAGCTAAATGTAGTTTCAGATCAGATAGGAACACCAACTTATGCCAAAGATTTGGCAGACGTATTACTAACAATTATTGATCAAGATAGTAATGCTTATGGACTCTACCATTATGCTAATAAAGGAGTGACGAGTTGGTTTGGTTTTGCGCAACAAATATTTAATTTAGCAAATATTGATATTAGGTTAAATAATATACCAACAATAGCTTATCCAACACCTGCCGCAAGGCCAAAATATAGTGTTTTAAGTAAAAATAAAATAATTGATAGTTTAAAAATTAAAATACCTAACTGGGAAGAAAGTTTACAAATAGCTATTAATAACTTCAATTAAAGAATAATTACCTTTATGGTATATTAATATAAAATATGAAAATTGCAATTATCGGTTTAGGTTATGTCGGTTTACCATTAGCAGTAGAGTTTGCTAAAAAGTATGATACATTAGGTTTTGATATAAACCAAGATAGAATAAAAGAGTTAAATTCTGGTCACGATAGTACATTGGAAGTATCAGATAAAAACTTACAGTCAGTTTTAATCAATAAAGGTTTAAAACTAAGTGCTGATGTTAACGATTTAAAAGCTTGTACTACATATATAGTAACCGTACCAACACCTGTAGATAAAAACAATCGTCCTGTTTTAATCCCTTTAATAAAAGCATCTGAAATGATAGGGAAAGTATTGAAAAAAGATGATGTTGTTATTTATGAATCTACGGTATACCCAGGTGTTACAGAAGAGGAATGTGTGCCTGTTTTAGAGCGTGTGAGTGGTTTAGTGTTTAATAAGGATTTTTATGCGGGTTATTCACCTGAACGAATTAATCCAGGAGATAAGAAACACACAGTTACTAAAATAAAAAAAGTAACTTCAGGTTCCACTCCAGAAATAGGGAAGAAAGTTGATGAATTATACAGCTCAATTATTACTGCAGGAACACATTTAGCGCCTACAATTAAAGTAGCGGAGGCAGCTAAAGTAATTGAAAATGCACAGCGTGACATTAACATCGCTTTTGTTAATGAGCTTGCTAAAATATTTAATAAACTCAACATAGACACTCATGCAGTTTTAGAGGCCGCAAGTACTAAATGGAATTTTCTGCCTTTTAAACCTGGTTTGGTTGGTGGGCATTGCATTGGGGTTGACCCATATTATTTAGCACAAAAAGCACAAGAAGCAGGATATCATCCAGAAATTATTTTAGCAGGGAGAAGGTTGAATGATAGTATGGGAGAGTATGTAGCAACAGAAGTTTTGAAACTAATGGTACAAAATGAAATTCCTGTAAAAAAGGCTAAAGTGCTTATGTTAGGAATTACCTTTAAAGAAAATTGCCCAGATATAAGAAATACAAAGGCAATAGATGTATACCGTAATTTAGTTTCTTTTCATATGGATGTCGAGGTGTATGATCCTTGGGCATCTGCAGAAGAGGTAATGCATGAATATGGTATTGCGACAACACAATCTTTAGAAGACAAAAAGTATGATGCGATTGTGCATACGGTAGCCCATGATGAGTTTAAAAACTTAGATTTTTCTATGTTTAGAAAAGAAAAATCGGTGATTTACGATGTAAAAGGAAATATAAACCCAGTAATTTCTGATAAAAGATTGTAAAATATGTTTAAGACAGAATATCATAATAAAGATTTATCAAAATATACTTTTCTTGTTACAGGTGGTGCAGGGTTTATTGGTTCAAACCTAGTAGAGTATTTATTAAAATACGATGTTAAAAAAGTTGTTATTTTAGATAATTTTGCAACAGGACATCGTAAAAACATAGAAGTTTTTTTACAAGATGAAAGGTGTAAATTGATTGAAGGAGATATTCGTAACTTAGAAACCTGTACAGAAGCAATGAAAGGTGTAGATTATGTTTTGCATCAAGCAGCTTTGGGTTCTGTTCCTAGGTCGATAAACAATCCTATAACTTCAAATGAAGTTAATATATCAGGTTTTTTAAATATGTTGGTTGCGGCAAAGGAATCTGATACAGTAAAAAGAATGGTATATGCTGCTAGCTCGTCAACTTATGGAGATCACCCTGGTTTACCAAAGATAGAAGATAAAATAGGTAAACCCCTATCTCCTTATGCAGTTACTAAATATGTAAACGAGCTATATGCCGATGTGTTTTACAAAACCTATGGTTTAGAAACTATTGGTTTGCGTTATTTTAATGTGTTTGGACCAAAGCAAGATCCAAATGGAGCATATGCTGCTGTAATACCAAAATTTATTAAGCAATTTTTAGCAAATAAAGATGTTGTTATTAATGGAGATGGTTTGCATTCAAGAGATTTCACGTATATTGAAAATGTAGTGCAAGCAAATATTAAAGCTATATTTGCAGAAAATAGTAAAGCAGTTAATCAAGTATATAATACAGCATTTGGTGAAAACACAAATTTAAATGAATTGGTAGAAGCTATTACTAGCGGGTTGAAAACACTAGAAAGTAAACAGAGCCTTTCTAAAGTCGTTTATGGACCCGAAAGAGCTGGAGATGTTAAACATTCCTTAGCAGATATTTCAAAAGCCAGAAAATTAATAGGTTATAACCCGTTGTTTTCTTTTAAAGAAGGAATTGAACTAACAATGGAGTGGTATATTAAATAAGAGGAAAATTAAATGAACATGCTAAATTTAAATGGAAAATCAATACTAATAACAGGAGGAACGGGTTCCTTTGGAAAGGAGTTTACAAAAACAATTTTAAGTAGATTTCCTGAAGTAAAAAGGTTGGTGATTTTTTCTCGAGATGAACAGAAACATTTCCAAATGGGAATGGACTATCCAGATACTAAATACCCAGCTATTCGTTATTTTATCGGAGATGTTCGAGATAGAAAACGATTATTTAGAGCATTCGAAGGTATAGATGTTGTTATACATGCAGCAGCGATGAAACATGTTCACATAGCTGAATATAATCCTATGGAATGTGTTAACACAAATATTATAGGTGCAGAAAATGTTATTGACGCAGCATTGGCATGCGGAGTGAGTGATGTAGTAGCGTTATCCACTGATAAAGCAGCAGCCCCGATTAATTTATATGGTGCTACAAAATTAGCATCGGACAAGCTATTTGTTGCAGCTAATAATATAAAAGGAAAAAGAGATATTCGTTTTTCTGTTGTTCGTTATGGTAACGTAATGGGGTCTAACGGATCTGTTATGCCATTCTTTTTAAAGAAAAGAAAAGAAGGGGTATTACCTATCACGGATGATAGGATGACGAGATTTAATATATCTCTAGATGATGGTGTAGAAATGGTAATGAATGCTTTAGAAAACGCTTGGGGAGGTGAAATATTTGTCCCTAAGATACCGTCATATAAAATTACAGATGTAGCTACAGCTATAGCTCCTGAGTGCGAGCAGAAGATAGTAGGTATAAGACCTGGAGAAAAATTACATGAAGAAATGATTACTGTTTCAGACTCATTAAATACATGGGACTTAGGAAAATACTATGCTATTATACCTCAAAAACCTACCTTCAATTTAGATGACTTTGTCAAGCACTTTGGCGCTAAACGAGTTAAAGATGGGTTTAGCTACAATTCTGGAGATAATACTGAGTGGGAAACTATAGCGTCTTTACGTGAGAATGTAAAGAGATTTGTAGACCCTAATTTTGAAGTGTAATGATTCCATACGGAAGACAACATATTGACCAAACAGATATAGATGCAGTTGTAGAAACACTTCAAGCAGATTTTTTAACTCAAGGTCCTAAAGTAAAAGAGTTTGAAGAAAAATTTGCTGATTATGTTGGGGCTAAATATGCAGTTGCTGTAAATAACGCTACTTCTGCATTACATATTGCTGTATTGGCTTTAGGCTTAAAAGAAGGAGAGCGAGTTGTAACTACACCAATTACTTTTGCTGCTAGTGCTAATTGTGTTCGGTTTGCTAAAGGAGAAGTTTGGTTTGCAGATATAGATCCAGACACCTATTTATTATCTTTTGAAAAGACAAAAGAGCTTATAGAAAGCAAACCTAAAGGGTTTTTCAAAGGAATAATTCCTGTTGATTTTGCGGGACTTCCAGTTGATTTAGAAAAATTTAGAGGTTTAGCTAAAGAGCATGATTTATGGATTATTGAAGATGCTTGCCACGCTCCAGGAGGTTTTTTTACAGATTCTAATGGAGTTGAGCAGAAATGTGGAAATGGAGTTTATGCAGATATAGGGGTGTTTTCATTTCATCCAGTAAAACATATAGCGTGTGGTGAAGGGGGAATGTTAACAACAAACTCTGAAGAACTTTATAAAAAATTGATGCTGCTTCGTACTCATGGAATCACTAAAGAAAACATGAGTGAAAACCACGGAGGTTGGTTTTATGAAATGCAAGAATTAGGTTTTAATTACAGGTTAACAGATATTCAGTCGGCTTTAGGGATTACTCAGCTAGCTAAGAATGAAGAAGGTGTTAAGAAACGTAATGAAATAGCAAGCAGATATAAAATTGCGTTTAAAGGAAAAATAAAGTTTCAAGAACTACCTAAAGGATATTATAACGCACATCATTTATTTGTAATAGAAGTAGACAATAGAAAAGAGTTATATGATTATTTAAGAGACCAAAAAATATTTGCTCAAATACATTATATACCGGTTCATAGACTGCCTTATTACCAAGAAATAGGCTATGGAAATGCAGGTTTAACTAACTCAGAGAAATATTATTCAAAATGTATTAGTTTACCTATGTATCCTAGATTAACAAATAAAGAGCAGGATATGGTTATAGAAAAAATATTAGGGTTTATAAATAATGGTTAATCTAGCAATTATACCTGCAAGAGGAGGAAGTAAAAGGATTCCTAGAAAAAATATTAAACCTTTTTTAGGGAAACCAATTATTGCTTATTCTATTACTGCAGCTATAGAGAGTAATTTATTTGACGAGGTAATAGTTTCTACAGATGATGAAGAGATTGCTAGTATTGCTATAGAATATGGAGCAAAAGTTCCTTTTCTACGATCCAAAGAAAATTCATCAGACTATGCTACTACTTTTGATGTAATTGAGGAAGTAATTAACTGGTATAAATTGAAGAACGTTGAAATAGTTAACATTTGTTGCTTATATGCTACAGCACCTTTTATATCATCGTCTCTTTTAAAGGAGTCTTTTAATTTATTAGAAAATAGTAAGTTTGATTGTGTTTTCCCTGCTGTTAGGTTTGGTTTTCCAATTCAAAGAGCTGTAAAGTTAGATAGTACTTCTAACAAGATGGAAATGTTTCAACCAGAACATTTAAATAGTAGATCACAAGACTTAGAACCTGCTTTTCATGATGTTGGACAGTTTTATTTTTTTAATGTTGAAACAATTATAAAAGAAAGGAAACTTTGGACCAATAATACTGGAATTGTAGAAATAAGCGAATTAGAAGCTCAAGATATTGATAATGAAATAGATTGGAAGCTAGCAGAAATTAAATATAAAATGAGGCTAGATAATGAAAAAAATTCTTTGTAGAGCAGACGGTAATTCAGATACGGGTTTAGGACATTTATATAGAATGTTTGCTTTATATGAAATGTATAAAGACCAGTTTGATATTGAATTCATAACAAGAGATACTTCTACTAAAGAGGTAATACCCCATACTTATAATGTTACTTGTATTCCAGATAATATTTCTATAATTAATGAGCCAGATTGGTTAGTTAATAATTATACTCCTGAAAATGATATTTTAATTGCGGATGGTTATCAATTTACTAGCGATTATCAATTAAAAATAAAAACCTTAGGCTTTAATTTATTATATGTAGATGATTTAGCTTCAGAAAGAATGTTTGCAGATGTAGTTATAAATCATTCTCCGTATGTAAAAGAACAAGATTTTTCAGCTCATAAAAATACAAAATTTGCTTTAGGTACTAAATATGCGGTTTTAAGACCTGGGTTTTTACACCAAGCTTCTTTAGAAAGAGAAATAAATAAAATTGAAAATGTTTTTGTTTGTTTTGGTGGTGCAGATGCTCATGACTTTTCCTTATTAGCAACTAAAGCATTACTTGAATTAGAAATAAAAGAAATACACATTGTTCTTGGAGGAGCCTATAAACACAAAGAAATTTTAGAAGTTCAAAAAGTGTTTCCTCAAAAGGTGTTTTTATATAAAAACTTAAGTGAAAAAGAATTAATTAAAACAATGAAAAGGTGTCATTTAGCTATAGCACCATCAAGTACTATTTGTTATGAACTATGTTGTGTTAAGATGCCTATTTTATCAGGTTACTTTGTTAAAAATCAGGAGTTGATTTATAAGGGTTTTGTTGAGGAAAAAGTAATTTATCCTGGAGGGAATTTTATGGGGTATACAAAAGAAAAATTCAAAAAGAGTGTGATGAAAATTCTTAGAGAAGGGAACTTTAATAGATATATAGAAAATCAATCCAGACTATTTGATAGTAACATAAAGTCTAGGTTTTTAAACTTAATAAATTAATGAAAATTGCTGTCTTGGTAAGTGGAGGTTTAGGGTTTAGTGTGTTAAAACAAATAAATGCTGGTTATCAGGTTGTTTGCGTATTGACAGATAGCAATTCGTTTGCAATTATAGATTATTGTAAAAACAATGAGATTCCTTTTTTTAAAGGAAACCCTAGAAATGGAAAAGGGTTTGATTTTATTAAGTCGTTTCATATAGATGTTTTAGCATCTATCAATTATTTATTTTTGATAGAAGATGATATAATTAATCACCCTAAAGAATATGCATTTAATATTCATGGTTCTCTTTTACCAAAATATAGGGGGAGAACACCTCATGTTTGGGCTATTATTAATAATGAAGATAAAACAGGAATAACAGCACATTTAATTGAAAAAGGGTGTGATACAGGACCAATTATATCTCAAATAGAAATTCCTATTGAAGAAAATGATACAGGGGCAACTGTATTGGATAAGTATGCTGAGGTATATTATCCGTTAGTTGAAAGAGTGCTTTTAACGACTAAGAAAAAAGATCTTACATTAATACCTCAAGACAACTTAAAGGCTACTTACTTTGGAAAAAGAACCCCTAATGACGGTAAAATAAAATGGGATTGGAGTAAAGAACGAATTTATAATTGGGTTAGGGCTCAGGCTAACCCTTATCCAGGAGCTTTTTCATTTTATGATGGAGAAAAAGTAATTATTGATAGAATTAGTTTTACAGATACTGGTTTTCACTACAAAGATGATAATGGATTAATTATCGCTAACCAACCTAAAATATTAATAAAAACTTCAAACGGAGTTGTAGCCTTGGAATCTATAAGAACTGAAAAAAAGCTTACCTTTGAAGTTGGAAAAAAACTAAAGGAATGCTAATAGGTTCAAGAAAAATTGGAGGTGGAACGCCGTGTTTTATAATAGCAGAATTGTCAGCTAATCATAATGGAGATTTAAATGTTGCTATTGAGACAATTAGGGCGGCGAAAAGATGTGGAGCAGATGCGATCAAACTTCAAACTTATACACCCGATACATTGACAATTGATTGCGATAATGAGTTTTTTAAAATAGATGGAGGCACATTATGGGATGGTAAAACATTGCATCAATTGTATGGTGAAGCATATACACCTTGGGAATGGCATGAGAAATTATTTGAAGTTGCTAAAGAGGAAGGCTTAATCTGTTTTTCTTCTCCATTTGATTTTACAGCAGTAGATTTTTTAGAAAAACTTGACGTGCCTGCTTATAAAATTGCTTCTTTTGAAATACAAGATATTCCTCTAATAGAGTATACTGCATCAAAAGGAAAGCCAATTATAATGTCTACGGGTATTGCGACAGAAGAGGATATTCAATTAGCAGTTGATACTTGTAGAAAAGCTGGAAATAACAATATAGTTTTGCTAAAATGTACCTCTAGTTATCCAGCGCCTCTAGAATTAGCAAACTTAAATACCATACCCGATTTAAAAAACAGATTTAATGTAGAAGTAGGTTTTTCAGATCATACTTATGGACATTTAGCACCAGTTGTAGCAGCTACTTTAGGAGCTACAGTAATAGAGAAACATTTTATTTTAAATAAAACCATTGGCGGACCAGATGCTGATTTTTCTTTAGATGAGAAAGAGTTTAAAGAAATGGTAGACGCCGTAAGAGACGCTGAAAAATTATTAGGCAAAGTGTCTTATGAAGTATCAGAAAAAGTAGAAAAAAATAGAAAGTTTGCAAGATCTCTTTTTGTGGTTGAAAATGTAAAAGAAGGAGAAGTTTTTACAGAGAAAAATATTCGCTCAATAAGACCGGGTTATGGTTTACATCCAAAGTATTATAATAAGATTTTAGGAAAAAAATCTAAGGTAAACATAATAAAAGGCACACCTTTATCGTTAGAGTTAATTACGGAATAGAACAAGTTAAATTTGTAAATGAAACTACTTTTTATTGAAAATAGATATAAAACATGGTTTTATGAAGCTATTGTTAAAAAGCTGAAAGTTGAACATGAAATTTTTTGGATAGTTCAAAACAAAGAGTTTACTCCTAAAGAAGGGTTAATAAGTAGTATTCCTTATCCTAAACATAAAAATTTAACTAAAGCTTCCTCAAATATTAATTTGTCTAAAGTAATGCAGTCTGATAGACAAGTTAATTTTTTTAAAAAGAAAGATACACGATATTTTGCTTATTATGCTTTAAAAATTGAAGAAATACTTAATGAAATACAACCAGATATTGTTTTTGGAGAGTCTACAGCATTCCATGAGTTAATAGCTATAGAAGTTTGTAAAGCACAAAATATTTTATATTTAAATCCCTCAAGTTGTAGATATCCTACAGGAAGGTTTTCCTTTTATAAATATGATACGTTAACTCCATTTAAAGGTAGCGGAGAGAGTTTAAATAAAAAGGAGGCAGTTGAAATAATTAATATAATTGCTAGTAGAGATTCTAAGCCTGATTATATGAAAATCAGGAAAACATCTAAAAGTGTAATTTTAAAGGATAAATTAAAAATTATAAAATCCTATTTTTTAGGCGAACAATATAACACCCCTTCACCAAGTATCAAGTATAAGAAAGAACAAGAAAAAAAGAAAAACATTTTACAATGGGATGACTTGGCTCAAACAGATATTGATAAAGATAAATTTGCAATTCTTTATCCTCTTCAGATGCAACCGGAAGCTAATATTGATGTTTGGGGTAGAAAATGTAGAAATCAGTTAGATGTTATTAAACAGCTCCATAATTGCTTAGAAGAAACAGATCTATTATATATTAAACCAAACCCTAAATCTAAATACGAACTTTCATCAGATTTAATTGGCTATATAACTAACCATAGTAATATTATTATGTTAAAACATAATATTTCTATGGATGATGTTTTTAATAAAACAGATTTATTTATTACGGTTACAGGTACTATAGCCATAGAGTGTATATTGTCTAACAAGCCAGTGATAACATTAATAGAAACTCTAAATAATACAGCGAAAAATTGTTTGTTTGTTAAAGATGTTTCTGATTTAAATAAATTTATTGAGTTAGCAAGAAACAATAATTTTCCAACCATAACCCAAGAAGACCAAATAACATTTTTAAGTTTGTTAAACAAAACCAGTTATTTAGGTATTATTTCAGACCCTTTTGTGGCACCTAATTGTATGAGTGAGGAAAATATTGATAATATGGTTGACGCTTTTTTAAAAGTTATAGATAGGAATAATTAGTTTTTATGTACATACATTTAATTAATAAAAAAATTGAAGGGTATAATTATTTAGAATTAAATGACTATATAGTCAATTATAAAGTAGAAGGTAAAGAATTGTTTAGGGAAACAAATGATTTTTACCTTTTTATAGACACAAATTATTCTGAAAGATATATTGAAGAGTGTCTGTCAAATAAACTAACAGTTGAAAAGCTAAGCTCATACTTTAAGAAAGATGGGTTATTGGTATTAATACATAAAACAACCTCAGAAGTTTTTGTGTATAGAGATCTTGCAGGACTTTGTACGGGCTACTATTATTCAGCTAAAAATGAATTTGTATTATCATCTAATGTTCATAGTTTAGGAAAAAAGTTCGCTAATGGTTTAAATAAACCACATGTTTACCAGTTGTTATATTTTGATTTTTTGAGAGATGGTCAAACAATTTATAATAACATTAAACAGATTAAAGTTGGTGGAGAAATAATTATAAATGATAAGTTAAGTATAATAAAGAATATATTTAATCAACCAAATATAGCTGACAATGAAAATCATTATTCAGAAACTGAAAATATAAAACGACTAAGACAAGAAATAGTAAAAGCTCATAAACCTTATGTAAATGATTTAAATACAATTTTTCTGTCTGGTGGAATAGATTCAGTGGCAATGCTAATTGCTTTAGATGATTTAACAGAAAAGCAAAAAATAGAGAATCATTCATTTAAAGTAAAAGGAACTACTCAAGATGAAACAATATATGCTAAAAGTATAGCAAATCATTTAGATGTTGATTTAAAAATTATTGAGAGAGATTTTCAAAAGGAAATTACAGAAGATGTTTTTGTGAAAAAAATTACGATGATGAATAATCCATATTCAGGAATGTGGATTTTCGGAAATCAAATAAATAATAATGTAAATAAAACATATTTTGCAGGTCAAGATACAAGGTTACACACTCCGGCGCTTAATAAGTTAGATCAATTAGCTTTTGAAGTATTTACTTTGAGTAAAAAAGGTTTAGCGCCATTGTTTTGTGTTTTACATGTATTAATGTTACCTATCCGTAAAGCTTTTGATTTTATTTTAAGTAAGCGAAATATTCATAACAAGTTTTTTTTAGGTCTTAGAAGGGCATCTTATATTTTTAACACAAGATCGTATTTAAACATAGTATATTTTAAACTAGATAAGGCTTATTTAAAAGCTTTAAAACTGCCATTAAATTATTTTAATTCGCTAGTAAATACACATTACCTTGATATAACTTCTGCCAAAAATAAAAGAATGTTGTATAATATATTGGTTTCTGAAAAATGGGTTGAGCAATATGTTAATGATATGCGTTATATGATTGATATGGTGAAGTATCAAGGGGGAAAATTGGCAATGCCTTTTTATGATATGGATCTAGCAAAATTTTCTGCTACAATTCCTTTCAGCCTATCAATAAAAAATATCAAAGGAGAGTCTCAATTTAGCGATAAGCCAACAACGATACATAAATATGTTTTGAGAGAGTCTTTGAAAGATAAAATAGATAAAAAGACGTATTTAAGGTCTAAAGCTGTTTCTAGAACAGGTCATATTATTTTTAAACAGTCTCTTCATGATGTTATTAAAAAAATACTCCTAGAAGATATGAGTAATAAATCAAACTCTTTCATAAAAGAATATGAATTGAGTTCTTTTGTTAATAGATTTTTAAAGACGGATAAAGAAGATTGGATAATGACAGACGATAAGTACTTGCTAAAAGTTTATTATTTAAGTTGCTTAATAATATATAATAATGAGATTGTTACGAAAAATTAATAGAAAATTAGTAGGTCTGATATATTTAGCTTTTTGTAAAATAAATAAGAAAATAAAAGTTGGAAAGGGTGTAAAATTTAGAAATATACCTACAATAGAAATGTGTAAGAATACAAATCTAGTTATTGGGGATAATGTAGTTATCAACTCCGAAAAGAGGGAGTATTTTTTAAACATGCATTCACCCTGCAAATTTTTGCTAGACAAACCAGGTGGGAAGATAAAAATAGGAAGTAACACACGTATACATGGTACATGTATACACGCATATAAAAGTATAGAAATAGGAAAGAATTGTTTAATAGCAGCTAATACACAAATTTTTGATGGTAGCGGACATGATTTAAGTTTTGAAAATGCCGATAATAGAATCAACACTTACGGAACGAATAAACCAGTAGTTATTGGAGATTCTGTTTGGATTGGGGCAAACTCAATAGTTTTGCCAGGCGTAACAATTGGTTATGGGAGTGTTGTGGCTTCTGGAAGTGTAGTTACAAAAGATGTCCCTCCATTAACATTAGTAGGAGGTAATCCCGCTAAAATAATAAAAAGGAATGATGAAGTTATATAATGCTTTTTTTGGATTATTACCTTTACGAGTTTTGAGAATATTTTTTTTAAACCTAAATAAGAAAAACAGTGTCTCGTTTAAATCAAGTATAGGAATTGGGGTTTATCTAGTAGATACTATTAAAGTAGAAAAAGGAGGAAGAATAGAAAATTTCACATTTATAAATATTAATAATTTAATAATAGGTGAAAACTCTACTATTAGAAGGTTTAACTTTATAAATGGACCATTTGATATTATTTTACATAAGGGATGCGGTATTGGAAAAAGTAATAAAATTTTTAGATCAAAATTCCCCATTGTAAGTGGACATTCTGCCTTAGAGTTATTTGATAACACATTTATTAATTCAGCACATTTTTTAGATCTTACAAAATCGATAACCTTTGGCAAAAATACTGTTGTTGCAGGTAGGAATACTCAATTTTGGACACACGGCTATTATCATGCTGATTTTGGAAAAGAAAGAATTAGAATTGACGGAGAGATATGCATAGGTAATAATGTTTATGTAGGGTCTAGATGTATTTTCAATCCTGGAGTTAAAGTTTATGACGCAATACATATTGGCGGAGGTAGTGCAATTTCTAAAGATTTAACACAATCAGGTATGTATGTTAGTCAAGGATTACGTTTTGTAGAAAATAACTTAGAAAAAGTAAAATCTAAGTTAAAAGAAGTAAAAGGAGTTGAATTGGTAGAATCAGTTTTTACAAAAGAATAAATGGGAGTTGTAAATCCAATTAAATTGTTAGTAATATCTGCGGTCATCTGGCTGTTTATTTATGTGCAAATGCCAGTAAAGTATTTATATAATGGGAGTATATTATTTCCTGTGTTTACATTAGTTGTGTTTATAATATCTTTTATTATAGGAATACTTTCACTAAAAACAAATAAAGTAAAAATTATTGAAGCACCATCTAATAAAAAACTGAAACAAATTGTATTTATTTTTTTTTGTGTCGGTTTATTAGGGGTGCTACTTAAGCTGTATGTTGGATTTTTTAAAAGCGGAATTTTTGTTGCGGAGGATATTTTTGAGGAACGATTAGAAAATATGGGAAAAGAGCTTTCAGGAGGAAGTATTGGAATTATTGCATCTATATTGTTTCCTTTTTCATTTGTGAGCTTATTAATAGCTATTTATAATTATAAAGTTTTTAATAAATTTTTTTTGCTACTTATAGCTGTTACAGGTTTATACCCTATGGTTGAAACTTTTTATATGGGGGGAAGAACCATAATAGCACTATTAGGCACAACATTACTATTTGTGATTTTTGCAAGTTTTTATAAAAATACAAATATGCCAATATTAAAAGTCAAATTGGCGAGTATTTCAATAATAAATTTACCTAAAATTTTATTAAAGAAAAGCATTATAATCCCCTTGTTTCTTATAGCAATTTTATTCGTTTCATATTCTGTAAGTGTAGTTAATAAAAGGCTTACAAGATTTGGTTATGGAAATAACACGTTTAAAGTTTGGGAACAAAAAGATTATAGGTGGATAAAATTCGATGAAGATTTTAAGGAAGTATATTTTAATGCAAATGATGAAGAAAAAAACAAAATAATAGGGATATATAGTCTTAAGCACTATTTTGTACATGGAGTTATTGAATATATACGCTTAGTAAATGACTTAGAAAATACCACAGGATATTATTATGGACAGTATGAATTTAATATTTTTTTTAAATTTTTTAGAGCTCTAGGGATCCCATTAAAATCCTTAGGAGAATTAAACAATATTGTAAAACGAAAGGCTGTTTATCAAACATTTTGGGGTCCATTTTATATTGATTTTGGAATGCTTGGAATGTTTGTTATGTTTTTTTGGGGTAGGTTTATAAAAAGAGTGTATACTTATGCTAAAAGAGGAAACACTCAATACGTTATTTTTTATGGGTATCTGGCTACAGTTATTATAACATCATTTTTTATTAATTTTCTTTTGGGGTCGTCATCATATTATTTATTTGCTTTTTTTATAAGTTTATTTACTTTTAAATTTTGGCCTAAAAATCTCACATTTTCCGTAAGCAATAAGTGAAGAAGTTCATATTTTACATAGTATGCATAAATATCCTTATTTCTTGTAAGGAAAAAAATAATTACAAAGTTTTAACCCCTATAGTTAATTTTGATGTAAATGATTTAGAATATAGAATAAATGATTCTTTTTCAAAAGGAGATTCACGTCGTTATGGGGTTTTTCCTAACCAACCAATTTCTACAAAAAGGATGTCAAATATTTTAGATTTGGCAGCCAAAGGCTTACCAATAACATTTCCTAAAGGAGTATATAAAAGTAACTTGGTGTTTAATGGTGTGTCAAATGTAAACTTAATTTTTAAAGAAGCAACTATTTGCGGAGCAATTAATATTTTTGATGGTTCTAATAAAATTAAGTTTAGTGGTCAACTGACAATTTTAGATAAGTTATTTATACGAAAATCTAGCAATATCCAATTTGATACATTATTAGTTAAAACAGATATAGTAAAAAACATATATAAAAAAAAGAATAGAGGGGTTAGCATTTATGCAGGAAGTAAGATGATCTCATTCAAGTTTTTAAGAATTGATGACACAGGAGGTGTATCAGAAGATCATTATAAGCATAGCGCAGCAGCTTTACAAGTTCATGGTTGGAATGATAACCCTGAATACGTTTATATTGCTAACTTAGAAATTAACAACTCAGATAGAACAGCTTTGTATATTACAGGAAGAGGGCATCAAATAGGTAAGGGAGCAATACATAACTATGGACTTGGGGACTCAATAAATATGTTTGGTTTAGAAGACGCAAAACCAGGAGAAGAAAAAGAATTTACAGGAGCCTGGATAAACAGGTGTAATGATTGTGTAATAGATACTTTAGCTATTAGTAGTAATGTATTTGCAGGTAAATATAGTTTGCGACTAGATGAAGGGGTGTACCACACTCCAACATTTATAAATAACGTGCATTTTAAAAGTAAGGCTAAAGAACTACCTATAAAAACTGATGAGTTAACAAATATATTAGTTAAAAATGAGTACTAAGTTACACTATATCATCAAGAATAGAGAGCAGGTATTTGTAGCTTTGGTAGCGCTTGTATTTATAACATTTATTGTGTCGTTTGCTTTAAATAGTATTTCTGTTTTTTTACTTATACTTTTCTTTTTTTTAGATACTAAAGAAAAAATTAAGCTAAAATTAGAAGCCATAAAAAAAAATGAAACAGTGCTGTTGTATGTGCTATTTTTTTTAGCTCAACTTATTGGAGTATTTTATTCAGAAAATTATGATTTAGCAATAAAACGAACCTTAGTTATGCTTCCGCTATTGTTTTTGCCAGCAATTTTATATACTGAGCAACTAGAAACAAAAACATACAACAAATTACTGTTGTTTTTAAAGTATGCAATACCATTGGTGTTTATATATTACCTAATACGGCATTGCTTTATAGATGGCAGAACATTAAACACTTTTGTTCATTTTACAATAAAAGAAAAAATAAAGGTTAGCCAGTTTTATCTAATCTTTATTTTATTGCTACCCATTATTGAAGCTTTAAAAAAGCTGAAAAATAAGCAGTCATTACTTAAAAACAGCATTGTTTTACTACTTACATTAGGTGTTTTTTTATTGTTAGGAAATAAAACATCGCTTGTTTTTTTGAGTTTTTTAAGTTTTGGTTTTATATATAATTTATGGAGAGTTAATAAAACACATGCAATTATTTCTTTAGTTGCTGTTGGTGTATTAACTATTGCAGTTGTACAAGTACCTATTGTTAAAAATAGAGTAAATGTTTTTTTAAAAACTACAGACTTTAATATGAAAACTATAATTACCAAAAATAGTTTTACACATACTAAAAATACAGTAGAACATAGAATATTGATAGATTACTTAGCTATAAAGGAAATAGTAGGTTCATTTCCTTTTGGTGTAGGTACAGGAGATTATCAAGAAGTATTAAACAAACAGTATAAAGCTGTTAATTTTAAAGCAGGATTAAAAGGAACAGGTTTTAATACTCATAATCAATATTTATCAGAGTTTTTAAAAACTGGTGTTTTAGGTGGTGTTTTATTTATACTTTTGTTGCTTAATTTATGGCGGAAACCTAAAAAAGTAATGGGTTTTTATGTTTTATTATTCTTCTCACTAGGCTGTTTGGTAGAGTCTTATTTAGTCAGGCAACACGGAGTAGTTATTTTAGCCTTTATAATTCCGTTTTTAATAAAAAATGAAATAGAGTAAACAGAATACAAATAAATTAATAAAATAAAAAATGAAAAAGTATATTTTAATAACATTTATAGTTGCGCTTTTTTCGTGTAAAACGGATAAAAAAACAGATAGTATAGCTAAAGAAGCCGAAAAAGAAACGGTCTTTGATGATTCAAAATATGTGTTAGATGATTCCTATGAAATAGGAGACGCAAGAAGGTATGGCGTAACCGCAGAAACTGCAATTAAAGGACATCCTACTCTAGGAGTTAATAGAATGACTGCCGTTTTAGATTTAGCTGAAGAATCAGGATTAGAAATAAGTTTTCCTTCGGGGTATTATAAAATGAATTTGACCATAAAAGAACGGAAAAATGTAAAATTAAATTTTAAGGATGCTGAATTTGGAGGAATGATTCAAATAATTGAACATGATTCAATAGAGTCTAAGGGTATTGTTTTAAAGGGTGATCTTGTTACATATGCAGGTTTGTTTATAAGAAAATCAAGTGGTATAAATATAGATAATATAGTTATAAAGTCAGATGTGGAAAAGAATATTTATGGAATAAGAAGTAAAGGTTGCCATATTTATGCAGGAAGCTCAAATATTACCATTAATTATTTAGAGGTTCAGGATGTAGGATCTGGAAATGAAAAACATAAATATACACATGCAGCAATTGCTATTGACGGTTGGAATAATAACCCCACTGATATTACCATAAATAAGGCCCATATTAAATCTACAGACAGGCATGGGGTGTATATAACAGGTACGGATAACTATATAAAAGAATTAACTATAGATAAGTTTGGTGTTGGTACTTCAAAATTTATGGACGGTATGCAAGATGCTGATAATGCAAAAGGAGAGCACAAAGAATTTACTGCATTATGGATAAATAAATGTTATGATTGTGCTTTTGATAAAATTACAATCAATGAAAAAGATAGTAAGGGTAAATACACTGTCTTTTTTGATGCAGGAGATAAAGAAAGACCTACATTAATAGATGAGATAGTTATTTTAAACGATAACCCTTCCATTGAAATAAAAAGAGACCCGAATACAGCTGTTGAAGCAACTATTTCTGTTAAAAAATAGTTTTTAAATGAAAGCTATCTTCCAATTTATTAAAGGAAAAATTTGGTTTTTTCTGTCTTTTGTAATGTCAAAAGGAGTTGTGTTTATAGCTCCTCTTTTGGTTGCAGAGTTGTTGTCAAAGGAAGATTTCGGAATTTTAGAATATGCATTAGCAGGATTAGGAATGGTATTAAATACCTTAATTAACGCTGGAGTTCCTGCTGCATATCCGTATTTCAAATTAAAAGATAGTCAGTTAAAATTAAATAATGCTTTTGCATTGCATTATATCTGGTTATTATTGTTTTTTAGTTGTGTTCAAATAGCATATTTACTGTTTGATTTTTCTTTACATTATTATATAGCATTAAATGTTGCATATATTATAAGTAATCAAGTTTATATTTCAACACAGTTAAAGACAAATGAAAAAATAAGCTATGCAGTTTTTATAGATTCAGGAGTATATATCATTTTATTAAGTTTTTATATACTGTCATATTTCGGTATCGCAAAACCAGATATAGAAGTTTTTAGTAGTATAATTTTAGGTTATGCTTTAGTGTATTCTATTTATGCAATAAGTAGGGCAATAACACTTAATAAGCATAAAATACTTTATAATTATGGTAAGGTATTATCTTATAGTATTCATGTTTTAATTAGCGGATTGTTAATTTATTTTATAACTGTTTCAGGAAGGATTTTAATAGAATTCTTTTTAAAAGATTTTGAAATAGTAGGTATTTACGCTTATTACTTTAGACTTTCAGCAGTAGTTGTAATGATTTATCAGGTTATAAATATTGCTTTTTTTAAGCAAATGTATCTGATAGATCCTAAAACACTAGATAAATATTTTTCACTGTGTTTTTTAGTATTGTATGTAATATCTATAGTCATATTTACGTGTATCCCTTATATATTACCGTATTTTTCTCAATTTTTCACATCAACCATTCAAGCATATAAAGGAGTTTATTTTTTATTATCAACTCAAATGATCTTTTGGATAGCCACAGCATTATTATCCAATATTATTGATAGAGAAAAACTAGCTTCTAAGAACAACCCACACTTTTTAGTGTTACTAATTTTATTTATTTGTAGTCTTTTTGTTTTTAAAAATATATTATCGTTAGATGTTTTTACATTAATACATTTAATGGTTGTTTTGTGTGCAGCAATAATTCAGATTTATACTTTGATGAAGAAGAAAATATATTTTAAAAAATCATTATTAACATTATTATTTATTGGTCTTATTTGTGTTTTGATTTATGCATTTATATTATAAAATAAAAGATGGGATGATGAAATGCTTTTCTAAAGAAAATTCTTTTTTAGGAAGCATGTTCTTTGGGTTTTTCATATGGGGGTTTTCATATATAATTTTACCTATAAATACTGCTCCAGTTTCATTAAAAACAAAGGGATATATTTTTTTGTGCATCATTGCTTTACTTCTTGGTTTCTTTGTTGTAGATTTTAAGAGTAAATTTTTCAATGTATATATTAGGATTTCAAATAAGCATTACATTGTTGGAGTAGTAATTCTTTTCCTAGCGTGTTTTTTTAGGTATTTAGATTTATTTGTTTTTAGAGGTATGTCGTTTGATTTATCGTATTATAAAAATAAAAACCTCAGTATACTGAACGCTTCCCAAGCTCCTTTTTTTATAACAATTTTTAGCACGCTTAGAGTATTGTATTTTACACCTTTATTGTATTTAGTTATAGTTAAAAGTAAGGATAAGTTAAGCTGGGTGTTAGCAATTTTATTAATTCTATTTAACAGTGTTGAGATATTTTTCTTTGGGACAAGAAAACCTATTTTCTATTTAGCAACGATACTTTTTTTAGCCATCTTGTATGTGTATAAAATGAAATTAATTTTCACAAGAAAAAATTTTTTTTTAGGAGTAATTGTGATTATAGCTTTAGGAATTTTTTCTTTTTTAATACTTAATAAAAGAGTAAGTGAAAATACGGGGAGTAAAAATGGAATAATAAAAGTAGTAAATTCTCGATACAATGATTTCGTAAAAATTAACACGAAAAAAATTAAAGAGTTAAAGCAAACTCCGGATAGTTATTTATCTAAAACTCAATTACTACTTATTCATACAGGTCAATATATTGTACATGGGGTATATGAATTAGATTATGTTATAAATAAAGATCTTCCTAGGGCGAGAGGAATATATAGTTTTAACCCCATATTTAAGTTGTTAAATAGAATAGGACTGACAAGTATAGATATAGATAGTCTTAATAAGTACCACCCTAGAGAATATGTATATGTCACTTTTTTTGGCTCTTTGTTCATAGATTTTGGGTGGAGTTCAATTTTAATATTTCTTCTGTTTGGAATGTTTCAGAAATATATTTACGTATCATCAAAAAAAAATATAGTTGCTAAAATGTTTTGGTTAATGTTGTTAACTATTAATATAGCAATGCCAGTTTTTAATTTAACTTCTGGTGCTGGTTTATACTTAATGGTTTATATGTTAATGTTGTTTTTCAGCACTTATAGATTAACTTAAGAGTATCTATAAATGCGTATAGTTTATTCATAAAGGTTATATTTGTCTTAAAAGTATTTGAACACATGAGAAAAGCTTTGGTGCATGATTGGTATTATATAAATGGAGGAGCCGAAAAAGTGTTACATTCTTTGAATACTATCTGGGATGATTTTGAACATTATGCCTTGGTTGATTTTTTAAATGAGAATGATAGAGAGTTTGTTTTAAAAGGAAAATCTGTCACAACAAGTTTTATCCAAAATTTGCCTACAGCAAAACGTAATCACAGAAAATTTTTACAATTTTTTCCTTATGCAATAGAGCAATTTAATCTGAGTGAATATGATTTAATTGTTAGTTCATCTTCATCAATAGCAAAAGGAGTTTTAACAAATCAAAATCAATTACATATTTGTTATTGCCACTCCCCAATGCGATATGCATGGGATTTGTACCACCAATACCTTAATGAATCAGGTTTGAATAAAGGGGTAAAAGGGGCTTATGCTAAATATGTTTTACACAAAATGAGGGTTTGGGATGTGAACACAGTTAATAGGGTTGATTATTTTGTTGCCAATTCTAAATATATTGCTAGAAGAATTAAAAAAGTGTATAATAAAGAATCACACGTAATCTATCCACCTGTAGATGTTGAAAAGTTTTCATTAGAAAAAGATAAAGAAGATTATTATTTTACAGCTTCAAGGATGGTGCCTTATAAAAAGGTTGAGCTTGTGGTAAGAGCATTTAACCAAATGCCGGATAAAAAGCTGATAGTTGCAGGTGATGGCCCAGATTTTCAAAAAATTAAAAAAATTGCTAAATCTAATATCCAGATGGTAGGGTTTTTAAATGCTGAAACACTAAATAATTATATGAGAAAAGCAAAGGCGTTTGTCTTTGCAGCAGAAGAAGATTTTGGTATTATTCCTGTAGAAGCACAGGCATGTGGAACACCAATAATAGGATATGGTAGAGGAGGCTTACAAGAAACGGTAATTCATAATAAAACAGGATTGTTGTTTAAAAAGCAAACAGTAAAAGAAATTAAAGATGCCGTTTCAGAATTCGAGAAGAAAACATTCAATTATGAATTTATTAGAGAAAACTCACTGCAGTTTTCTAAAAGAAGATTTGAATTTGAATTTAAAGAGTTTGTTGAAAGAAGGTACGAAGACTTTAAGAAAAGTGATATTTAAATAATGATTTTTAAACAAGGAAGATATTCAGGTTTTATAAAACCTATTATGTATTTATTTGACTTTTCAGTAATAACATTGGTTTTATTGAATTCAACTCTATATTTGAAAAATCAATACCAATTCTTGTTATATCTACTTATAACTTGGGTGTTAATATCGCTAACTAACAAATTCTATCAAACAAAACGTATTGCTAATTTGGTGCAAATATCCAGTGGTATTTTAAGACAGTTTTTTTCATTTATAATTGTTGTATATGCCTATTTGGGATATTTTAAACAATACTATATTTCTAGACCTGAGTTGTTTAAGTTTTTTATCAAGGTGTTCTTATTAATTACATTATTTAAAATATTAATGTACTATTTATTACTTAAGTACAGAAAATATATTGGAGGGAATTATAGAAATGTAATAATAATTGGAAAGAACGAAAATGTTAAGCAGTTAAAAGACATATTTAATACAAAGAAGGAGTTTGGTTATAATTTTAAAAAGAAATTTAATACTAAATCTAGTGACTTTTCTTTAAAATCGTGTTTTACCTATATTAAAGAAAACAATATAGATGAAGTATACTGTTCAATTTCAGAATTATCAGATTCAGAAATTTCAGAAATTATAAATTTTTCAGATAAAAATTTAAAACTTGTAAAGTTTATACCAGATGTAAAAAAAATATTTACAAAAAAACTATTGTTTGAATATTATGATTATTTACCAGTTCTTTCATTAAGAAAGAACCCCCTAGAAGATCCTGTAAATAAATTCTTAAAAAGAATATTAGATGTAATTTTTTCATTGTCAGTTATAATATTAGTAATGTCATGGTTAACACCCATAATTGGGTTTTTAATAAAAAGAGAATCAAAAGGAAATATATTTTTTAAGCAAAAAAGATCAGGAATTAACAACAAACACTTTATGTGCTATAAGTTCAGGTCAATGAAAGAAAATGATAAAGCAGATCTAGTTCAAATGACAAAAGGAGATACACGTGTAACAAGAATAGGAAAATTTATAAGAAAGACAAGTATTGATGAATTACCTCAATTTTTTAATGTTTTATTAGGGGATATGTCAGTAGTTGGTCCAAGACCTCACATGGTTAGTCATACTAAAATGTATGCAGATTCAGTAGATAGATTCATGGTCAGGCATTTTGTAAAACCTGGAATTACAGGAATGGCACAAGTAAAAGGGTATAGAGGAGAAATAGAAAAGCAAAGAGATATTGTAAATAGAGTGAAATATGATATTTTTTATTTAGAAAACTGGTCAGTTTTATTAGACATTAAAATAGTATTCTTAACCGTTTTTAATATTTTTAAAGGAGAAGACAAAGCATATTGAATGTAACACAAAAAATAACAAAAAGACTATTTGATTTTACTTTTGCCTTGTTAGGAATTGTATTTTTATGGTGGCTGATATGTATTTTAGTTTTATTAGCAACAATTGACACAAAGCAAATAGGATTATTTTCGCAAAAACGGATAGGTTATTTAGGAAAGAGTTTTCTAATTTTAAAAATTAGAACAATGAAAACAAATAGATATATTACCACTACAATAACCTCAAGTAACGATTTGAGATTAACAGGTTTTGGAAGGTTTTTAAGAAGATATAAGCTTGATGAATTACCTCAGTTAATCAATGTGCTATTTGGTAGTATGAGTTTTGTAGGCCCAAGACCTGATGTTGTCGGGTTTGCAGATAAACTCGTTGGAGATGATAGAGTTATTTTATTAGTAAAGCCTGGGTTAACAGGACCTGCATCTATTTTTTTTAGAAATGAAGAAGATTTGTTAGCTGAAAAAGAAAACCCTGAAGAATATAACAGAAATGTAATCTGGCCTAAAAAAGTAGCAATGAATAAAAGTTATATTAAAAATTATAGCTTTCAAACAGACATTAAAATCCTTTTAAAAACAATATTTAATGTCTAAAAACAATAAAATATGGTTATCTCCCCCTCATTTAAGCGGAGAAGAACAAAAGTATATTCAACAAGCATTTACAAAAAATTGGATAGCAACGGAGGGTGAAAACATAACTGAATTTGAAAATGATTTAGAGTTTTTTTTAGGGAAAAATATTAAGGCTACCGCTTTAATTTCAGGAACTTCATCGATTCATCTTGCGCTTATTTTAGCAGGAGTTAAAGCAGGAGATGAGGTTATTTGTCAAAGCTTCACTTTTGTTGCGTCTGTTAACCCAGTCCTATATCTTGGGGCAACACCAATATTTATCGATAGTGAAAATGATACATGGAATATGTGTCCAGTTTTATTAGAACAAGCAATTCAAGACAGGATAAAATCAGGGAAAAAACCAAAATGTATTATTGTTGTACATCTATATGGCATGCCAGCAAAAATTTCAGAGATTGTAAAAATTGCCAAAAAGTATGACATAAAACTCATTGAGGATGCAGCAGAGGCATTAGGGTCAAGCTATGATGGTCAAATGTGCGGTACTTTTGGTGATTATGGAATATTATCTTTTAATGGGAACAAAATTATAACAACATCGTCAGGAGGAGCTTTATTGTGTAAGAGTTACATCGAAAAAAGAAAAGCTGTTTTTTTAGCAACTCAGGCAAAAGATGTTGCGGATTATTACCAACACTCAGAGGTAGGGTATAATTATAGAATGAATAATATTAGTGCTGGAATTGGTAGGGGGCAAATGGAAGTTTTGGATAAAAGGATTGAGGAAAGAATAAAAACAAATCAGTTTTATAAAAAAGAATTTTTGAAATACAAAGGCATTCAGGTACTTAATGAGCCAAATCAAAAATTTAAATCGAATTACTGGCTTTCCTGTATTATAATTGATAAAAAAAGTGCTAAAAAAACAGCCTATGAAATGTACTGCCATTTAAAATTGAACAAAATAGATGCTCGTTTGTTATGGAAACCAATGCATTTGCAGCCAGTTTTTTCAAAATATAAGTTTTATGGAACTAAAATAAGTCAAACACTTTTTGAAAATGGATTGTGTTTACCTTCGGGTTCTAACTTAACTATTGATGAAAAACAAAGAATAATGAGTACAATAGCAAGTGGATTAAAATAAACTTGATTATATTTGAAACCCTCATAAATTAAGTAAATAAATATGAAGATAACCGTTGTAGGAACAGGCTATGTTGGTCTTGTTACGGGTACATGCTTGGCTGAAACCGGAAATAATGTTTTGTGTGTAGATATAGATGCGCAGAAAGTAGCAACAATGCAACAAGGTAATGTGCCTATTTATGAGCCACATTTAGATGTTTTATTCCAACGTAATATAAAAGCAGATAGGTTAAAATTTACTACCTCATTACAAGAAGGATTAGAATTTGGCGATATTGTTTTCTTGGCTTTACCAACACCAGAGGATGAAGATGGATCTGCTGATTTATCTTATGTATTAGGTGTTGCTGAAGAGATAGGTAAATTAATTGCGAGTTACAAAGTTATAGTTGATAAAAGCACCGTTCCTGTAGGAACGGCCGAGAAAGTTACTGCAACAATAGCAAAAAACGCTAAGGTTGATTTTGACGTAGTATCAAACCCAGAATTTTTAAGAGAAGGTTTTGCCGTAGATGATTTTTTAAAACCTGAACGCATTGTAATTGGTTCAAGCTCAGAAAAAGCAATAGAACTGATGAAAAAACTGTACAATCCTTTTGTTAGGTCGGGTAATCCAATAATTGTAATGGATGAGAAATCGGCAGAACTTACCAAATATGCAGCAAATTCTTTTTTGGCAACAAAAATTACTTTCATGAACGAGATCGCTAACTTTTGTGAAAAAGTAGGTGCAGATGTTGATAAAGTTCGAATTGGTATGGGAACTGATTCTAGAATAGGAAAACGCTTCTTATTTCCAGGTATTGGTTATGGAGGTTCTTGTTTTCCGAAAGATGTAAAAGCATTACAGAAATCTGGTAAAGATAACGGGTATGATTTTGAGATATTAGAAGCTGTTATTGAGGTTAACGATGTGCAAAAAACACGATTAATACCAAAAGTTTCTGCATATTTTAATAATGATTTACAAGGAAAAAACATTGCTGTTTGGGGCTTAGCGTTTAAACCTGAAACAGATGATATCAGAGAAGCTCCTGCGTTATATATTATTGAAGAATTGCTGAGCAAAGGTGCAAATATTCAGGCTTTTGATCCAGAAGCAATGTCAAATGTAAAACAAAAGTTTGGTGGTAAAATAAGTTTTGGTACATCGATGTATGATGTGTTAGCCAATGCTGATGCGTTAATAATAAGTACTGAGTGGAGTATTTTTAGAACGCCAGATTTCAGCAAAATAAAAGGGTTGTTGAATAACGCTATAATCTTTGACGGAAGAAACTTATATGATATTAATGATATGAAAAAAGAAGGAATTCAATACATATCAATTGGGAGAAAAGAAGTAAAGTAAAAATAGATGCAAAAAAGAATATTAATTACTGGAGCTGCGGGTTTTTTGGGTTCTCATTTATGCGATAAATTCATAAAAGAAGAATATCATGTAATTGCAATGGATAACCTAATAACGGGTGATTTAAAAAATATTGAACACCTATTTCATTTGCCAAACTTTGAATTTTATCATCATGATGTAACTAAGTTTGTACATGTGGCAGGTAAGTTAGACTATATTCTACATTTTGCATCACCAGCAAGCCCAATAGACTATTTAAAAATACCCATACAAACTTTAAAGGTGGGTTCATTAGGAACTCATAATTTATTAGGTTTAGCAAAAGAAAAGAATGCAAGAATTTTAATTGCATCAACTTCTGAAATTTACGGAGATCCGTTAATACATCCACAAACTGAAGATTATTTTGGTAATGTAAATACCATTGGGCCAAGAGGTGTATATGATGAAGCGAAGCGTTTTCAGGAATCTATTACAATGGCATACCACAGGTTTCATGGTTTGGAAACCAGAATAGTACGTATTTTTAATACGTATGGTCCACGTATGCGATTAAATGACGGTAGAGTGATACCAGCATTTATAGGGCAAGCATTGCGTGGTGAAGATTTAACTATTTTTGGAGATGGTTCACAAACCAGATCTTTTTGTTATGTTTCAGATCAGGTAGATGGTATTTATAAGCTGTTATTAAGTGATTATAGTTTACCAGTAAATATTGGTAATCCGCATGAAATTACTATTAAAGATTTTGCTGAAGAAATTATTTCGCTAACAAATTCCGACCAAAAAGTAACGTATAAGGAGTTACCTCAAAACGACCCACTTCAACGTCAGCCGGATATTACATTAGCTAAAAAGATATTAGGTTGGGAGCCTAAAGTGTCACGTTCAGAAGGAATGAAATTAACTTTGGAGTATTTTAAAAGTCTATCTCAAGAAGAATTATTTAAAAAAGAGCATAAAGATTTTAAAAAGCATATTGTAAAATAAAGCTTAGCAATAGTTAAAGAAACATATAACATTTAATGTTGTTTAAAAGAGGTAGGTATTCCGGTTTTATTAGGCCTATATTGTATATAGTTGATATCTCCTTGATAATTTTATTTGTGTTTTATTTTCATCCTGGTAGGGCAACATCGCCTTATTTTGGGCCTTTTTTAGTTGTTGGATGGATTGTAAGTACATTTTTCACCAAATATTACAACGTATACCGGTTTACAAGCACGGTAAAAGTAATAACACTTGCTGTAAGGCAATATGTGTTATATTCTTTAATCTACGTTTCATACTTCGGTTTTAGTAAAACGATATTGGAGATACATGAGGTAGTTTATTTTTTATCAGTTTTGTTTAGTTGCATGTTGCTGGTAAAGTTTTTTATGTACTGGATTTTGAAAAGTTACCGTTTAAAAGGAGGTAATAGACGTAAAACAGTAATAATAGGAAATAATGAAGCTACTAAAGCTTTAGAAACCTTCTTTTTAAAAAAGCCAATATACGGTTATAATTATTTGGGGTATTTTACTAACAAGCCGTTAACAGATAAGCTAGGCTCATTTAATGATTTTTTTAATTTCATTGAAGGAAGAGATATTGATGATATATATTGTTCTATAAGTGAGTTTTCCCAAACAGATATTAACAGGTTGGTAACTTATGCTAACACACATTTTAAAACTTTAAAATTTATACCCGATTCTAATCAAATTTTATCTTCAGGGTTTGAAGTAGATTATTACGACTATTTTCCGATATTAACCTTAAATGAATTAGAACTTAATAAAAGTATTAATCGTTTTATTAAAAGAGGTTTTGATGTGTTGTTTTCAATAGTTGTTATTGTATTTATATTATCATGGTTAACACCTTTGTTATTTATATTGTTAAAGTTAGAGTCAAAAGGCCCTCTTTTTTATATACAAGAAAGAAATGGATTAGATTATAAAACGTTTAAGTGCTATAAGTTTCGTTCGTTAAAGCAAGATAAAAATAATCATAGTCAAGTAACCATAGATGATAATAGGGTAACTAAAATAGGTAGGTTTTTACGTAAAACCAGTATTGATGAATTACCACAGTTTTTTAATGTTTTAAAAGGAGAAATGTCAGTAGTGGGGCCAAGGCCACATATGCTAGCCTATAACAAAGCGTATTCTAATCAGGTAGATAATGTTGCTTTAATGGCGCGACATAGAATTTTACCAGGGATTACTGGTTTAGCACAAGTACGTGGTTATCGCGGAGCTGTTGAGAAGGATACGGACATCATTGGCCGCGTAAAGCTGGACTTGTTCTACATTAAAAACTGGTCGGTTTTACTAGATGTAAAAATTATCTTTTCAACTTTAATAAACCTATTAACCGGCGATGAGAAGGCTTACTAAAGCTCATCGATAAGTTCTAAAAATTGTTCAAACTGCCGTTCTAAATTGAAGTTTTTTTCAGCAATTTTACGAATGGTTTCTTTTTGAGGTAAGCATATTTTTTCAACACTCACATTCTCAATAACTTGATTTAATTTCTTGTAATCCAATGAATTTACGGTAACACCTAATTTATAGGTGTTTACTAAATTATTCCCCTCTCCTTCAGAAAAATAAAGTATAGGCAGTCCTAATCGAGCATATTCAAAAATTTTAGAAGGAACAGAGCCGTAAATACGGTTAATTAATGGCACTAAGGTTATATCATATTGCTGAAGTTTTTCGTGTAATTCATTTCGGTCAACAGATCCGTGATAAAACATATTAGATTTATGCTTTATTAATTTGCTAATAGCACTGGCTTCAGGACCATTTCCGTAGATGTGAAATTCTACATTATCGGGTAAATTTAACTGTTTACAAATAGCTAGTACGCCTTGTGCAACACCTAATAAACCAGCGTATACAATACTTAACTTTTTATTGTTAGAAGGTTTTTCTGTTAAGTGTACTTTAAAGTTTGGAAAATTTCTATATAAGAATACTTTTTTATGAGGAACAATAGTTGAAAAATGAGTTAATATTTCTTCAGATTGCCCAAGTAACAAGGTAGCATTTTTATAGTTGAAATGTTCAATTTTTTCTAAAATACGGTAGTACTGCCCCTTTTTTAAGATTCCCATTTCTAGCCCAGCTAAAGGCCATAAATCAGATACGTTTAAAATGATTGTTTTTCTTTTAAGTTTACTTATCAGTACGCCAAAGAATCCTACAAATAAAGGAGAACATTGTATGATAACTTTTTTAGGCGTTTTTTTAAAAAGTAAAAAAATAAATAAATGAAAGGCAAAGGAGAGCATCGAAAATAATCGAATGAACTTGTTTTTTGAATTGCTAGCAAACAACCATAACCGGTAAACAGTTATATTAGCTTCAATAGCTTTTGATTGAAATTTATCAGAAAACCCATTAAAAATCTTCCCAAAAGGATAGTTTGGTAACGGACATACAACATTAACCTTGTAATTATTCTTTGACAGCATATTGGCCAAGGTATGTATCCTATTAGGAGCTGCACCGCTTTCAGGAGGGTAGTAGTTGCTTATAATTAGAATCTCTTTAAGCATATAGGCTTAAAATTTTATCTATAATACGTTTAGAAGCTTTACCATCCCATAGTTCAGGAATTTGTGTTTGTTTCCAAGTATTACCGTGGAGCTTAGTAAATGCCTCGTTTATTTTTATCAAATCATTTCCTACTAAAACGTTTGTTCCTAAAGTGCATGTTTCTGGCCTTTCAGTAGTGTCTCTAAAAGTAATACAAGGTACGTTTAATACGGTAGCTTCTTCGGTTATGCCACCAGAATCTGTAAGCACTGCAGTAGCATATTTAACTAAATAAATGAAAGATAAATAACCTTGTGGGCTGACATAATGCAGGTTATCAAAATTTAAATTAAGCCCTTCTAATAATTTTTTAGTTCTAGGATGTACAGGAAAAATAATAGGTTTTCCGTTACAATTTTCTACTATTGTATGAATAAGTTTTTTTAGTTGTTTTTCGGCATCTACATTTGAAGGTCTATGTAGTGTAAGCACATAATATTCCTTTTCTTTAAGTTGTAAATTAGTCCAAAAATCAGGTTGTTGAATACGGTTAATATTGCCTAATAAAGTATCAATCATAACATTTCCAACAAAGAAAATACGATTACTTTCTATGCCAGATTGTATTAAGTTTTTTCCAGCTAAAACAGAAGTTGTAAAAAAATAATCTGTAATACTATCGGTAACTATTCTATTAATTTCTTCAGGCATTTTCATATCACCAGAACGAATCCCGGCCTCTACATGTGCAACTTTAATATGTGCTTTTTTAGCAACTATAGTACACGCCATGGTAGAAGTAACATCGCCTACAACAAGTACCAAGTCTGTTGGGTTGGTTTCAAGCTCTTTTTCAAAGGCAGTCATTATAGCACCAGTTTGTTCGGCTTGGGTACCGCTTTTTACTTCTAAATTAATATTAGGAAAGGGTATGTTCAGTTCTTCAAAAAAAGTATCACTTAAGTTTTTATCGTAGTGCTGTCCGGTATGTACCAATCGAAACGTTATAGGTTTACCTAGTTGTTGCTGTTTTTGTATTTCATGAATAATAGGTGCTATTTTCATAAAATTAGGACGTGCCCCGGCTATAATTGTTATTTTCATGATGAAATAAGTGATGTAAATTGTTTTAATTTTCCGCTTTTTGAGCGTTCTAACTGTTCAAATTTATAAAATGAAATGTTAAGGTTAGGTTCTAGGTATTTATATAAGGCTTCTTGAATTGCTTTTGTTTCAGAATCTGTTAATGCTTTATTGGCTGTATAGTGTATTTCAAACGTGTTTAAAGCGGTTTGAATAGCTTTAATATCTTTTACAGAACCGGTGTTTTTCATTACAGATTTGGTAATATAATAAAAAGTTAGCCCAGGAGCTGTTTTACCGCTTGGTAAGTGGACTAAGTCTTCTTTTCTTCCTACTAATTTTTGTAATAGTATCGTTTTAGGGTCAATAGCTTGTATAGTACCAATATCGCCTATCTCATAACGTATAAAAGGATGCGCTTTGTTGTATAATGAAGTGATAACAATTTTTCCTTCTTCTCCATAAGGAAGAACTTTGTTGTTTGAATCAAGTATTTCAACAAACAGCGACTCGGTATTTATAATCCATTGGTTTTTGGTATTTTGAAAAGCAATTAAATCTAATTCTGAAGCACCGTATTCATTTATAACAGGTACACCAAAAGCTTTTTTCATTACATTTTTATCTTCATCAAAACACATTTCTGAGGTAACTACACAAGCTTTTAATCTAGGACAAACTTCTTTTAAAACGATGCTTTTGTCAATTAGATAGTTGGCAAAAGCTAGGATAACAGTTGTATATCCGTTAAGATAGATAAAAGGTTTTTTTTCAAATTCAACCACCCATTTTTCAAAGGCAGATGGAGATAAATCAAAAACATCAAATCGATACCGGTTAGAAAAAAAATCTTTAGTGCGTTCTTTTAGTTTCGGTATAAACTCATTTGGTATACCGTAAAAACGCGCTTGTTTTTTACCATATAAATTATGCCAATTAAACCTATTTTGAATTATAGCCCAAGTAAGTGCATGACAAAATTTATCTTTGGCAAAATAAAAAGGGTTTCCTGTGGAGCCAGAAGTTTTATTTACATAAACTGATTTAGTAGAATAACCACTACTTAGCCGCTTTTCTAAAGGCACTTGTAGGTCGCTTTTTGTTAAAACAGGTAAACACTTCCAAGAGGAAAAACCATTTGGACAAAGTGATTTGTAGAAACCATTATTATTTAAATGAAACCTTACAATATCTTCTTTAGCCTTGTTTATGTAGTTGTTATACTCGGTAGCTTTAATGTTCTGAATTTTCCGCAAACTATTTTGAGCCTCCTTAATAGGAAATCCGTTTAGTTTTAATGAAAAATCAATGATGTTCATGTAATAAATATTAGCTTTGCTAAATTAATTTTTTACAACAACATAACTAAACAAAACACAATGAATATTTTAATATTAGGCTCAGGAGGTAGAGAGCATGCTTTTGCGTGGAAACTAAAAAAGAGCTCACAATGCGATAATTTATTTGTAGCTCCTGGTAATGCAGGTACAAGTGCTATAGCTACTAATGTAGCTATAGGTGTTAATGATTTTTCCAAAATAAAAGACTTTGTTTTAGCTGAGAATATAGAAATGCTTGTTGTTGGACCAGAAGATCCTTTGGTAAACGGTATTCACGATTATTTTTTAGCAGAAGAATCCTTAAAACACATAACGGTTATTGGTCCTGAAAAATTGGGTGCTACTTTGGAAGGTAGTAAGGAGTTTTCTAAAGAATTCATGCAACGCCATAATATACCTACAGCTGCTTACCAAAGCTTTACAGCAGAAACAGTAGAAGAGGGCTGTGCGTTTTTACAAACTTTACAAGCACCGTATGTGCTAAAAGCTGATGGTTTGGCTGCAGGTAAGGGAGTGCTAATTATTAATGATTTAGAAGAAGCTAAAGTAGCTTTACGTGAAATGTTAGTAGACGCTAAGTTTGGTAATGCTAGCGCAAAAGTAGTTATAGAAGAGTTTTTAGATGGTATTGAGCTTAGTTGTTTTGTACTTACCGATGGTAAAAATTACAAAATATTACCAACAGCAAAAGATTATAAACGAATAGGAGAAGGTGATACCGGATTAAACACAGGAGGTATGGGCGCTATTTCTCCTGTACCATTTTTAGATGATGAGTTAATGCAAAAAATTGAAGAACGTATTGTAAAGCCAACGGTTAGCGGACTTCAAAAAGATAACATACCTTACAAAGGTTTCATCTTTATTGGTTTAATTCGTGTAAATAACGAGCCTTATGTAATTGAATATAACGTACGTATGGGCGATCCTGAAACTGAAGTGGTATTGCCAAGAATACAATCAGATTTAGTAGAGTTGTTCAAAGCAGTAGGAACTCAAACATTAAATGAAGTAGCTATTGAAATTGACCATAGAGCAGCAACCACAGTAATGACTGTCTCTGGAGGTTACCCTGAAGCTTATGAAAAAGGAAAAGAAATTACTGGTCTAGAAACCATTACAGATGCTATAGTATTTCATGCAGGCACTACTACTAATGAAGGGAAAATAGTTACCAACGGAGGTCGAGTTTTAGCAGTAACTTCTTATGGTGATACCTTTAAAGAAGCTTTAGTGCAATCGTATAAAAATGTCGAGAAATTTAGCTTTGACAAAATGTACTACCGTACAGATTTAGGTTTCGATTTATAATTTGATAAAACGGATACAATTAAAAAAGCCCTTTGATATTTTATCAAAGGGCTTTTTTAATTCAGCGAAGATTTTGCTGTCTATTGTTTGAAAAACGAGTGAGAAACAATATCTCTACGTTCTTTTCCTTCTGCGTTAAATATTTTTAATTGCCCTAGCCAATATACCATTGCTACAAAACCGATTAACATAAATATCCAATTCACCGTATTTGCTGTCCACCAATTGCTAAGCTCTAATTTTGCTAAACTTCCCATTGGCGATAACAATGCCATAAAAAAATCTTGTATTGCGTATACTAAATCTCTCATTGTAACAATTTTTAAGTTATTTTTATGCCAACAAATATACAGTATTTTTTTTCTGAAAAAAGAATAAACCTACATGATTACAGCAATTTTTAACAAATCTAAACCAATTAACTTAGTAATAACTACACTATTAGTTGTTTTGGGGTTTACAATTGCGAATTTTAAAATACCTCAAAATTTTAGTTGGAATCATTTTTTGTTAAATATTGGGGTGGTTTTACTTGCTGTATTTAGTACGTTATTAGTTGATTTTATTGTTAAAAAAAATGCTATTTCAGAGCAAAACAGCTATGTAGTATTGTTTTATTCTATTTTCTTTTTTTGTTTTTGGAGTCAACAAGAAAACTATTATTTATTAGTGTCTAATGTTTTTGTGTTATTAGCGTTGCGGAAAATTATTAGCTTAAAAACACAAACTAATACTACTAAGAAAATTTTTGATGCTGCATTGTGGATTTGTGTGGCTTCCTTATTTCATTATTGGGCTATTCTATTTTTCATAGTATTGTATTTAGGAATTACATTATATTCTTCTGATTATTACAAAAATTGGTTAGTGCCAATAATAAGTGTTTTTGTTGTTTTCATAATAGCTTATGCGTTACAATTGATTACATCAAGACAATGGTTTAGTTTTGAAAAAATAATTGTAGAAAGAGGTTTTCATGAGTTTAATTCTCCCATAAATATTGCCACGATAAGCTTTTTTTCGGCATTACTTATAATCGCAGTAACATTTCTTTCTCCTAGTGTTAAGCAGAAGTTGCAAAAAAATAAATTATCCTATGTAGTTTTATTATTCGCACTTTTAATTGCCGTAATTATATTACTGTTAGCACCTCATAAAAATAATGAAATGCTTGTATATGTATACTTTCCTTTAGCAGCGTTATTTACGGTTGTTTATGAACAAATAAGTAAAAAATGGCTGCAAACAAGTTTGTTATACGTTATATTTTTGGCTTCTATAACACTATGTTTTTTATCTTCATAAAACCCTGTTAACACATAGTAAAGGAGTACAAATATTATTGTACCTTTGAGTCATTAAAATGATAATTATGTTTACAGAAAAAGCAAATAAAATTTTCCAAGAAGTTATTGATACATACCATATAGTTGATGATCCGTACCAAGCATTTGAAAATAAGTATGATGAATCAACACAATTACTAGAGCATTTATTATACAGAAAGTGTTGGATAGATACTGTACAATGGCATTATGAAGATATTATTCGCGATCCTAATATTGACCCTGTTGCTGCATTAGATTTGAAGCGTAAAATTGATGCTTCTAACCAAGACCGTACCGATATGGTAGAATATATAGATAGCTATTTTTTAAACAAATATAAAGATGTTACTGTTAAGGATGGCGCAACTATTAATACAGAAAGTCCAGCTTGGGGGGTAGACAGATTGTCAATATTAGCATTAAAAGTGTATCATATGAATGAGGAAGCTACCAGAAATGATGCATCAGCAACACATCGTGAAGCTTGTAAGAAAAAACTTGACGTATTATTAGAGCAACGAGTTGATTTGTCAACAGCAATAGATACCTTGTTACATGATATTCAAGCAGGGGATAAGTACATGAAAGTATACAAACAAATGAAAATGTATAATGATGATGAGTTAAACCCAGTGTTACGTACTCAAAAATAATTCATCGTTAGCGGTGTGCCTTTTCGTATGTCAACACCAAAAAAACACATACTCGTTATACGTCTCTCAGCAATGGGAGATGTTGCTATGTGTATACCAATATTAAGACGTTTTACAGCTACCTATCCAGAAGTTCAATTAACGGTACTTACTCGCTCTTTTTTTACTCCTTTTTTTAAGGATATTCCTAATGTAAAGGTGTTTTCGCCAGATTTGAAAGGAAAACATAAAGGTTTTTTTGGCATACAAAAACTTTCCAAAGAACTTCATAGGCTAAATATTGATGCTGTTGCAGATTTACACAACGTATTACGGTCTAATATATTAGTACAGTTATTACGTTTAAAAGGAGTGCCATTTAAACAAATTGATAAAGGCCGGTCTGAAAAAAAAGCATTAATAAGAGCCTATAATAAAGTATTCAAGCCTTTAAAAACAACGCATGAGCGCTATGCAGATGTATTTAAGGCTTTAGGCTATCCATTAGATATTTCTATAGAAAATATAGTGCCTATCCAAAAACCATTGTCAACTAAAATAGCTTCTTATATAGGAGAAACTGAAAAAAAACGAATAGGAATAGCCCCTTTTGCTGCTCATGAAGGAAAAATGTATCCTTTAACACACATGCAAAAAGTAATACAAGAACTTTCAAAAACGTACAAAATAATCTTGTTTGGTGGAGGTAAACACGAAAAAGAATGTTTAGATGAAATAGCCAATAAATGTACTGATGTTATAAGTGTTGCGGGAAAATTTTCATTAGAAGAAGAGTTAGTGTTGATGTCTAATTTAGATTTGATGCTTTCGATGGACTCAGGTAATGGGCATTTAGCAGCTATGTTTGGAGTTAAAGTAATTACTATATGGGGGGCAACACATCCCTATGCAGGGTTTAAGCCTTACGGACAGCCAGACTTTTATGATATTTTACCTAATAGAGAAAAATTTCCGCTATTACCAACATCTATTTACGGGAACAAAAAGGTAAAAGGGTATGAGCATGTAATGCATTCTATTGCACCGGAAATAATAATAGAAACAATAAAAAAGGAGCTTAATTAGCTCCTTTTTTGTTTTCCAGTTGTTTGATTAGTTTTTCAAGACTAGCGTTTGTAGCCTTAATTTCATTAATTTCATGTTGTTGTTCCTGAATTGCCTTAATGGTAACAGGAATAAGTTCGCTATAGCTTATACCTAAGCGGTCCGCATCTAGCTGTTGAAGGCCTTTCTCAGGATTTTCACCATCTACATACCATTGTTTGTCAAGAATAACATCAGGAATTATTTTTTGAACTTCTTGAGCTATTAATCCTAATTTTATTTCTCTTTTTTCAAAGGGAATAATATGGTTATCTTTTTTCTCTTCTTTCCATTTAAAAGAAACGGGTTGCAGTTGAAGAATTTCGTTTAAACCATATTGTAAGGGCTTAATATTTTCTTTGAGTCGCTCATCTGAGGTATTAATAGTACCGTTGGCAGCGTAAACGGCAGTCCATCTTCGAGTAGTACTTCCTATATCTTGTGCGTTATTGGTTAATGGAGTAAAGGTGTCACTTACTTGAATTTCATTAACACCATCTTCTAAATATTCAATAGAACCTATACCAGCAACTGTACCTGAAGCAGCTCCGTTCCATACTTGTAAATTATAGGTGGTTGTAGTAGCTCCAGTACCAATAAAAACATTACCTACATGGTATATAGGGTCATTAACAGTACTTCCGCTATCCCAAGTCCAATCTGCGTCAGAACCCGGGTATGGCGTAGGTGTTTGCCAAGTGGCTTGCCCAGTGGCATCAGACACTAATATTTTCCCGTCTGCTTCAAAACCATCTTGAATTTGTAAAGCAGGAAGTGAATTTACTGTAATGACAACATCGTCTAAATACACTTCATCACTACCACTATCTACAGATCCATCCTTAGTATATTCCCATCTATAAGTGTGTGCTCCTCCTGTGGTTGGAAATGTAGCTGTAGTCCAATTAATAGTTCCTCCCCAATTATCTTGTTCTACTCCGTCAATATAAAAACGAAGTTTATCGCAACAACTTTCTGTTGAGGTGCTATAGGCAAAAGAAATAACAGCTCCTTGAGCAGGTATAGTTGCTGCGTATTCAACCCAAGCATTTTCACTATGCGTAATGGCTCTATTTTTAGCTGCTCTTGAACCACTATTTACGGTTGCGTTCTGAGTTTGCCATGTATTAGTACCACCTGTAGTAAAAGGAGGAATGTTATTGTCTTCAAAACCATCATTAAATAGTTCGTAAGCAGGATTAGAACTTGCTACATGTAATTTGGTTGAGGGAGTGTTAGTTCCTATTCCTACATTACCAGTATTTGAAACCCGTATAGCTTCTGTGTTATTAGTAGCGAAAATAAAATCTTGATTATCAGCAGTTCCTATTTTATTTACAATAGGAGTAGTTCCTGTGTTACCCGTTGTAGACCAACCAGAACTAGCGAAAGAAACCCATGCGGTTCCGTTGTAATAATAGTATCCAGGAGAGTTGTTGGTTTGATAGATTAGTAGGCCGGTTGCAGGACTCACGATAGCTATTTTTTGTAGTTCAGTCATTCTTGGAACTAAAAAACCTTTGGTTGTATCGTTTATCTCTAAAGATGCACTAGCGTTTGGAGTTGTTGTTCCTATACCTACTTGTGAAAAAGTAATAACAGGAAGAACTAGTAGTATTGCGGTAAATATCTTTTTCATACTTATTACTTTTCTAAGTCGATTAATAATTTTTTTATTTCTTCTTGTTGTGCTTTTATTGCAGTGATGATATCTTGCTGCTCTTGTGTTGTTTGTATTACAACAGGAAGTATTTCTGCGTAATTTACTCCTAGGCGTTCCATAGGAACTTGTTGCAATTTTCCTTTGATTTCTTTCCAGTGTTTAGATTGTACAACTTCGGGAAGTACTTGTTGTAATTCTTGAGCAATAAACCCTATTTTGTTACGCTTGTCTTTATCAGCTACAAGAGTTTTTCCATATTTTTCATATTTCCATTGGTAAGCAACAGGATTAAGTTGCATTAAACTTTCGGTTCCGTAGTTTAAAGTTTTAATAGCTTCTTTTTCTCTTAAGTCAGAAGTGTTTATAGTACCATTTACGGCAAACACTTCGCTCCAACGTAATGAGGCAGAACCTATGCTAATAGAATTATTAACTCGTGGTACTACGTGATGACTAATAGATTGTTCTGATTGTACATCTTCAAAATATTCATCATTTCCAACCCCAAATTGTGTTCCTTCTCCTGCATAACTTGGTTCTTCAGCATCAATTAAATCAAATGGAGTATTGGTGTTTCCTGCACCAACATTACCAGTTCTGTATATAGGATCATTTGTTGTAGAGCCACTCGCAAATCGCCAATCATCGTCAGCAATACTTAAAGTGCCAGGGTCAGTCCATACAGCATTTCCATTAGCGTCTGACAATAATATATATCCGTTTGCTTGGTTTCCGTCCTGAATGGTTAAAGCTGGGTTTCCTGCACTAATTTTAATATTATCTAAAGTTACTCCCCATCCCCAATCTCCTACGTATCTAAAACGCAAGCTATAGGCATCTCCTGCAGTGATAGTAGCGGCACCTGTAAAGCTAGTATCTTCATCAGAAGCAGATAGGTTGAGTAATGTAGAAACTGGTGAACTAGTAGTTTCGTTGTACAAGACAACTGAGAATAATTCTGGTGAAGAACCATCAAAGCTATAATCAAATGTAATAGCTACTGAAGTTAAAGGAATTACCCCTGTTTTAACTATTAAAGTTGCATCTTGGTCACAACTTGAACTACCATAATCAATTACAGCTCTATTTCCGGCACAATTTGTACAAGGAGCACTTGAACCGTCTGTAGTGCTTATTCTCCAGCTATCTCCAGTAGTACAACCTGAATTAGAGTCAAATGCATATGGGTTGTCTGTAGTTGTTAATGAAACATCTCCTACGGCAACACTGCTAAAATCTTGTAAAAAACTAAATACAGAAGTTGAGGTAACATGAAGTCCAGCTGTTGGAGTATTTGTGCCAAAACCAACATTGCTATTAGCTAATATTCTAGCTGATTCGGTGTTATTGGCTTTAAAAACTAAACTTTGCGCATCAGTAGTTCCGAGCATATTTGTAGCTGGAGAAGTGCCGATATTTCCTATTAAATCCCAGGCACTACCACTAGAGAAGGGTTGCCATGCTGAACCATTATAAAACCAAAACCCGGTTGCTCCATCAGTTTGATAAATTAATAGACCCGTGGCAGGAGTTGCAATAGCGTTTTTTTGCGCTTGTGTCATTCTAGGAGCTAATATCCCTTTATCTGTACTTGTTACATCTAATGCAGCACTTGCATTAGGAGTAATGGTTCCAATACCTATTTGAGCATTCATAAATAACGATGAAAAACCAACAAAAAGTAAAATGTATATTTTTTTCATGATTATTTATTTTTTAATTGTTGAATTCTTTTTAGTAAAGTTTCTGTTTGCTGTTTTAGTACTACAAGTTCTTTTTGTTGGTCTTGCTTACTTTTTACTAAAACGGCTAAAAGCTCTTCATAGTTAATTCCTAAATATTCATTTGCTACCTTCACATAGGTGTCCCTTTCTTTCTCGCTTTTAGGTTTCCAAGTATAATCGTACACTACTTCAGGAATGATTTTTTGGGTTTGTTGTGCGAGTAGCCCTAACTTTAGTTCTTTTTTATCTTCAGGAATTATATGGTTTAAATATTTTTCTTCTTTCCAATTATATTGAACAGTTTGTAGTTTCATTAAATCTTTTATTCCATAAGGAAGTGGAGTTATATTGGTTTTGTCTCTACCGTCTGATGTTTGAATAGTTCCGTTAATTGCATAAATAGTTCTCCATCGGTTGGTAGATGAACCTAAATCTATTGAGTTATCAAAATCTGGAACAAATTGATGACTGAAACGAGTTTCATTATTACCATCTTCTAAATATTCTACATCACCTATACCCATTGTGGTTCCGGTATTTGCCCCATTATCAATATCAATTTCGTGTGTTGTAGTACCAGTACGACCAATAACAACACTTACCGGGTGGTAAATTGGGTCAGAAATAGTGTTTCCTGAAGAGAATCGCCAATCATCATCGCCAGTACTTAAAGCTGCAGAACTACCCCATGAAGCAAAACCATTTGCATCTGAAGTTAGTACTTTGTTTATTCCTTGGTTATCATCTACAAGTCTAAAAGCAGGCGCCGCACCTGTAATGTGTAATTTAGAACTCGGATTATTTTCTCCTATACCAATATCACCATCAGCTTGAAATCGTATACGTTCCGTATTGTTAGTGGCTATAACAAAATCTTGATTATCTGTGGTTCCTAAAAAGTTAATAGTAGGATTTGTTCCAACATCACCGGTTAAACTCCATCCTGAAGAGGTAAATGTTGTCCAAGAAGCACCATTATAATACCAAAAACCTGTCGTCCCATCAGTTTGGTAAACAAGTAAGCCTGTTGCAGGTGAAGGAATGGCGTTTTTTTCGGTTAAGGTCATACGAGGTATAAGCAGACCTTTTTCAGTGGTTGTGATGTCTAAAATAGCACTAGGATCTGGTGTTGTGGTTCCAATTCCTACTTGGCTATAGGATAACGAACACATTATAAATAATGTGACTATCGTTAGTAGTTTTTTCATGATACAATAAAGAATTTTCGGGTTAGTTTTTGTAACTATGTCCACGAATATATCACAGAAAAAACAAGGTAAATAATGAAACGCTACATTTTCGATTAAGACAATTCATAATCGGACGAACAACACTTTCTTGTTGCAAAAACAAAAAACAATGTTGTAAAATGTAGGTTTTTTATAAAAGGGCTGTTTTTTTATCCCAATTATATGTTGTCAAAATCAATGGAAATGCTACTGCTTTTAGGTATAGCTTGGCAAGCTAAGGTTAGCCCTTCTTTAATTTCACTATCGGTTAAAATAGAGTTTTTTAATAGTTCAACTTTTCCTTCTGTAACCATACACATGCATGAACTACAAACACCTCCTTGGCATGAGTAAGGCGCGTCTACTCCAGCTTTTAAAGCTGCATCAAGTAATGTTTCATTTTCTTTAGCGGTAACAATGGTTTCTTCGTCGTCAACAAGTACGGTTAATTGCGCTGTTCCGGTAAATGCTGTGGTTGTTACTGGCGCTGTAGTATTTGTTTTAGCAGCAGTAAATAGCTCGTAATGTATTTGGCTTTTTGAAATATGATTATGAGTTAATTCATCAGAAATTAAGTTAATCATTTCTTCAGGGCCGCAAAGGTAAAAGTTATCAAAAGTATATGACTTATGCTTGTTTTTAAGAATATAATTTACTTTTTCAGTGTCAATTCTTCCAAATAATGCTTCAGATTCATTGGTTTCTGTGTAGGTATAGTAGAGGTAAAAACGCCCGAAAAATTCTTTTTTCAATGCGTTGAGTTCATCATGAAATATGGTGCTTTTTGACGATTTGTTACCGTATAATAGCACAAATGTACTTTTAGGTTCGTTTTTTAGCACATCTTTAATCATAGCCATAATTGGTGTAATACCACTACCGGCAGCAAAAGCAGCATAGTTTTTTTTGTTTTCTTTGCTTGTTTTTAATATAAATTTACCTTCAGGTATGGCTACATCTAAATGTTCTCCTTCTTTTAAAATAGTGTTTGCGTAGGTTGAAAACACACCGTAATTTATTTGTTTAACTGCTACGCGTAATTCTCCAGAGTTAGGAGCTGAACAGATAGAATACGAACGGCGTACTTCTTTCCCGTCAATATTTGTACGAAAAGTAAGGTATTGCCCTGGTACAAATGTGTAATCGTCTTTAAGTTCTTCAGGAATATTAAAACTTATAGAAACAGTATCTGTAGTTTCCTTTCGGATATTCTTTATGCTAAGTGAGTGAAATCTACCCATGATGATGTATCTTAAAATATTTTGTCAAAAATATGAAATCGTTTTGCTTCAACTAAAGTATTTGGTATAAATTAATACCTAAGAAACCATTATACATAAATTATTTATGTATGTTTGTGTGGTAATTTAAGTTGATTATGAGTAATTCAAAATTATATAAAGGGAGTTTAGTAACTATTATATTAAAATTATTATCTGAACAAGAAAAAATGTATGGTTATGAAATGACTCAAAAGGTAAAAGCATTAACACAAGGTGAGCTAAATATTACCGAGGGAGCTTTATACCCAGCATTACATAAATTGGAAGCAGAAGGAGTTTTAGAGGTTGAGGTTTTAAAAGTAGATAATAGGCTACGTAAATATTATAAGCTTACTGAAAAAGGAAAGGAAGAAACAGTAAGCAAATTAGCGGAATTAGAAGCTTATATTAGAAACATGCAAGTATTGTTTAATCCAAAATTTGGGTTGGAATAAATTATGAAACTTACAAGAACAGAACTAAAATTTATAGATAATTATTTACTTAATTCAGGAGTTGAGTACTTAGATGTTCGTATGGAATTGAATGATCATATTGCATCAGCAATTGAACGTGAAATACAAAAAGATACTTCACAAACATTTTATGAAGTGTTTAAGGATTATATGGTTCGTAATAAAAAAAGCTTACTACAAGCATGTGATTTGCAAGAGCGAAAGTTAAGACATAGTATAGTGACGGATTTTTTGAAAAATTTTCTAACTAAAGAGGTGTTATTTTTATTGGTTTTAATCTTGTTCATAAATAATAAGTTAAACCTTATTGCTTTCCAAGAGTTTTTTTCGGTACTAAGCTTAGCAATGTTTGTTATTGTGTTGTGTTTTTATTTTATAAGCTTTAAGAAATTAAGAAAAATAAGTACTGGTAAATTATTAATAGGGTTGATTGGGTTATTGTTTTACTGTGTGGTTTATTCCCAGAACATCTTTGGTTTATTAATAATTCTTCCATCGTTGTTTTTACTTGGGCAAGTACGGTTCACGATTAAAAAAGCAATTAAAGAAGAGTTTGTTGTAGTAGCTCAAGTTATGGTTGGAATGTTAGCAATGGTTTTGTTTATTTCTTTTGTAGAATGGTCACGGCAATTTGTTACGAGTGAAATGGTTACGTTTTATTTTTTATTCCAATTCATACTTTGGTTTGTGTTGTTTAAAACATTATTAAACTATAAAAAAACTATTTTAAAGAAGTACAAGTGTATTTTTGAGAAAGCATCCTAAGTAGTTTATGAGTAAAAAAATAACAGCCGCTGAAATTGATAAACTATATCTGTTTACAAAACAGCATTACGTGTATTATTATGATTTGCAAACAGAATTAGTAGATCATTTAGCGAATGGCATAGAAAAGCAATGGGTAGAAACACCGAATGTAACTTTTTATGATGCCTTACAAATAGAGTTTAAAAAGTTTGGAGTTTTTGGATTTACCGATTTGGTTACTGAGCGGCAACGAAAATTAAGTAAGCATTACAGTAAGTTAATACTATCTATTTTAAAAAGCTACTTTACCATTCCTAAAATATTTTTAACCACGTTATTGGTGCTGCTAACTATAATTATGTTAAGTGTGGTGCCATATAAAAAATATGTGGTAATAGCTTTGTTTTTAGTGTCAATACTAATGTTGCTTGTTAAGTCTATACGTTACAGAGTAAAATTTAATAAGAGCAAAAAAGCAGGAGAAAAGCTATGGATGTATGAAGAAATTATAAATACTTATGGACATTCTTTTGCTGGTTTTCAGCTTATATCATGGTTTCCACAAATAGCAAGCTCTAATTTTTTTAATTATACTTTAAATACTCATACTGGATTGGTAATAATAGCTATAACTGTTGTTGTGTTTAATTTAGGCGCATACATAGCGGTTTTTATAATTCCTCCAAATGCTAAAGAACACATTAGCAAAGTACATCCAGAATATAAGCTAACATAAAAATAAATTGAGGTAAGTTGTTTTTAGTTGTAAACCTTTAAGTTTTTTTGATTTCGTTTAACTTTTTCAAACAAAAGCGTATTTTTACAATCTACAGATACTAAAATGAATGAATTTTAGTTATTTAAAGGAGAAAACAAAGAGAGAATTTTGAGCAAAAAAGCAGTTCATATAGTTACCGTACTTATACTAACAAGTTTAGCATTAAGTTGTTCACGAAAAAAAGATAAGTTTTTAAATAGGTCATTCCATGGTATGGCAACCAAATACAATGTGTTGTACAATGGTAACTTAGCATATGAGTCTGGTAAAGAGGGGTTAATTACAACATTTCAAGATGACTATTGGCAAATTTTACCTGTAGAGCGCATGCGCGTTAATGAAGAAGTGCTTTTACCAGGGACTGCTAAAAACCCAGATTTTGAACGTGCAGAAGAAAAGGCTGTTAAGGCCATTCAGAAACACGGAATGAATATTGGTGGGAAAGAAAAAAATCAACAAACCGATGAGGCGTATTTATTACTAGGGAAAGCTCGTTATTTTGATCAACGCTTTGTGCCTGCCTTAGAGGCCTTTAATTACATTTTATACAAACACCCTACTAGTGATAAAATTAATCATGCACGTATATGGCGTGAAAAAGTAAATATTCGTTTAGAAAACACAGAGCTTGCAATTGCCAACTTAAAAAAGCTACTTAAGCAAGAAAAGTTAAATGATCAGGATGTTTCAGATGCAAATGCTATGCTAGCGCAAGCATATATTAATAATAAGCATATAGATAGTGCGTTGGCTCCTATAAAAATAGCAGTAGCGCATACTAAAAATAAAGAAGTTCGCGGTAGATTAGGATATATAAAAGGGCAGCTATATAATCAGTTAGGTTATAAAGACAGTGCTAATATTGCTTTTGATGAAATTATAAAATTAAAGAGAAAAACCTTGTGGGCTTATTATGTAAATGCACAAGTAGCCAAAGCCAGAAATTTTGATTTTGAAAAGGGAAATAAGCTAACGTATTATGAGCATTTGATTTCGCTAGCTGAGAATAGGGAAAATAGAGAGTATTTGGATAAAATTTATAATCTAATTGCAGAGTATCATAAAAATAATACTTCTGACTCTTTAGCAATAATTTACTATAATAAATCAATAAGAAAAGCAACTTACGATGAGTATTTACAATCGTTAAATTATCGTGTCCTAGCTGCTTACGAATTTGATGCTACAAATTATAAAGCTGCAGGTGCATATTATGATAGCACCATGACCAAACTAAAAAAGCAAAGCAAAGAGTATCGTTTTTATAAAAAGAAGAAAGAAAATTTAAAAGATGTAATTGCTTATGAAGAACTAGCAAAGCGTAACGATAGCATTTTACGGGTTTTAAATTACACTGAAGATGAAAGAGTAACTTATTTTGAAAAGTATATTAAACAGTTAAAGAAAAAAGATTCTTTGGCAAAAGCTGCTGAAATAGCAAAAAACCAAGCTAAAGTTTCAAACACTAATTTAAGTACACTTCCAAAAGGAAAAGGTAGTAAAGCCTCGCAGCCAACATTTTACTTCTTTAATCCAACAACAGTTGCTTATGGAAAAGAAGCATTTAGAAAAACATGGGGAGACCGTGTTTTAGAAGACAACTGGAGAAGAAGTAATAAAGGAAAAGTATTAAAAACTGATGAAGAGGAAATAGCAAATGAGTCTGCTGAAAAAACAAATGAGTTAGCCGATGAATATACAACAGCATTCTATTTGTCTAAATTACCAAAAACACCAAAACAAATAGATAGTGTTATTGATAAACGAAACTTTGCTTACTACCAGTTAGGGTTAATTTATAAGCAAAAATTTAAAGAATATCCATTAGCAAGTAATCGATTAGAAAAATTATTGTCTTTTCAGCCTAATGAGCGTTTGGCGTTGCCAGCGAAATATCAGTTGTATAAAATATACGACTTAATGGGCAGTAATAAAAAAGAAGCAATTAAACAAGATATAATTGGCAATCATCCAGAGTCGCGTTATGCAGAAATATTAAAAAACCCAGCAGCAGCATTAACATTTGCAGAAGGAAGTCCTAAAGCTATTTACGACGGTCTTTATAAAAAGTATGAAGCCCAACAATATGACATGGTGGCTAAAGAGCTTGAACAATATATTACCCAGTTTGATGGTGATGAAATGTTACCAAAATACGAATTGCTAAAGGCGGTAGTTTTAGGAAAAATAAATGGGGTAAGCGCTTATAAAAAAGGATTAAATTATGTAGCGCTAAACTATCCAAATACAGAAGAAGGAAAGGGTGCACAAACCTTGTTGCAAACCTCAGTACCAGTGCTTGAAGCTGAAAAATTAGTAGATAATGCAACAGGAAAAAGTTACAAATTGGTATACCTGTTTAATACGGATAATAATCTTGTTTCTAAAACAAAAGAAAAACTTCAAAAAGCATTAACGGATACGAATAAAGGATATTTAAAAGTTTCTGCCGACTATTATAACAGCACTACAACCTTTGTAGTAATACATGGTTTTATAACGGCTGAGGTAGCTGAGAATTTCCATTCATTTTTAGAAGAAAATAAAAGGAAATATAGTCCAGGAAGTAATTATATAATTCCATCTTCTGATAATTACAAAGTAATACAATTACACAAACAGTTAACTGAATTCCAAAACCCCCAAATAACAAAATAATATGTTTTCAGAAAACAAAAAAACAAAGTCGGCAACTTCAACTACACAGCAAAACAGAATAGTTCAAGGTACTAAAATTACTGGTACGCTTGTTTCTGAAGGAGGTTTGAGAATAGATGGTGAGATAGATGGAGATGTTACCGTAAAAGGAAAAGTGGTAATAGGAGCAACAGGAAAAATAAAAGGCACTCTTACATGCGCTAATGCTGATATTGAAGGTAATTTTAATGGAAAAATTGTAGTAAAGGAAATGCTAAGTTTGCGTAGTACAGCAACTATAGAAGGTGAAGTGTTTATTAACAAATTATCAGTTGACCCTGGAGCATCTTTCAATGCAACCTGTACAATGGGGTCAGGCGTAAAAAAGTTAAAAGCGAATACTTTTGAAGAAAAAACCGCTTAATAAATACGTTCGTTTTACAGGAATAGCCTTTCAAATGGGAGGGACTATTTATTTAGGAAGTTTACTAGGTAACTGGTTAGATGTAAAATTTCCTAATGAACATGAGTTGTATACAAAAATATGCACCTTGGCGGCTGTTTTTGCAGCTATGTTTGCTGTAATAAGCCAAGTGATAAAAATTACCAATAAAAATGATTAAAAGAATAGTTAAATACATACTGCTGGTAGTAGTGGTTTTTATCCTTACGTTTTTTTGCCATGATTACTTTCTATTAAATAATGAAATGTATTTACCATTTTCATTAATAAAAGTTTATCTGTTTAACGCAATCGCATCTGCATGCATTTATATAGCAGTAGAATTTGTAGCAGAAAAATTACCAAGTCAAGCAGGCTATGCCTTTTTGGCATCGGTATTTTTAAAAATAGGGCTTTTTGTTATGTTGTTTCAGGGCACTGTATTTGCTCAAGAAGCATTGCCAATGTTTGCTCGTATATCCTTAATTATTCCATTCTTTTTATTCATCATTATTGAGGCTGTGAGTATTGCTAAATTACTCAATGCAAAAACTTTTTAAATTACATTGGGCATATTGCCTATAGCTCTTATATAGAAACAAAATAAAAAAAGCGTTTGTAGTTTTGATTTATTGTGTACCTTTGCACCGAAATTTAGAGAGCATAAATTTTATATTAGAAATATAAGGTATGATGATGGCACAAAAATCTATCAAATTTTTATTAACGTTAGTAGTAGCGTTCTTTTCAGTAGTAACATTTGCACAAGAAGAAGGTCATCATGACTCTCATGAGGCAGGTGGTAACCCGGTTGATACTCCAGAAGAAATTAAAGCTTACATCGGACATCACTTAAAAGATTCTCACGATTTTCATTTTTACACACATAATAAATCTAACACACACTATAGCATACCGTTGCCAGTAATAGTATGGACTAGCGAGGGGTTAAGAGCTTTTATGTCGTCAGAATTTCATCATGATGATAATGGTCATGTAATTGTAGAGAAAGACGGTGTGAAATTAACTAAAATTCACAGTAAGATATACGAGTTAAATCCAGGAGAAACAGCTGTTGCTTTTGACGATACTCACCATGCAACTAACGCTTCAAAAGTGTTAGATTTTTCTATAACAAAATCTGTTGTAGGAATGTTACTTGCAGGCTTATTAATGTTTTTAGGGTTTAGTGCTTTAGCAAGAGGGTATAAGAAAGGAAAAAGTATACCAACAGGATTTTCAAGGGTGTTAGAGCCTTTAGTGATTTATGTAAGAGATGAAATTGCACGCCCAAATATTGGTGAAAAGAAATACAGAAAGTTTATGGGCTTTTTGTTAACGGTATTCTTCTTTATTTGGATATTAAACCTGTTAGGGTTAACACCATTAGGATTTAACGTAACGGGACAAATTGCAGTAACAGTATGTTTAGCAATTTTTACTATGATTATTTATATGTTTAGCGGTAGTAAAGACTTTTGGCAACATACTTTATGGATGCCAGGAGTACCTGTAATATTACGTCCGGTTTTAGCAGTGATAGAATTAGTAGGATTTGTAATTATTAAACCATTTTCATTATTAGTGCGTTTGTTTGCAAACATCACAGCGGGGCACTTTGTTGTAATGAGTTTAATAGCATTAATGATAACCATGAAAGCAGCATTCGGACCAGTAGCATCAACAGGAATGTCACTAGTGTTAGCTATTTTTATCATGGTTATTGAAATATTAGTAGCGTTTTTACAAGCGTTTATTTTTACGATGTTATCATCGTTATTTATTGGTATGGCCGTTGAAGAACACGACCATCATTAAGAAGTATAAATTTGTTTAATATATAAATCAATTAGTTATGTACAATTTAATTGGAGCTGGATTAATCGTAATCGGTGGAGGAATTGGATTAGGTCAAATCGGAGGAAAAGCAATGGAAGGTATTGCTCGTCAACCTGAGGCAGCTGGGAAAATTCAAACTGCAATGATTATTATTGGAGCATTATTGGAAGGATTAGCTTTCGGTGCTTTAATCTTAGGAAAATAATCCAGACAAAAACAAAAAGAAACATACTCCTGTAACGGTTGGTTGCAGGAGATGTTTTAAATTAAACAAAAGGAATAAAATAGTATCAAGATTTAAATAGATATCAAATGGATCAGTTATTACATGATTTTTCGCCAGGATTGTTTTTCATGCAAGCAATCATCCTATTAATATTAATTGTATTAATGCGTAAATTTGCTTGGAAACCAATTTTAGATGCTTTACAAAGTAGAGAAGAAGGTATACAAAATGCATTAGATGCTGCAGAAAATGCAAAGAAAGAAATGCAAAACTTGAATGCTGATAACGAAAAATTATTAAAAGAAGCTAGAGCAGAAAGAGAAACTATGCTTAAAGAAGCTCGTGAAATGAAAGAGCAAATAGTTGCCAATGCTAAAGAAGAAGCTCAAGCGGTAGCCGATAAAATGGTAGTACAAGCTAAAGCAACAATTCTTAGTGAAAAGCAAGCTGCAATGGCTGAATTAAAAAATACGGTATCTGGTTTAGCATTAGAAATAGCTGAAAAAGTAGTAAAACAAGAACTTTCTAATAAAGACAAGCAATTGGAGTTAGTAGAAAAGTCATTAGCTGATGTTACTTTAAACTAATACAAAGTTACAATGAAAGGAACTAGAGCAGCAATACGTTACGCAAAGGCAATATTAGATTTAGCTAAAGATCAAAATACTACAGAAGTAGTAAATAATGATATGAAGTTAATTAGCAATGCTATTGCAGACAATAAAGAGTTAAGATCTTTATTGAATAGTCCTGTGGTAAAAGCAGCACAAAAAACGGCAGTATTAAAAGAGGTTTTTACAAACACTAATACTGTAACAACTGGTTTAGTAGATGTGTTAGCAGAAAATAAAAGAATAGCTTTATTAGGTGCTGTAGCAAATGCATATACTACACTTTATGATGAGTCACAAGGGTTACAAAAAGCTCATGTTACTACAGCTGTAGCCTTAACAGATGCTATGAGTGCTAAAGTATTAGCAAAAGTTAAAGAGTTAACAGGAAAAGAAGCAATTATTGAAAACACAATAGATGAAAGCATTTTAGGAGGCTTTGTATTACGTGTAGGAGATATACAATATAACGCAAGTATTGCGAACAATTTAAACAACTTAAAGAGAACTTTTTCTCAAAATTAATTACGAATTACTTTAATTATCAATAAAAATGGCTGAAGTTAAACCTGCTGAAGTATCAGCAATTATCAAAAAGCAATTATCCGGATTTGAAGCTGCTGCTTCTTTAGACGAAGTAGGATCTGTTCTACAAGTAGGAGATGGTATTGCACGTGTATTTGGATTATCTAATGTACAATATGGAGAATTAGTAGAATTCGAAGGAGGATTAGAAGGAATTGTATTGAACTTAGAAGAAGACAATGTTGGGGTGGTACTTTTAGGGCCATCAACAGGTGTAGTAGAAGGTTCAGTGGTAAAAAGAACACAGCGTATTGCCTCTATCAATGTTGGAGAAGGAGTAGTAGGACGTGTATTAAATACTTTAGGTCAGCCAATTGATGGTAAAGGACCTATTCAAGGAGAAACTTTTGAAATGCCTTTAGAGCGTAAAGCTCCTGGGGTTGTTTTTAGAGAGCCAGTAACTGAGCCTATGCAAACAGGAATCAAAGCAATTGATGCTATGATACCAGTAGGTAGAGGACAACGTGAGTTGGTAATTGGTGACCGTCAAACAGGTAAAACAACAGTTTGTATTGACACCATATTAAACCAAAAAGAATTTTATGATGCTGGAGAGCCAGTTTATTGTATCTATGTTGCTATAGGTCAGAAAGCTTCTACAGTAGCAAACATTGCTAAAACTTTAGAAGAAAGAGGAGCTTTAGCATATACAACTATTATTGCTGCCAACGCGTCTGATCCTGCTGCTATGCAAGTATATGCGCCATTTACAGGAGCTTCTATTGGAGAGTACTTCCGTGACACAGGTAGACCAGCATTAATTATTTATGATGATTTATCAAAGCAAGCAGTAGCTTACCGTGAGGTATCTTTATTATTAAGAAGACCACCAGGACGTGAGGCATATCCAGGAGATGTATTTTTCTTACACTCAAGATTATTAGAGCGTGCTGCAAAAGTTATTAATGATGATGCTATTGCTGCAGAAATGAACGATTTACCAGCTTCATTAAAAGGTAAAGTAAAAGGAGGAGGTTCTTTAACAGCTTTACCAATTATCGAAACACAAGCAGGTGACGTATCAGCATATATCCCAACAAACGTAATTTCTATTACTGATGGGCAAATTTTCTTAGATGGTGATTTATTTAACTCGGGTGTTCGTCCAGCAATTAACGTAGGTATTTCGGTATCTCGTGTAGGAGGTTCGGCTCAAATTAAATCAATGAAGAAAGTATCGGGTACCTTAAAGTTAGATCAAGCACAATTCCGTGAATTAGAAGCATTTGCTAAATTTGGTTCTGATCTTGATGCAGCTACATTAAACGTAATTAACAAAGGTAAGCGTAATGTTGAAATTTTAAAGCAAGCACAAAACGATCCATATACAGTTGAAGACCAAGTTGCAATTATCTATGCTGGTTCTAAAAACTTATTAAATGATGTGCCTGTTGAAAAAGTTAAAGAATTTGAAAGAGATTATATTGAATTCTTAAACACAAAACACAGAAATATTTTAGATACCTTAAAAGGAGGTAAATTAACTGATGAAGCTACAGATACCTTAACAACGGTAGCTAAAGAATTATCAGCTAAATATAAAGCTTAATAAAATTTAGTATGAGTGGTAGGTACATTTCTTACTACTCATACTCAATACGTAATTCTAACATAGAATGGCAAATTTAAAAGAAATACGTAATAGAATATCGTCTATTTCTTCAACAATGCAGATTACCAGTGCCATGAAAATGGTATCGGCTGCTAAGTTAAAGAAAGCACAAGACGCTATTACAGCAATGCGCCCATACGCAGACAAGTTAACAGAATTATTACAGAGTTTAAGTGCTACTTTAGATGCTGACAGCGGAAGTGTTTACGCAGCAGAAAAAGAAGTAAATAATGTGTTATTAGTTGTTATAACTTCTAATAGAGGACTTTGTGGTGCTTTTAACTCAAACATTATAAAGCAAACCAATAGTTTGATTGATACTACTTATACAGGTAAAAAAGTAGATGTTTTAGCTATTGGAAAAAAAGCAAATGATGCTTTTGAGAAAAAAGATGTGGTAATAGCGAATAAAAGTGAAGTTTTTGATGAATTAACTTTTGATAATGTAGCTGAAATTGCACAACTGTTAATGGATAAGTTTGTTGACGGTTCTTATGATAAAATAGAATTAGTATACAACAAGTTTAAAAATGCGGCTACTCAAATTATTATGACGGAGCAATTTTTACCAATTGTTGCAGAAACATCTGAAGCTGAGGTAAACTTAGACTATGTTTTTGAACCTTCAAAAGTAGAAATAGTAGAAGCATTAATACCAAAATCATTAAAAACGCAATTGTACAAAGCAATACGTGATTCTTTTGCTGCAGAGCACGGAGCGCGTATGACTGCAATGCATAAAGCAACAGATAATGCAACTGAATTAAGAGATGCATTAAAGTTAACATATAACAAAGCACGTCAAGCTGCAATTACAAATGAAATACTTGAAATTGTTGGTGGTGCGGAAGCATTAAATAATTAATGTGTTAGTATTAAAATTTATTAAGCCTCACTTTTTAGTGAGGCTTTTTTTTTCATTTATTTTGGTATAGCATTTGAAGTTGTATATTTAAAACAAATACATTGTATATGAGTATTCTAAAACAATTATCACTATATTTTTTATTAGTGTTTTTTACGGTATGTTTTTCTCAATGTTCCAGCACAAAAGCTATGAAAATTTCGGAAACAATAACAATTAATGCAACAGAGAACCCAAGAGCTTATTATCAAAAATGGGTTGCAGGCGTACAAGGTGGAGGCTCAGGTGTTGATGTAGTTATTCATAAATCTGTAGTAGGAGATAAAGCGTTAGATAGCATTTATTTTCAAAATAAGGTAGTAGCTTTAGAGCAAAAGGGAGATAATTTTATAGGTTACTTTAAGGGTGATGCCAATCACTTTAAATATAACGAAGATACGGTTTCTCAAGAAACAGAAACGACTGAAGTATTTTCATTTAATTTAGCTACTAATGAAGCTGTAATTAGTTATACTAAAGGAACTGCAGTAAAATATATAAAATTAATAGGTTTAGTGAAAAAGGAATCGCCTAAATATCCAATGGCGCCAAAACAGTAAAATAATAATTCCGCCAACCACATCCATAGCTACTAAGAATCACTTCATAAGCCAAAGAATGTTGTTAACAAGAGTATTGTTTAAGGACATTTAAATTCACGTTTTAAAGTACGAGTTTAGCTATAAAACTAATGGTTATTTATTCTCGGAATAAAATCGTATTTTTGCACCTTAAACAAGAAAATTAAACGCAAATAAAAGTTACAAAAATATGTCAGTAGTAGCAACAGATTTTGGAATAGAAAGTGCTTTAGCCCAATTAGGCTTGAAAGAAATTAATGATGGAACTTCAACAGGTTCGGTAAACTTCGCTAATGGAGAAATTATAGAAAGCTATTCACCGGTTGATGGACAGTTAATTGGGAAAGTAAAAACAACAACAAAAGAAGACTATGAAAAAGTAATGGAAGCTGCTACATCAGCTTTTAAAACTTTTAGAGCAATGCCTGCACCACAACGTGGAGAAATTGTACGTCAGTTTGGAAATAAATTAAGAGATTTAAAAGAACCGTTAGGGAAATTAGTTTCTTATGAAATGGGTAAATCTTACCAAGAAGGTTTAGGTGAAGTTCAGGAAATGATTGATATCTGTGATTTTGCTGTAGGATTATCACGTCAGTTAAACGGACAGGTAATTCCTTCTGAAAGACCAGGACACGTAATGCGTGAGCAATGGCACCCGTTAGGGGTAGTAGGTATTATTTCTGCCTTTAATTTCCCAGTAGCTGTATGGGCTTGGAATACTGCTTTAGCATGGATATGTGGTAATGTATGTGTGTGGAAAGGTTCAGAAAAAGCACCATTATGTGCTGTAGCTTGTCAAAATATTATTGCAGGAATTTTAAAAGAAAACAACTTACCAGAAGGTATTTCATGCATCGTAAATGGTGATTATAAAGTTGGAGAGTATATTACAACTGATACACGTATACCATTAGTATCTGCAACTGGGTCAACAAGAATGGGACGCATAGTTGGTGCAACAGTAGCAGAGCGTTTTGGTAAATCGTTATTGGAATTAGGAGGAAATAACGCAATTATAATTACTCCTACTGCCGATTTAAAAGTAGTGGTTCCAGGAGCTGTATTTGGTGCCGTAGGTACTTGTGGTCAACGTTGTACTTCAACACGTCGTTTAATCATTCACGAATCTGTGTATGATAAAGTAAGGGATGCTATTGTTGGAGCTTATGGACAAATTAGAATTGGAAATCCATTAGACGAAAATAATCACGTCGGACCATTAATTGACAAAGATGCTGTAAACACATACTTAGCAGCTATCGAAAAAGCAAAAGCCGAAGGAGGTAATGTATTAGTTGAAGGTGGAGTTTTAGAAGGAGAAGGTTACGAAAGCGGTTGTTATGTAAAACCAGCAATTATTGAAGCTGAAAATCATTTCGAAATCGTTCAACATGAAACGTTTGCTCCTATTCTATATTTAATGAAGTATTCAGGAGATGTTGAAAACGCGATTGAAATCCAAAACGGAGTGGCGCAAGGGTTATCTTCTTCAATCATGACAGCAGAAATGAAAGAAGCTGAAAAATTCTTATCATTCGCAGGATCTGATTGTGGTATTGCTAACGTAAACATTGGTACTTCTGGTGCTGAAATCGGAGGAGCTTTTGGTGGTGAAAAAGAAACTGGTGGTGGACGTGAGTCTGGATCTGATGCATGGAAAGTTTACATGAGAAGACAAACCAATACGGTAAACTACTCTGATGAATTACCTTTAGCACAAGGAATTAAGTTCGATTTGTAGTAGTATACAATTTTGAGGTAAAAAACAAAAACAGGTTCAATTAATATTGAACCTGTTTTTGTTTGATAGTTAATGTAATCATTATTTATTGAAGGGTGTAAAAGTAATTACTTTTGGTGGTAAATGTTGTAAAAAGCTCCATTTTAGAGCGATTACTGCCCCCCTTCTTTAGTTTTCTTTACGTATTGGGTTAAAATAACAATATGCTGTCCATCTACTCTTCCTTCAATTTGTTCGGCATTATCCCAAACTAATGAAATACGGTGTACAGGTGCACCGCGCTTTGCCGTAAAATTAGCTCCTTTTACTACTAAATCTTTTATGAGTACTACAGAGTCGCCGTCATTTAAAATATTCCCGTTACAGTCTTTGTGTATAATTTTATTTTCATCTTCCTCGTCACCATCTCCCATAGCATTTGCCCAGGCTTCAGTTTCTTCATCTAAATACATCATGTCTAACAAATCTTGGCTCCAGCCAAACTTTTTTAATCGGTGTAGCATGCGCCAAGCCATTACTTGCACTGCTGGCACTTCGCTCCACATACTATCATTCAAACAGCGCCAATGATTTGCATCCATAGTTTCTGAATCTTCAATTTGTGTAAAACAAGTTTCACAAACCAAAATACTTTTTTCTAGCGTTGCTCCCTTTTCAGCAACAGGAGGTAAGGCATAACTTTTTAGGTTGTCTGCAGAAGTACATAATTCACAAGAAGAATTACTACGCGCATGTAATTTTTTTTCTATAACACTCATAAGGCTTGATTTAAATGATGCAGCAAAAGTACAATAATAAAAAAGAAAATTATGTTGGATATTGTAGTTGTTTATTTGTTGATGTAGGGCTTTTGATTAGCTTTGCGAACTTAAAAATATAGCAATGATTTCAGTAGATAATTTAGCAGTAGAGTTTAGCGGACATACCTTGTTTAGTGAGGTGTCTTTTGTAATAAACGAAAATGATAAAATTGCCTTAATGGGTAAAAATGGAGCAGGAAAATCTACCATGATGAAAATTATTGCTGGAGTGCAGCAAGCTACTAGGGGTAGTGTACGTCACCCTAAAGAAGCTGTAATAGCTTATTTACCACAACATTTGTTAACCGACGATAACTGTACCGTAAAAGAAGAAACCTCTAAAGCATTTCAGCATGTTTTTGATATGCGTGATGAAATGGAATCTTTAAACAAACAGTTAGAAACGCGTACGGATTACGAGAGCGAAGCTTATATGAAAATTATAGAAAAGGTTTCTGAGCTTGGTGAAGTATTTTATGCTTTAGAAGAAATTAATTATGAAGCAGAGGTAGAAAAAGCGTTAAAAGGATTAGGTTTTAAACAAGATGATTTCAATAGGCCAACAAGTGAGTTTAGTGGGGGTTGGCGTATGCGTATAGAGTTGGCTAAAATATTGTTACAAAAGCCGGATTTAATTTTACTAGATGAGCCTACCAATCACGTAGATATAGAGTCGGTAATTTGGTTGGAAGATTTTTTACTTAACAAAGCTAAAGCTGTAGTAGTAATTTCGCATGATAAGGCATTTATTGATAATATTACGAATCGTACCATAGAAGTTACTATGGGTAAAATTTACGATTACAAAGCTAACTATTCACATTATTTACAGTTGCGAAAAGAGCGTATGGCACATCAACTAAAAGCTTATGAAGAACAGCAAAAATTTATTGCAGATAACAAAGCTTTTATTGAGCGTTTTAAAGGTACTTTTTCAAAAACCAACCAAGTAGCCTCACGTGAACGTATGTTGGAAAAGTTAGAAATTATAGAAGTAGATGAAGTAGATAACTCAGCATTAAAATTGCGATTTCCGCCAGCAATGCGTTCAGGAGATTATCCGGTAATTGCCGAAAACTTATCAAAATCATATGACAATCATGTGGTGTTTTCAGGAGCTAATTTAGCTATAAAACGAGGTGAAAAAGTGTCGTTTGTAGGTAGAAATGGCGAAGGAAAATCAACTATGATTAAAGCCATAATGGGCGAAATAGATTTTGAAGGGAAATGTGAGTTAGGGCATAATGCTAAAGTAGGCTATTTTGCGCAAAATCAAGCAGCCTTATTAGATGGGAATCTAACTGTTTTTCAAACTGTTGATGAAGTTGCCGAAGGTGATGTGCGTACTCAAATTAAAAATATTTTGGGTCGTTTTATGTTTAGTGGAGATGATATTGATAAGAAAGTAGGCAACCTATCTGGAGGTGAGCGAACACGTTTGGCAATGGTAAAGCTACTACTAGAGCCTGTTAATGTGTTAATATTAGATGAGCCGACCAATCATCTTGATTTAAAGTCGAAAGAAGTGTTAAAAGAAGCCTTATTAACGTTTGACGGGACATTGATATTAGTATCGCATGATCGTGATTTTTTACAAGGCTTATCACAAAAAGTATTTGAGTTTAAAAACCAGCGAGTTATTGAACACTTTGAAACTATTGACGATTTCTTGGTAAGAAATCGCATTGAAAACTTAAAGGAAATAGATTTGAAAGGATAGCCAGCATTTGTTAATTATGGAAAACAACTAACCAATAATTAGCTTAAATCTTTTTGGCAATAAGAATCAAATCGGTAGTTGGAGTCCCATTTTTATGGGTGTATTTTTTTCTATCTTCATAAATAAGTTTAAAACCATTTTGCTGTAAACTTTTTTTAATGTAAGCTGCCTCATGATAGTTAATAAAGATAGTATCGGCTTTATTGTGGCTAGAGCTTTGTAATGATGAGTCAGAATTTTTCCCTTCCATAGTACTCAGGTATAACATTCCTTTTGTCTTGATTATATCGGCAGAATTTTTAATAAAATTTAGTGTTTGACTCTTGTTCAAATACGGAAGAAAAAAAGCAGCTAAAATAGCGTTAAATGTTGTGTTTAACGCTTTTATTTGTATGCCATCAAATACTTTAAAAGTAGCCGTTGGATTATTTTTTTTGGCGAGAGTTATCATTTTAGGTGCTAAATCAATACCTGTAACAGTAAAGTCAGAACGTTTGTTTAGTAAATACTTTGTAGCGTTTCCAGGGCCACAACCAACATCTAAAACAGTAGCATTGTTTTCAATAACTTCATTGCAAAGCACGTCAAAAGATTCATGATACATAGCAACATTCATATACTGTTGTTCATAACGTTCAGCATATTTATTAAACATTGATTGTATGTTTTTTTGGTTACTCATTATTAAGTGTAGCTATTGTTGAGATAAAAACATAAAAGCAGCAATAATAAGTAGTATGAAAACGATAAAAAAGAAAATTTTCCAAAAGGAATATGGTCTATTTCCATCAATTACACCATTTTGACCGTTAATGTAAAAATGATATTTTTTTCCATTAAAAACATAAGACGATATATATACAGGAAGTAAAATATGTTTAAAGGTTTCGTTGCTTAATTGTGTATTTAAATGGTCAATTTTTTGCGTGTCTCCACCAATATCTTGTTTCGCCCAACGAACCGCAATTTGCTCTGCTTTTTGGTTAGACTGTAAATGACCTTCCTTTAAGGGTAAGGTATATTTTTCAGTAATAAAGCCTGATAAATAACTTGAGTTAAAAGGTTTTAACCCCTCAAGGTTCCAGGTAGTTATTTTATCAGGAAGAACATTTCTTTTTTGAGTGGAAGCACTAATTAATGTGTCGTCAATAAATCCACTTATAGTACCTGAAGCATTACTCCAACGGGTTCTTTGTACTTGTCTAGATTTACGTACGTTTTTACCATTTTCGGTAGTGTAATAACTTTCAGTTTCGTAATAATAATCACCGCGTTTTCCAGAGTATTCTCCATAGAGCTGTGCATCAAAAGTCCAATAAGGTACATAAAGTCCTTTGGTCTTTTCTGGGTCTAGTGCGGCACGTTTTAATTTATTAGGAACAAACCATAAGCCATTAACCCATTTTTTAAAAATAGCATGTGATTGTTGATGGTTTAATTGAAACGGAAGTACAGCGCCAGGTAAAATCCACTCTTCATCATAACTATCAGCTACAATCAGTGGCTGACTACAGTATACACAATGTAATGACTTGTAATTTTCTTCTACGTGCTGATTTGCTCCACAAGTTTTACAGTGAAGCATGCTTATTTTTTGAGTATGAAACTGTGCACCCATTTTTTCTAAATAGGGTTTCAATTCTAACTCTTCAAAACTTGTTAATGTAGGTACAATAGTTTCTTCGTAACTACAATAGCCACATTTTATTACGGAAGAACCAGGTTTGTATTTTAGTTCTGCACCACAATTAATACAAGATTTTTTATGTTCTGATTTTTTTGGGCTTTCTGAGCTCATGTATTAGTATAGCCAATAAGGTTGGTGTTATGCGTTTGGAAGTGGTGGAGGTGCAGATCCTAACATACTTTGTAATTCAGTTACAGTGTTAAGTGCAGCCCAACCAGCCATACCTTGCTTCCATACTAAAGTATCAGCATTAATTGTTCTAGCAGCAAATAATTGTCTTAAACTCTCAAAAGATACGGGCCCCATTTGATTACCATTATCTGCATAAAAGTACTGTTTTTGTTGCGGTAATGGAGGAGGCGTAGTGCTACCTGTATTTTGAGTAGGAGCAGTATTTTGTGCTTGCGGATTCATCATATTACCCATTTGTTGTGCCATAGCAAAGCCCATACCCATTCCAATGCCTGCTCCAGCAGCACCAGATTCATTAGCGGCAGCAACCTCCATGGCTTTGGCTGCTTTAAATTTGGTAAGCTTGTCAAGGTCTAATTTATTTAGCCTGCTGTATTCAAAAATTTCTTTTTTAAGCTCTTCAGGCATAGAAACATTTTCAATAAAAAACTTTTCTAAGTGAATCCCTACCGAGTCAAATTCAGGTTGCATGACCTCTAAACATGTTTCCGATAGTTCGTTAGTATTGGCAGCATATAATTCAATAGGTAAATTTGCCTCTCCAATAGTATCTGTGAAACGTGTAGAAATTAAACTTTTTAGATGCTCATTAATTTCAAAATTGGTAAAATTATTATCGGTTCCTACAATATCGGTTATAAATTTTCCTGCATTTTCAATTTTAAAAGCGTAGGTTCCAAAAGCTCTAACTTCAACAAAGCCAAAACGATCATCATTTAAGGTAACCGGATTTTTGGTTCCCCATTTTTCATCGGTAAATAAACGGGAGTTTACAAAGTATACTTCTGCTTTAAATGGGCTGTTAAAGCCATATTTCCAACCTTTTAAGGTAGTAAGAATAGGTAAGTTTTGCGTGTTTAAGGTATAGGTTCCGGGTTTAAAAACATCGGCCAATTGCCCTTCATTGATAAAAACAGCAATTTGCCCTTCGCGTACAATTAGTTGTGCGCCGTTTTTAATTTCATTTTGGTAGCGTTCAAAACGGTGTACTATAGTATCGTTACTAGAATCAAGCCATTCGATAATGTCAATAAACTCATGGCTTAGTTTCTTTTTTATTTCATCAAAAATACTCATCTTATTTACAATTTAAATTGGTTGATTACAAGATACTATAAATCTTTAAAAAAGACTTTTTACAAGATAATTAATCAATAAAAAAAGAAATAATTAACAGATATATAACAGTTGGTGTGGTAGTAAATTTTATATTTACTTTTGTAAAAACCTGCAAGTATATAATGGCTGTTTATAAATTGGATATAAATGAGTGTGAAGATGAAGCTTATGATTTGTTAGGTATTCATACTACTTTAGAGTGTTATCATCTTGCTTATTTTTTAAACAGAGAACTCAACCTCCGTTTAAAAAGGATTGACTTTTTGCCAGAGTTTGATCTTTACGAGTTTAATGATTTGAAAAATCAAACGCAATGGAATTTGGTGGCTAATAAAGGGGTGCGTGAAATTACTCAATCTTCCTCAGTCCAAGAGTCACTTTTTCAATTAGAAAGCACCGAAGTGGTTTATTTAGTGCCGGAATATAAAAAAGTTGATTATCTTGTTAAGGTATCACAAAACACATTAGAAGTTCAGAAGTTGATAGCTAAAATGAAAGTTATTCCGCAAATAATTACAACATTTGCAATAGATGCTTCTTATTTAAAATCAAAACATAATTTAATTTTTTATTAATGCCACAAATGAAAAAAACAAAAATAGTAGCAACATTAGGTCCTGCCAGTTCTAGCAAAGAAGTAATTCATAGCATGATTAAGGCAGGTGTAAATGTTTTTAGGATAAATTTTTCTCATGCTGATTATGATAATGTAAAAGAGCGCATTAAAATTATTAGAGATTTAAGTGAAGAATACAAATACAACACAGCAATATTAGCTGACTTACAAGGACCTAAACTTAGGGTTGGAGTGATGCAGCAAGAAGTAATAGTTAGTAAAGGTGATGTAATAAAGTTTTGTACAGGAGAACCATTTAATGGGGATAATGACCGTGTGTACATGAACTATGAAAAATTTCCAGAAGACGTAAAACCAGGAGAGCGTATTTTGTTAGATGATGGAAAGTTAATTTTTCAAGTACGTAGCACTAATGAGAAGGATGAAGTAGAAGCTGTTGTTTTGCAAGGTGGACCGTTACGCTCAAAAAAAGGAGTAAACTTACCAAATACTAATATTTCATTACCAGCCTTAACAGAAAAAGACGTACAAGATGCTATTTTTGCTGTTGAACAAAAGGTAGATTGGATGGCATTATCTTTTGTGCGTAATGCAGATGATTTAAAGCTGTTACAAGATTTAATTGCTGAGCATTCGGATTATAAAATTCCAATTATTGCGAAAATAGAAAAGCCAGAAGCGGTTACAAATATTGATGAAATCGTTAAGTTTTGTGATGGATTAATGGTAGCTAGGGGAGATTTAGGTGTAGAAATACCTGCAGAAGAAGTACCACTAATTCAAAAACAATTGGTATTGCGTGCTAAAAAAGCAAGAATACCTGTAATTATTGCTACGCAAATGATGGAAACCATGATTAGTAGTTTAACACCAACACGTGCTGAAGTAAATGATGTAGCAAATTCAGTTATGGATGGGGCAGATGCTGTAATGCTTTCTGGAGAAACATCAGTAGGAAAATATCCAGTAGAAGTGATTGAAACCATGTCAAGAATAATTAATAGTGTAGAAAACTCACCATTAATTACAGTTCCTGAACGTCCTCCACATATAAAAACAACACGTTACATTACAAAATCGGTTTGTTATCATGCTGCACATATGGCCGATGAAATTGATGCAAAAGCAATATGCACTTTAACAAACTCTGGGTATACGGCTTTTCAAATTTCGGCTTGGCGTCCTAACGCACATATTTTAGCATTTTCATCTAATAAAACGATCCTCTCTCGTTTAAGTTTACTTTGGGGAGTACAGGCTATTTATTATGATAAATTTGTGAGTACAGATGAAACTGTTGACGATGTAAATAAAATTGCATACGATAGAGGGTTTGTTGAGAAAGGTGATTATTTAATAAATCTGGCGGCAATGCCTATTGTTAAAAAAGGGATGGTAAACACCTTACGTGTTTCAGTAATAGAAGAATGATTTAAAAATCAAATTTTAATTGAACAGACATGCTTTTTTGCATGCTTCTGTTCTTTTTTTTGGCAATGTTATTTAGGTTGCTTAATGATATACCTAATAAACGAACTGAGTTTTTAGGTTTTTCCTGAAATAAAAGTTCTTTTGCGGTGTCTAAAATAAGATGCTTGTCAGCTATAAAATAGTGTAGTGTTTTGCTTCTAGTTTGTGTGGTAAAATCACTGTATTTTAATTTTAAAGTCACTGTTTTTCCAGAAACTTTACCTTTTTTTAAACGTTTTTCTAATTCTTCGGCAATATGTTCCAATTTTTCCAACATAAACACTTCAGATGTAATATTGTCAAAAAAAGTGCGTTCCGCAGCAACAGATTTTTGGATTCTATTAGGTTTTACCTCATTTAAGTGTATGCCTCTAACTACATTGTAATAATAAGTTCCAGACTTCCCAAAGTGTTTGTTAAGGTATTCTATAGATTTCTGTTTTAAATCGCGTCCTTCAAAAATACCAAGTTGATACATTTTTTCAGCGGTAACTTTACCTACGCCATAAAATTTTTTAATATCAAGGTTTTCTAAAAACACTAAAACTTCTTCTGGTTCTACGGTTTTTTGTCCATTGGGCTTGTTGTAATCACTAGCCACTTTTGCAATAAATTTGTTAATTGAAATACCAGCGGAGGCGGTTAAGCCAGTTTCGTTTAAAATACGTGTTCTTATTTGTTCTGCAAGTAAAGATGCACTTGAAATTCCTTTTTTGTTTTGTGTAACATCTAAGTAAGCTTCGTCTAGTGATAAAGGCTCTACTAAATCGGTATAATCGTAAAAAATAGTTCTAATTGTTTTAGAAATTTCTTTATATCTATCAAATCGTGGTTTTACAAAAATAAGCTCTGGGCAACGCTTTCGCGCTAAAGTTCCACTTATAGCGCTTCTCACACCATAACGGCGTGCTTCATAACTTGCAGCGCTTACGACTCCTCTTTTTCCACCGCCTCCAACAGCAATGGGAAGCCCTTTCAACTCAGGATTATCAAGTTGCTCTACGGAAGCATAAAAGGCATCCATATCAACATGAATAATTTTTCTAAGTGGGAAATTGAATGGCATTAAGTGTGATTGATTGTTTCAAAAATACTATATCTTTGAGTTATGATGATAGAAATTGAACGTAAATTTTTAGTGCTTTCTGAGGCTTATAAAAAAGCTTCTAAAAAACACACGCGCATTGTTCAAGGGTTTTTAAGCACTGATCCTGAACGAACTGTTCGTGTTAGGGTAAAAGGAACAAAAGGCTTTTTAACCATAAAAGGTATGTCGAATAATACAGGAACTTCACGTTTTGAATGGGAAAAAGAAATTGACTTAGCCGAAGCTGAGGCGCTTTTAAAATTGTGTAAAAAGGGCGTTATTGATAAATGTCGTTATGAAATAAAAGTGGGGAAACATACCTATGAAGTAGATGAATTTTTCGGACATAATAAAGGACTAGTTGTTGCTGAAATAGAATTACAAACAGAAAACGAATCTTTCCAAAAACCCCAATGGTTAGGGAAAGAAGTTACAGGTGAAGTAAAATACTACAATGCACAATTAAGCACCACACCATTTTGTGAATGGTAAGTAACTATACTTTTTTGATAACATTGGTAACTATTCCCCAAATAACAAAGTTGTTTTCGGCGGTAACTTGTATGGGTTTATAGTTTTTATTTTCCGGTTGTAACCATACCCCATTGCTCTCTACACGTAAACGCTTAACAGTAAACTCACCATCTAAAAAACAAACAGCAATTTTATTATGAGCAGGAGCAATACTACGATCAATAACTAATAAGTCATTGTCATCTAGACCAGCATCTATCATAGATTGTCCGCTTACGCGAGCAAAAAAGGTAGCTTCTTTATTTTTAATTAATTCTCGATCTAATGAGATGCGTTCTTGTTTAAAATCATCAGCAGGTGAAGGAAATCCGCAAGAAATTCCTGTGTCGAAAAAAAACGCCCCATCACTTTTAAAAGTGTCAGGGGTAAAAAATGTAAGCGCTTCGGTTTTCATGATATAAATATACTTATTTTACAATAAGAATTTCATTAAATTTGGTAGTATATTGTTTAGAGAGGTGCTCCTGTCGCATTTTCCAAGTGCGTTGTAAATCTTGATTAGCAATTTTCAATTTATTTTCTCCGTATTTTGTATTTAGTTTGTCCATAGCTGTCATTAAAGAATGATGTTTTGGGTTTTCGGATGAAAAAATAGTTAATTGATGATTTTGTGTAGGTACAAGTCCTGTAGCAATTACACCGGCCCGTTTGTATTTTAGTCCTTTTTTATACAATTGTTCAACAGCTTTGCTAGCGTGTTTAGCTATGGTAAGTGATGAATTGGTAGGGAAGGGTAACACTATTGTAATACTGTTTTTATAAGGGACTTCTTTTTTTTCAAACCGATTTCCTTGCAACAAAATGATAAGCATATTACAACTAGACTGTTGCTTGCGGAGTTTTTCTGCACAGCTGTTAGCAAATGTTGCAATACGTTCTTTAATAGTGTTGAGGTCTGTGTAAGAATTTTCAAAGCTTCGTGTGGTAGCAATAGATTTTTTATTGCTAGTACATTCTAGGTTTAGCGTTGCAATTCCTTCAAGATCTTTTTTTAAGTAGAGTTCCGTTACAGAATATTGTTTTTTTACCCAAGCGTCGCTTAGTAACGAAAAATCATAAGCGGTATGGATATTTTGTTGTTTTAAGCGTTTTGATAATCGGTGTCCAACCCCCCAAACTTTATTAATAGCAGTCCATTTAAGCGCTTTAATTCTTTTACTTTCAGAATCTATAACAACAACACCGCCGGTTTCGCTTAAAAATTGACGTGCTATTTTATTAGCTACTTTAGCTAAGGCTTTTGTTGGTGCAATACCTACACACGTAGGAAGCCCTGTCCATTGTAAAATACGATTCCGCATTTTATGCCCAATGTCTTTAAGGTTTTCTACGGTGTTTAAGTAAAGAAAAGCTTCATCAATACTATATACTTCTACTTCAGGAGAAAATTGCCGTAAGATGCCCATTACCCTACTACTCATATCACCATAAAGCGGGTAATTTGAAGAAAAAACTTTTATATTATGTTGCTTGAATTGCTGCCTATATTTAAAAGCAGGTGCTCCCATGGGAATATTTATACTTTTAGCTTCATCACTACGCGAAATGACACAGCCGTCGTTGTTGGATAAAACAACTACAGGTGTGTTTCTGTATTGTGGCTGAAATACACGTTCACAGGAAGCATAAAAATTATTACAATCGACAAGAGCATACATGTTGTAAAGATACAACTAAAAGGTAGTTGCGTTTAAAAATTAAGATACATACTAGCTCTAAAATTTCTTCCAGGAGCACTGATTCCAGAAGCAAATTCTTTATAATGAATATCAAAAATATTATCTAGACCTAATTGTACCTTTAAAACTTCAGTAACCTGGTAACCGAAATAACTATTAAAAGTATTCCATGTAGGTGTTCCGGCGTAATATTCATCACCATCAATACTTGGGTTAGGATCAATTAAGGGACTTTGATTTAAATTATCTTCACCTCCACTACTGTATTCTTCAGCATTTTTTTTAGCCGAGTAATTCCAAAGTAACCCACCTTCTACCTTGTTTTTATGATATCCTACGCTAATATTACCAAATAGAGGAGCTATAGAAGGTAAGTACGTATTAGTATCGTTGGTCTTTCCTTGGGTATAGGTAAGGTTTCCTTTAACAATAAAATTGTTTGCTGGGGTAAAGAAAGCATCAATAGTACCCCCAAGAATATAGGCGGTGCTTCCGTTTTTATTAGCGATAGTGGTTACTTCATCACCATCATATAAAACGGTGTTTTCATTTGTGGTAGATGCATCGTTAGCAACCACAAAATTGGTTCTGTAAATATAATTGTTTAATAAAGTATAATAGGTGTTAAGTGAAATTTGGTTTTTTTTATTTTTAAAGAATTTAGTGATTCCTAACTCTCCATTATAAGCATACTCAGGTTTTAAGTTGATGTTAGGTACGGTAAGTAATCCGCTTTTTTCGCGGATTTTACCAATGTCATCAATATTGGGTGACCGGAAACCAGAAGAGAGTACAGCATTAAATTGAGTAAGTTTAGTAGGGTGGTAGGTTAAGCCTATATTTGCAGTAAATGAAGCATTGTTTAGCTTCAGTTTTGTTTCAGGTAAACTTATATAGGTTTGATCAATAAAACTAGCCTTTAGCTTTGTATAAGTATAACGCCCACCACTGTTTAAAGTCATTTGTTTATTAATATCTTGTCTGTAATTTAGGTATGCTGCTGCGGTAGTGTATTTTGAGCCACCATCCGGATACCTTGATTGCACAATAGTATTTTCAGATATTCCGTTAATTAATCCATTACTTACGGTAAGTATTTCTCCATAAGCATTTGAGTTTACATCATTATGGGTAAACTCTAAACCATAAGATAAATCTCTATTTTTGGATAAGGATACTTTAAAATCAGTGTTTATACTATAAACAGTAACATTTTCTTTTTGGTGTGTACGTTCGTTACTACCATATTTACGTTTAATACGAGATTCTTTAATTTTTTGATATCCCGCAGTTATAGAACCTGAATGTATCCATTTGTTGTTTGAATTAAATTGATATTGAGGGGAAAAGAACAATCTTCTTTGTGGTCCGTAATACCATTCGGCAAATTTTAAAGTTCCGTTTTTAAGCTCGGTTAGCCGATCAAAACGTGGAATGTTAGATGATTCAGAGGCTTGAAAGTTTATTAGTAAATTACTTTTTTTAGAGGTTTGGATATTAATTTTTTGAAGTGCATCAAACTGACGGTATCCTGTGTTTTTTTGAACATGAGAGTTTGAATTAGCAACAGGAGTAGTATTAAAAATAAGGTTGTCGTTATCAGAATAAAAGGGAACTAATCCCCAGTTATCATAGCCGTGTTTTCTGTTTTTACCCATACGTATATCGCCAAAATCAGAAATAGTAAAAGAAGTAAACGACGCCCATTTTTTGAAACTAAATTCACCACCAAAACTTTGGGTAAATTCATTATTAGCAGAAGAAAATCGTGTGGTTGAATTTCCAGAGAATAATTTAGAATTGTTAATTTTAGGAGTTTTAGTGTAAAAATGAACTACACCACCTAAAGCATCACTACCGTAAATTACAGAAGATGGACCGAAAATAATCTCTGTTCTCTCAAGAGATTGTGGGTTTACAGTTATAGCATTTTGTAAGTGACCAGAGCGGTAAATAGCATTGTTCATTCTAACATTATCCATCACAAGCAATACTCTATTGGCTTCAAACCCTCTAATTACAGGGCTTCCTCCACCTCCTTGTGATTTTTGCACACGCACTCCAGGAGCTGTAGCAAGTAAATCAGCAGAAGTTTGGGGGGCTACTTGCTCAATATTTTTTCGGGTTAAAACATCAATCTTTTCGGCAACTCTCGATTTTTTTACTTTTGATTTTGAAACGGAAAGCGTTATTTCTGAAAGTTGATCAGAATCATTTTCAAGATAAACAATACCTTTAATTTTTGATTTAACAATAGAGATGTTTTTATAACTAATATGTGAGAAAAACAGTAACTCATCTTCAGAAAAAATAGAGATATCTGCTTTTCCTTCAAGAGTTGTGATTACACTTTTTGATTTATCTGCATTAAATATGGCGATGCTTACAATAGGTTCATTTGTACTAGCATCTTTACACAAAATTTCTTGTGCATAGCCATGCTGTAATGCTCCAAAAAATATGGTGAAAAAAAAGATATTTTTTACATTAATTAAAAACTTCATGTAATATTTTGAGTGATTTTGGTTTTTTAAAAGCGCCCAAATGTAAGTTAAAATAATTTAGTAGTTCGGTTAAAATATTTTGGCGCATTTTAGCACTGATTTTTATAAGGTGTAACTCATCAAAATTAGTACCAAACAGAGTGCTTAAAGTGCTAATTTTTCTTGGGTCGTTATCTTGTGTAAAAAATACTCTAGAAAGAGTTTTGGGGTTGGGATATACACCTAAATGTTGTGATAATTTTATTAAAAAGACCAAATGAAAGTTGGCGTTAAATTCATGTAAATCATACCAAAGTAATGCCGTTTCTATGAATTGATATAGCTCATTATTTTCTTCCTCTTCTTTAAGGGTAATTTGTAATATTTCTGCTAAAAATAACGCTACTGTACTTTTGTAAATATTAGTTTGTAAACTATTATATGTGTGATTTAGTTTTACTTCGGTTATTTTTTGAAGCGTTAAGTTAGGTTTGTGATTTACCTGAATTTCCAACAGTGATAGTAATTGAAAATACGCAGGGTTTATTTTTCCTTTTTTTGTTTTGAGAATATGATGTAATATATATGATTGTATACCAAACCCTTTGGTATAACAGGTAACGATTAAAGAACTGTCTTTATACTTTAAAGCAGAGATTACTATTGCTTTTGTTGTAGCGAGCATTTATCGGATAACCATTACTTTTTCTACAGTAGACTCTTCATTATCCTTGGTTGTTACCATAATTACGTAAACTCCTGATGCTACTTTGTGTTTACCAAAAGAGGTCATATCCCAATCAAAAGAAGTTCCTCCTTGCACTGTTGTTTCGTAAACTAAATTCCCTGAGATATCAGTTATTTTTAAGTTAGAGCCATCTACTAAGCCACGAATTTTTAAACGGAAACTAGGGTTTCTCATGTGTTCTGGCTTTACTGGGTTAGGAAAGGCATAAACATTATCTAGATTTTTAGCTGATTCTGTAGCGTTTGCGTTAAATGACACCATTCCTTTTTCAGTTGCAAAAAATACTTTTCCTGTACTGTGGTCAATAGCCATATCGGTAATTCCGTTGGAAGGTAATGGTGAGTTATCCTTTGTAAAATGATAGATAGTTTCTTGACCATTTGATGAAAGGTAAAAAACGCCTGAATCAAATGTAGCAATCCATTTATTATTGGCACCATCTACTTCAATATCAGTTATAAATTGTCCGAACATAAGCTCTTTAGGAATACCATCATCTAAAATAATAATAGATTCTGCTTGTGGGTTTGCGGTATTAAAAAAACCAGCGGTATTGTATAACACACGTAAGCCTTGAATTGTACCTATCCATATATTTTCATCATGATCAATAGCTAAACCTCTAATTTCATTAGAGGGTAAATTACCACTTTCAAATGTCAGTTTTTTTAGCTGGACAGCCCCTGAGTTATTATTCATAGCAATTAACCCATTTTTTATAGAGCCTACCCATTTGGTATTGTTTTGGTCAATAACAATTTCTTCAAATCCATTTTCAGCAGCGGGATTGGTAATTACACTAAGAAAATCAAAGGACTCCCATGTGTTATCTTGTGGGTTATATGATTTTAAAGGACTAGATACTTTTGAATTAGTAAACCATAGTTTTCCGTTTTTATCAAAAATTGATTTTCCTATTCGAATGTGACTAGGAGTTGTGGTGTAAGGTCCCAAAATATTAATAGGAACATTACTTATGCCATGAAGTGTGGTAGGAATATTATCGTTAAGTTCTAAAACACCATCAAAGAAAGAGTTGATAAATACTTGGTTATTATTAAAGGGATTTACTGATACATCAACTAAATTACGCGCACCTAACACTTCACTAAACGGTGTGTTGTCCCAATCATTATTTTTTAAATGACTAAAGCCTTGGCTTTTAAGTGGCGAAGGGTCAAAGTATAAGCTATAATTACCATACACAGCCCATGCTTCATTATTACCTGCGTTTATCGAAAATACATTATTTTCAATAAGTCCGTTAGGTTTTATTTGATTTGTTTGAGTTCCGTCAGATAAATTAAAGCTATAAATTCCGTCGTTTTGTGTACCAATATATAATAGATTTTCTACCAATGTGGCTACCGTAAATGTTGATCCGTATTCCGTAAGGAATGGAATTGTAGTAGCGTTTAATGAAGTGTTGTACGCATAACAAGTATTGGCTGTTGTAATTAACATTGTGTTTTCAGAAACACGATGGTCCAACACGTTAGAAAAACTAGTTAAATTAGAAAAGCTAGCGCCATTATATTCATATAAGGTGTTATTTGTGTCAATAGCATATATAAAACTATTGAATTTAACTATTTTCTTCCAATCTGTTGTAGGTGAGGGTAATACTTCCCATAAGGAATAGTCAATAATGTTGGTGTTGGTTAATAATGCTCTTTTTATACCTTGAGTAGTTGCAGCATAAATATAGCCATCTTTTACTGTAGTTTGCCTAACGGGAATTTGCTCACCAGCGTTTCCAATAAAATAGCTATCATCAAATTCTAAGTTCTCTAAATTATAAGTACTAATACCAAAGTCAGAGGAAAGAAATACAACTCCATTGTATTCGTAAACATGGTTAATTCGTTTTACATTAGGGGCAATATTAGGTTTATTGTAAATATCAACTATTGTAATAACATCATCAGGGGTAACTATTTCTACTAGGCCATTTTGATAACCAATTACTGATGTTTCGTAGGTAGTACTGTAGAAATAATAGGATATTAACTCTCCTGTTAATCCGTTAATGGTTGTTGTGTGAGTATTTTCTTGAGTAGAAATGTTATGTTCGAATATTGCGTTTTCTGAAGCGGCATATATAGTGTTGTTACCTTGTGCAATTCCTTTAATATTTAAGTATGAAAAATGGCCCTCCCATTGCCCTGAATAATCTTGTGCGAAGATGACCGAGTTTAATAGAAAGAACGTTATGAATATTCTGATGTTCATTTGTAGACAGTTATATATAAAGTTTTTCAAATATATTCATTTTTAGGGTTAAGTACTTAAAAATCTTGATCCAGATCACAAAAAAAGCCCTCAATTGAGGGCTTTTTGATGAGTTATAGGAAAGTTATTAAACAACACCTTGTGCTAACATTGCTTCTGCAACTTTAACGAATCCGGCTATGTTAGCTCCTTTTACATAGTCAATATATCCATCTTCCTGTGTTCCATATTTAACACAAGATTCGTGAATATCTTTCATGATTCCTTTTAGTTTTTCATCAACTTCTTCTCTAGTCCAATTAAAACGTAAAGAGTTTTGAGACATTTCTAAACCAGAAGTAGCAACACCACCGGCGTTACTTGCTTTACCAGGAGCGAAAATAACTTTCGCTTTTTGTAACACCTCAATAGCTTCAGGAGTAGTTGGCATGTTTGCTCCTTCAGACACACAAATGCATCCGTTAGCTACCAATGTTTTTGCTTCCTCTTCGTTTAATTCGTTTTGAGTAGCACAAGGCAATGCTACATCACATGTAACAGCCCATGGACGCTCTCCTTTAAAGAATTTTGCAGAAGGATACTTTTCAGTATACTCGTTAATTCTTCCTCGTTTTACGTTTTTAAGCTCCATTACAAAAGCTAATTTTTCTGCATCAATACCATCAGCATCATATATATACCCTGAAGAATCAGATAAAGTAACAACTTTACCTCCTAATTCGGTAGCTTTTTCTGCAGCAAATTGTGCCACATTTCCTGATCCTGAAATAGCAACAGTTTTTCCGTTAAAAGAATCTCCTTTTGTTGCTAACATACTTTGCGCAAAGTATACATTACCATAACCAGTTGCTTCAGGACGGATTAATGAGCCTCCGTATGATAATCCTTTACCGGTTAACACCCCAGTAAATTCGTTACGCAATCTTTTATATTGTCCGAACATATACCCTATTTCTCTACCTCCAACACCAATATCTCCAGCAGGAACGTCAGTATTAGGTCCAATATGTCTTGAAAGTTCAGTCATAAAGCTTTGGCAAAAACGCATAACTTCAGCATCAGATTTTCCTTTAGGGTTAAAATCTGATCCTCCTTTTCCTCCACCCATTGGTAAAGTTGTTAAACTGTTTTTGAATACTTGTTCAAATGCCAAAAACTTCAAAATACTTAGGTTAACAGAAGGGTGAAAACGCAATCCTCCTTTGTATGGGCCTATTGCTGAGTTCATTTCAATACGGTACCCTTTATTTATCTGTACTTCTCCACTATCATCAGTCCAAGGTACGCGAAACATAACTACTCTTTCAGGCTCTGTCATTCTTTCTAATAACTTTGCTTGATTGTATTGTGGGTTAGCCTCAATAAAAGGAATTACAGTTTCTGCAACTTCTGTTACTGCCTGTAAAAATTCTGGTTCATTCGGGTTTCTTTTATCAACAGTGTTGATAAAGTTCTTAATGCTATCTTTCATTATCTTTAGTGATTAATTTCTTAATTGTAAAAAATTTAAAGCAGGACAAATATACAGATATTCAATATATCAAAGATTATAATAGCTTATAATTTAGTACTTTTTTTAAACATAATTGTATTTAATTTTTTTGTTTATGCAGTTTTTATATATTTGTTTTCTAATCGAATATGACAGTACAAGATGTTTAAAAGAAATCTTTTGTTGATAATGTTAGTTGCTTTTTCAGCGCAAACGCTAAAAGCACAATTAGGATTTTCACACGAAATTGGGGCAATAACGGGTCCGGTTGCATTTCAATCAGATTACGGAATTAGAAAAGATTTTGAAACAAATGCAGGAAACACTGGGTTTGGAGTAGGAATTATTCATTATATAAATTTTGCATACAGAGCAGATTGTAACTGTTACACCAAAGACACTTATTTTAACGATCACTTTAAGTTAAGAAATGAAATTTCATATAACAAGACCAAGTTAGATCATTTTGGAGAGTGGGTAAAACCAGAAAGAACCAGTGTTACTGCAAGAGGATTACGAGCAATGGCTGGTGAAGCAAATGTTTTTGACTTAGGGTCGCAGTTAGAGTTTTTCCCGTATAGTATTCGTGATTTTGCAGCTGGTGGATATGCTTTTGCTCCCTTTATTAGTTTAGGGGCGCATTACAACAGTTTTTCTCCTAAAGCAGTGCCAAACTCTGAATTGGAAAGTAAATTCACTGCTGCTGAATATGCTTATTTAACAAATGCTGATCCTAATGCAGGAGGGTACATTAATCACAGAATGTTTTTACCAGAATCTACAACGAATGAAGATTTTTCTTCATGGTCAATTGTGTGGAGTGTTGGTACACGTTATAAATTAACTCCATTATCAGATTTAATGCTGGATTTAAGATGGCAGTATTATTTTACTGATTTTGCTGATGGTTTAGACCATGATGCACCATCTGATAAGTTTAATGACTGGAATGTTTGGTTAAACTTCGGATATATCTATTACTTAGATTAATACTACCATTATAAACAATAAAAAAGGGTTCTGTTTAAACAGAACCCTTTTTTGTTATTTGTATTGTATTTTACGAAGTATGCGTAAAACTTCTTTATACTCTAAATAAATTTCTTCGGAATGATTTTTTAAGTAATTTTTAATGCTAACTAGCTTTTCCTTAGCGTCTGAAAATTCATTTAAACTTAAAATAAGATATGTTGAAGGCAGATTTAATATATCGGTCAAATCATTTTTATCTAAATGCTGTTTACGGATTATTTTATCTATTAAAGCATTATTCGCATTATATAAGTGAAAGAGTATTTTTTTGTCAAACTTAGGAGGTTCAAATAACAATTCGGTTGCAATGTTATAATTACCATTATCAGAAAAATGAATTACTTTCTTTTCTAAAGGGTATCGTTTCAGGTCGTTATTAATTCCAAGGTTAATATATTCAGTAATTATAAAGGAGTTATCATTATGGTGTATGGTAACTTCATCTAATGACGAGTAAAATAAGGTTACTTGCTCGGTCACCATTTCAATATCTACTCTGGAGTAGTATGTGGCTTTATTAATTATCTTTTTTCGTCCAGACCAACATAGCACAAATTGCTCTTTGAAAACCTTGTATTTGGCGTTGTTGTTTTTATGACGTTCCATGAAATCAAAAACACCATCTAAAGTATGTTCAATGTTATTAACAGCACTTTTTTCAATGCTAGTAACTAAGTTAGAGTTAGTATCTTTTAAATTAAAATCAACAATCATTAATGATGAGTTGCTGCCAATTCTTTTATAAGTAAAGCCACTATAATATTTATGAATAGTTTTCTTGAATGAAGCAATGTTTTTTTCTGATTTTGGTTTTATGGTAACCAAACCAATAACTTTATTTTTTGGTAGTTTTGGAAAAGGGATGTTTTCATATAAAATTTCTGGTGGATTATGCAGGTAAGCATTTATCAGATTCTGTATTTTACTATCATCAAAAAAGTCTACACCAGTTAGTTTATTGTTTTCATCTTCCACGCCAACAACAATAAAAGAGTTGTTATTAGGGTTGGCATTAGATAATGCGCAAATATGTTTTAAAAATTTACCTTTCCCTTCCTTGCTGTGTAAGTTTAATTGTCGCTTTTTATCATAAAAACTGTTTTCGTCATTATAGCTTAAAAGTCTTTTGATAAGAAGTCGTTTGTTAATCATTGTAATGAAAACTAAAAAATCTGTTATAATTTATTTAAAGTTATTTGTTTTTAACCAATTTTTAACAAAGAAATTAAGATAAAATATTCAATTTGCACTATTCAATAAGGAATAGTATTTTCACAGCTAAAATTTATAAATTAAATGGAAGGACAGACAGCAACGATTGATATCAAATCAATAAATGAAAAAATAGAAAGAGAAAGTGCATTTGTAGATTTACTTGTTATGGAAATGAACAAGGTAATTGTGGGGCAAAAGTACATGATAGAGCGATTGCTAATTGGACTTTTAGGACAAGGACATATATTACTTGAAGGAGTGCCAGGTTTAGCAAAAACATTAGCAATTAACACCTTATCAAAAGCCGTAAAAGGAAGTTTTAGTAGAATTCAGTTTACGCCAGATTTATTACCTGCCGATGTTGTGGGTACGATGATTTATAACATTAAGGAAAACGATTTTTCTATAAAAAAAGGGCCTGTATTTGCTAATTTTGTTTTAGCCGATGAAATTAACCGTGCGCCAGCAAAAGTACAATCAGCTTTATTAGAAGCTATGCAAGAAAAGCAGGTTACTATTGGTGATTCTACCTTTACTTTAGAAAAACCTTTTTTAGTAATGGCAACACAAAACCCTGTTGAGCAAGAAGGAACTTATCCGTTGCCAGAAGCTCAAGTAGATCGTTTTATGTTAAAAACAGTAATTGATTATCCTAAGCTAGAGGAAGAGCAACTAATTATTCGCGCCAATTTAAAAGGAAGTTTTGAGCAAGTAAATGAGGTTGTTTCTTTAGAGCAAATTTTAAGAGCCCAGCAAGCCGTTCGAGAAGTATATATGGATGAGAAAATTGAAAAATATATACTTGATATCATTTTTGCTACCCGCTATCCAGAAAAATATGGTTTAGAAGATATAAAGCCATTAATTAATTTTGGTGCTTCACCACGTGGGAGCATTAATTTAGCAACAGCTGCTAAATGTTACGCTTTTATAAAAAGAAGAGGATATGTTATTCCGGAAGATGTACGTGCAGTAGTTACAGATGTATTGCGTCATAGAATAGGAATAACCTATGAGGCAGAAGCAGAAAACATAACTTCTGAGCAGCTTGTAAACAAAATAGTAAACCATATTGAAGTGCCATAAATGTAGTTGTTAACGCAAAAAATGTTAGTAACAAGTACAGAAAATGACAGTTGAAAATGGATACGAAGGAGTTAATTAAGAAAGTTCGGAAAATTGAAATAAAAACGCGGAGGTTGTCTGATCATATCTTTGGGGGTGAATACCATTCTACCTTTAAAGGAAGAGGTATGACCTTCTCGGAAGTACGACAATATCAGTACGGAGATGATGTGCGAGCTATTGATTGGAATGTAACTGCACGTTCAAACGAGCCCTATATTAAAGTGTTTGAAGAAGAACGTGAGTTAACCATGATGTTAATGGTGGATGTTTCTGGTTCTAAACTATTTGGTACTCAAAATCAGTTTAAAGATGAAATAGCTACAGAAATTTCGGCAACATTAGCCTTTTCTGCCATGCAAAATAACGACAAAATAGGATTGATTTTGTTTTCAGATGAAATAGAACTTTTTATCCCACCCAAAAAAGGCCGTTCTCATGTTTTAAGGATTATTCGCGAGTTATTGGAGTTTAAACCAAAAAGTAAGCAAACTAATATTGCTGAAGCGTTTAAGTTTTTATCTAGCGTAATGAAAAAGAAAGCAATTGTTTTTGTACTGTCGGATTTTATTGCTGATGATTATGAAAATACGTTAAAAATTGCAGGAAAAAAACATGACGTTACTGGAATTAGAATCTACGATCGTAATGAAGAGCAACTACCAAACTTGGGTTTAGTGCAAATGAAAGACGAAGAAACAGGACAAATACAAACTATAAATACAGCTTCTAAAAAAGTTAGGTCAAATTATGCTACGTTTCATAAAAATAAAGCAAGTTATTTTGAACAAACATTTAAAAAAAGCGGTTCAGGAGTTATTAGCACTCGTGTAGACGAAAGTTACGTAAAAAAATTATTAGGATATTTTAAAAACAGAGGCTAGAGGCATAAGTAATGAACTATTACATTAAAACATATAAAGAAATAAAAAATAATAACGCAGTTTTTTTTGCTGTGTGTCTGTTGTTTTTTGCGCTTTCTTCTTTTGCTCAAGAAGTAAAAACAGCCACTGATACCACTGCAATTAGAATAGGAGAGGAGTTAAAATTAACCTTATCTGTAGAGGCAGATTCTACAGATTTGGTAGTGTTTCCAGAAACAAAAGCGATGGGTTTGCTTGAAGTTATCCAATCTTATAAAACCGATACGTTAAAAAATAAACACAAGTTTATACTTAATAAAGAGTACGGATTAACCCAATTCGATTCTGGGCATTTTGTAGTACCTCCTCAAAAAATTAGTGTTAACGGAAAAACCTTTTCGTCAGATTCTGTTCTTGTTGAGGTAAGAGATGTAGTTGTAGATACTACAAAGCAAAAGTTGTATGACATTAAACCAATAATTCAGGTAGAAAAACCTTCAGAAGGAATGCCGTATTGGTTATTGTATGTGTTAGTGGGATTAATAGTAATTGCAGCTGTAATATATTTCTTTTTTATTAAGAAAAAGAAGCAGATGCGAGCAACCGTAACTAACTTACCTCCTTTCGAAGAAGCAATACAACACCTGGCTGCATTGGATGAAGAAAACTTGCTGGAAAAAGAGGAGTATAAAAAATACTATTCTGAGCTAACGGAGGTGTTAAAACGTTATTTAGATGAGAAAGTATATGATAATGCGTTAGAAAGTACCTCTGATGAGTTAATTGAGCAATTAGAATTATTAAAAGACTCAGGAAAGTTACCTATATCAAAAGAAATAATTCAAGGGCTAAGAAAAGTGCTCCAAACTTCTGATTTGGTAAAGTTTGCAAAATCACAACCAGATAAAGGTACGGCAAAAGTAGATAGAAATATAATAGAAAAAGTACTACACGAAACTAAACAAGCTATTCCAGAACCTACAGAAGAAGAATTATTGCTCAATGAACAATATCGAGTAGCACAAGAGCGTAAAAAGAAGAAAAAGAAACTTATTGTAACTGGTATTACTGTTTTCGGATTAGTATTATTAACAGTAATTGGACTAGGTATAAAATACGGATTTTCTACAGTAAGAGATGAAGTTTTTGGCCATCCAACTAAAACTTTGTTGGAAGGAAAATGGATTAGAAGTGAGTATGGTACTCCAGCAATTGTAATTACAACACCAGAAGTATTAAAAAGGGTTTCAAGTAAGGAGCTTGAAGCTACTAATACTGAAAGCTTTGCCTACGGAAGCTTAACTAGTAATTTTGGTTTGGTGGTAAATACTACCCAAATTCCGAAAGCAGCAATGAGCTCAGTAACAAATAATAAAGAAACGGATGAGCCTGAGGAAGTAGATTTAGAGCAAGTAAATGAAATGTCATTACAAATGCTAGAGCAACAAGGCGCTACAGATTTAGTGGTAAAGCAAGAAGATTTTGAGTCAGGGAAAGGGTTGACAGGAATGAAAGCTTATGGAACACTAAACATTAAAAATCCAGTGACCAACAGCATGCAAGTTGTGGCATATGAAATATTAAGTTTTCAGCAAGAAAACGCATTACAACAAGTAATGATTTTTCATCAGGAAAAAGATGTTTATGCTGAGCAAATTGTAAGTAAGGTATTAGAATCTGTAGAACTTAAAAAGAATGATGAATAATGTTGTGGAATTATGAATATGTAAATCCGGAGTTTTTTTGGTTGCTGCTATTACTGCCTTTAGCAATTGCATGGTATTATATTAAACGCAAGCAACAAGTGGCTACATTACAAATAAGTAGCTTACAAGGTTTTCAGGATAATACAATATTACCAAAACTTAAGTCAATTGTTTTGTTGGCTCTTCGTTTATTGGCAATAGTTTTTATAATTATTGCTTTAGCAAGGCCAAGGACAGTTGATGTATCAACAAAAACAAAAACAAACAAAGGAATTGATATTGTTATGGCAATTGATATTTCTGGGAGTATGCTGGCTAAAGATTTGAAACCAAACAGGTTAGAAGCATTAAAAAAAGTAGCTGCAAACTTTATTAAAGGTCGCCCTAATGACAGGATAGGTTTGGCGCTTTATGCAGGGGAAAGCTATACCAAAACACCGATAACTAGCGATAAGAGTATTGTGCTGGGATCGTTAAAAGAAGTAAGGTATGATAATAGAATATCTGATGGTACAGCAATAGGAATGGGGTTAGCTACTGCAGTTAATAGGCTTAAAGATAGTAAGGCAAAAAGTAAAGTGATTATTCTATTAACAGATGGAGTTAATAACTCAGGTACTATTGATCCTAAAATTGCTAGCGAACTGGCTTTAAACTTTGGTATAAAAGTTTACACCATTGGTATAGGAACTAACGGAACAGCCTTGTCTCCAATTGGTATGAGGCCAAACGGAGCTTTTGTTTTTGACAGAGTAAAAGTTGAAATTGATGAAGCGTTGTTAAAAGAAATTTCTAAGAAAACAGGTGGAAGGTATTTTCGAGCAACTAATAATAAAAAGTTACAAGAAATATACGCTGAGATTAATAAATTAGAAAAAACAGAAGTAGAGGAGTTTAAATTTTATAATTACGATGAAAAGTTCCGGTTTTTTGCACTTTTCGGATTAGGATTATTCCTTGCAGAACTCCTGTTGCGATTTACAATATTTAGAAGCTTTATATAATTAAATAAAAGCATGTTTGAATTAGAAGAAAAAATATATTTCTATTTGTTCCTATTACTACCAATAGTATTGGTTGTTTTTTTATGGTTGTCTGTATGGAAAAAAAAGAAACAACATGAGTTTGCTAGTAATAAATTGTTATATCGTTTAACACCAGAAAAATCTAAATTTAAACCTGTACTTAAATTAGTGTTTTGGCTGTTAACACTTGCCTCTATTACAATAGCTTTAGTAAACCCTAAGTTCGGCACAAAACTAGAAACTGTAAAGCGAGAAGGAGTAGATATTGTTTTTGCAGTAGATGTGTCTAAAAGTATGTTAGCGGAAGATATAGCGCCAAACAGAATTGAAAAATCAAAACAATTAGTAACACAAATAGTTAACAATTTAGCTAGTGATCGTGTGGGAATAATAGCTTATGCTGGGCAAGCATATCCTCAGCTTCCTATAACAACAGATTATGCAGCAGCAAAAATGTTTTTACAAAACATGAATACCGATATGTTATCTTCACAAGGAACAGCTATTGCTGATGCTATTGAAATGGCTACAACATATTATAACGATGAAGAACAAACAAATAGAATATTAGTAATAATTTCCGACGGAGAAGATCATAGTGATAATGCGGTTGCGGCAGCTAGTTTAGCAGCAACAAAAGGAATTAAAATTTTTACTATTGGTGTAGGTAAAACCTCTGGAGGACCAATACCAATTAAACGAAACGGAATAGTAGAAAGTTATAAAAAAGATAAAGACGGAGAAACAGTAGTAACCAAGCTAAATGAAACCGTTTTGAATGAAATTGCTACTAATGCAAATGGGTTTTATGTAAACGGAACCAATACACAACAAGTGGTAGATGAAGTTAAAGAACGCTTGTTAGAAATGGATAAAAAAGAGTTTGAAACAAAGCAATATACAGAGTTTAACCATCAGTTTCAATGGTTTTTAGGGTTAGCATTATTGTTTTTATGTATTGATATATTGGTTTCAGAAAAGAAAACCAAGTGGATTAAAAAGTTAAACTTATTTAATGAATAGAATGAAGACAAGAATAGTTGTAATATATAGTTTACTTTGGATAAGTTTTGCCTCTTTTGCTCAAGATAAAGAAATTCCAAAAGATCAAAAGTATATTTATAATGGTAATAATCAGTTAGAGCAAAATAACTTTGTTAACGCTGAAGCGGAATATAGAAATGCAATTTCAGAAAACCCAACTAATTCAGTTTCTAAATTTAATTTAGGAAATGCTTATTTTAAAAATAATAAAACTAAAGAAGCTTTAGCAAGATATCATCAAGCACAAAAAGTAGCAGAAACCAAAGCGGATAAGCATAAAGCGTTTCATAATATAGGTAATGGTTATATGCAACAAAAAAACTATGATAAAGCTATTGAAGCTTATAAAAACGCGTTGCGAAATAACCCTACAGACGATGAGTCGCGCTATAATTTGGCTTTGGCAAAGAAAATGAAAGAAGAGCAAGATAAAGAAGACGAAAAAAACAAGGATAAACAAAATAAAGATCAGAATAAGGAAAATAAAGATAAAGACAAGGACGAGAATAAAGAGGATAAGAATAAAAATGATCAAGATTCTGATAAAAAAGATGATGAAGGAAAACAGGATGATAAAAAGGATTCTGACAAGAAGGGGGATGAGGAAAAAGATAAAAAACAGGATGATAAGGGAGATCAAGATGAAAATAAAGAGAAGCAAAATGAGCAAAAGCAAAATGACGCAGATCAGAAAAAAGAAGAACAACCTAAACAACCACAGCCAGGTCAATTATCTCCTCAACAAGTGCAGAGTTTGTTAGATGCTATGAATAATGAGGAAAAAAAATTGCAGGAAAAAATTAATGCTAAAAAAGCAAAAGGTGTTCCTGTTAAAAATGAGAAGGACTGGTAACCATGGAAATGAATAAAATGAAGTTAAAAATATACATCTTATTTTTATTACTAGCAGTAACACAGCTAGTCAGTGCTCAAGTAGAGTTTACAGCGCAAGTAAGTAAGCAAAAGTTGGGGGTTAATGAGCGTTTGCGTGTAGACTTTCAAATGAATAAAGAAGGAGACAATTTTAGGCCGCCAGCTTTTACAGGTTTTACAGTAGTCGGTGGTCCAAGTCAATCTGTAAGTCATTCATGGGTAAATGGAAAGCGATCATTTTCAAAAACCTATAGTTATATTTTATCTCCATCAAAAAGAGGAAAGTTTACAATAAAGCAAGCAAGTATTGAAATTGAAGGAGAAACCTATAAAACAATACCTGTACAAATTGAAGTTACTGCTGCAGTAGATAAACCAAAAGACAGTAACGACCCTAGTTATGTAGCTAGTGAAAGTATTCATTTGGTGGCAGAAGTTTCTAAAACAAGTCCTTATTTAAATGAAGCAGTAGCTGTTAAATATAAGTTATATGTAAGTCCGAATGTAAATGTGAGTAACTTCGATTTTGTTGACAATCCAAAGTTTGCAGATTTTTGGAGTCAAAACATAGATGCGAAACAATTTAAGTTTGATGTAGGTACTTATCAAGGCAAACAATATAGAACTGTAGTATTGCGAAAGTCTGTTTTGTATCCACAAAAAACAGGAAAATTAACTATTGAGCCTTTAACCATTGATGTAGTGGTTGACGTGCCAACCAATAAAAGAGATTTTTTTGGAGGGCGTTTATATCAGTCAGTACGTCAAAAAATAGCAGCTAGCAGCCGAGTTATTAATGTAAAGTCGTTGCCTGAAGCTGGAAAACCAGCAAGTTTTACAGGGGCTGTAGGAGAGTTTGATTTTAATGTTACAACTACAAAGGATGCTTTAAAAGCCGGAGAGTCATTACAAGCGATAGTAAAAGTTAACGGTAGTGGGAATTTAAAGTTATTTGAGTTACCAAAATTAATAGTCCCTAGTTCTTTGGAGGTTTACGAACCAGAACATAAAGAAAATATCCGAACTAATTTATCCGGTATGTCTGGTATGATAAGTGATACGTATACTATAGTGCCTCAGTACAAAGGCAATTACCCTATTTCTCAATTAGAATTTAGTTATTTTAATCCTAAAACAGCACAATACCATACAGTAAATTCATTAAAGCATATTATTGAGGTGTTAACGGGGCCAACAAACTCTGATGTTGTTATGAATAATGATAATCCAGTAGTTGAAAAGCAACAGGTACTTTCAGGTAATAATCAGTTTAGCTCATTTCACACTAAAGCTAATTTAATACCAATGCAAACTAATCAGTTTTTTAAATCTAACTTATTCTGGTGTTTGTTATTGTTGCCATTATTAATTATTCCTATTGCATTACTTGTAGTAAAAAGAAAAGCATTAATAGCTAATGATGTAGAGGGAAATAAGATTAAAAAAGCTGATAGATTGGCTAAAAAATATTTGTCAGAAGCCAAACAAAACCTAAATTCAAAAGAGCAGTTTTATGAGTCTTTACACAAATCGTTACATAATTATTTAAAGGCAAAATTAAAGATAGAGACTGTTGAATTTAGCAAAGATAAAATAGCTACTGTTTTTAATGAAAATTCTATTGATAGTACAACTACAGCTCAGTTTATTGATTTATTGGAAGCATGTAACTTAGCTCGATTTACACCAATGAGTAGTGATGCAATGCAGCAAGATTATGAAAAAGCTAAACAGGTAATTTCTGCTATTGATAAAGCATTATAATTAGCTTAAAACAAGGAAAAAGTCATGAGAAATATAGTATATATACTTTTATTGTTATCAAGTTTTAGTTTTGCGCAAAATGAGCAACTTTTTGATAAAGCAAATACGTTGTATAATAGTGAAAAGTACACAGAAGCAATTCAGGCATACAATCAAATATTAAGTACAAAACAACATTCTGCATCGTTGTATTTTAATAAAGCTAATGCGCACTACAAGCTAAACCAAATAGCTGAAAGTGTTTATTATTATGAAAAAGCTTTACAGTTAGATCCTTCCAATAAGGACATAAAAACTAATTTAGGTTTTGCCAATAATATGCGAATTGATAAAATTGACGTAATTCCTTCAACAGGTTTTTCCAAGTTATTTTCGTCTTTTATAAATATGCTATCATTTGACACATGGGCAATTGTAGCAATAGTATGCATGCTAATTTTTGTGGCAGCATTTGTACGTTATGTAATTGTAAAATACGCTAAGCAAAAACGTATGTTTTTTGTAATATCATTTATAGCACTATTTTTTTCTATTACAGCAGTTACCTTTGCTTATAAGCAGGAGGCAAATGTTAAAGCTAACATTTTCGCTATAGTTTTTGCAAAAGAGTCAAGAGTAAAAACAGAACCAAAATTTAATAGTGATGAAGCTTTTTTATTGCACGAAGGAACTAAAGTAAAAGTACTGGAAAGTTTTAAAGGATGGACAAAAATACGTTTAACTAATGGTTCCGAAGGTTGGATTGTTAATGATGATATTAAAAAATTGTAGTTAATTTGCTTCGAAAGTTATTTTATAGTGTGTGCCAGGTTTTTTGGATACCTGTTCAATGGTTCCTTTGAGTTGCCTAACCATTGTATGTATTAACTTTACTCCTAAAGAGTTGTTGGTGTTTTTAATTTGATTATCAGACCCAATGCCATTATCTCCAATAAGCATTTCATATTGATTGTTATCTTTTTTTGAAATAGATAAATAAATTTTCTTCACACCTTGTTCTGTAAAGGCGTGTTTTAATGTGTTCGAAATAATTTCGTTTAATAATAATCCTATCGGAATAGCAGTTTCTGAGGTAAACTTTAAAGGTTCAGAATGGAAGGTAAAATCAATATTATCTTCTTCTTTATTATAAGTTTGTATTAAAAAAGTAACTAGTTCGTTAATGTAGTTATTGTAATTAATTAATGATAAACTATCTACTTTGTATAGTTTTTCATGTATTAATGCCATTGAGTTTATACGGTTTCTACTGTTTTTTAATACTTCACTAACATTCTCATCATCCATAAATTTATCTTGCATTCTTAAAATACTAGTAATTACTTGTAAGTTGTTTTTAACCCTGTGGTGTATTTCTTTTAGTAAAAATGTTTTGTCTTCATAGGTTCTTTCTAATTCGGCATACATTTTAAGCAGCTTTTTGTTTTTAAGTTCAATTTCATTTTTTTGCTTTTTGTTTACTTTTAATTTGTAATAGAGGATAATTAGTAGTGAAAGAATAAAGGCTAAGCTTATCAGGGTTATGATGATTATTCTTTTCTGAGAAGTGTTTTTTGTTTGAACTAAAGCTATTTTATGCTTAAGGTTATTTTTAGAAAGTAATAAATCTTGTTCGTATTGAAATTTTATTTGCTTTATATCAATAGTATTTTTAGCTAATTCATTATTTATACTGTCATTATAAACACTAATTAGTTTGGAATATTGTAAAGCGTTTTTGTAGTTTTTTTGTTTTTCAAATATTTCTGAGAGAAGTGTATACGCATTTTTTATTGCTGTTTTAGAATCAATTTGTTTTGCTATAGCAAGGTGTTTTTTTGCGTATTTCTCTGTGGTTACATAATCTTGTGTTTTTAAATAGGTGTTGGCTAAACCACTATATGTGTTTCCCAAGCCTTCAGCATATTCTGCGGCCTCAAAAATAGTAAGAGATTGTTTGTATAAAGCTAAAATTTCTGAGGTATTATGGTTTAATGCAAGTTTGGTTTCTGCTATTGAGTTTAGAGTAGCTCCTACTTCTTTTTTACTATCAATTTCTTTAAAAAGAACTAAACTTTCATTAAATAATTGTAATGCATTTTTGTAGTTTTTAGTTTTTTGATGGCAGTGTCCTATATTTTTTAATGAGCTTGCCTTACCACTTATATTGCCAGCTTTTGTATCTTCAGTTAATGCTTTATTAAGGTATTCTAAGGATTTTTCAGTATTATTCATATCCATATAACACAAACCAATGTTGTGGTATAATGTTGAGGTGTAACTGTTGTCGTTAATCAACAATCGGTATTTTAAGCTTTCTAAAAAACACTCAATAGCTTCTTTATAGTTTGCTTTTGTACGATAAATGTTTCCAATATTATTTAAAGAGTTGGCAATTCCATAATTATCATTAATTAGTTTTCTTAGGTGAAGACTTTCATGATATAAGCGAAGGCTTTCAATGGAGTTGCCAGTATAATAATGAACACTTCCAATATTATTTAAAGCATTGGCTACACCAATAGTATCATTCATTTTTTTATAAATGCTCATGCTTTTTGTATACTGGTCAATAGCTTTTGCGTTTTCACCATGAATTTGATTTAAGTATCCAAAATTATTAATAGCCCCGGCTTTAGCCTTGTTATAATATAAAAGGAGTCCTGGTGTTGTAGTTGGTTTACTTAATTGTTGTTCGCAAAAATTAAAAATCCAAGTATTGTATTTAGGCCATAATTTATTGTCGTAACTACTTTCTACTAAATGGTTGATGATGCTTACTTTACTAGTGTCACTTTTTACTGAGTGAAAAATAGTAATACAACTATCCAAGAGCTTTCTTTCTGTGGTGTTGATTTTTTCAATGCTTAAGGAGTCTACTAAATAATGTTTTTTGTTAGTAAATTTTTGGGTGTAGGCACTTTGAAAAGCCCCAAAAAGTAATAATAAACTAACAAAATAAATATTCATATACTAGTAATAATATGGTATTTGGAGTAGGTATTGTTTGTTGAGGAGAAAATAAATATACAAAATTATGTGAAAGTTATATGTATATGTTTTATGAGTTTTAAATTTGCAATAATAAAAGCATATAGTTTGCCGTTAAATAATTAAAGAAGAGGTATGAAAAATATTTTAACAATACTATTAGTGAGTGTATTTTCTATGACTGGGTTTTCTCAAGAAACGGTAGAAAAACATATGAATGATTTTTCACAAATAAAAACTTTTGATGGCCTGTCGGTTAAATTAATAAAGTCTGACGAGAATAAAGCAATTATTACAGGTAAACACGCTAAAGATGTAATGTTTGTTAATAAAAAAGGAATGTTAAAAATCCGTTTAACAACACCAAGAACATTTAATGGTTTTGATACATACATTAGTTTGTACTATAAAAATATTGATTTAATAGATGCTAATGAAGGATCGTACGTGTTTTCGGAAGAGGTAGTAGAGGTGTTGGATTTAGAAATAAAAACTCAAGAGGGCGGAACAGTTGAGCTTGAGGTTAATGCAGAAAGGTTAAATATTAAAGCAGTAACAGGAGGAATTGTTAAACTAAAAGGAAGCGCGAATAATCAAGATGTAACTGTAAATTCAGGAGGAATATATAAAGCAAAAGAATGCGTAACACAGCAAACAAAAGTTAGTGTAAGTGCGGGGGGAATAGCTAAAATAAATGCTACTGATATTGCTAAAGCAACTGTGAAGGCAGGGGGAAATATCAGAATTTACGGAAATCCAAAGTTAGCAGATACGAAAGAAGTGCTAGGAGGAACCATTACCGTGGTTAATTAAGTTATGAACCTATCAACTCTTCCCTAAGCTCCTCTTCTTGTTTGATGATATTAGGGAAAACCATAGAGGCAAACCCTTTAACAGGTTTGTATAAAACAGATTGTTCTAGTTTTTCAGGAGTTATAAACTCAATAGTGTTGTTAGTGTGTGAAAAGATAATAAGCAGTACACTTAAAATAAACCCAATTTTTAGTGTACCAAAAATAGCGCCTAAAATTTTATTTAATATTCCTAAAGAGGCAAAATCGGCCAGTTTGGTAAAGGCTTTACCTGCTAAAGCAACTAGAAGAATAATAACGAAGAATGTAATTGCAAAAGCAGCTACATTAACATATTTTTCATCCCAATCAACATTGTTTCCAAGTTTTTCGCCAACAAAATGTGAAAAGTGCATGGCTCCATAAACCCCAGCAATTATAGCAATTAACGATGCTATTTCAACAAACAAACCTTTCATAAACCCACGTACTAAGCCAAAAACTAAAAAGGCGCCTAAAACAATATCAATGGTACTCATATCTCTTTTTCTTATCTAAACAAATATACATTTTTATACGCTTTAGGATAATGATGTTCAAGGAAAATTTCAAAGCAATTGGTATTGTTAACACTCGCAATTAAAGTATCTTTGTAGCCATAATTTTCTTGATAAACAGAAGACTAACATTATGATAAAAAACGATTTATTTTTACGAGCTTTAAAAGGAGAGACTGTAGACAGACCTCCAGTATGGATGATGCGTCAAGCAGGTAGATATTTGCCAGAGTTTATGGCTATACGAGAAAAGTATGATTTTTTTACCAGATGTCGTCAGCCTGAATTGTCTTCTGAAATAACGGTACAACCAATACGTAGGTACGGTATGGATGCTGCAATATTGTTTTCAGATATTTTAGTTATACCACAAGCTATGAATATAGATGTGGAAATGAAACCTAATTTTGGACCATACTTGCCAAATCCAGTACGTAACCAACAAGATGTAGATAATGTTATTATTCCTGATATACAGGATAGCTTAGGTTATGTTATGGAAGGAATTAAAGCTACCAAGGAAAAACTGAACAATGAAATTCCGTTAATCGGGTTTGCTGGCTCACCATGGACAATTTTGTGTTATTGTGTACAAGGGCAAGGAAGTAAAAATTTCGATAAAGCGAAAGAGTTTTGTTTTACTAACCCAGTAGCAGCACACCAGTTATTGCAAAAAATTACCGATACAACCATTGCTTATTTAAAAGCAAAAGTAGCAGCAGGTGTTAACGCTGTACAAATATTCGATTCGTGGGGAGGTATGTTGTCACCTGTTGATTATCAAGAATTTTCATGGCAGTATATTAATCAAATTATAGAGGCGCTAAAAGATGATGCTCCTGTAATTGCCTTTGGAAAAGGATGTTGGTTTGCCTTACAAGACATGGCAAAGTCAAACGCATCTGCATTAGGAGTAGATTGGACAATTACTGCAAAAAATGCGCGTTATTTAACAGGGGGTAATATTACTTTACAAGGTAATTTTGATCCGTCTCGTTTACTATCACCACCAGCAGAAATTAAAAAAATGGTTACTCAAATGATTAATGAGTTTGGTAAAGATAAATACATTGTAAACTTAGGACATGGTATTTTACCTAACATACCGTTAGATAATGCCAAAGCATTTGTTGATGCTGTAAAAGAATACAACCAATAAATACACAAGTTTCTTAAATGAAAGAAAAGTTTCAAAAATACATACAAGAACTGCAAAATACTATTTGCAGTAAATTAGAAGCAATTGACGGTTCAGCAACTTTTCAAGAAGATTTATGGCAACGTAAAGAAGGAGGTGGCGGTAGAACACGAGTTATAGAGAATGGAGCTGTTTTTGAAAAAGGAGGCGTAAATATTTCGTCGGTTCATGGTAAACTCCCAGAAGCTTTGCAAAAAAATTTTGGTGTGTCAGATTCCAATTTTTTTGCTTGTGGATTGAGTTTGGTCATTCATCCAAAAAGTCCGTTAGTGCCAACGGTACATGCTAATTGGCGTTATTTTGAAATGTATGATGAACAAGGAAATATTGTTACCCAATGGTTTGGTGGTGGGCAAGATTTAACACCGTATTATTTGTTTGAAGAAGATGCTGTGCATTTTCATAAAATATGTAAAGAGGTTTGTGATAAACATAGCCCTGAATTTTATTCAAAATATAAAAAGCGTTGTGATGAGTATTTTTATAATGCGCATAGAAATGAAGCACGAGGCATAGGAGGTTTGTTTTTTGATTATTTAAAAGAAACCGCAGATTTCAGTTTAGAAGACAGGTATAACTTTGTTACCGAAGTAGGAAATAGTTTTTTAACTTGTTATGTCCCTATAGTAGAAAAAAGAAAAAGCTTAAGTTATACAATAACCCAAAGAAATTGGCAAGAAATTCGTCGCGGACGTTATGTAGAGTTTAATCTAGTACATGATAAAGGAACTTTATTTGGACTAAAAACAAACGGGCGTATAGAAAGTATTTTAATGAGTTTGCCTCCGCATGTACAATGGCAATACAATCACACTCCTGAAAAAGGAAGTGAGGAAGAAAAATTAGTACACGTATTACAACAACCTAAAAATTGGATTTAGTATGTATCCATTAAAAAGAAACAGACGTTTAAGAACTAATGAAGCAATTCGTTCGTTAGTAAGAGAAAACAACATAACACCTAATGATTTTTTAGTACCTCTTTTTGTGGTAGAAGGAATGGGGGTTAAAGAAGAAATACCATCAATGCCAAACTACTATCGCTATAGTTTAGATTTGTTGTATATGGAAATAAAAGCACTTTGGGCAATGGGTTTAAAGTCGGTGCTGTTATTTGTAAAAGTTCCAGACAAATTAAAAGATAATCAGGGTACAGAGGCATTAAATGCAGAGGGCTTAATGCAGCGCGCTATTAAAACAGTAAAAGATGCTTGCCCAGAAATGTTGGTCATGACAGATGTAGCCCTAGATCCGTATTCATCATACGGGCATGATGGTATTGTAGAAGAGGGTATAATTTTAAATGACGAAACTGCTGAAGTATTGGCAGAAATGGCAGTTTCACATGCAGAAGCTGGAGCTAATTTTGTAGCGCCAAGCGATATGATGGATGGTAGAATAGGTGCTATTCGTGAAGCCTTAGAAGATGAAGGCTATACAGACACCGGAATTATGAGTTATGCTGCAAAATATGCGTCAGCTTTTTATGGGCCATTTCGTGACGCTTTAGATTCTGCACCTGGTTTTGGCGATAAAAAAACCTATCAAATGGATTATGCCAATAGGTTTGAGGCATTACGTGAAACTGAAATGGATATTGACGAAGGCGCAGATATTGTAATGGTAAAACCAGGAATGCCGTATTTAGATATTGTTAGAGAAGTGAAAAATGAGTTTGATGTGCCAGTGGCTGTATACCAAGTTAGTGGCGAGTATGCCATGATTAAAGCTGCAGCAGAGAAAGGTTGGCTGAATCATGACCAAACAATGCTAGAAAGCACCATGGCGTTTAAACGTGCTGGCGCCGATATTATTGCAAGTTATTTTGCTAAGGATGTAGTTAAATTACTATCTTAGAGAAAAGAATAACGCATTAAACCATCAAAAAACTTTATTTTTTAAATGACTTTACTGATTCTATACGCTCTTTTATCTATAATTTTTTCCTTTATATGCTCTATTCTAGAGGCTGTACTGTTAAGTGTAACCCCAACCTTTATTAGTGTTAAAAAGAAAGAAGGAAAAACATATGCAACACATCTTGAACATCTTAAAAATGATGTTGACAAACCATTAATAGCCATACTTACTTTAAATACGGTTGCACATACAGTTGGAGCAATTTTAGTAGGTTCAGAAGCTGAACATGTTTTTGGAAATGGCGGTAATGGAGTATTTGTAGTATCAGCAATTATGACCATTTTAATATTAGTTGCTTCTGAAATTATACCTAAAACAATAGGAGCAACATATTGGAAAAAATTAGCCCATATTTCAACTATTGTATTACGAGGGATGATAGTTTTCTTTACCTATACAGGAGTAATATGGTTGTTGCAATTAATAACAAGTTTGTTTGGAAAAGGAGCTCATGGAAGTACTGTTTTAAGTAGAGAGCATTTCTCAGCGATGACTGATATTGCAGAAGAAGAAGGGGTTTTTGAAGAAGCTGAAACCAAAGTAATTAGAAACTTACTGAACTTTAAATCAATCTTTGCTAAAGATGTCATGACGCCTCGAAGTGTGATGAAAACCGCAGAAGAAAACACAACATTAATAGATTTTTTTGAAGCTAATAAAGACTTAAGATTTTCACGAATACCAATTTTTAAAGACAACCCAGATCATATCTCAGGTTTTGTTTTAAAGGAAGAAGTATATAAAAATTTAGCAGAAGATAAAGACAAAAAGCATCTTGTAGATTTAAAAAGAAGGTTGTTGGTGGTAGATAGAAATATGCCTATACCAAGCCTTTTTGAACAATTAATTCAAGAAAAAGAGCATGTTGCTTTAGTGGTTGACGAATTTGGTTCGGTGAGTGGTATGGTTACTATGGAAGATGTTATTGAAACCTTATTAGGACTAGAAATCATGGATGAAAGCGATACTGATTCTGACATGCAACAGCTAGCTAGAGAAAACTGGAAGAGCCGTGCAAAACGATTAGGTATTATTGATGAAGAATAATAGTGTAGAAACTACGTATATTAAAACTCCGTTAGGAACATGTGAAATTTCTGGAGGTAAGCAAGGCATTACTCAGGTGGCTGTTTTAGATGAAGAAATTCCTGTTTCAAAAACAATTCCCAATTCTTTAAAGCAATGCGTAACACAACTTCAAGAATATTTTGAAGGTTCTCGACAAATTTTTGAACTAAAAATAGATTTAAACGGGACAGCTTTTCAAAATAAAGTGTGGAAATCATTACAAGAAATACCTTACGGAAAAACAACTACGTATTTACAACAAACTCGTTTGTTAGGTGATGAAAAAGCCATTAGAGCAGTTGCTTCTGCAAACGGTAAAAACCCTTTATGGATTATTTTACCATGCCACAGAATAATAGGTTCCGATGGCTCTTTAACTGGTTATGCTGGTGGTTTATGGCGAAAAAAATGGTTATTAAACCATGAGCAAGGATGCCAGCAACAACAATTGTTCTAACTAATAATTATTGTATCTTTAGGATAATGTATAAACTGGCATTTAATTTTTTAAAACACTTTTTTTCGGAAGCTACACTATTTAAATATGGCTTTAACATATCGCCAATGTACAGGCGTTCTGTTGGTAAATTGGTGTATGTATCTAAGAATTTACATGAGGTTGATATAAAAATCCCACTAAACTATAAAAATAGGAATTATGTAGGAGCTATTTTTGGTGGTAGTATGCTTTCAGCAACAGACCCAATTTACATGATTCAATTAATGAATATTTTAGGAGATGAGTATGTGGTTTGGGATAAGGCGGCAAGTATAAAATATAAACGTCCGGCAAGAGAAACAGTGCATGTTAATTTTAGTTTTTCTGAAAGCGAAATTGCGGAAATAAAAAAGCAAGTTGCCATTCAAAAAGAACTAGACTATAGAAAAAAAGCATTGATAACAAACAGTGATACTACTGTAGTTTATGCAGAGGTAAACAAAACAATATATATAGCCCAAAAACAACATTATAAGGAGAAAATTAAAAATCGCTCACATAAATAAGTCAATACGATGTTGTATAAAATTAAGCCAGAAAATATTTTGTTTCTAGATATAGAAACAGTTCCAGAATGTGAAAACTTCGAAAGTTTAGATGAGCTAACAAAATCTTTGTGGGATCAAAAAACGGAATACCAACGTAAAGATACGTTTACTCCTGAAGAATTTTACAATCGCGCCGGTATTTGGGCTGAGTTTGGTAAAATTATTTGTATTTCTGTTGGGTATTTTGTTTCAGTAGAAAATCAAAGAACATTTAGGTTAACCTCCTATTATGGTGAAGAGCTACAAATATTAACCAATTTTAAAGAGTTACTAGGTAAACATTTTAACAAACCACATCATTTACTCTGCGCACATAACGGTAAAGAATTTGATTTTCCATTCATTGCAAGACGGATGGTAATACATGGTATAGAGTTGCCAGCGAATTTAAATTTATTTGGAAAAAAACCATGGGAAATTCCTCATCTGGATACAATGGAACTATGGAAATTTGGCGATTATAAGCATTACACCTCGTTAAAGTTGCTTACAAAAATTTTAGGTATTCCTTCGCCTAAAGACGATATTGATGGTAGCCAAGTAGCGGCGGTTTATTATCAAGAAAAAGATATTAATAGAATAGTAAACTATTGTGAAAAAGATACGCTAGCAGTAGCCCAAGTATTTTTAAAATATCGCAGAGAAAAACTCTTGACGGAAAAAGAAATTGTACATGTTCAAATAAATTAATATTTGTATACTTCATTTTATGACAATACCTATTTTAAAAGTTAACAACCTTTCAATATCTTTTCATAACAATCAGGTTATTAACCATGTATTACACAATGTATCATATGTGCTATACAAAAACGAAATATTAGGTGTTGTAGGCGAGTCTGGATCAGGAAAATCAGTTTCTTCATTGGCTGTTTTAGGATTGTTACCTAAAAAACAAACGGTGTTTAATTCAGGAGAAATAATTTTTTATGAAGATGATTTGTTAGCTTATCCGACAACGGATTTTCAGCAACTACGAGGCAATAAAATTGCTATGATTTTTCAAGAACCCATGACATCTTTAAACCCGTCACTCACCTGTGGGTTTCAAGTAGCGGAAATTCTTCAGCAACATTTAGGGGTATCAGAAAAAGAGGCAAAACAGGAAGTATTGTCATTATTTGAAAAAGTAAAGCTTCCTGAGCCAGAGCAGCTATATAAAAAATATCCACATCAAATTTCAGGCGGACAGAAGCAACGAGTAATGATTGCTATGGCTATTGCATGTAAACCAGATGTTTTAATTGCCGATGAACCCACAACGGCACTAGATGTAACTGTTCAGAAAGAAATAATAGCGCTATTAAAAGCAATTCAGAAAGAAACAGGAATGAGTATAATTTTTATTTCTCATGACTTATCATTAGTATCAGAAATTTCTGATCGAATTGTAGTGATGTATAAAGGAAATATTGTGGAACAAGGAAAAGCACGTGAGGTTTTTACTAATCCTAAACATCAATATACTAAAGCGTTAATAAATTCAAGACCTTCGGTAACGGAACGATTAAAAGTATTGCCCACTATAACGGATTATTTAAATAATACGGTATCTGATGAACTCGTTAGTATTCAACAACGTAAAGCACATCATAAAAAACTTTATAATACTTCACCTTTATTAGAGGTGGTTGATGTTGAAAAAAACTATATAACTAAAGGGTTTTTGTTTAAAAAAGACGTCGTTTTTAAAGCTGTTAATAAGGTTAGTTTTAATGTTTACGAAGGAGAAACGTTAGGGTTGGTAGGAGAGTCTGGTTGCGGAAAATCTACCTTAGGAAATGCAATTTTACAGTTAGATAAAGCAACATCTGGAACAATTTTTTATAAAGGGAAAGACATTACAAACTTACCTAAAAAAGAGCTTAGAGCTCTACGAAAAGAAATTCAGTTAATTTTTCAAGATCCTTATTCGTCATTAAACCCACGAATACCTGTGGGAAAGGCTATCATGGAACCTATGAAAGTACATAAGCTATACGCTAATGATAAAGAACGTAAGGAACAGGCTATGGTATTGTTACAACGCGTAGGACTTGAGGAAGCACATTTTTATCGTTATCCGCACGAGTTTTCAGGCGGGCAGCGCCAACGCATAGGGATTGCCCGTACCATTGCAGTAAACCCCAAGTTAATTATTTGTGATGAGTCGGTTTCTGCACTAGATATTTCTGTACAAGCGCAAGTATTAAATTTATTAAACGAGCTTAAAGATAACTTTGGTTTTAGTTATATTTTTATTTCTCATGATTTGGCGGTGGTAAAGTACATGAGTGATCAATTAGTAGTAATGAATAAAGGAAAAATTGAAGAAATGGGTGAGGCTGATAGTATTTATGCAGCACCTAAAAAAGCCTATACCAAAGCATTAATTGATGCGATACCGAAAGGGGTTTAGCTTGTTTTGTTAAGATTTTGACAAGCTTCTCATTTTTTTAATGTACCATTCATCTTTTTTCTTTTCCATATAATATAAAACTGTTGTACTGGATAATTTTTCATTAGAATAAGCTATTATAACAAGTCCTTCATCTTTCTCTTCATTATATTTTACATCTGAAACCTGTAACACGCCATCATACTCCTCAAATGTCAGTTTGTTTTTTAAATAATTTCCAGAAAGGAGTGTGAACGATAAGCTAGGCCTTGCCTTTATTTCCTTGAAATTAATCTCGTCATCAGATATGAAATAATGAATTTTATCAGAATCAAATTTTTCAGAAAGAGTCATTACTTCATTACCAAAGTTAAAATCAATTTTATGATACTTCACAGCTATCTTCATTGGCACTCTAGTTATAGAGTCTAATACCCTTTCACTAATTACACTAGTTGTGTCACCAAATGTTGGAGGAGGTACTGAAGGTAAAGGCTTGACTTTTTTATTTATTGCCACATAATAAATTTCGTTACAATTACTAGTAGCGCAAGAAGTCAGTAAAAAGCAAACTAATACTAAAATATAACATTTTCTTAATTGCATACATTACTAACTAAGCTAATTCTATTTGGTAAATAACCTCTATTTTTAAGTATTTTCATGTCACTATATTTTGGGAGAAGGAATAAAAAAACAGCCCATTAAGACTGTTTTTTTGAATAATTAGTCTACTATCATTTCAGGAATTTCACCTTCTATAATTAAGGTGCCTTCAGTAGCGTTTTGAATATCTTCAACGCTAACACCTGGCGCGCGTTCTAAGAGTTTAAATCCTTTTTCGGTAACTTCTAAAACAGCAAGGTTGGTAACAATTTTCTTCACACACCCTACACCTGTTAACGGAAGGGAACATTGTTTTAATAGTTTTGATTCTCCTTTTTTGTTGGTATGCATCATGGCTACAATGATATTTTCTGCCGAGGCTACCAAATCCATTGCGCCTCCCATCCCTTTTACCATTTTACCAGGTATTTTCCAGTTGGCAATATCGCCATTTTCAGCAACTTCCATGGCACCTAAAATGGTTAAATCTACATGTTGTCCACGAATCATGGCAAAGCTTGTAGCAGAGTCAAAAAAGCTTGCTCCAGGCAAGGTGGTTATGGTCTGTTTGCCAGCGTTAATAATATCGGCATCTTCGTCTCCTTCAAAAGGGAAAGGTCCCATACCGAGCACACCGTTTTCACTTTGAAACTCTACTTCAATCCCTTCAGGAATATAATTAGCAACTAATGTTGGTATACCAATTCCTAAGTTTACAAAATAACCATCTTTAAGTTCTTTCGCTATGCGTTTTGCGATATCAGTTTTTCCTAAAGCCATAATTAATTACGTTGTCTTACTGTTCGTTGCTCAATTCTTTTTTCATAGTTTTTCCCTTGAAAAATACGCTGTACAAAAATACCAGGCACATGTACTTGATTAGGGTCTAGTTCTCCAGCAGGAACTAATTCTTCTACTTCTGCAATAGTAATTTTAGCTGCTCCGCACATACACGGGTTGAAGTTTCTGGCAGTCCCTTTAAAAATTAAGTTTCCGGCCGTATCTCCTTTCCAAGCTTTAACAATAGCAAAGTCTGCTTTATAAGCTTCTTCCAACACGTACATTTTACCATTAAATTCTCGAGTTTCTTTTCCTTCAGCTACTTCAGTACCATATCCTGCTGGGGTATAAAAAGCAGGGAATCCTGCTTGTGCAGCGCGACATTTTTCGGCTAAAGTACCCTGTGGTGTTAACTCTACATCGAGTTCTCCAGAGAGCATTTGTCGTTCAAATTCATCATTTTCTCCTACGTAAGAAGAAATCATTTTTTTGATTTGCTTTTTTTGTAATAACAAACCTAAACCGAAATCATCTACTCCTGCGTTATTTGAAATACAAGTAATATTTTTCACTTCTTTTTTTACCAATTCGGCGATACTATTTTCAGGTATTCCGCAAAGGCCAAAACCGCCTAACATTAAGGTCATACCATCCTTAATTCCAGCTAATGCATCGGTAGCGTTTTGTACTGTTTTTTTAATCATTGTATTGCATTTTATAAGCCATCACCAAAATCATCATTAAAATCATCTTGACTATCGCCATTTTGTTGTTTCCATTTATCACAGTCTACCTCTATGCTTAGGTTTTCAGGCTCCTCAAATGGTTCAGCAGAAACCTTCAAGTTTTTATCGGCATAACAACTTTTCATGTATTGCGCCCAAATAGGTAAAGCCATGGTTGCTCCTTGTCCGTAAGCAGTAGAGTTAAAGTGTACCGCTCTATCTTCGGCTCCTACCCAAACACCAGTAACTAGGTTAGGTACCATACCCATAAACCAACCATCAGAGTTGTTTTGTGTGGTACCTGTTTTACCAGCAATATCGTTAGTAAATTGATAAGGGTGGCCAGTTACTAGTCCTTTTTTATATACCGGATTCCAAGTGTTTTTACCTGTTCGTAACCTTGCTCCTGAACCATATTTGGTAACACCTTCAAGTAGCTTAACAGTTACATATGCAGACTCTTTACTTAGAACATCTTTAGTTTCAGGGATATTTTGATACAAAACAACACCATTTTTATCTTCAATACGTGAAATAATAGTTGGTTTAATATATTGTCCCATATTTGCTAAAGTGCTGTAAGCGTTTACCATTTCGAATAGGTTTAATTCAGGGGTTCCTAAACATATTGAGGGAAATTCAGGGATTTCTGTTTTGATTCCTAAGTTATGAGCCATTTCTACAACATTTTTAGGTCCTACTTTGTCCATTAATCGTGCTGAAATAGTATTGATTGAGCTTGCTAAAGCTTTTTTTAGGCTGATCATTCCTTTGTATTTTCCATCAGAGTTTTTAGGGCACCAATCTTTTAAGTTTCCGTGTCTTCCTTCAGGAATACAAAAATAAGCATCAGGTAAGGTGTCACATGGTGAAAATTTTAATTGATCTATAGCTGTGGCGTATACAAATGGTTTAAATGTTGAACCAATTTGACGGGTACCTTGCTTGGCATGGTCGTATTTAAAATACTTATGATTTATACCTCCTACCCACGCTTTTACTTCTCCTGTTTGAGGCTCTATAGAAAGGACTCCAGCACGAAGGAATTTTTTATAGTATAGCATGGAGTCTTTTGGAGTAATAACAGTATCTATTTCTCCTTTCCATGAAAAAAGTTTCATTTTCTTCTTTACATTAAATGAGGCTAAAGCTTCCTTTTTTGATTTGCCCATTTCTTTGGTATATACTCTGTAACGTTCAGAGCGTAACATAGCCTTGGTAAGTTCGGTATTAATTTCTTTTTGGGTTAAACCTCTAAAAGGAGCTGTTTTATTTTTTTTGTTTTGATTGTCTAACTCATTTTGAAGGTTTTTCATGTGTTTTTCCATGGCTTTCTCAGCATATTCTTGCATTCGAGAGTCTATGGTTACATATATTTTTAACCCATCCTTGTATAAGCTATACATTTCACCTTCATTATTTTTTGGATTATCTTTAATCCATGTTTTCATTTCTTTTCTAAGGTGTTCTCTAAAGTAAGTTGCTAAACCTGCATTGTGTGTTTCAGGGTGTAAATCTAATTTTAAAGGTAATTTTTGTAGTGAGTCTTTTTGTTCAAGGGTTATTAATCCATTACGGTGCATTTGTTTATACACTACATTCCTTCTGTTTGTTACTCCTTGAGGGTTTCTTACTGGGTTGTATAAGGTAGAATTTTTGAACATTCCAACCAGCATTGCCGCTTCTTCACTATCTATATCTTTTGGTTCTTTTCCGAAATAAATTCTAGCAGCAGAGCGTATACCATCAGCATTATTACCAAAGTCGTAAATATTATAATACATGGTAATAATTTCTTGTTTGGTATATTGACGCTCTAAACGCGTGGCTATAACATATTCCTTAAATTTTTGCTTCATTCTGTTAACAAGACTTCCTCTTCCTTCTTCTTGATGGAATAGTAATTTTGCTAATTGTTGTGTAATAGTACTTCCACCACCTTTACGGCCTAATTGTAATATGGCGGTAAAGGTTCTTCTAATGTCAATACCAGAATGTTCATAAAAACGTTCATCTTCGGTAGCAACAAGGTTGTCTATTAAATAAGGTGATAAGTCGTCGTAACTTACAGGGGTTCTATTGTCATTCAAATAGAATTTACCTAAGGTTTTACCGTCAGTAGTAATAATTTCTGAAGCTAGGTTGGATTTAGGGTTTTCTAATTCATCAAAATTTGGCATATATCCAAAAGCCCCATATGCAGCAAGAATAAATGGTAATGCGATGCAAATAATTCCAATTAAAAATAGCATCCAAAACCATTTTATGTATTTTTTAAAACCAGCTGTTTTTTTTACAGGTTTTTTTTGCACTTTCTTAGCCATAGTTTATTTGTTACTTTTAGCGTCTTCTAATCTTATTCCTATTTCAGTAATACCCTTTAAATAATCAACACCTTTAATGCTTCCATTTTTCCTCATAGCATGTTGAATGTTTATTTGGTACATTCCTTTTTCTTTAAAACGGAAAGCTTCTTTATACCACAATTTATTTTCCTTTAAATCAGAAAAACCAGTTCCCATCCATTCACCATTAGGGTAAGCCATTTCATATTCTAACGTATCTACAATAGTATTATTGCTAGGAGTATTTAGCTTAACAATTAAAAATAAGTTACTAAACTCATAAAGATTATTGTTACGCAAGTTTAAGAACATATTGTAGGTTTTAAGCGTATCGGGACTTTCAAAAGTAAAGGAGATAGTATCTTCTTTTTTCCATACATCAGGCAAAGCTGTATACTTGTCAAGCACACGATTACCGTCACAAGCAATAATAAAAACTAAGGTTGTTATAAGGATAAAAAAATTACGCATCGTTTTTAGTTGAATTGTCTTTTTTTGTATTGTTTTGAGGTTTACGTCTGTTTTGCGGACGTTTGCCTGTTTTTTGCTCAGAAGTATTCGGTCTTCTTTTTTTATTTTGTGGTCCAGTGTTTTTAGTTGAACCTTCGTTATTGTTTCTGTTTTTTCTTTGTGGTCTTCGTTTTTGTTGTGGCTTCTTATTAGTGTCTTTTGCTTCAGTTCCTTTATTAGCAACTCTTTTTGCTTGTGGTTTGCGTCTTTTCTTACGCTTAGGTTTATCAAAACGTGTTAAACTATCTTGACCTACAACATTTTCAAAATCAGTAACAATTTCTTCAGTTAATTCGGCAGCATAATCTTCTAAGTTATCTACTTCAACCCCTTTTTTGTTTTGACTTATAATTTCATTTGCATCATGAGCGGTTATTTTGTGCCAGTTCATCCACTCTCCTTCATAGGCATACCAAATAAGCCCTTTAAAAATATCTATTTTTTGTGAGACAGCAGTACCTCTTTTGGTTTTTAGTTTGATGTTTTTGTCAGGAAAATCTTGTAAAGCATCTAGGTATGAGTCTAATTCGTAGTTTAAACAACACTTTAGCTTACCGCATTGCCCAGCTAATTTTTGTGGATTTAAAGAAAGTTGTTGGTATCGTGCAGCCGCTGTTGTTACCGATCTAAAATCGGTAAGCCATGTAGAACAGCATAATTCTCTTCCGCACGATCCCACTCCACCAAGCCTCGCAGCTTCTTGACGAAAACCAATTTGACGCATTTCAATACGAATGTTAAACTCTTTAGCAAACTCTTTAATAAGTTGCCTAAAATCAACACGCTCTTCGGCGGTGTAATAAAAAGTAGCTTTAGAGCCGTCTCCTTGAAATTCAATGTCAGAAATTTTCATTTTCAAGTTGAGGTCAATTGCTAATTGTCTTGAGCGTACTTTCATAGCTTCTTCACGATCTCTTGAAGCAGTCCAAATATCAATATCTTTTTGTGTTGCTTTGCGATAAACTTTTTTTACATCTTCGCTATCAACTGCAATTTTTTTCTTTTTCATTTGTACTTTAACCAGTTCTCCAGTTAAAGTTACCATACCTACATCATGCCCTGGTGATGCTTCTGTAGCAACAATATCACCAATAGAAAGACTAAGGTTTTCGGTATTTTTATAATAGTGTTTTCTTCCGTTTTTAAAGCGGACTTCAACACAGTTAAATGGTTTTTGTCCATTAGGCAAACTCATGTTTGCTAACCAATCAAAAACTGTTAATTTATTACAACTGTCTGAGGAGCAGGTTCCATTACTTTTACAACCTTTTGGTTTTCCGTCACTTCCAGTGCCACAACTATTGCACGCCATATTATATATAGAGCCTATTTAAGGCATAAATTCGTTAAAAAAAATATTAAGGGTAAATATACATCATTTATTCGTAAGCTATGAGAGTATAAGGCTTAAAATATAAAAAGCCCCTGTTTGTATACAGAGGCTTTCTATGGCTAATTCGTTACTAAATTTTTAATTTATTGATGCTTTCTAAGCGTGTGTTGCCAGAAACCATCTGTATTAAAAAGGTAACGAACATTAACCACCATCTAACTTACAACCACTTACTAATGTATTGGCAGTTGTAGAGCCGTTTTTGGTATTTGTAATATGAGTAATTAAAAACCTCATAAATGAATTAAACTTAACTTATAAAACTATTATTTATTAAATAGATGTTAGGTTTTTTAAAAGGTTGCGTGAAATAGTTATTTTTATTTAGGCTTGTTAATAAGTAGCTTTTTATAAGCTTAATTTTTCTAAAAAAGAAATAGTACTTTAGCACTAATTAAAAAATAGGATTATGAGTTCAGAAAAAGAAGCAAAATTAAAAGCGTTAAAGCTTACTTTAGATAAATTAGACAAGGCTTATGGGAAAGGGGCTGTAATGAAAATGGGCGATAAAGCAGTAGAGGAAGTTGATGCTATTTCTACAGGTTCATTAGGGTTAGATTTAGCTTTAGGGGTTGGAGGTATACCACGAGGAAGAATAATAGAAATATACGGTCCGGAATCTTCAGGTAAAACAACTCTTACTATTCACGCTATAGCTGAGGCTCAGAAAAAAGGAGGTATAGCTGCTTTTATTGACGCTGAACATGCTTTTGATCGTTTTTATGCAGAAAAACTAGGTGTAGATGTTGATAACTTAATTATTTCACAACCTGACTATGGTGAGCAAGCTTTAGAAATTGCTGAAAACTTAATCCGTTCTGGTGCAATAGATATTGTTGTTATTGATTCGGTTGCTGCACTTACTCCTAAAAGTGAAATTGAAGGAGAAATGGGAGATTCCAAAATGGGACTACATGCCCGATTAATGTCACAAGCGTTAAGAAAACTTACTGGAACAATTAATAAAACAAATTGTACGGTGATTTTCATAAACCAATTAAGAGAGAAAATTGGAGTTATGTTTGGAAACCCTGAAACTACTACTGGAGGTAATGCTTTAAAATTCTATTCTTCTGTTCGTATAGATATTAGAAGATCAACTCAAATTAAAAATTCTGATAGCGAAGTAATAGGTAATAAAACTAGAGTGAAAGTTGTTAAAAACAAGGTGGCTCCACCGTTTCAAACAGCTGAATTCGATATTATGTATGGCGAAGGAATATCAAAAGTAGGAGAGATAATTGACTTGGGTGTTGAGTTTGGTATTATTAAGAAAAGCGGATCTTGGTTTAGTTATGGTGAAACTAAATTAGGTCAAGGTAGAGATGCGGTTAAAAATCTACTAAGAGACAATCCAGAATTAATGGATGAATTAGAAGAAAAAATTGTAGCTGCTATTGCTGAAAAATAGAAATAATACATAAATAATATATAAAAAGTCTGGGTTTCCCAGACTTTTTTAGTTTTAAACGCAACCTTTTGTAACTTTATACATCTATTAAACAAGTGCTTAAATTTTAAATAAAACATATGGAGTTTATAAAAAAGGCTTTACTAACTCTGGCAATTATAGCGTTGACAGGGTGTAGCTTAGGCGATGATGAAGAAAAATATCATTATGAAGTTTTACCAATAGAGAGTATTGTTTTTCCTGATGAGTTTGTTTTAGGAGAAGTATATACTATTGATTTTACGTACCTTCAACCAACATCATGTCATGGGTATTATAACATTTATATAAATGCGGAAAATGAAAACAGAACATTGGCTGTTACAAGTATTGTTTTTAATGATAATAATTGCGAACAGCTAACACAAAATAATGAAGTGTTACAATCGTTTGATTTTAAAGTGCTTTACGACCAAACATATAGATTTCATATTTGGAAAGGGGTTGACGATTTAGGTGAAGATATTTATGAAGTAATTGAAGTGCCAACCATTAATTAATAAAATAAACCTGAGTAAATGAGTTTAGAGCAACTCATCATAAAATGTAAAAAGAATGACAGGGCAGCACAAGGTAAATTATACCGGATGTTTGCCAAGCAGTTATATAGTTTATGTTTGAAGTACTCAAAAAATTACGCAGAAGCACAAGACAATTTACAAGACGCTTTTATAACTATTTTTAAAAAAATAGGACAATACAAAGGTAAAGGTTCCTTTGAGGGTTGGATGAAACGAATTGTAATTAATACTGCTTTACAGCGCTATAGAAAATCAAGTAATTTAGATGTAATAAAGGATGATAATGTAATTGAAGAAGTAGTGGAAGTAGATGCTGACTTGGTATCGCTTGATTTCTTATTACATATCGTGCAACAGTTACCAGATAAATATCGTCTGGTGTTTAGTTTGTATGTTTTAGATCAATATTCACATAAAGAAATAGCAGAGTTGTTAAACATCTCTGTAGGCACTTCAAAATCAAATTTATCACGAGCTAGAAGTATTTTAAAAGAAAAAATACAAGAGCATCAATTTATAAAAAAACAAACACCATAGCATATGGGAGATAAAAAGAATATAGACAATTTTTTTCAAGAACATTTTAAGGAGTTTAATGAGAACCCTCCAGAAAATGCATGGGAGAATATTCAATCAGAACTAGATAAACAAGATTCAGATAACAAAAAGATAATTCCTATGTGGTTTAAATTATCTGGTATAGCAGCATCAATTGTCTTTTTTGTTACATTTTTAGTATTTCAACTTTCTTCGGATAACAACACAATAAACGAAGTAGTTGAAGCTCCAAATAATATAGGTAAGACAATACTAATTGATAAAAACAAACAAGAAGCAGAAGTAAATACGAATATTTCTTTTAAAGAAATTACAGGGAGTGATTTAGAGTCGTCTAAAACAAAGGAGTTTTCGGTAGCATCAACTTCTAACACAACACCTAATAACAATGGAGTTAGTAAGAGCGTACTTAAAAAATATAATACGAACCTAAATCAAGTGTCAAAAAATAAATTAGAAGAAAATTCCTCTATTTATAAAAATGTAGCAATAGAAAATAACTCTGCAAATGTTGCGGAGAATAATGAAGCAAAAGAAAAGAATAATAAAGTAAATAAAGTTTTACCTGGAGATAACCTAATGAAAGAAAAGGTGATTCATGAACAACTTTTAGTTAATGAAGAAATAGATAATAATAAAAAAACAAGTGATTATTTGTTAGTTAAGTCTGAAGAAAACAGAAGTAAAGAAGCACAAAAAGTATTAGTAGATAGAGCTAAAAACACAGAAAGTGAAATTACACCACTGAATAATCAGCAAGAAGAAGAGAGTGTAGTTGCAATGAGTAATTTGAGTAAAACAGATAAGTCTTTAACCGGAGAGTTGACTAATAAAATAGTAAATAAAAACAATCATATAGGAAACATAAAAAAAGATAGTTTAGAGCTTGTGGTAGAAAACACCTCTGTAAAACGAGATAATGAAGTAATTGAAGAAGAAAAAGTAGAGGAAGATCTTCCTGTTGAAAAAACAATTGAAGAGGCTATTGCTGAGCAAGAAACGGAAGACGAAAAAGAAGAAAACAATTCTGAAATAGTTGAGTTTAGAAAATGGAATATAAGCCCTAATATAGCCCCTGTGTACTACAATAGTTTAGCCTCTGGGTCGCCAATAGATGGAGATCTGGCGGCGAATAAGAAAAAGGGACAGTTTACTACAAGTTACGGTATTAGTGTAGGGTATGCTCTTAATAAAAAAATTAGTGTACGTGCAGGAATAAATAAGTTAGAAGTAGGTTATGATACAGAAGGTGTTGCGCTATATCTAAGTAATGAGACAACAGGTGTTAAGGGGCTTAAAAATGTAACGATGAGCTCTCCTACATCAAGTATGAGTATTGCGAGTGCAACTACATATTCTGCTTCGCAAATTCCTGAATCTTTTTCGTTGTTATTTGATTCAAGTTTAAATCAGCGTTTGGGGTATATAGAAGTTCCTGTGGAATTAAGTTATAAATTATCTGACAAGAAATTTAAAGTAGATGTTATTGCTGGAATGAGTTCTTTTTTCTTGAATAAAAATGAAATTTATTCAGAAAATAATTCAGTGGTTACCTATATAGGAGAGGCTAATAACCTTAACAATACGGTATACAGTACAAACATAGGTTTTGGGTTTGAATACAATATAAGTAAAGGTGTTAACTTTAATTTTGAACCAATGTTTAAGTATCAGTTAAATGCATTTAGTAACGATTCGGGTAATTTTAAACCTTACATCTTAGGTTTGTATACTGGGTTTAGTTATAAGTTTTAATAGTGGTAGTCTTTTAGTTCCTTGTAAATTAAGGCTCTGGTATTATTTTTTAAATGGTCTCTTGAGGCTAAATCTAATCCTTCAGTTGGAATTGGCTGATGAATTGTAGCGCGCATTATACCAGGCGACCCACCAGCAAGGAAATCGTATGGGAATCGTTTAAAATTATCAGCAAATGTCATTGGAGCAATAGGTATTTGATGTTCAATAGCTAAGCGGAAAGCTCCATTTTTGAATTCACACACCAAATCACAGTTGTCAAAAACACCTCCTTCAGGAAAAATACAAATACTAAGCCCTGCATTAAGTCTTTTTTGAGCTCTAGTAAACACTTCTTTTTTGCTTTTAGCACTACTTCTGTCTACTAAAATACATGTGCGTTTATAAAAGAAACCGAAAATTGGAATTTTAGCAAGCTCTTTTTTTCCTACAAAAACAAAAGGGTTTTTTACAACGGAAAGCATCAACATAATATCTGTCATAGAGCTGTGATTAGCTATAAACATATAGCTTTTTCCAGGTAGTATTTTAGCTTCATTTTTCACCTTCACTTTAAACCCCATTCCTAATAAAATAAACTTTGCCCATAATCTAGCAAGTTTAAAAAAATAAGGATACCACTTATCCTTAAGCGTAGTAGCTAATAATAAAGGAAAAAAAACAAGAATAGGAACAGTTACTAAAATGTAGAACCATATTCTGTAAAATATGCGCCCTATGTAATTAAAAAGTTTCAAATAAAAATAATTTTAGAATCAAAAATAACTTTTTTATCAAAGATGCTTTCAATAAATTTGTGTAAAATTTTAAAGCCAATACATGTCAAGGATTTTAACAGGTGTACAAAGTACAGGAACTCCGCATTTAGGAAATTTATTAGGGGCAATTTTACCAGCTATAGAAATGGCTAACGATTCTAAAAATGAATCGTTTATTTTTATTGCAGATATGCACTCATTAACACAAATTAAAGATGGGAATGATTTGCGTGAAAACACCTATAGCGTTGCGGCTACTTGGTTGGCATGTGGAATTGATATAAATAAAACAGTTTTTTACCGCCAAAGTGATATTCCTGAAGTTGCGGAATTAACTTGGTATTTAAGTTGTTTTTTTCCGTACCAGCGTTTAACTCTTGCACATGGATTTAAAGATAAAGCTGATCGGTTGTCTGATGTGAATACAGGGCTGTTTACATATCCGATGTTAATGGCGGCAGATATTTTGTTGTATGATGCTGAGGTTGTTCCGGTAGGAAAGGATCAGCTCCAACATTTAGAAATGACAAGAGATGTAGCTAATAGGTTTAATAACACTGTAGGAGAAACATTGGTTCCTCCTCAAGGGCAAGTAAATGAAAATACGAAGTTAGTGCCTGGAACTGACGGTGAAAAAATGAGTAAATCACGTAATAACTTCATCAATATTTTCTTGCCTGATAAAAAGTTGCGCAAGCAAATTATGGGTATACAAACCGATAGTAAAGGTTTGGAAGAGCCTAAAAACCCTGACACTGATAATGTGTTTGCTTTATATAAATTATTAGCTATGGACGCTCAAATTTCAGAAATGCGTGCTAATTATGAAGGAGGGAATTATGGTTATGGACATGCAAAACAAGCGCTATATGAGCTAATTGTGGAAAAATTTGCAGATGTGCGTGAAAAGTACAATCATTATATGGAAAACCGACATGAAATAGACGAGGCTTTAGCGGTAGGTGCAGAAAAAGCACGTGCTGTAGCACAAGATGTGTTACAAAGGGTTAGGGTTAAAATAGGATATTAGCCTATAGTTTATCTCCTTCTATTTTATCTTGTAAGGCAAAGAAAGCGCGTTTAGAAGCTTTTTCTTCTGCTTTTTTCTTTGAAGTTGCTCTGGCTTTTGCGATTACTTTATTATCAATACGAAGTTTTACTGCAAAATGCTTTACATCATCATTGCCAGTATCGTCATAAACCAAGTATTTAAACACTTTCTTTTCTTTTTGGCACCATTCTATTAACAAGCTTTTGTAACTAATAACTTTTCCTTCTAAACGCTCAATATCAACATATGGACCAATAACACTGTCATAAATAAAACGCTCGCATGCTTGGTAGCCTTTATCTAAAAAAATAGCGCCAACCAAGGCTTCAAACACATTACCGTGTATGTTTTCTCCAAAATTCACTTTACTCATTTTACTTTCTAAAAGATCGAGTAAATCTAAATCTTTACCCAATTCATTTAGGTGTTCTCTACTAACAATTTTTGAGCGCATTTTGGTAAGGTAGCCTTCATTGCCATGTGGTACCTCTTTAAATAGGTATTCAGCAATAACTGCACTAAGCATAGCATCCCCTAAAAACTCTAAGCGTTCATAACTTATGATGTTCCCTTTGTCATTCTTTTCGTTTAATGAGCGATGTGTAAAGGCTTCTTTAAAGTAAGAAATGTTAGAAGGTTTATATCCGATAATTTTAGAAATTTGAATAAAAAAATTCCCGCCTTCAGTTGAAGTCCGGGAATTAAATATTTTTCGAATGATTCTTTTCATTCGGTAGTTTTAATCTAATTTTCTAAACATCACACAAGCATTATGCCCACCAAATCCAAAGGTATTACTCATTACTGTTTTTAGATCTCTTTTTTGAGCTTTATTCAGTGTTAAGTTAAGTTTTTGGTCTATGTTTTCATCACTTGTTTCGTGATTAATTGTAGGAGGTACTATACCGTGCTTTAAAGAAAGAATTGAAGCAATAGCTTCAATAGCTCCTGCAGCACCTAGTAAGTGTCCTGTCATAGATTTTGTTGAATTAATGTTTAGTGTGTAAGCATGCTCACCAAAAACATGTTGAATGGCTTTTGATTCTGCAACATCTCCTAATGGAGTAGAAGTTCCGTGCATGTTAATAGCATCTACATCTGTTAAAGAAAGTCCAGCATCTTCCAAGCAGTTTTTCATAACATTCATTGCTCCTAACCCTTCAGGGTGAGGTGCTGTCATGTGGTGTGCGTCGGCAGATAAACCACCTCCTACAAGTTCAGCGTAAATAGTAGCTCCTCTTGCAATAGCGTGTTCGTACTCTTCTAAAACTAATGCTCCTGCACCTTCACCTAAAACAAAACCGTCTCTATTGGCATCAAATGGTCTTGATGCTGTTTCAGGGCTTTCATTTCTAGTTGATAGTGCATGCATGGCGTTAAAACCTCCAATTCCAGATTCTGTTACTGCGGCTTCTGATCCTCCTGAAATTATGATGTCGGCTTTTCCAAGTCGAATATAATTTAAAGCATCAATCATAGCGTTTGCTGATGATGCGCAAGCAGAAACGGTAGTGAAATTTGGGCCTCTAAAGCCATATTTTATTGAAATATGCCCAGGGGCAATATCAGCAATCATTTTTGGGATAAAGAATGGGTTGAAACGTGGTGTTCCATTCCCTGTAGCAAAATTAGTTACTTCGTTTTGAAAGGTATCAATTCCGCCAATTCCAGCACCCCATATAACACCAACTCTATCTTTGTTTACCTTTTCAAGGTCTAAGCCTGAATCTGTTATAGCTTCATCAGAAGCTACCAAAGCATATTGGGCGTAAATGTCTAATTTTCTTGAAAACTTACGATCCATAAAGTCAGTAACTTTAAAGTCTTTCAGTTCGCAAGCAAATTTTGTTTTGAAGTTAGTGGTATCAAAGCGAGTAATAGGGGCAGCACCACTTTTACCACTAACCAAACCGTCCCAATACTCTTGAATATTGTTTCCTATTGGAGTAAGGGCTCCTAAACCTGTAACTACAACTCGCTTTAATTCCATACTAAATTGTTCTTCTTATTTTGCTCCTTCTATATAAGTAATAGCTTGACCTACTGTTGCGATGTTTTCAGCTTGATCATCTGGGATTTGAATATCAAATTCTTTTTCAAATTCCATTATTAATTCTACTGTGTCTAATGAATCCGCTCCTAAGTCGTTAGTGAAGCTAGCATCTACTACTACTTCATTTTCATCAACACCTAATTTGTCTACTATAATCGCTTTTACTCTTGATGCAATGTCTGACATAATCTTTAATTTTTAAATTAGTTTGAGGGGCAAAAGTAAAAAACTTTATTTTAAAACCATCTTTTCAAAGAAAAATGTAACTGTATTTTTTTAATTTTTATACCAAGTTACCTGTTTTTATCCCTCAATTGTAAATATTTATTCTTTTTTTTGTACTTGAATAACTCATGTAGCTCAAAGATATGAAACGTATTGTAATTTTCGCATCAGGTTCCGGAACAAACGCCGAAAATATTATTAAACACTTCCAAAACAAGGGTTTAGCCAAGGTTATTCATGTGCTCAGTAACAAGAAAGATGCCAAAGTTTTGGAAAGAGCTAATGCTTTAGGGGTTGCTACTAGTAGTTTTGAGAAAAATGAGTTGTTAAATACAGCAAAAATTTATGACTTAATGCTGGAACTTCAGCCAGATTTAATTGTTTTAGCTGGTTTTTTATTGAAGTTTCCTGAAAATATTATAGCTGCTTTTCCAGAGAAAATTATTAATATTCATCCTGCATTGTTGCCTAAATATGGAGGGAAAGGAATGTATGGAGCAAATGTGCATAAGGCTGTAGTTGCTAATAATGAAAAGGAGTCAGGTATTACTATTCACTATGTTAATGAAAATTATGATGAAGGGAATATTATATTTCAAGCAAGTACATTAGTAGAAGACAATGATAATTTTGAAGATGTTGCTGCAAAAATTCATGTGTTGGAACAGAAACATTTTCCACTAGTAATAGAACAGTTACTATATTAAATATAATGAAGCCTCAAGTTTATATATATACTGATGGTTCTTCAAGAGGTAATCCTGGTCCTGGAGGTTATGGCATTGTGATGGAATGGGTAGGTAAACCCTATGTTAAAGAATTTTCTCAAGGTTATCGAAAAACAACAAATAACAGAATGGAATTGTTGGCGGTTATTGTTGCTTTAGAGCAGTTAAAAAAAGACGCTACAAAAGTAAAAGTTTTTACAGATTCAAAATATGTAGTTGATGCTGTAGAAAAAAGTTGGGTTTTTGGCTGGGAAAAAAAAGGCTTTAAGGATAAAAAAAACCCTGATTTATGGAAGTTGTTTTTAAAAATTTATCGCAAGCATGAAGTAAGTTTTCAATGGATAAAAGGCCATAACAATCACAAACAAAATGAACGATGTGATTTTTTAGCAGTTGAATCTTCCAAAAAAACAAACTTATTAGTTGATGAATATTATGAACGTTTAAATAACGGAACGTTATTTGATTCATAAAGACTAGTAATATATTGTGATTATGAAAAAAACAATAGTGTTTTTGCTATTCTCTTTTATAACGTCATTAAGCTTTTCTCAAACGTCATGGGAGCTAAAAAAAGATGTAGAAGGAATACAGGTTTATACCCGAGAAATAAATGGATCTTCAATAAACGAGTTCAGGGCAGTAGCAGTTTACCAAACTACAATGAATGAATTGGTTAGGGTAATTACTGATGCTCAAAATTTGAAAAGATGGAATTATAAAACGATAAAAAGTAAATTGTTAAAAAAAACATCCAACAACAAGTTTATAGTATACATGTATAATGACTTTGGATGGTTGGTAAAAGATAGAGATCATGTTTCAGAAATAACGGTGGTTCCTGTAAACGAAACCACCATAAAAATAACGATAAACCCATTGCCTAAATACTTGCCTGAAGTTGCTAACGCAATAAGAATTAAAGAATTTTCGGGGTTTTGGTTGTTAGAAAAGCAGGCTAACGGAATCAGGGTAACACAACAAATGCATGGAGAACCAAGAGGTTATGTGCCAACAATATTGGTAAATGCAACGTTAGCAAAAGCGCCATTATATACGTTTAAACAACTTAAAAAGGTTTTAAAAACTAGTTCGAAGCATTAATTAACAGTTTGATTAAGAAAATAAATTACGTAATTTTGCAAAAATTTTACTTAAAATGAATAAACTTTTAATCGTAGGAACTGTAGCATTTGACGCTATTGAAACCCCTTTCGGAAAAACAGATAAAATATTAGGAGGAGCGGCTACTTACATAGGACTTTCTGCTTCTAATTTTAATAATGTAGATAGCGCAATAGTTTCAGTAATTGGAGAAGATTTTCCTCAAGACTATATAGAAATGCTAGAAGCAAAAAAAATCAATTTAGCAGGTTTAGAAACGGTTAAAGGCGGAAAAACTTTTTTCTGGTCTGGTAAGTATCATAATGATATGAATTCTCGTGATACATTAGAAACCCAATTAAATGTATTAGAGAATTTTAACCCTGTAGTCCCTGATGCTTACAAGGATGCTGACGTGGTTATGTTAGGTAACCTACATCCTTTGGTGCAGTTAGGAGTTATAGAGCAAATGACGAAAAAGCCTAAGTTAGTAGTGTTAGATACTATGAATTTCTGGATGGATTGCGCATTAGAAGAATTAAAGCGAGTTATTGCAAAAGTAGATGTAATAACTATTAATGATGAAGAGGCGCGCCAGTTGTCAGGAGAATATTCGTTAGTAAAAGCAGCACGAGTAATTTCTGAAATGGGACCGAAATACGTGGTAATAAAAAAAGGAGAGCATGGAGCATTGTTGTTTGATAAAGACAATGTGTTTTTTGCGCCAGCATTACCTTTAGAGGAAGTTTTTGATCCTACAGGAGCAGGAGACACCTTTGCAGGAGGATTTTCAGGATATTTAGCAAGCACGGCAGACTTTTCGTTTGAAAATATGAAAAAGGCAATTGTACACGGATCTAATTTAGCTTCGTTTTGTGTAGAAAAATTCGGAACAGAACGTATGGAGAACTTATCTAAGTCCGAGGTAGCAAAGCGCTTATTACAATTTAAAGCACTAACACAATTTGAAATAGAATTACATTAAACAAACGCGCTGAATTTTCAGCGCGTTTTTTATTACACAACACAAATAACAACTAAACTCATACTCAAAAGAGTATACAACACAACTAAAAAATGAGTGACGCTTTAAAACACGAATGTGGAATAGCCTTAATTAGACTTTTAAAACCATTAGAGTATTATAAAGAAAAATACGGATCAGCATTTTATGGAGTAAATAAAATGTACCTAATGATGGAAAAGCAGCATAACAGAGGACAAGATGGTGCTGGTTTAGCGAGTATTAAGTTAGACATGAAACCAGGTCAACGTTATATTAGCAGAGTTCGCTCAAACAAACAAATGCCTATACAAGATATTTTTGCTCAGGTTAATGATAGAATTAATAACGAGTTAAAGGCAAACCCTTCTTTAGTGAATAATGTGCAAAAGCTAAAAGAAGAAGTGCCTTATGTAGGTGAATTGCTTTTAGGACATGTACGTTACGGAACATTTGGTAAAAACAGTATAGAAAGCGTACATCCGTTTTTAAGGCAAAATAACTGGATGCACAGAAATCTTATAGTTGCAGGTAATTTTAATATGACAAACGTAGGGCAACTGTTTGACGATTTGGTAAACATAGGTCAGCATCCAAAGGCAGAGGCCGATACGGTTACCGTAATGGAAAAAATAGGACATTTTTTAGACAAGCAAGTAGATAAATTATATAAAGAACTAAAGAAAGAAGGTTATACAAAAGTAGAAGCTTCACCAAAAATTGCTGAGAGTTTAAATGTAGCTAAAATCCTAAAAAAATCTTCTAAAAAATGGGATGGAGGTTATGCAATGGCAGGATTGATAGGGCATGGCGATGCTTTTGTGCTTCGTGATCCAGCAGGTATAAGGCCAGCGTATTACTATCAAGATGATGAAATTGTAGTAGTAGCTTCTGAGCGACCTGTAATTCAAACAGTGTTTAATGTAGCTTTTGATGATGTGGTAGAATTAGATCCAGGAAAAGCAATTATTGTAAAGAAAAATGGCGCTGTATCGGTTAAAAAAATAATGGAACCACTAGAAAAGAAATCATGTTCTTTTGAGCGCATCTATTTTTCAAGAGGTAGTGATCAAGAAATATATAAAGAAAGAAAAAAATTAGGACGTTTATTGTTTCCGCAGATAATGAAATCAATAGGGAATGATATTGAAAACTCTGTATTTTCTTTTATCCCTAATACTGCTGAAGTTTCTTATTATGGAATGGTTAAGGAAGGAGAATTGTTTTTAAATAAACAGAAAGAACAACTATTACTTCAAAAAGAAAACCAGACACCTGAACGTATAAAAGAAATTTTAGGAAAAAGATTACGTACTGAAAAGATTGCTATTAAAGATGCTAAGCTAAGAACCTTTATTACAGATGATGATAGTAGAGATGATTTAGTGGCACACGTTTATGATATTACATATGGCTCTGTAAAGCCAACAGACAACTTAGTTATTATAGATGATAGTATAGTAAGAGGTACAACCTTACAAAAAAGTATTTTAACAATGATGGATAGGTTAAATCCAAAGAAGATAATTGTAGTGTCATCAGCGCCACAAATTCGTTATCCTGATTGTTATGGTATTGATATGGCTAATCTTGAAGGGTTGGTGGCTTTTAGAGCAATGTTAGCTTTATTGAAAGAGGATAATAAATATCATTTAGTAGAAGAGGTATATCAAAAATGTAAAGCACAAGTTGGAATGGATGATACTGAGGTGAAAAACTATGTGAAGGAGTTGTATGAGATATACACAGATGAAGAAATTTCTAAAAAGATAGCAGTACTACTAAGTGCGGAAGGTTTAAACGCAGAGGTAGATATTATTTATCAATCAGTTGATAATTTACATAAAGCCTGTCCAAAGAATTTAGGTGATTGGTATTTTACAGGAAACTATCCAACCCCAGGGGGGCATCGTGTAGTTAACCGTGCTTTTATAAACTTTTATGAAGGGAATAAAGAACGAGCATATTAGAAGGCGTTTTTCAACAAGTATTTTGGTGTTTTATCCAAATTATTTTAGTTAAACTAAAACTCTTAGTATATTGTTACTACCATAACATAAGTAGGTTAAGTTCATGGTAGATTTGGGGCAAAAAAGGCAAGTTAATTCTTGTCTTTTTTTATTTAGCACTTGCGTGAATTAAGCAATAATTTAGCTTTTAAAACTAAAAAAATGCATTTTAACAAGTATTCTTGTTGTTTGTCTAAATTATTTTAGTCAAACTAAAACTCTTAGTATATTGTTACTACCATAACATAAGTAGGTTAAGTTCATGGTAGATTTGGGGCAAAAAAGGCAAGTTAATTCTTGTCTTTTTTATTTTGATAAATTATAGGGTAAAAAAAGCGTGAGTACAAATTGTACTCACGCTTTTTTATGATTTAAAGGACGTAATTATTTACTTTCTGCATAACGTCTTTCAACTTCATTCCAGTTGATTACTTTAAAGAAAGCATCAATATAATCTGGTCTTCTGTTTTGGTAGTTTAAGTAGTAGGCATGCTCCCATACATCTAATCCTAAAATAGGAGTTCCGCCACATGTTACTCCTGGCATTAATGGGTTGTCTTGGTTTGGGGTTGAGCAGACTTCAACTTTACCTCCTTTGTGTACACATAGCCATGCCCATCCAGATCCGAATTGTGTTGCAGCAGCTTTAGAGAAAGCCTCAATAAAAGCTTCTTTTGATCCAAACTCAGCTTCAATAGCATCTTTTAATTCGCCAGATAAATATCCTCGATCTTCAGGATTCATTACAGTCCAGAATAATGAGTGGTTATAAAAACCTCCACCATTATTACGTACAGCGGCATTATTCATATCAAGGTTTGTTAAAATATCTTCTATTGACTTACCTTCTAAATCAGTGCCTGCAATAGCAGCGTTTAATTTAGTAGTGTATCCGTTGTGATGCTTAGAGTGGTGAATTTCCATTGTTCTTGCATCAATATGAGGTTCTAATGCATCGTATGCATATGATAATTTTGGTAGTTCAAAAGCCATAATGGTATGAGTTTAAAATGATTATTTTGTTTAATTACCCAAATTTACAAAAACAAATAAGAAGAAGTAATCAATTAAAATAATTAATCTTTATTGCGGTATTAAGTTTGTATATTGTGTAGCTTTAAAAATTGAAGTTTTGATGAGTGCAAATTCTTTTATAGTATACAACGCTTCAGCGGGATCAGGAAAAACATTCACCCTAGTAAAATCATATTTAAAAACGTTATTGTTATCTACAGATGTAGCTAAATATAAACGTGTTTTAGCTATTACGTTTACCAATAAAGCAGTTGCTGAAATGAAAACTCGGGTGTTAGAAAATTTAAAAGCATTTGCTAATACTGAAATTCTTTCCGAAAAAGTGCCAGAAGCGTTAAATGATGCTCATCAAATGTTTTTAGTCATAGCGGATGAATTAGATGTAAACCTTGATGTATTACACATTAAAGCAAAACGTGTGCACAATATGATTTTAAATAACTATGCGGCGTTTGATATTGTTACAATAGACACGTTTACACATAGAATTATTAGAACATTTGCACACGATTTAAAATTGCCTCAAAATTTTGAAGTGGCATTAGATACAGAAGAAATATTGCAAGAAGCAATAAACAATGTAATAGCAAAAGTAGGTGTAGATAAAAAGCTAACAAGACTATTAATTGATTTTGCTACTCAAAAAGCAGATGATGATAAAAGTTGGGATATTTCACTAGACTTATTTAACGTATCAAAATTGTTGTTAAACGAAAATGAAATACAACATATTAATGTACTAAAAGATAAAACATTAAATGATTTTGATGCGTTAAAAAAAACGATTACTAAAAACATAGAACAAATAGGAAAAGAACTGGCGGTTATTGCCAAAAACAGACTGTCAGTTTTTAAAACTCAAGGAATTCAAAAATCAGATTTTGATAGAGGCTCTTTATACACACACTTTGTGAAATTAGCAGCGCTTGATTTGAATGTGAAATTTGATACTGGATGGCAAAATAAATTATGCGCCAATGAAACCTTGTATCCTAAACGGGTAGATAGTACTATCGCTTTAGCTATTGATGCAATGCAAAGTGCAATAGCCGATGATTTTGAGAAGACAAAACAACTGTTTTTTGAAATAAAATTTTTAAAAAATTTTCAGAATAACATTGTACCACTTTCTGTTTTGAATGTTGTAAATAAAGAGTTACAACGTATTAAAGAAGAACAGAACATACTATTAATATCAGAGTTTAATCAAATAATAGCTAATGAAATAAAAGGGCAGCCCGCTCCGTTTATTTATGAGCGTATAGGTGAACGATATCAAAATTATTTTATTGATGAGTTTCAGGATACCTCTCAAATGCAGTGGCAAAATTTAGTGCCATTAGTAGAAAACGCATTAATTACAGAGCCGAAGCAAAATGAGAACAATTCATTATTAATTGTTGGAGACGCAAAGCAAGCTATATATAGATGGCGAGGTGGAAAGCCAGAACAGTTTATAGAACTTTATGAAGAAGAAAATCCGTTTTATATTCACAAAAAAATCGCAAATCTTGACACGAATTACCGTAGTTATAGTGAGGTGGTAGATTTTAACAATAGTTTTTTTAGTTTTCTTTCAAATAGGTTTGAGCTCTCTACGCATAAAGAATTATATAAAATAGGGAATCAGCAAAAACAGAACAGTAAAAAGGGTGGATTTGTACAGCTTTCATTTATTGAAAATGTTATTGAGGAAGAAGCAACTAAGCTATATCAAGAAAAGGTACTGACAATTATCGAAAACGTTTTGAAAGAAGGTTTTTGTAAAGCAGATATTTGCATTGTTACCCGAAAAAAGAAAGATGGAGTAGCTATTGCTGATTATTTAACAGAGAAAAACATTGCCATCATTTCTTCTGAAACGCTCTTGATTGATAAATCTGCAGAAGTTAAGTTTGTTATATCCTTTTTAAGCTATCTATTAAACCCTTTAAATAAGAACTATAAAATAGAGCTATTGTGTTATTTGTTTTCAAAACTTACAGTTGAGGTTAGTGAGCATAAGTTTTACGAAGAGCTCTTAGTGTTATCTCCAGCAGATTTTTTTAAGCATTTAGCAATTAATTATCAAATTCAGTTTGATTACAATAGTGTGCAAACATTACCACTTTATGAGTTGGTAGAGCAGGTAATAAGATCATTTAGGTTAGTTGATTCTTCAGATGCATATATTCAATACTTTTTAGATGAAGTACTGTCTTTTAGTCAGAAAAAAGCATCGGGTATTCAAGGGCTTCTGGAATATTGGGAGCTTAAAAAAGACAAGCTAAGTATCGTGGCGCCACAGGGAGCAGATGCTGTAACAATTATGACAATTCATAAGTCAAAAGGATTAGAGTTTCCTATAGTTATAGTGCCATTTGCTGAATTAGATGTGTATAAAGAGCAAAATGCAAAAATTTGGTATCCTATTAATGGGCAACAGTTTAATGGTTTTTCAGAAGCTTTTTTGAATTTTAATAAGGAAGTAGCTTCATATTGTAGCATAGGTAATGAGTTAACTGTTCAACGGAAATCACAATTAGAACTAGACAATATTAATTTGTTATACGTTGCGCTAACTAGACCAAAGGAACAGTTATATATAATAACTAAAAAAAATGTTAGCACGAAAACAGGTGAAGAAAACACTAACTTCTTTTCTGGGTTTTTTATAGGGTACTTAAAACATATGGGAGAATGGAAAGAATCAATAAATGATTTTACTTTTGGTAGTATTAAAAAGCAATCTAAGCAAACAAAAATTACTGAAACGGGAACCATTAATTTTGTTTCTTCTTCACGTTCTGATCATAATTTATCAGTGTTAACAAAAAATGGGCATCTATGGGATACAAACCAGGAAGAAGCTATTGAGAAAGGAAATTTAATACATTTAGCATTGTCTAAGATTAAATATAAAAATGATGTAGATATTGCTTTACAAGAATTGTTTTTTGACGGGGTGCTAAACAAAGAGCAGGAAGATCAATTAAAACCGCTTATAGAAAAGGTAATTAACACACCAGCATTAACTCAATATTTTGAAGAAACTAAAGAGGTGTTTAATGAGAAACCTATTATAACTGCTTCTGGAGAAATAATTATACCTGATAGGGTAATTATTGAAAAAAACAATGCAACAATAATCGATTATAAAACGGGGTTGTATAGTCCAAATCATGAACAACAGGTAAATGGGTATGCTGAAGCATTAAAGGAAATAGGATATAGTATAGATAAAAAATTAATTGTTTATTTAGAAAATGAAATTAAAGTGATTGAGGTGGTTAGCTAAAGTCAAAATAATTACTTTTGTTAGTGTTGAGAAAACATAAAGAGTCACATAAAATAAAAATCATGTACGGAAAAATAAAAGCTCATTTAGAAAAAGAAATACAAGAAATAAAAGATAGTGGTTTGTATAAAAAAGAACGAATCATTACATCTCCACAAGATGCTGTTATAAAAATTAGCACTGGTGAAGAAGTAATCAACTTTTGCGCTAATAATTATTTAGGCTTATCATCACACCCAGATGTAATACAGGCAGCTAAAGATGCAATGGATACTCATGGTTTCGGAATGTCATCTGTTCGTTTTATTTGTGGTACACAAGATATTCATAAAGAGTTGGAGCAAAAAATAGCCGAGTTTTACGGTACTGAAGATACTATATTATATGCGGCAGCTTTTGATGCTAATGGAGGAGTTTTTGAACCTTTACTAGGAAAGGAAGATGCGATTATTTCAGACTCTTTAAACCACGCTTCTATTATTGATGGTGTTCGCTTATGTAAAGCTGCTAGATATCGTTATCAAAACAATGATATGGCTGATTTAGAACAGCAATTGATTGCAGCTAATGAAAATGGAGCAAGATTTAAAATAATAGTAACGGACGGTGTGTTCTCTATGGATGGTTTAGTAGCTCCTTTAGATAAAATTTGTGACTTAGCAGATAAGTATGATGCTATGGTAATGATAGATGAATGCCATGCTGCAGGATTTATAGGGGAAACAGGAAGAGGTACTTTAGAAGCTAAAGGTGTTTTAGATAGAATAGATATCATAACCGGGACATTAGGAAAAGCTTTAGGTGGAGCTATGGGAGGTTACACCACAGGAAAAAAAGAAATTATTGATTTGCTGCGTCAACGATCTAGACCATATTTGTTTTCAAATTCTTTAGCGCCTGCAATAGTTGGTGCTTCAATTAAAGTTTTCGAAATGTTAAAAACAGATACTAGTTTAAGAGATAAACTAGAGTGGAATACAAACTACTTTAAAGAAGGTATGAAGAAAGCAGGATTAGATATAGTTGAAGGAGATTCTGCAATTGTGCCAGTAATGTTGTATGACGCAAAATTATCTCAAGTAATGGCAGACAAGCTATTAGAAGAAGGGATTTATGTTATAGGATTCTTCTACCCGGTAGTTCCTAAAGATAAAGCAAGAATTAGGGTACAGCTATCTGCAGCACATGAAAAAGAGCATTTAGATAAGGCAATAGCAGCATTTACAAAGGTTGCCAAAGATTTAGATATAATATAAATAACCATTTTATTATATAAATGTTAACTAAAAGGGAAAAAATAATCACTTAAATTTTTGTTAATAACTTTTTAGATGCTACATTTGCTCTGATTAACACTTAAAATTAAACTTTATTAATATGAAACAATTTGGTAAATTATTAGTAGCATGCGCCTTAATATTTGGGGTGAGCGCTAATGCACAAACTGAAGACAATCCATGGGCTATCACTGTTGGAGGTAATGCAATTAACTTTTTAGCAGCAGGAAATGATGGTCAAGTAGGAAACTCTGGATATGAAGAAGCAAAAATGTTCACGGAGTTTTTTAACGTTGAAGATCAATGGAACTATGTGCCAGCTGTATCTCAACTAACTGTTGCTAGATATATGGGTAGTGGTGTAAGTTTAGACTTAACAGGAACATTTAATAAATTAACACAATACGGAAATCATAGTGATGAGAATGATAACCCAATTTCACCGAATGATTTAGATGACGGTAATTATTTTGGTTTAGATTTAGGTGTTAACTATCACTTAAATACTTTATGGAGTGGTTTAAACTGGTTAGATCCTTACGTTAGAGCTAATGGTGGATATAACTGGATGGAAATTAACGACAGTACTGAAAGAGGTTTAGTAGCTGGTGGAGGTTTAGGAATTAACTTCTGGGTTGCAGATAACATAGCTATTAAAGCACAGTCTGTATACAAAAATAATTTCGCTGAAGAATTAGAAAACGGAAACTATTTCCAAAACACTTTAGGGTTAACTTTCGCGTTTGGAGGTTCTGACGTTGATGGTGATGGAATTTATGATAAATATGACGCTTGTCCAGAAGTTCCTGGTTTAGAGGAATTTAAAGGTTGTCCTGATACTGATGGTGATGGAATCGAAGATTCTAAAGATGCTTGTCCAGAAGTACCTGGTACTGCTGAGTTCAACGGATGTGCTGATACAGACGGAGACGGTGTAGCAGATCCTAATGATGAGTGTGTTGACACACCAGGATTAAAAGAATTAGCTGGTTGCCCTGATGCTGATGCTGACGGTATAGCTGATCATAAAGATGGTTGTCCTCAAGAAGCTGGTCCAGCTGCTAACAACGGATGTCCTTGGCCTGATACTGATGGTGATTCAGTTTTAGATAAAGATGATCAATGTGTTGATGTACCTGGTACTGTTGCAAACAACGGATGTCCAGAAGCTACTGAAGAAGTTGTTAAGAAATTAAATGACTATGCTAAGACAATCTTATTTGACTCAGGAAAGTCAACTTTCAAAGAGCAAGCGTACGTAGCATTAAATGCAATGAACGCTATCTTTAAAGAGTATCCAACTGCTAAGTTTGACTTAGGAGGTCACACAGATAGCTACGGAAGCGCTAAGAGTAACCAATTATTATCTGAAAGAAGAGTAAACGCTGTAAGAGATTGGTTTGTTGCTAACGGAATTGCAGCTGATAGATTAACAGCTACTGGATATGGTGAAACTATGCCAATTGACACTAACAAAACAAGAGCTGGTAGAGCTAATAACAGAAGAGTAGAAGTTAAATTAGCAAAGTAATTTAATTTTCTTAAAATAAATTTTAAAGCGTCTCGATATCCGAGACGCTTTTTTTATTTTTACTAAATGCAGAGTTATTTAGCAAAGTGTTTAGAAAAATTGACTATTAGTAGTAATCAAATTAGTCAATGCGTGTTTGTTTTACCGAGCAAGAGAGCTGGAGTGTTTTTAAAGAAAGAATTGGCTCAGTATTACAATAAAACAATTTTCCTTCCAGAAATAATAAGTATTGAAGAACTGGTTGAATCTATTTCAGGATTGAAATCTGCTTCTAACCTAGAAGTGTTGTTTGCTTTTTATGAAGTATATTGTAATCTTGTTTCGGATGATTTAAAAGAGTCTTTTAGTTCTTTTTCAAAATGGGCTCAAATATTATTACATGATTTTAATGAAGTAGATAGATATAAGCTTAATGCTGAACAATTTTTTTCTAACCTTGCAAATATAAAGCAAATAGAACAGTGGTCACCAAATGCTGAGCCAACAACATTAATTAATAATTATTTGAATTTTTGGAAAAATGCTTACCAGTATTATCATGAGCTTCAGAAAAAGTTGCTAAATACTAATGTCGGTTATCAAGGCTTAGTGTATAGAGAGGCTTCTAATCAGATTGAACACTATATTCAAAGTGTGAAAAAAGAGCATTATTTTCTTGGCTTTAACGCTTTAAATAGTTGTGAAGAAATAATATTTCAAGAGTTTTTAGCACATAATCAAGCTAGAGTTTTATGGGATGTAGATGCTCATTTTTTAAATACCGACAATTCTAGTATTGTTCATTTTTTCAATAAATATAAGCGTACTTGGAATTATTATAATAACAATGATTTCTCTATTATTTCTAATGAGTTTATTGCTGAAAAATTTATAGATGTAATAGCACTTCCTAAAAATGTAGGTCAAGTAAAAAAAGTGGGTGAGTTACTTAGCACATTACCTCAAGAAGAATTGCAACAAACTGCAGTTGTTTTAGGTGATGAAAGTTTATTATTAGCATTACTTAATTCTTTACCTACTAATGTAAAAAACATCAATATAACTATGGGGATGTCTTTAAAGGATATTCCTCTAACAGCTTTTTTTGAAAGCTTATTTCAGTTATTTATACAACAATCTGGTAAGCAGTTTTATTATAAAAAACTGCTTACATTTTTAACTAATAATTATACAAAATTACTTTTTGGAGCTTCTAAAGTAGAAGGTGTAATTACTTACATTCACGAAAATAATATAATCTATTTATCTAAAGAAAATATTATAGCCAGATTAGACCCTGATGAAACTTTAAAGAAAATATTTTATTTAAGTGAAAATATTTCTCATATATCATCAACAGTTACATCAGTTATATATGTTTTAAAAGGAAGATTGAGTGTGGAGGAGCATCAGCTTGATTTAGAGTATTTATATCGTTATAATGAAATATTTAATGTGTTGGCTACGCTTCAAGAGAGCTATAAAACCATTAGTAACTTTGAGGAGTTTTATCAAGTGTATAAAGAGGTATTAGGGACAGAAACATTAGACTTTAAAGGAGAACCTATAAGAGGTTTGCAAATTATGGGAATGTTGGAATCTAGAGTATTAGATTTTAACCGAGTAATTGTTACTTCTGTTAACGAAGGCATTTTACCTTCAGGAAAAAGTAGTAACTCATTTATTCCATTTGATTTAAAAAGAGAATTTGATTTGCCTACATATTATGAAAAAGATGCAGTTTATGCCTATCATTTTTTTCATTTATTACAACGCGCTAAAAATGTTACCATATTGTACAATACCGAACCAGATGGTTTAAACGCTGGAGAGAAAAGCAGGTTTTTGTTACAATTGGAAACAATGCTTACCGAAAATCATCAAATTAGTTATCAAACAAGTGCACCAACAATACCTAAAAATAAGAGTATTATGCAAAGTATTGTTAAAGATGAACAGGTATTAATGCGCTTGATAGAAATTGCGAAAAAAGGGTTTTCACCTTCTTCTCTTACTCAATATATTAGAAATCCGATTGATTTTTATAAACAAAAAGTTTTACGAATTTATGATGAAAATGAAGTAGAAGAAACCGTTGCAGCAAATACATTAGGGACAATTGTTCATAATACCTTAGAAGAATTTTATAAACCATTAGAGAATCAAGTTTTATCGGTAGATATTATCAATAAGATGCAATCACAAATTGATGAGGAAGTAGAGAAACAATTTAATAAAGAGTTTAAAAAAGGGGATATTACTACAGGTAAAAACCTAATAATTTTCAATATAGCCAAGCGTTATGTATCTAATTTTTTAAAACAAGAGTTACGACTGTTGGCGAATAGTAAAGAAGTTGTTATTCGGAAAATTGAAACGGATTTAAAAACTCAGCTGCATATACCTGAGCTTAATTTTCCAGTATACATTACTGGTAAGGTTGATAGAATAGATGAGGTTGATGGAGTAATTAGAATTATAGACTATAAAACAGGTAAGGTAGAACAAAACAAAGTTGAAATAGTTAATTGGCAAGCTATTACAACCGATTACACTAAGTATAGCAAACCGTTTCAAATATTAGCTTATGCGTATATGATTGAACATCAAAAAATATTTAAGCAATCTATTGAAGCAGGAATTATTTCATTTAAAAACCTTAATGCAGGATTTTTAAAATTTGCTAAAAAAGATAGAGAAGGGCGAGGTGCTAATAAAACTTCGGTTTTAACAAAAGAAATATTTGATGCTTATTTAATAGAGTTAAATAAGTTAATTCTTGAAATTTGTAATATAAATGTTCCATTTATTGAAAAAGAAGTATAAAATGAAAAAGCATACAACTATTATTCCTCAAAATAATAGTAAACCAATCGTATTAGATGTTACTTATACTAAAAATAATACTCCAAAGCCGGTTGTTATTTTTTGTCATGGTTATAAGGGGTTTAAGGATTGGGGCTGCTGGAATATCTTAGCAGAAACATTGGCAAAAAACAATGTGTTTTTCATTAAATTTAATTTTTCACATAACGGTGGTACACTAGAACAGCCAATAGATTTTCCGGATCTTATTGCTTTTGGAGAAAATAATTTCTCAAAAGAATTGAACGATTTAGATACTGTAATTAACTGGGTTACCGCACAAGAAAAAGAGTATAAAAATGTAATTGATACGACCAACATTACTTTAGTTGGTCATTCAAGAGGTGGAGGCATAGCCACAATTAAAGCAGCTGAAGACTCGAGAATTACAAAATTAGTTTCTTTGGCAGCACCTTCAGATTACAAAGTTCGATTTCCTGACCAGGATGCCTTAGCTATTTGGAAGAAAGAAGGCGTTGCCTATATTGAAAACACACGAACTAAACAGCAAATGCCTCATTTTTATCAATTTTATGAAGATTTTTTGGAAAATGAACATCGCTTAACTATATCCAGAGCGGCAAAGGCTATAAAAGTACCACACTTAATTGTTCATGGAACAGCAGATGATACAGTAGCCTTTAAAGAAGCAGAGTGCTTACATGAATGGAGTGCTTCAAGTGAACTTTTTGTCATTGAAGATGCAAATCATACTTTTGGTGCCACTCATCCATGGAAATCGAAAGAGTTACCCGATGATTTAGAGTTGGTTGCTACCGAACTACTTAAATTTATTAACTAATTTGAAAGTAGATCTAAGCTTTAAGAGTATTAATAAGTTAGCAGTTCCAGCATTGATTGCCGGAATAGCAGAGCCAATCATTTCAGCAACTGATTTAGCTATAATAGGTAATTTACCTAAACATAGTGCTGAGGCCGCTGCAGCAGTTGGCTTAGTTTCTGTTTTTTTAAATGCGCTTATATGGATGCTAGGTCAAAGTCGGAGTGCTATTTCTTCAATAGTATCACAGTATTTAGGTGCGGGTAGATTACATGAAGTAAAAAACTTACCTATGCAAGCTATTACCATTATTATTATAGTTAGCTTGTTTATTTTAGGTATAACTTACCCGTTTGCTAGAGAAATATTTAGTTTGTATAATGCTAAGGGATTAGTACTAGATTATTGTGAGTCATACTATAAAATTAGAGCAATTGGGTTTCCATTATTATTGGTAACTTTTGCTATAATAGGTACATTCAGAGGGCTGCAGAATACGTATTATCCGATGTTGATTGCTTTAACGGGTTTGGTTTTTAATTTAGGCTTGGATGTGCTTTTAGTGTTCGGGATAGAAAATTATATTCCTCCTATGGGTTTAGAAGGAGCTGCGTATGCAAGTGTAATATCACAAGCAGTAATGCTTGTTTTGGCTTTCTTTTTTTTAATTAAAAAAACCAATATACACATATCAATATCTTTACCGTTTAATAAGGAAATCAAAAACCTTGTGGTGATGATTTTGAATCTTTTTGTACGTACTCTTGCACTTAATATCGCATTAAATGTTTCAAGTTACTATGCTACAAGTTATGGTATTGCCTATATTAATGCCTATACTATTGCAATAAATATTTGGTTTTTATGCGCTTTTATAATTGATGGCTATGCAAGTGCGGGTAACATGATATCAGGGAAATTGTATGGAGCGAAAGATTTTGGCAACATGAGTATTCTTAGTAAAAAGTTAACTAAATACGGTTTAGTTGTCGGCTTGGTTTTAATTGTATTTTTAGGTGTTTTATACTTCCCTATAGGAAAGTTATATTCCAATAATGAGTTGGTTCGCGATCAGTTTTATGAAACTTTTTGGATGGCAATTATTATGCAGCCTTTATGCGCTGTAGCCTTTATTTATGACGGAATGTATAAAGGTATGGGAAAAATGAAAAAACTCAGAAATGTGTTATTAATAGCTACTTTTTTAGGTTTTATTCCTGTAATGATAGTAACAGATTATTTTAACCTTAAACTTTATGGTGTTTGGCTCTCATTTATGGTGTGGATATTTTTACGCGGCTTTTTATTAAAAATAGATTTTAAAAAGATATTGTTAAAATAGTTAAATAATAGCTTGGATGTTTTTAAAGAATACCCAAAAGAAAATTCCAGCATATACTATGGCGACAATGAATTTTAAAAATACAGATGATAGTAAACCAATAAGCGATCCGAAAGCAGCTTTTACAGCATCTTTTGAAGTAGCGCCGTAGGCAAACTCTCCAAGTAGAGCTCCTAAAAAAGGACCAAGTACAATCCCGAAAGGAGGAAAGAAAAACAAACCAATCAATAAGCCAATAGTAGTACCTATTATTCCATATCTTGAACCTCCAAAACGTTTGGCACCCATACCCGGAATAAAATAATCTAAAATAAATATTCCTAAAGCAATTATAAGTGTAATAATTAGCAGCGTGTAATTGATAGATATAACACTAGTTAGGTATAAAAATAATAAGCCAAACCAACTCGTAATAGGACCTGGAATAACGGGTAAAAAGCTGCCTATTATTCCACCAAAAATTAAAATTATACCAATTACAACGAATAAAATATCCATATTTTTTATTTATCAGACGCTTATCAATCTAATTTGTTACATTTTCTAACTAAAAAAATAGTTTAAACTAAAATTTTAGTTATATTTGTTTAACTAAGTTTTTAGTTTTAAAATAAAAGATTGAATTATGAAACAATTAACCCGAGCTGAAGAGGAAATAATGCAACACTTATGGAGTTTAAAAAAGGCTTCAGTGAAAGAAGTTATAGCGTTATTCCCTAAACAAAAACCTGCATATAATACGGTTTCAACAATAATACGCATACTTGAAACTAAAGGCTTTGTTGCACATGAAAAAGCAGGTAAAGGCTATTTGTATTATCCAATTATTTCAAAAGAGAGTTACAGTAAACAGTCTGCGCAAAAATTAGTGGAAGGCTATTTTCAAGGTTCTTTTAAAAGTATGATTTCTTATTTTACCAAAAATAAAGATATTTCTGTAAGTGATTTAGAAGACATTTTAAAAGAGATAAATACTAAAAATAAGTAATATGGAAACTACGTTTTTAAACATAGTATTTTTTCAGTTTTGTTTTTTTTTAGTTTACGAGCTCTTATTGCGAAAAGAAACTTTTTTTAACTGGAATAGGGTATACTTAATAGCATCTTCTATACTTTCAATAGTACTTCCTTTTATTAAATTGGAATTGTTTTCAAGAGTAATCCCAGAAGAATATATTATAAAATTTCCGACAGTAATTATTGGGGGAAATCAAGAAAAATTACTAGGTGCAGCGCATTTTACTGCTAGTCCTTTAATTGATGAATTCAGTTTTTCATTGAACAGCATTTGGTATGTAGGAATGTTTTTTTTTACTATAATATTGTTATATAAATTTTACAAATTAGTAAAACTGACACAGAATAATAGCTTTATAAAAAAGAAAGGATATACAATTGCAACACTTAAAAACTCTGAAGATGCATTTTCTTTTTTCAACACCATATTTATAGGCGATCAATTAAAGAAAGAACATGTAGAAAGTATACTAAAGCATGAAAGGGTGCATGTAAACGAAAAACACACTATTGATTTACTTTGGTTTGAGCTGTTACGAATTGTGTTTTGGTTTAATCCATTAGTGTACTTATATCAAAATAGAATAACAGAAACACATGAGTTTATAGCCGATAAATACGCTTCAAAATATCAACAAAACTATTATCAAAGTTTATTGTCACATGCATTTAATGTGGCTAAATTTTCAATAGTAAACCAATTTTATTCATCATCATTAATTAAAAAACGAATTATTATGTTAACAAAAGAAAAATCAAACAGTACATTAAAAATTAAGTATGTTATAGCGTTGCCTTTAATTATGGCGATGTTAATTATTGCATCTTGTGGAGAAACTTATGATAAAGCGGATAAAGATTTGATAGAGCAAAAAGCCGCTTCAATAGAGTTAAAAGAAGCTCCCGATTATACTGAACAAACTGAAGTTTCATTTAAAATATTAGATGAAGCACCTATTTTTCCTGGTTGTGAAAATAAGGAGACTTTAGAAGAGCTAAAAAAATGCTTTAGTCAAAGTATTTCAGCACATGTAGTTCAAAACTTCAACACTAAACTGGCAAAAGAACTCAACCTAACAGGTAAACAACGTATACTAGTGGCTTTTAAAGTAAATACACAAGGACATGTAGAAGATGTAAAAGTAACAGCTGCACATGAAAAATTAATAAAAGAGGCAGAAAGAGTAATAAGCACCTTACCACAACTAACACCAGCAAGACACCAAGGAAAAAATGTAACAGTGCCTTACTCATTACCCATTATTTTTGCGGTAAACTAATAATTTAAAAGCCAAGACAATGTTTTGGCTTTTATGTATATATTATTTATTTCAAAACTGCCTATTGATTATTAATGTGTTACTATATTTTCGTATTTTTCCAGTCAAAATATAGTGCTTGAAAAAATACACTTACATATTAGTTTTTTTATTACTCTGCTCGTGTAATTATTTTGAAAATAAAAAAATACATGCTACCGATGCAATGGTGGAGGAAAAACTGCGTAATATTGACAAAACAGTTGTAGAAAAGTATCCTATTTTTGAAGGTTGTGAAACAATTTCTGAAGATTTAATGCTTGAAAAAGAATGCTTTATAGGCAAGTTGAGCACTCATATAACTTCAATCTTGTGGAAACAACAATTAGTATTGCATAATGAAGTAGATGCAATAGTAACATTAACTATTGAAGTATCTGATAAAGGAGAAGTAAGTATTCTTGACCACGATATTTCTTCGCAATTACTAGAAGATATTCCCGAAATTGAGGATTATTTAATTACAAGTATTGCCACTTTACCAGAAGTAAAACCAGCATTAAAAAAACTAAATTCTGGTGATTTTGTTGCTGTTAAAACCGTGTTTACAATTCCTGTACGAGTAATAGGAAAACTTCCTGAAAATGAAGAAATAATAAAATAAACCTAAAAAAGCATCATAATTTATGATGCTTTTTTAGAAAATATATTTAACGATTTTATAAGTTAAACTTGTAACCTAATCTTAAATCTACTGGAGTGTTTCCTTGATTTTCAAAATTGATAAGAGCTGCCAATTCATTAGCAGATAAAGTAAGGTAGCCGTTACCTAATTTAATGTCGGCACCTAACCCTAAAATTAAAGGAGCATCTAAAGCAGATCCTGATTCTTTATACACCGTTGTAGTAATACCATCAGTTACAGCATATTCATAGTTTGAAAAAGTGTATGTGGCTAAAGTTACCTGAGGATAAATAGAAAAAGAAGTCTTGTTAAGAACTCTAAAGCGATAGTGAATACCGAATTGACTAGATGAATACTTAAAATCGTCTGCTTTTAAACTCTGTTTAAACCCTAATGCTATAGAGTGTCTGGTTCTCTTTTCGTCATAAACTTCAAGTTCAGCACCAAAAGTAGGTACAAACACATTGTCTGGGTTTCTTACAAAAGGATTATTTGTCATTCCAGCAAAAATCCCAGCTCTAGCTTTTGCTTTTGGGCGTTCAGCTTGCATTTTATAATCTATATCAGAAGCTTTATTGTATTGGTCAACAAAACTTTTTAAACTATCTAAAGTTAAGTTAACTTTAGAAATATCCATTTCAGCATCGGCAGTAAGTATACTAAGTATTTCTTTGTATTCTCGCTGATATTTTCCACTTTCATCTTTAGTGTTAGTTAATTCAGTTACTTCGCCTTCTTTTTTAACAAAATAGCGGAATTCACTGTCAATAACGGTATGAAATAAAGAAAGGTTACCAGTAATATCTTCTGTTAATTCATATTCTTTACCATCTATTGTATGCGTCATTTGTCCGTAGGAAGCAAAGCTTACAAACAAAGCAAATAAAACGATGCTGAGTATTTTATTCATTGAAATAAAATTAATTGGTTCTTAATACATTACCTTTTTTGGTAATTTGGATAAAAGTAAAAAATATATTTTTAATACTGTAGCTTTACTTCTTAAAAGCACGGTCTTTCCAATGAAAAGAACCAAACATACTTATAGCAGCAATATAAAAAGTGAAAAACGGATAAAATAAAAGTGTTTTTAGATAAGAAAAGAGGTTTATTTTTTGTTGAAAAAAACCAGCTGTTTTAAAGATAAGAACAGTATCTATTATAAATTTTAAACAGAATAACCATATATATCGTGGGTTAAAAAAAGCAGCGAAAAAGGCTAATATGCAAATACCGTTAGTAATAAAAACGAGTAAACCAATAAGTTGTGTGTAAGTGTTAGAGAAGTGTGTAGCTTTTGCTGCCCAGCGCTTACGCTGTTGTATAAGTGTTTTCCATGTTTTTACTGGATAGGTACTTACGCATGCTGCATAATCTTTTAAAAACAATACTTTTTTAGGGTTATGGCTTAAAAAATTTTCTAATAAAAAAACATCATCGCCACTGGTTATAAAGTTATTATTCTCAAACCCATTTAGCTGGTTAAAAACCTCTTTTTTATACGCTAAGTTTGCACCATTAGCCATAATAGGATATTGCATACCAAAACTACCTATAGTGGTACCCTGCATACTATAAAAATCAATAGTTTGAAATTGAGCTAAAAACGAGTTTTTACTAACAAAATTTACTGGGGCTACAACCATGTTAGGATTAAAAGTTTCAATAAAGTTTGAATACGTTTCAAGCCATTTATTAGGTAAAATACAATCGGCATCAGTGCATATAATCCATTGGTGTTGTGCCAGATGAATTGCAGCAGTAATAGCATCTTTTTTTGGCGAGTTTGAAATTCGGTTGTTTGGTATTAATTGAATGTTTATGTGTGGGTTTACAGTACAAAACTTATTTAAAATACTCACAGAGTTGTCTGAAGAGTCATCGTCAACAAATAGAATTTCAAAAGTATTTTTGGGGTAGTTAAGTTTTGTTATAGAGTTTAATAACTCAGGTAAAAATTCAGCTTCATTTCTAAAAGGAACAATGATAGAAAAATGTGTTTTCTTTTCAGAAATTTGGCGGTTAATTTTTAACAAATCAAAGCCTATCACAAAACTAAAAATGAGTAGTACATATGCGCCAATAATTCCTAAACAAATAAAATACAAAAGAGTCATTCTGAATCAGGAAGTTTAAAATGTAATACAAAATAGCTTCCTATAAATGATGGAATAGCAAAATTGAGCAACCACATTAAGCTAGTAATAGCTAAAATAACAAGTTCGTTAGCTTCAACATAACTAAATAACCATACGGAAATACTGCCTTTTATAAGCATATCAAAAATAAAAATACTAGGTAATACAGAAGCTATAAGGTACATGCTCGAAATTAAAATTAAGGCATCAAGATAAGAAACATCTATTTGAAATAAAACAAGTAAAAAATAGAATTGATAGGTAAAACATAGGTAGCGTAATACCGATATTATAAGTACATTATTTAAGGCTTGTTGCTTAACTTTTGAAGTAAATTTTTTTAGTTTTTTTAAAGAATATCCTTTAAATGATAGGGTCCAAATTGATTTTTTAAAACAGAAAAACAGTAGGGCAATACCCAATAAGCTAATTAGCATCATATAACCATAGTTAGATAAGGGCAAATGAAATTTTTGAGTCGCAAAAAAGAGTCCAAAAGTCCCAAAGAAAACAGTAGTTAATAGTTGGGCAAGGTTACCAATTAGGTTTAGTGCAAGTATTTTTTTCCGCAGTTTTTTCGAAAAATAAATAGCCTTAGCGCCGTATTCCCCAACTCTATTGGGAGTTGTTAATGAGCTTGTTAAAGCCCCAAGGGATTGTTCTATGGCTTTACCATAAGAAAGAGGAATAACAATATTAACAAGTAACATCCATTTATAACTTTCCATTAACCAATTAATAATACTCAACAAAAGAAGAATAGAAATATTTTTAAGAGTAATGATCTTGTTAGTTTGTAGCAGTGTAATAAAAACTTCAAAATCTAAAGTGTTATTATGATAAAGTTTGTGGTAAATAAAAAAACAAGCAGCAAAAAGAATAACTAGTTTTATAATAAACATAGCAGTCTGTTTTATGTTTTTGGGTAAAAGAGAAATACTATGGTGCTTGCTCATTTGTTTTTAGTAAGTTTGTGTTTAAGCAGTTCGCAAATTATAAAATTTATACCGATGAACAGATTTACAGTACTATTATTATTTATAATAATTTCTGGCTATACAAAAGCACAAACATTAACAATAGATTTAGGGGTTGGGTTAAATAGCCCTTCAAATAATTTTGTGTCGCCATATAAAGCAAAACCTATAAACGGACTAACAGTAGATGCCGGTTTGCGCTATATGTTTATGAAAAAATTAGGCGTAAAAGCCGATTTAGGATTTAACCGTTATGGAAGTGATGGGAACTCCCCTGAATTTAAAGCAAATTTTACCAGAGTAAATTTGCAAGCCTATTATAATATATGGGATCATCTGTATAATTTTCAAATACGATTACCAGAACGTTTAGGGATTTTCTTACACGCAGGGCCAGGAATGTCTTTTATAAAGCCTTTAAGCGAACCCTTTTTAGCAAATAAAAGTAGCAATTTTAATGTTATTACAGGTTTGGCAATACATTACGGTATAACCGACAGAGTATCGGTATATGTAGATGGTTCAAACATGTTTAATTTCGGACAAGAAACAGCTTACGAAGGAACTGTTTTACCAGATACCATAAACACCAGTATGTTTAACCTAACTTTTGGAGTAAGTATTTCAATTAACTCTGATTGTTATTTCTGTGAGCAACCAGAAATGTAAACATTGCGGTTTATAAGTGAGTGAATGAGTAAAGAGAAAATTATATTAGGGGTAGATCCTGGAACAACCATAATGGGCTTTGGTATTATTAAAGTCAATAATAAGCAAATGGAGTTTATGCAAATGAATGAGTTGTTGTTACAAAAATATAAAGATCCTTATGTGAAATTAAAAATGATTTTTGAACGTACCATTGAGTTAATAGATACATACCATCCAGATGAAATGGCTTTAGAAGCTCCTTTTTTTGGGGTTAACGTACAGTCTATGTTAAAATTAGGAAGAGCACAAGGAGTAGCCATGGCAGCAGGATTATCACGTCAAATTCCAGTTACTGAGTATGCACCCAAAAAAATAAAAATGGCTATTACTGGAAACGGAAATGCTAGTAAAGAACAGGTGGCAGGCATGTTAAAAAGCTTATTGAATTTAACCGAGCTTCCTAAAAACCTCGATGCTACCGATGGATTAGCTGCGGCAGTTTGTCATCATTTTAATTCTGGAAAAACAACTAGTACAAAAAGTTACAATAGCTGGTCAAGTTTTGTAAGTCAAAATCAAAACAGAATAAAAAAATAACTTTTTATATTTTAAGAGTAGTAAATAGTAATTACAGTGAGTGGTATTTACCTACATATTCCTTTTTGTAAACAAGCATGTCATTATTGCGACTTTCACTTTTCTACATCTTTAACTAAAAAAAAACCGTTACTTCAAGCTATTATTAGTGAGTTAATTCTGCGTAAAGAAGAATTGCAAGAACCCATAGAAACAATATATTTTGGAGGTGGTACACCTTCATTATTAAGTATTGAAGAGTTGCAGTTAATATTAAATACTATTGAAGAAAATTACACAGTAATAAATAACCCTGAAATTACATTAGAAGCCAATCCAGATGATTTAGTGCAAGAAAATGGTACTGAAAAATCTATTTATGAACAATATTTAAAGTTAGGAATTAATAGATTGAGCATAGGTATACAATCATTTTTTGAAACCGATTTAAAGCTAATGAATCGAGCACATAATTCAACTGAAGCAGAAAAATGTTTGGAAGAAGCTAGTAGCTATTTTAATAATATTACGGTCGATTTAATTTATGGTATCCCTAATATGACCAATGAAAAGTGGGAACAAAATATTAGAAAGGCACTTAGTTTTGGGGTTAACCACATATCAAGCTATGCTTTAACAGTTGAACCTAAAACTGTACTAGAGAGCTTTATTAAAAAAGGAAAAATTGATGCGCCAAAAGATGCAGTGGCGCATGATCATTTTAACATATTAGTACAAATACTTGAGCAGAACAATTTTATACACTATGAGTTGTCTAACTTTGGGAAACCAACATACTTTTCAAAACACAATACCTCTTATTGGCTAGGAAAATCTTACATGGGTATAGGGCCTTCGGCACATTCTTACAATGGAAAACAAAGGAGTTGGAATGTGGCAAACAACACTAAATATATTAAGGAATTACAGGAAAAAAAGTTGCCTTCAACCTATGAAACATTATCTGTTAATGATAGGTGTAATGAGTATATTATGACGGGTTTACGAACCATTTTCGGAGTGTCATTACATAAAATAAAAAGCAATTTTGGCAACAAAATATACCACAGTATATTACAGTCTGCAGAGAAACATTTAAAGAATGATTTGTTAGTAATTGAAAACGAAATTTTAAAAACCACAAAGAAAGGTAAGTTTTTATGTGATGGTATTGCGGCTGATTTATTTATAGTAGATTGATAGTGAGTTATTTGTTGGTTTTTTGTAACTTTAGTAAAACCCTTAAAAACAAAAGCCAATGATAAAATTAAAAGCACACCTAATAGTAATGATATTATTCTGTTGTGTTTTTGGACATTTTAGAATAGGCGTTTATGCTCAAAATTCTTCAGAAGAAAACTATTACTTAGTAAAAAATTTGCCAATAGAAAATATGTCGGCTGCTGAAAAGAAGCTTATAGACTCTTCACTCACACTATATCACCAGGCTGCTAACGATACACTAAAAATTAATGCGATAAATATTATTGTAGAAGAATCTTGGAATGATTTTGTGTGGCCCAAATACAATAAATGGGTTTATGATTATATTGAAGAAAAGCTAAAAGATAAAAAGTTACAGCGCAAACGAAACGAAGCAACCCTTACCTTTTTACTGAAAAATAAATCAGGTGCATTAAACAATTTTGGTGTCTGGAACTACTCTAAAGGAAATTATGAAAAGGCAATTAAAAATTATTCAGAAAGCTTGTCAATTAAAGAGGGGATTAATGATTACAAAGGTATAGCCTCTATATACAATAACTTAGGCGGAATATATGATAATAAGGGTAATAGCCCTAAGGCTCTAGAGTATTACCTCAAAGCATTAAAAATAAGAGAGTCCGATTTAGTGAATGACCCTAAAGGATTGAGTATATCATTAAACAACGTTGGGCAAAGTTATTTTAATCAAGGAGAAACTCAAAAAGCACTTCAGTATTTTAAAAAGAGTTTAGAGGTAAATGCAAACGCTAAAAGCTCTTATTCAAACGCAGCAATATTAAATAATATAGGGGTTATTTATTCTTTAGAAAATAAATATGACAAGGCATTAGAACATTTTAAACAAAGTTTAGCGATTAAAGAAACCATAGGCGACAAAAAAGGAATTGTCGTATCATTAAATAGTATTGGTAGGCTATTAAAAGACCAAGGAAAATATCAAGAAGCAGAAGTTTCTTATAACAAGAGTTTAAACTTAAGCAAAGAAATAGAAAACAAAGAAGGTTTAGCTATTTCATTAAACAACTTAGCAGATATTTTTTATGAAAAAGACCAATATAAAACTGCTGAAAAATATAGTAAGCAGAGTATGACTTTAGCTCACGAGTTAAGAAAACCGTTATTAATTAGTGATGCTGCTTTATCTCTTTTTAAAGTGTACAAAGAAGAAAACAAATGGAAAGATGCTTTGCACATGCATGAGCTACATATATTAATGCGAGATAGTATTAATAATAAAGAAACGGAAAAAGATGTTATTCGTCAAAAGGCATTATACGATTTAGAAAAAAAGGAAAATGAGTTGGCGTTATTAGCTACTCAAAATGAAGTGAATGAATTAAAGCTAAAAGAAAAATCAACAATGGTTTATTTCATGACTTCGGCTTTTATTTTTACATTATTATTGGCTATTGCAATCTATTATGGTAATCAGAAAAAACAAATAATTAATGAGTTGTTAAAACAACAAAAAGAAGAAATTAGCCTTAAAAACGAAGAAAAAGCAATGATGCTTAAAGAAATTCATCATAGGGTAAAAAATAGTATGCATGCAATTAATAGTTTATTGCGTTTTCAATCAAGAAGTGTTGAAGACCCCAAAACACTAGCCATGTTTAAAACAGCTCAAAAAAGAGTAATGTCCATGGCTTTATTGCATGAAAAAATGTACTTGTCTGAAGATGTAAAGCATATCGATATTAAAGAACACACTTCTTCTTTAATTAAAGATTTAATTGACAACTACGCTATAGATAAAAAAATAGTATTAAAATTAAATATTGAAGAACTAAAGTTTGGTTTAAAAACATTAACACCGTTAAGTTTAATAATTAGTGAAATAATAACTAATAGCTTAAAATATGCATTTCCTAACAGTACTAACGGAGAAATTTTCGTGTCATTAAAAAATAATACTAAAAATAAGTATGAACTTTTTATAAGTGATAACGGAATAGGGTATAACCCAGAAGAAAAGCACGAAGGTTTAGGAAGTAAATTAATACAAATGTATACCAAGCAACTTAATGGAGCAATGACTAGGTTAAGCAACCCAAGTACTAGTTACAAATTAACGTTTAGTATTGTCAATTAAAAAATCCTTTTAAAATATTTTTACTTTTATTGTATCTTGCTAGGCACTAAGAAAGAGACTCTTAATGCAAAAAGTAAAAAATATATGTATCGGTAGTTTACTAATAGTCACTTTTTTCTACATTAAAGTAAGCTTTGCTCAAACAAAACACAATGAAAATTATTATTTAGTTGATAGCTTGCAACTATCTCAACTTCCTGTAAAAGAAAAAATAATAATTGAGCAAAATTTAGTCAAATTCCATAAAGCAGCTAATGATTCGTTACAATTAAACGCACTATATGCTATTGTAAAACAATCAAAAAACAAACAAGTTAAAAAGAAGTACAATAAATGGGTTGTAGCTTTTATAAATGCAAACAAGCATAAAATAAGCAAACAACTTTATATACAAATGCTATTCAATATAGGCGTGTATCATAAATCTATAGCAGAATATCAACAAGCAATACACACGTACCAACAAATTAGTTCACTTTCTAGCATAATAAATGATAAAAAAAGCGAAATAGCAGCCTATGAAGGTATAGCCAGTTCATATAGAAATGATGGGAATTTTTTAAAAGCTAATGAGCAGTATAATAAAGCACTAGCTTACTATAAAAAAATAGAAGACAAGAAAAATATAGGCAGGCTCCTCAATGTTATTGGTTTTTTACACGAAAACTACGGTATGCATATTAAGGCACTAAGCCTATATGATCAAAGTGTTACTATAAGAGAAGAAATTGATGATAAAAAGGGGGTTGCATCAGTGTTTAATAACATCGCTACAGTAAACAAAAAACAAGGGAAACCATATATAGCATTAGAATATTATAAAAAAAGTTTAGCTATAAGGCAACAAACAAAAAATAGAAGTGGAGAATCTCTTTCATTAAATAACATTGGAGTGGTTTATAAAAACTTAAAAGAGTATGAAAAAGCATTACATTATTATGAAAAAAGTTTGGCTATAAAGCAAAAATTAAAAAACCAGAAAGGAATTGCACATACATTAAATAACATAGGTACAGTGCATAAGGAGCAAGGAAACTATGCTACTGCACTTAAAAAGTATAACGAGAGTTTAAAAATTAGCATAGACGAAAATGACGAACGTTGGATAGCTATAACCCTATTTAATATTGGTAGTACTTGTTTGAAAGTAAACAAAATAGCTAAAGCTAAGAGCTCAGCAGAGCAAAGTTTAAAAATAAGTAAAAAAATAGGACACCCTGAGTTAATAAGAGATGCTTCAGAAGTATTAAAACAAGTATACCAACAACAAAATAACTGGAAAAAAGCTTTTGAAACTCAAGAGTTATACGTTGCCATGCGCGATAGCATCCGAAATAAAAAAACAGAACAAGCAGCAACAGAACAACGCAACAGTTATGAAGCAGAAAAAAGAGAACAGGAAATAAAGTTACTATCAACGCAAAATCAGGTGCTTTTAAAGGAAAAGGAGGTACAAAAACTAAAGCTATATACAAACCAGATTATAACAATTATTAGTATTCTAGCTTTGGCAATAGCTATCGGGTTTATTATATATATAAACAACACTTCTAAACGTCGTAAAGCGGTAAACGCGTTATTACAAAAACAAGATGATGAACGGCAGGTAATGTTAAAAGAAATACACCATCGTGTAAAAAATAATTTGCAAGTAATTAATAGTTTGTTGAGGTTGCAAGCCAAGGAATTTGACGATAAAGAAATAGTTGAAAAGTTTAAAGAATGTCAAAAAAGAGTAATAACAATTGCAGCATTACATGAAAAAATGTATCACTCAGATGAGTTATCACATGTAAATTTGAAAGACTATATAACAACTATAGTTAATGATATTATCAACACCTACATCATTGATAAAGAAATAAAAACCAATATTACTATTGATAATATTAAAATAGGCTTACGAACAATCGTTCCATTAGGATTAATAGTTAATGAAATAGTTATTAACGCATTAAAGTATGCTTTTTCAACAACAGATCATGGCGAAATTACGATAACAATTAAGCAAATAGAAAAAGATGTTTATGAAATGCTTATAGGAGATAATGGTGTTGGAAATACAAGTATAGAAAACACACCTGGATTAGGCTCTAAATTAATTAAAATATTCACAAAACAATTAAACGGAACTATAGAACAACTTCACGGAACTGGAACAAACTTTAGAATTGTGTTTAATAGTATAGATGTTATATAAGTAGCTGTTAATGAGTTAAGTTTTTAATAATCGTAATTTAAAATTATTTTAAATTGTGTATATTCGGAACTTTCCAAAAAATAAAACCCCACACAAATGAAAAGTGTAAAAAAACTAATGTGTCTAAGTGTTGTTTCTGCATTGGCACTTACATCATGTAAAAAAGAAGAAAAAACTACATCAGAATTTGCGTACAATAAAGCTAATAAAGATGTTGGAATTAACACTAAACTAATTGATTACTCCGAAAATCCCAAACACCATTTTTTTAAATTTATCAATGGTACGTGGTTAAAAAATAACGAAATTCCTGCAGACAGAACACGTTGGGGAAGTTTTGATGAGTTACGAAAAATGACTGACGATGATGTGCTTAATATTATTGAAAAAGCAATAAAAGATACTACACTAGCAGCAAGTTCAGATCAAGGGAAAGCAGTGGCGCTGTACCAGTCAATTTTAAATACAGAAAAAAGAAATCAACAAGGCTTTGCGCCAATATTACCAGCTATAGAGGCCATAGAAGATATAAAAACTATGACCGATTTAGAGCAGTATATTATTAAAAACGCTCCAAAAGGTATCCGTGGTTTCTTTGGTACTTACGTAGGTGCCGATTCTAAAGATAGTAACAAAAATGTAGTGTATTTGGGCGCAGGTAGTTTAGGATTGCCAGATAGAGATTATTATGTAAAGGAAGATGAAGATTCTAAAGAAAAAAGAGAAAAGTACAAGCAGCATATCGCTAAAATGTTTCAATATGTAGGTGATAATGCCGAAAAAGCACAAGCATTGGCCCAGCAAATTTTAGCTTTCGAAACAAAGTTAGCCGAGCCAAAAATGGATAAAGTAGAGCGCAGAGATGCGCGTAAACGCTATAATCCAACAGCAATAAACGACTTGCAAAAAATGGTGCCGCAAATCAATTGGACTAATTATTATAAAGGCATCGGTATTGAAAAAATCGATACGGTAATAGTAAGCGAGTTAAAGTATACAAAAGCGCTAAATCAATTGTTTGCAGAGAATAATGTAGCCGATTGGAAAGCATATTTAAAATGGACAGTAATAAATAAAGCAGCAAGTAAATTAAGTGAAGAACTTGAAAAAAGTAATTGGGAGTTTTATTCTAAAACCTTAAAAGGAGCTAAAGAACAACGTCCAGCTAAAGAACGTGCATTAGCTACAGTAAACAGAAATTTAGGAGAAGCTTTAGGACAATTATATGTTGCTGAAAAATTTCCACCTGAAGCAAAAGCTAAAGCACAAAAAATGATAGATAATGTGTTAAAAGCATTTGGGAAAAGAATTGAAAAGTTAACATGGATGAGTGAGGAAACCAAGTTGAAAGCTTTGGAGAAATTGTACGCAACTACAGTAAAAATTGGTTACCCTGATGAGTGGGAAGAGTACAATGATGTAGAAGTTTCAGCAAACAATACCTACTATGCTAATATGCAAAACATTGCAGTATGGGGTTATAAAAAAATGATTGACAAGCTAAATGAACCGGTAGATAAAACAGAATGGCACATGGCACCGCAAACGGTTAATGCATACTTTAACCCTTCGTATAATGAAATAGTGTTTCCAGCGGCAATTTTGCAGCCACCATTTTACGATTATAACGCCGATGATGCTGTAAATTACGGAGGTATAGGAGCTGTTATAGGTCATGAAATTTCTCATAGTTTTGACGATTCTGGAGCACGTTATGACAAGGATGGAAACCTAAATAACTGGTGGACAGAAGAAGATGCTGAAAAATTTAAAGCATTAGGCGATGCATTAGCACAACAATATTCAAATATTGAAGTGTTGCCAAAAACGCAAATTAATGGAGCGTTTACTTTAGGAGAAAACATTGGAGATTTAGGAGGGATAAATGTAGCATACGATGCCTTACAGTTACATTATGCTGCAAACGGAAAACCAGAACCAATTGATGGTTTTACGGCAGAACAGCGTTTCTTTATGTCATGGGCAACCGTTTGGAGAACCAAATACAGAGATGAGGCATTAAAAAACCAAATAAAAACCGATCCACATTCACCAGGTATGGTCAGAGCGGGTCAACCACTTAAAAACGTGGATGCTTTTTATGATGCGTTCAATATAAAACAAGGTGACAGCATGTACATAGCTAAAGAACAGCGCGTAAGAATATGGTAATATAATTATAAGCAACAAAAATTAACCGGCTAATTGAGTATTCAATTAGCCGGTTTTAAATTTATTTTATTGAAAAATATCGAATTTAAAATACAATAAATTATGTAATTTTGCGCTCATTATGGCAAAACAAGAAGATCAGTTTAAAAAAGTAGTCGCTCATGCCAAGGAGTATGGGTATGTATTTCAATCAAGTGAAGTATACGACGGGTTGAGTGCAGTATATGATTATGCACAAAACGGAGCAGAATTAAAGAAAAATATTAGAGAATATTGGTGGAAAGCTATGGTGCAACTGCACGATAATATTGTGGGTATTGATGCCGCAATTTTTATGCACCCAACAACCTGGAAAGCTTCTGGGCACGTTGATGCATTTAGCGATCCGTTAATAGATAATAAAGACTCTAAAAAACGATATAGAGCCGATGTTTTAGTAGAAGATTTTGCTGAAAAATTAGAAACCAAAGCACAAAAGGAAATTACCAAAGCAGCCAAACGCTTTGGCGAAGCCTTTAATAAAGCCGAATTTGAAAGCACTAATCCTAAGGTGCTAAAGTATAGGGCCGAAAAACAAGCTATTTTAAACAGGTTGGCTAAGCATTTAGATAATGATGAGCTAGCAGAAGTAAAAGCATTTATTGAAGAGCTAGGTATTGCTTGCCCAGTGTCGGGCTCTAAAAACTGGACAGATGTGCGTCAGTTCAATCTAATGTTTGGTACTAAATTAGGAGCCTCGGCCGATACTGCTATGGAGTTGTACTTGCGCCCAGAAACAGCTCAAGGTATTTTTGTAAACTTCGCAAACGTGCAAAAAACTGGGCGAATGAAAATACCTTTCGGTATAGCACAAACAGGAAAAGCGTTCAGAAACGAAATTGTAGCACGTCAGTTTATTTTCCGTATGCGTGAGTTTGAACAAATGGAAATGCAGTTTTTTGTTCGCCCTGGTACGCAGATGGAATGGTATGAAAAATGGAAAGAAACCCGCTTAAAATGGCACAAGTCTTTAGGTTTAGGCGAAGAGAACTATCGCTTTCACGATCATGAAAAACTAGCACATTATGCCGATGCGGCTGCCGATATTGAGTTTAACTTCCCATTCGGATTTAAAGAATTAGAAGGAATACACTCTCGTACCGATTTCGATTTAAAAGCACATGAAGAATATTCAGGTAAAAAATTACAGTATTTTGACCCAGAGCTTAACGAAAGCTATGTACCCTATGTAGTAGAAACTTCTATTGGGTTAGATCGTATGTTCTTAGCCGTATTCTCTAAAGCTTTACAAGAAGAAGAGTTAGACAACGGAACCACACGTACCGTATTAAAACTACCAGCAGTACTAGCGCCAACTAAAGCAGCAATTTTTCCATTAGTTAAAAAAGATGGACTACCTGAGGTAGCCAAAGAAATTGTAGAAATGTTAAAGTGGGATTTTAATGTGTTGTACGACGAAAAAGATGCTGTAGGAAAGCGTTACCGTCGCCAAGATGCCGCCGGTACACCATTCTGTATTACGGTAGATCATGATACCTTAAAAGATAACACCGTTACCATTCGTCATAGAGATACTATGGAACAAAAAAGAGTGAAAATAGAAGAGCTTCGCACAATTATCGATCAAGAAGTAAACATGAGAAACTGGCTAACAAAAATGTAAGCCCACATAGGTTGTAAATAAGCAAAAGAGCGACAGAATTGTCGCTCTTTTTTATTTAGAAAAAAGCCTTTAATTGTATGTTTCCATTGTGTATTGTTTTCGAACTCTCTCCTTTTCTACCAAAATAACTCAAGTTTAAATCTAAAAACTTAGTAATACGCTTTTGAGCAAAAATAGTCCACGTCATGTTTTTACCGTTCTCTAAGCCCTCAAGCATTTGATAAGCTACGGGAGAAAATGAGTTGCCAGTAAAATCGTTAATGTAATAATTAAACTCCCCGTTTAATGAAATCTTGTCCTTATTCGCAACAGAAAAAGCTACCCCGATACGTTGCTGGTTTAAAGTTTCTAAAGCCCCAATATGGTTTTCTTGAACCGTATATTTATAAAACGCATCAAACTTAGTATTTGTAGTAGCTAAAAAGGAAATTTTTGGGTGGGTGCTCCACGTAGCTAAATCATAATTATTTGAACTAAAATTTTCCGAGGTGTTTTGTATGCTTCCTAGGTTATTTCTAAACTCTATCAGCCAACTGTTAAATAGTTTATGGATAAATAGCAATTGCTGATTGGTGGTAATATTTTCTAAGTAGCCAATACTTAAAATATTCCTATTCCTATTTTTTAAAAAGGTATATGATGTGGTGTAGTGTTGTTTCCCTCGGTTAAAAAACAAGCTGTTTTTAAAGCTGTAATTCATAGTGCGTAGGCTTTCATCTTCTTTTTTAAACAAGTTAAATGTAAAGTTGTTTTTACGAGTGGTTTTTTTGTCAATCAATACCGAAGTTTGATTGTAAAACTTATTAAGCACTTTTACAAAACCATTACTAGCAGCATTCCATAACCCAGGGTTTAAAGTTAAGGAAGCACTTAGTTTGTTCTGTTGTGTTTTAATAAACACTTGGTTTGGGAGTAGTATTTTAATAAAATTTGCGTGATCCTGAAACTGAGCAACCTCAAACTCATTCAGTTCCTGTATGCCGTTACCATTATAATCATTCCAAGTATAGTATCCTTGTCCTTCATCTACTTCAACATAAGTAAAATCTTGTTCAGGCACTACGCCAGAGTTTACCTCAAACGCGGTATTAAGTTGCATGAACTGTTTTAAGATAGATTGATTGTATAAAACACGTGAGTTTAAAGCATTTTCATTAGGCATATTTGCATCTTCAAAAGATAAACTTCGGTAGTTGGCATGTACACTTAACTTGGTTTTTTTAGTGTTGAGTAAACGTGATTTTAGGTAATAGGTGTTAGAACTGTTTACCCGATTTAAGTATCCATTTTTTAAACTGTCGTTTACCCGAAACTTATAGCCTACTTCTGCAAAAACAGCGGTGCTATCACCAATACCTACAAAAGATTCGTAGGTGTTGTACTTTTGGCTAGTTCCTGTTAATAATTGGGTGGTTTTATCTTTTTGCTGATTGTTTTCTAAGCTGGTTTTACCACCTATCCAACCTCTTTTTAATTGGTATAAAACACGTGCCGCAACACGCAAAAATTTAGTATTGTAAGTTTCGGAAGAACTGTTTAAAAAGCTGGAGTTAGTACCAAATCGAAACTTGTTTAACTGTAAGTTGTTGGTTAATACATGTCTGTTTCCGTTGTAGTTTTCTGAAAATTCTAAATGTTCAAAAGCGTAGTTGATATATCCTTTTTTAGCATGTTTATAGCTAAGTCCGCTTCTAATAATATGTTGGTTGCCTAAGGGGTTTTCTAAATTCCAATCTCTATCAAACTCTATACGGTAAAGTCGTTCAACAGTTTTAAAGTTTTTATTGATGTAATCGGTGTCTAAAAAAGCGTTTAAGTTCCATGAACTGTCTTTTTGTACAAGGGTTCTGTTAATAGTAAGTTTTCCAGCGAAGCCATTATTGTTTTCATCATCAATAGATGAAAACAAGTTCAAATCATTTTTGCTGCCAGCTAGTTCAAAGTCAATAGTTGTTTTTTCGTTAGGATTATAAGAGGCATCAACAACCGCCATTTGTAGTTTTGTTGGAGCTATTAAATTGATAATTGGAGCAAAGTTTCCTTGAGGAACACCACCTATAGGGGCAACATATTCATAAATATTACTAATTGCATTTGTGTTGCTGAGTATATAATCTCCCTGATTTTCACCAACCAGACTAAAGGTAACTTGAAAAAGTTCATCAGCGGGATTGTTAGAAAACACAAAAGCTTCAATACCTCCAATAAGTTCTTTTTTATATAATATTCTGTTCTCAGCATAAGCTTCAGGCACTGCTGATGGAGCAGTCATTAAACTAGTGTTATTTCCAGCAGCTTGTAAAATGGCTACTTGTTCACTTGTTAAACTTTGTTGCAAAGGTTGGTTTTTCGCATCGTTCTCCGTGTAAACATGTGCGTTTAAGTTAAATTTTTTAGACTGATGTTCACCACCGCCATAGGCTATAATTCTACTGTAATTTCTATCACTAAACTGGTATTCAACAGTAATTCTCATTTCGGATGTAATAGGATAGGTAGCATTAAAAATAATTTCACCAGCATTGTAATCAATAATATAATCGTTGTTTTCACCACGCTTTAAAGCTAGCCCATTTACATAAACAGTTTCGCTACCAGAAACTAGTAAAATAAACAGCTCACCATTTGCACCTGTAAGTTTGTAGGGGCCTTGGTTCCCTTCTTGTCCTTGAAAAGTGCTTTTAGCATATTGCCCTCTAACCAAAGCCCCAGCGGCAAACAATTTAGTACTACTACTATCGCGTTGTACAGTTCCGGTAGCATATAAACCTTGTACTTTTTTTGTAAACCTACCAAAATACGAAGTGTTGTTTGCTAAGTTGATGTCACCAGCGCGCAACAGCCAATTATCAGTAAATAGTTCAACAAAAACCTGATCAAATTCATTTATTTTTTGCGAATAACCTCCTTCTTGTAAGGGTATATTTGAATCCTGTAATGAAGCACGTAGTGAAACTTTTTCAGATATTTTCCCGGAAATCTGCAAGTCTAATTCTGAGTTCAATACCGAGTTTTGATTGTTACCAACAGAGAAACCTCTAGAGATACTCCCGGAAGTTTCTAAACCGTCAAAAGGAGTATAACTGCGGCTAACATTACTTTGCCCTAAGCTGTATAAGCGCTGTGTATTTTTTGTGTTTTCTACAATAACACTTTCATCAAAAAGAAAATATTTTTTAGTAACAAACTCAGGGTATTTGGTGTATTGAACATAAACGGAATCGGTTTCAATAGCACTTGCACTATGAAAACGCAAAATACTTTTCCCATAATCTATGGTATAATGTGTAGTATCAATAGGTTTTAGCTGCTTGTTTAATACACGAAACTGAAAAGGGGTAATACTAACAGTGTCAATTACAATACTATCATTTAGAGCTATTTTTTTTTGTACTCTATAAGAAGATTCTTCTTGTGCTTGTACAAGAAAACTCATGATAAGAAACAAATAGAGTATAGGTAATTTCATTAATTAGTAAACGCAAATAGTGTCGATTTATTTAATTGCTAAAGTACATTTTTTTATACTTAAAAGATGAGGGGTTGATAAGTGGTGATAAAATGTTGAAATTTATGAAGCTATTAACATAATTAACCGTAAAGGATTAGTTATTTTAGCGTTTATATTGAATAAAACAGGCATTTTAGTGAAAATAATTTCTTATAACGTAAACGGAATTCGAGCAGCTTTAAAAAAAGGGTTTTTAGAGTGGTTGCAACAAGCCAATCCAGATGTAATTTGTATTCAGGAAACAAAAGCTCATAAAGAACAACTAGACCTAAGCTTGTTTGAAAATGCAGGATATCCATATCATTACTGGTTTAGTGCCGAAAAAAAAGGGTATTCAAGTGTAGCAATTTTGTCTAAAATAAAACCGAATAATGTAGTTTACGGAACAGGAATTGACTATATGGATGCAGAAGGAAGAAACCTTCGGGTGGATTTTGATGATGTGTCTGTAATGAGTTTGTATTTACCTTCGGGTACTAATGATGATCGTTTGGCGTTTAAGTTTCAGTATATGGACGATTTTCAAGAGTACATTAATGAGCTGAAGAAAGAGGTGCCTAACCTGATTATTTGTGGCGATTATAATATTTGTCATCAAGAAATTGATATCCATAATCCGAAAGGTCTGAAAAACACTTCAGGGTTTTTGCCTGCAGAACGCCAATGGATAGGGGAGTTTATAGACAGCGGATTTGTTGATTCATTCCGTTATTTTAATTCAGAACCTCATCAGTATAGTTGGTGGAGTTATCGTGCCAACGCCAGAAATAATAATAAAGGCTGGCGCTTAGATTATGCAATGGTGGCAGAACCGTTAAAAGATAGGCTTAGTAGAGCAGTAATTTTACAAGAAGCAAAGCACTCCGATCATTGTCCGATTGTTGTAGAAATAGAATAAGAAAAATAAATGTAAATAATAGTATAGGTTTATCCTATGATATTTAAAGTATACCACAAAAGTTAATTATTATGATTAGAAAGATTTCATTAGTAGTTTTAGGAGCAACATTAGTAACATCATGTGTGTCTAAAAAAGTATTTACTGATTTAGAAAGCGACTATGCAAAACTTAAAAAAGAAAACAGAGCTTTAGCAGATAAAAATAAGGAGTGTGATGAGTCAGCACAACAACTCCAAGCCGACTTAGAAAATGCTCTAGCAACTATAGAGCAACTAAAAACAGATAAAGCCAATTTAGCAAATGAAATTGCTCAGACGCAACAAAAAAAGGAAAATCTAGAAAAATCATATCAAGAACTTGAAAAAAATAGTTCTTCAGAATTAGCTAGAAATGCCCAAAAAAATAGAGAGTTATTACAACAACTTGAAGCAAAAGAAAAAGCATTGATAGCAGAAAACAACCGATTAGTTTCTTTACAAAAAGAACTAGACATGCGTTCTAAACGAATAGACGAACTAGAAAAAGCATTAGCTGCAAAAGATGCTAATATGAAAACATTGAAAGATGCTATATCTAAAGCCTTAACTAATTTTGAAGGTAAAGGTTTAACTGTAGAGCAGCGTGATGGGAAAGTATATGTTTCAATGGAAAACAAACTGCTATTTAAATCAGGAAGCTGGAGCGTTGGTGAAGAAGGGAAAAAAGCAGTAGAACAGTTGGGAGTAGTATTAGCACACAATCCTGATATTAATGTGCTTATTGAAGGACATACAGATAACGATGCCTTTACAGGTACAGGAGTAGTAAATAGTAATTGGGATTTGTCTACTAAAAGAGCTACTGCAATAGTTAATATATTACAAGAGAATAGTGATATTAATCCAGAAAGTTTAACAGCAGCAGGACGAAGTGAGTATGCACCAATTGCAAGTAACGAAACTCCTGAGGGGAAAAGTAAAAATAGAAGGATAGAGGTAGTACTTACACCAAAACTAGATGAAGTTTCTAAATTATTGAGTGACGTACAATAAATAAAGGTGTAGTTAAATAATAAAGCAATGTGCATAGCCTATAAGGTACTGCTCATTGCTTTTCTTTTAAAAGAAGAGGTTTTATATGAAATATACAAAGTTGCCAAATACCGAAATTGAAGTAAGTAAAATCTGTTTAGGGACCATGACATTCGGAAATCAAAATTCTGAAGCAGACGCTCACAATCAGTTAGATTTAGCTTTGAGTGAAGGTGTAAACTTTATTGATACGGCAGAAATGTATGCCGTACCGCCAAGTGCAGCTACACAAGGAAAAACCGAAGAATATATAGGTTCTTGGTTTGCGAAATCAAAAAAAAGAAATGAGGTGGTATTGGCAACTAAAATTGCAGGGCCAAATCGCGGCATGGGTTGGATAAGAGACGATTTGAGTTTTTCAAAAACTAATTTAACTGAAGCGTTGAACAAAAGTTTGCAGCGTTTACAAACAGATTATATAGATTTATATCAACTCCATTGGCCAGAACGAAATGTAAATATTTTCGGGCAAAGAGGTTATAAACACGATGTTTCAGAACAATGGAAGGATAATTTTGAGGAAGTGTTAGCGGTGCTAAATGGATTTGTAAAGCAAGGAAAAGTGCGCCACGTAGGACTATCTAACGAAACTCCTTACGGAACAATGAAGTTTTTAGAGGCAAGTAAAAAAGGTTTGCCGCGCATGCAAACGGTACAAAATCCATATAATTTATTAAATAGAACCTATGAGGGCGGTATGGCAGAGATTTCTCATAGGGAAAACATAGGTTTGCTAGCCTACTCCCCATTGGCTTTTGGAACGCTATCAGGTAAATATATTACGAATCCAAATTCGGTTGGAAGAGTGTCTTTGTTTCCTAGGTATTCACGTTATTCCAATAATCAAGCCACGAAAGCCATAAAGCAGTATATGGAAATAGCCAATAATTATCAGTTGAGTTTAACACATCTGGCTTTAGCTTTTGTAAATCAGCAACCATTTGTTACAAGTAATATAATCGGGGCTACAACAATAGGACAATTACAAGAAAATATTGAAAGTATAAATGTAGAACTAACATCAGAAATATTTGAAGCAATAGAAGCGGTACATAATAAAATACCTAACCCAGCCCCATAAAAAATAGAGTTGTATATTTATAGTATGAAAAACTATATTGAAGCCTTTTTAAACGCATTTGTTGGTAGTTTTAATTGGACACTAAAGTCGATCTTTTTTGAAGTACCGTGGTATACTAATTTTTTTTGGGGATTAACGGTGTTATCATTTTTGGTTTGGGGTTTAGAAATTGCATTCCCTTGGCGTAAAAGTCAGTCCGTCTTTCGAAAAGATTTTTGGTTAGATTGGTTTTATATGTACTTTAATTTTTTTGTGTTTTCTATTGTTATTAGTGGGGTTTATAAAGTGATAGGCTTACTTTTAAATGATATAGGGATAGACAAATCAAGCTTAACACTAATTGATATTACTCAATATGCACCAGCTATTCAATTAATATTGTTTTTCATTGTACTTGACTTTGTACAATGGTTTACTCATGTATTATTACATAGGTATGACTTTTTATGGCGCTTTCATCAAGTACATCATTCTGTTAAGGAGATGGGTTTTGCAGCACATTTGAGGTATCATTGGATGGAAAATATTTTGTACAAACCGTTAAAAACAATAGGAGTAATGTTACTAGGTGGCTTTGAGCCTGAACAAGCTTTTATAGTTCATTTTGTAGCTATCGCTATAGGGCATTTAAATCATGCTAATATTAAAATAACCTGGGGGCCGTTAAAATATATTTTCAATAATTCAGTAATGCACTTATATCATCATGCTCAAGTATTGCCTGCAGATAGACAAAAGGGAGTAAACTTTGGGATTAGTTTAAGTGTATGGGATTACATTTTTAAAACAAATTATATACCTGAATCAAGTGGTACAATTGCCTTGGGTTGGCAAGGTGATGAAAGTTTTCCTAAAACATTTTTTAAACAGTTGTTTGTAGGGTTTAAAAAAAATTAGAGTTACTTTTTAAGGAGTTGTATAAATAGCTCTCGGTTTTTTCTTTCCGTAATTGAGTTATAACACTTTTCCATAGTAAGAATTTCAAAAAGATTTTTGAAATAGATAATATATTCTTTTTTTGAGCCGCCAAAAGGAGGTTTGTCGGTGTTTAAAACATCATTAAACAGCACACCGGACAATTTGCCCTTAGGCTTTAATAATTGATGTACTTGTTGCGCATAAGCCATACGTTGTGATGGCGGAATAGCACAGAAAAAAGTTTGTTCAACAATTAAGTCAAACTGTAATTCAGGATGAGATTTATGAAGGGTAAAAAAATCAGTGAGTAATAGATTGTTTTCAGGAAAAGAACTAACTCTGTTTTTTATGTTTGTTAAGGCTGTTTTAGCAATATCGGCTACATATATGTTTTTAAAACCGCGCTGATGTAAATATTCAGCTTCATAAGAATTGCCTCCTCCAGGGATGAGTATTTGAATATCTTTATTGTTGAGTTGATTAAAATATTCTTTTAAAGGAGTGCTTATATGGCCAATGTCCCAACCGGTTTCTTGTTGTTGGTATTTGTTTTCCCAAAACTCGTGGTTTAAATTCATGTGTTATAATTGTTCCTTAATTTTAGCAATAATAAGCTCTTTAGAAACAACACCGGATTGCCTCCAAATTGACTTTCCGTTTTTATAAAGTATGAGTGTAGGAACCCCTCTAACATTAAGTTTAGTAGCTAAATTAGGGTTTTTGTCAATATCAATTTTTATAATGGTAGCCTCATTTTTTACACTTTCTTTAACTTGTTTAAGTACTGGTGCAAGTGCTTTACATGGGCCACACCATGTAGCATAAAAATCAACTAATACAGGTTTATCTTTTGTGATAATTTCGGAAAAACTGCTCATGTAATTAAGATTTATTTATGCGACCAGAAGCACAACTTACAAATGATTTTGCTTTTGAAAGCACTGAGTTTTTATCGCCAACAGCAGGATAACCAATACGAGCTAAAGTGTCTTTAGCTAGATTTAAATCGTCTTCATTAGTATAATTAAAGGAAACAGCATCGGTTTCATTGTTAACGGTAACAGCACTAATGTTTTTCAATTCAGAAAGTTTAGTGATAATTGTATTGGCACAACCTCCACATTTTAAATTTTGGATATTTATTGTGGTATTCATAATCAATTTTATTTATTGTTTTAGTTGAAAATAAGCGCAGCACCTAACTGTTTTATTAGTTAGGTGTGCTCGTTTTTCCTTGCCATTCCATCATTCCACCTAAAAGGTTAAAAGTGTTTTCTATTCCAATAGAATTCATTACCTGACAGGCTTGTGCACTTCGTCCACCACTGCGACAATAAACATAATAATTTTTGCTTTTATCAAGTTTATCAATTGCATCCATAAAGGAATGCGGTTGCATAATGTTTATTAATTGAGCGTTTTCGATAATTCCTTCATTCCATTCGGCTGGTGTACGAACATCAACGATAACAGCATTAGTATCATTAGCAATAAGTTCGTTCCATTGTTTTTCGGTAATATCTTTCATATTAGTATTTATAAGGTTGTTGGGCATACATAATCAGTTACATCAACAGTGGTTTTTTTAATAGCTCCAAAGCCACCTTTAACATCTATTAAATTGTGTATACCTCTGCTTTTTAATATAGATGCAGCTATTACAGAACGATAGCCTCCTGCACAGTGTATGTATGCTTTTTCTTCAGTTTCTTTATAAGTATCAAGGTAGTTGTTGATATAAGCTAAAGGGGTGTGTATAGCATTTTTTACATGTGTTGATTTAAATTCACCATCTTTTCTAACGTCAAAAACTTTAGCATTCCCTTTGTGTTCAGCAAATTCATCTGCGCTAATAGATTCTATTGAATCGGTTTCTTTTCCTTCTTTTTTCCAAGCTTCAAAGCTGCCTTTTAATACTCCTATTGTATTATCAAAACCTACTCGTGATAATCTTGTAATCACTTCTTCTTCACGTCCTTCAGGAGTCACTAATAAAATAGGTTGCTTTACATCGCCAATAAGCGCACCAACCCATGGAGCAAACCCACCGTCAATACCAATAAATATTGATTTTGGAATATGCCCTTGCACGAAATCATTTTGATGACGAACATCAAGTACTAAAGCGTCTAGTTGATTTGCTGCTTTTTCAAACTCTTCAGGTGATAGTTTTTTAGTACCGCGTTCTATAATAGTGTCAATATCATCATAACCCTCTTTATTCATTTTTACATTTAAGGGGAAATATTGTGGAGGTGGCAATAACCCATCGGTTACTTCATCTATAAACTCCTCTTTAGTCATGTTTGCACGTAAAGCGTAGTTTGTTTTTTTCTGGTCACCAATAGTTCCTATAGTTTCCTTACTCATGTTTTTTCCACAAGCCGATCCAGCTCCGTGAGCAGGGTATACAATTACATCATCAGCAAGTGTCATTATTTTGCTGCGCAAACTATCGTATAGGTACCCTGCTAAATCTCTTTCGGTAATATCTCCTTTTTGTGCTAAATCTGGTCTACCAACATCACCTAAAAATAAAGTATCACCACTAAAAATAGCATGATCTTTTCCGTCGGCATCAATTAGTAAATAAGTAGTACTTTCCATGGTGTGCCCAGGAGTATGTAGTGCTTTTATGGTAATATTTCCTAATTTAAACTCTTGGTTATCATTAGCAATAGTAGCATTAAAAGAAGGTTTTGCGCTAGGTCCGTATATAATTTCAGCGCCAGTTTTTTTAGCTAAAGTAACATGTCCACTTACAAAATCGGCATGAAAATGCGTTTCAAAAATATATTTGATTGTAGCGTTATCTGCTGCTGCCCTATCTATATATGGCTGAACTTCACGTAAAGGATCTATAATGGCTACTTCGCCGTTACTTTCTATATAATATGCTCCTTGAGCTAAACATCCGGTGTATATTTGTTCTATATTCATATTTTCTGATTTTATTTTTCAAAGATAGAAATAGTTGATAGTTATTACAGTAACTATAGTTACAATAACAATAAAACAGGTTTTTGTAAAGGTTTAATGTTGAGGTTTATCCAAGCAATTCAGAAACTACATCTTCTATTTTAGTCACAAATACAAGTTGTATGGTTGTGTTTTTTAATGATACTTTATTGTGTTTGGAAAGTAATATTTTGCTAAAACCTAGTTTTTCAGCTTCCGAAATGCGTTGATCAATTTTATTTACGGGTCTTATTTCACCTGATAAGCCAACCTCACCAGTTAAACAGGTATTTTTGTCTAAGGTTATATCCTCGTTGCTAGACATTATTGCAGCTACTACAGCTAAATCAATTGCAGGATCGTCTACAGAAATCCCTCCTGTTATATTTAAAAAAACATCTTTAGCACCAAGTCTGAAACCAGCTCTTTTTTCTAGTACGGCCAAAAGCATATTTAGTCTTTTGGCATTGTATCCTGTGGCACTTCGTTGCGGTGTACCGTACACAGCAGTGCTTACTAAAGCTTGTATTTCTACTAACAGTGTCCGCATACCTTCAAGACTTACAGCTACTGCGTTTCCGCTAAGTTGCTCGTTGTTTTCAGAAATTAGAATTTTTGAAGGGTTAGCAACTTCACGTAAACCATTGCTAAGCATTTCAAAAATGCCTATTTCATGAGTAGAGCCAAAACGGTTTTTTAAGGAACGAAGTATTCTGTATACATGATTTCTATCTCCTTCAAACTGTAGCACGGTGTCTACCATATGCTCTAATATTTTTGGTCCAGCAATATGTCCGTCTTTAGTTATATGTCCGATAAGAAGTACAGGTGTTGCAGTTTCTTTAGCAAATTTAATAAGCTCTGAAGTGCATTCTCTAATTTGTGAAATACTACCTGCAGATGATTCTACATAATCAGTATGTAAAGTTTGTATAGAATCGATAACCACTATATCCGGAATTATGGTTTCAATCTGCTTGAATATGTTTTGTGTTTTGGTTTCGGTTAATATATAGCACAAATCAGAGTTACGAGTAATGCGTTCTGCTCGCATTTTTATTTGTTGCATGCTCTCTTCGCCAGACACGTACAGTGTTTTGAAAGGTAACCGTAGAGCTAATTGTAATAGTAAGGTTGACTTACCTATACCAGGCTCTCCTCCAAGAAGGATTAAAGATCCGGGTACTAAACCACCACCTAAAACACGATTAAATTCTTTACTAGTAGTTTTTAATCGTACTTCTTGTGAAGTTTTTATTTCAGAAACTTTAGTAGGTTTAGCAACCTTTTTTATGGTTGAACCACTATTGTTCCAGCTTTTTTTATCGGTTTTTTGAACAAGTTCTTCAACGATGGTATTCCAGTTGTTGCATGAAGTACATTGCCCTTGCCATTTTGAAAAAGAAGTTCCGCAGTTTTGGCAATAGAAAGCCGTTTTTACTTTAGCCATTATTTAATTCCGAAATCTGCTTTTATGAGTTCTACATAATGGAGCATGTCATCTTTTTTTAAACGGCCAATTTCTTCCATTGCAAAAGCCGCACTATATGCTTTTATAGCTTTTTTAGGTTCACCTATGTTTTCATAATGTATGCCCATATAATACTTTCCTAACATTGCGTCTGGGTATTCTTCTAAAGCAAGTTTTCCAAGTAATTTAAAAGTTTCCCAATCTTCGGCTTTTTTTAATGCTGCTTCAATGGCATTAAAATCGTTTATTCTTATTTGTTTGTCAATTTTATAAAGTGATTTAATTGAGTCATATTTCTTAACCACATAATCCATAGCGGTACCTTCATCATAAGCTAATAGTTTTTCTTTATACTCTTTTAAATCAATAGGTTTGTATACTTTGTAAACCTTTTCAAAAGCAGTAGGAAGAGCGTGGTTTACCAATTCATAGTGTGATTTTCCTTTATAGTAGTTATAGTTGTAGTTAAAATTATCATTATTAATAGCTTCTAATGATTTGTGCAATGCGCCAATACTATTTCGGCTACTTTTTCTATCTTCTTCTGCTGTAGTTAAAGAGTAAAAAATTGGAGTTTCTAAGTCGGTAAATTGTTCTTTTAAACGCAACTCCATTTTTTCAGTAAAACTAGGACTTAAAGATATATATGCGTTAAAGAAAGGGGTTTCTTGGAAAAGGTAAAAATTTAAAAAGTTGGCAGATTCTCCATGTCCAATAATTGTACGGAAAGGTACAGTTCGGTAATTATTATCTAAAAAATTAAATAAATCATAGGTAATAAACTCAAAGAAGGCAGCACCGGACTCTACAGGAAGTCCGTTAATTTCGTCGCAATTAAAGTCCTGGTCTTTGTCGTTTATTTGATTTATTCCTACAACAATAGCATCAGGCATTTCATCCCAATAGGCGTAATAATCGGCAATTCCAGCTACAGGCTCAAAAAGATAATCCCCATCAAGCACAACGATAACAGGGTACATTGTATCTACATTGGCTTCGTAGTTGCGGGGTACTTGTATTTTAAGCTGACGTTTTTCGCCACTAGGGCCGTCAATTTCTCTATAAACTGTCTGGGCAATGGTATTCACGCTTATGAAGATGAAAGCGATAAGGAATAATAATTTTTTCATTGTAGTTGCAATTTTAATAATTGAACGACAATATACAGATTATTTTGTTCTGTTGTATATTGGAAGGAAGAAGAATGAAAGAACTCCAGCTACAATATTTAATAAGGTTTGGGCACTCCATAAAATCCACCCTATAGCTAAGCCGCTTTGATTACTAATACCGAAAAAATTAAGAGTTTCTTCAATTACCAGTGGGTAACTTCCTAATCCGCCATTGGTAGCGGCTATGGTAAAAGAACCTGTTACAAAAGCAACTAATGCTGTGCTAATAGGAGTATTTATAGTTTCTTCAATGCAGAAAAAAATCACATAAAACATAAGAAAGTACATAATCCATATAAAAAAGGTGTGAGCTATAAAAGCCCATTTATTTTTCATTGTTATAATACTAAACACACCTTCTTTTAAACCATTGATAAAGCCTTTTATTTTTTGAAGTAATAAGCTTTTAGATTTTTGAAGTAAGATGTATATTCCGATGCTTATAAGTAGCACAACAATACCAAAAATTAGTATAGAGTTTGGGTTGTTGGTTGCTTTATTTTGAAACGCAATAAAGGTGGAGGAAAGTACTTCCGTGATCATGTCATATTGCAAAACAAGGGCAAGAAGGATAAATAGTAAACTCATAATTAAGTCGGCTATTCTTTCAGCAACAATAGTTCCGAAAGCTTTTTCAAATGGAATGTTCTCGTAAGTGCTTAGAGTTGTAGCTCTTAATACTTCGCCTGAACGTGGGATACCTAAATTTGCAAAGTACGCAATCATAACGGCCATAAAACTATTTAAGAACTTAGGAGTATATCCTAAGGGTGCTAATGTGAATTTCCATCGGTAGGCTCTAGAAGCATGACTTAAAGTTCCTAAAAGTAAAGAAATAGCTACCCAAAAATAATTAGCTTCTTTAATGTATTTAATTACATCTGCTCTTTCGTTGGGTGTTGTTTTGGTGTAAGTTAGCCAAATTAAAAAAACACCAAAAAGTATTGGGACAACGATTTTTAGTGTTTTTATGGTTGTTTTTTTATTCAAGTAGTTTAGGTTAATAAATTAGTTGCTTCATTAGGAAAAACTAATGAGGGGCTAAATTGTTTAGCTTCTTCAATATCCATCATAGCATAACTAATTAATATCAAAACATCACCTGGGGCTACTTTTCTAGCAGCAGCACCGTTTAAAGTAATTTCCCCAGAGTTTCTTGGCCCGGGAATAGCGTAGGTTTCTAAACGTTCGCCATTGTTGTTGTTTACAATTTGAATTTTTTCTCCTTGAACAATGTTTGCAGCGTCCATAAGGTCTTCATCTATTGTGATGCTACCTATGTAGTTTAAGTCAGCTCCTGTGACTTTAACTCTATGAATTTTCGATTTTACTACGTGTACTAACATGGGGGCAAATGTAATTAATTTAACGCTATATTATCTATTAATCTGATATTATCAATAAATGCCGCTATAAATATGCGGTACTTTTTATTTTTTGATTTTCTTTTTACAGGTTTTAAGGTGTCAACATTTGCTATTGATACATATTCTAAGTTAAAATGTTTGTTTTTAGCAAATTGGTCGGTTACCCATTCCTCAACTTTTATAGCACTTTTTGTGCCAAACTTTTCTTTGGCTTTTAAAAGTGTTTTGTAAATAAACGCTGCTTCTTTACGGCTATTTTTTGATAATCGTTCATTTCTAGAACTCATAGCGAGCCCAGAAGCTTCACGAAAAATAGGGCATCCAATTATTGTTACGTCTAAATTATATTTAGCTACTAGTTTTTTAACAATTTGTAATTGCTGGAAGTCTTTTTCTCCAAAATACGCTTTGTTAGGTTGTATTAATGAAAAGAAAATATCTAAAATAGTACCTACACCATCAAAATGTCCTGCACGATGTTTACCCTCCATTTCATATTCTAACCCGTCAAAATAGTAGTTTTTAGAAACAATTTTAGAATCATAAAGTTCATTAGCCTTAGGTGCAAAAATAATTATATCACCAGAAATACGTTCAATTAAGGTAACATCATTGTCTAATGTTCGAGGGTATTTATTAAGGTCTGTAGCGTTATCAAACTGTGTTGGATTTACAAAAATACTTACTAAAGTATAATTATTTTCACTGACAGACTGCTCAATTAATGAGCCATGACCTTGATGTAAAGCCCCCATAGTAGGGACATACCCAAGGGATTTGTTAGTTTTTTTTATGATGTTAACAAAAGTAGATACTTCTTTTTTTGTTCTAAGAATTTTCATGAAAATGAAATTAAATCAAAGGCAAACTTAATACATTACTGCTAATCTGCATAATTTTTGTAATTTTGCAAAGTTTTAAATTATTTTTTAGCAGTTTGATTTATTGCAAATGAAAATTTTAGCTAAAGAAGAAAACCAAAAGATTAAAAAGATACTAAAAGAATGAAAGATAAGAGAGTTTTATTTGTTTCGTCAGAAGTGGTACCATATTTACCAGAAACTGAGATATCATCAAATTCATTTCAAGCTGCAAAAATGGTTAATTCCATTGGTGGTCAAACCAGAATTTTTATGCCTAGGTTTGGAAATATAAATGAAAGAAGACATCAGTTGCACGAGGTAATAAGACTTTCAGGAATGAATTTAGTGATAAACGATTTAGATATGCCTCTTATAATCAAGGTTGCATCAATACCTAAAGAAAGAATGCAGGTGTATTTTATCGATAACGAAGAGTACTTTAAAAGAAAAGCAACTTTTACAGATGAGGATGGAGAACTTTTTGCAGATAATGATGAGAGAGCAATATTTTTTGCCAAAGGAGTAGTTGAAACAGTTAAGAAATTGAATTGGGCTCCTGATGTAATTCATGTACATGGTTGGATGGCGTCATTATTACCACTATATTTAAAAAATTACTTTGCGGATGAGCCACTATTTTCAGATAGTAAAGTAGTAACATCAATTTATTCGGAAGGATTCACTGGTGAGCTAGCAAAAGATTTTATAGAAAAAATCAAGTTCGATAAAATTGATGAAAAGGCATTAAAAACAATTGAAAGCCCTACGTATGAAAATTTAATGAAATTGGCCGCAGACAATTCTGATGGAGTTATTATTGGGTCTGAAGATGTTAATGCAGAGTTAATTGATTATGTTACTAATAGTGAAACCCCTACTTTAGATTATAAAACGCCAGATGAATTTGAATCAGAATATACAGCGTTCTATAATAGTTTGATGGCTTAGTGAAATTGAAAGATATGATGAATAAGATAAAACAAGTTCTAGCAGTAGCTATAGTTGTACTATTAGTATCGTGCGATAAAGACTTTAATACTATTGGAACAGATTTGGTAGGAGGAAACCATTTTAATGTGGTTGAACAATCAGATTTTAAAATACAAACAACAAATGTACGCTTAGATGGAGCTCATCCTGTTCAAACTAATAATCTACCGTATAATGTTTTAGGTGTGTATAATGATCCGGTATACGGAACAACAACAGCAAATATACTTACACAGGTTGGTTTGAGTGAATATGGTAAGGAATTTGAAGAAAATGCAACTTTAAAAAAAGTAATTTTATCAATACCATATTATAGTAGAAAAATAGCTACAGATGAAAACGGAGTAGGAGAATATGAGTTAGATTCAGTATATGGTAATACTGCAATAAACTTAAAAATGTACAGGTCAAATTATTTTTTAAATGAGTTTGATCCTAATACAGATTTTGAAGATAGACAAAATTATTATTCAGATGCCAATACAGATCCTGCTATTAATTTAATGAGTCATAATACCGACTTGTTGTTTGAAAAAAATGATTTTTTACCGACAGCTGACGAGTTCGAAGTTGATTGGACTGATGAAGATGGTGAGCCACAAGAGGCAAGGTATTCACCTAGGTTAAGAGACTCATTAAATTTAGATTTAAATGATTTTCAGTGGGTTTTAGATCCTGCAAATCAGGAAGCAATGGCTTCAGCTAATAACTTTAAAGATTTTTATAGAGGGGTTTATTTTGAAGCTACAGCTTTAGGAGCAGAAGGAGTATTAGCAGGTTTGGATTTGTCAGAAGCAGATATAGAGGTTGTGTATGAGTATCCTGACCTTGACAATCCTGGTGAGTTTAAAGAAGGAGCAATAAAAATTCTTTTCAGTGGAAACTCAGTAAATACTTTTGAAAATACTTTTGGCTATACGGAAGCTCCAGATAAAATTTATTTAAAAGGAGGTGAAGGAGCTATGGCTATTCTTGATTTATTTTCAGGCCCTGATGACGATGGTGATGGCGTGTCAAATGAATTGGAAGACTTAAGAAACAGATCGTTGATAATTAATGAAGCTAATCTTGAGTTTTATGTAGATCAAACTACAGTGGAAGGAGGAGAATCAGAGCCGGAAAGAATTTTCTTGTATAACCTGGAAAGAGATAAAGTGTTGTTAGATTATAATTTTGATCAAACAAGTAGCTCTAATCCTGTTTATTCAAAAACAACGCATTTAGGAAAACTGGAGAGAGATGATTTAGGGAATGGAGTGAAGTATAAAATCCGTATAACAGAACATATAACTGACTTGATAAAAAATGATTCCACTAATGTGAGTTTAGGTTTAATTGTTTCTAACAATGTTACATTGTTGGGTAGTTCTGCTCTTAAAACCCCAGTTGTAATTGGAAATGATGATGAAGTAGTTAATAATGATGCTGATCCTGATAACGATGAAAATAACGATGTGGAGTATGTGTTATCATCATCAGTTAATACTCATGAAGGGACGGTGTTATATAATGAAAATGCTGTAGATGATACCAAGAGGTTAAAACTAAAAATATACTATACCGAAGAGGAAAATTAATAGCGTATGTGTGGAATAGTAGGTTATGTAGGGTACAGAGAAGCGTATCCTATTGTGATAAAAGGATTAAAACGATTAGAGTATAGAGGTTACGATAGTTCGGGAGTTGCTTTGTTTGATGGTGAAAATATTAAACTGTCTAAAACGAAAGGAAAGGTTGCAGATTTAGAGCAAAGAGCAAAAGATGAAATATCCTTGCATGGTACACTAGGAATAGGACATACACGTTGGGCAACACATGGAGAGCCTAATGACATAAACTCACATCCACATGTGTCTAACTCTGGAGATTTAGTAATTATTCACAATGGTATTATAGAAAATTATGATCCGTTAAAAAAGGAATTAATCAAAAGAGGATATACTTTCGTTTCAGATACTGATACCGAAGTATTGGTCAACTTGATAGAAGATGTAAAGAAAAACGAAGGGGTAAAGCTTGGTAAAGCAGTTCGTTTAGCATTAACTCAAGTAGTAGGGGCTTATGCAATAGCTGTGTTTGACAGAAATAGACCGGATGAAATTGTTGCAGCGCGAATGGGAAGTCCTTTAGCAATAGGGGTTGGAGAGGATGATAAAGAGTTTTTCGTGGCTTCAGATGCGTCACCTTTTATTGAGTATACCAATAATGCAATCTATTTGGAAGATGAAGAAATTGCGGTTGTAAGAAAAGGAAAAGAAGTTAAGATTCGTAAAATTTCGGATGATTCATTAGTAGATCCGTATATTCAAGAGTTGCAGTTAAATTTGGAGCAGATTGAAAAAGACGGTTATGAGCATTTTATGCTAAAAGAAATTCATGAACAACCAGATGCAATTACGGACACCTATAGAGGAAGAATGTTGGTTAATGAAGGTATTATCCGAATGGCTGGAGTGGATGATAATATGGAGCGTTTTTTGAATGCCAATAGAATCATTATTGTAGCTTGTGGAACCTCATGGCACGCAGGATTGGTGGCGGAGTATATATTTGAAGATTTAGCTAGAATTCCTGTGGAGGTAGAATATGCCTCTGAGTTTAGATACAGAAACCCAATAATTACAGAAAAAGATGTTGTGATAGCTATTTCACAATCAGGAGAAACTGCTGATACTCGTGCAGCTATTCAATTAGCCAAAGCAAGAGGAGCTTTTGTTTTTGGTGTGTGTAATGTGGTTGGGTCAACCATTGCTAGAGAATCTGATGCGGGTGCTTATACGCATGCGGGACCTGAAATAGGGGTTGCATCTACCAAAGCATTTACAACTCAAATTACCATTTTAACATTAATAGCATTAAAATTAGGTAAAGCAAAAGGAGTAGTTTCTGCTTCAGACTATCATATGCATTTGCAAGAATTAGAGTTGATACCAGAAAAGGTTAAGGCTGCATTACAGTCTGATGAGCATATAAAAAAGATTTCATCAGTATATAAAGATATGCCAAACTTTCTGTATTTAGGAAGAGGTTTTAACTTTCCGGTAGCATTGGAAGGGGCGTTGAAGTTGAAAGAAATTTCTTACATACATGCTGAAGGGTATCCTGCGGCAGAAATGAAGCACGGACCAATTGCCTTAATTGATGAGCAAATGCCAGTAGTTGTTATTGCAACTAAAAAAGGGCATTATGAAAAAGTAGTAAGTAATATTCAAGAAATAAAATCACGTAAAGGAAAGATTATTGCTATTGTTAATGATGGTGATGAAAGTGTACGTGAAATTGCTGATTATGTAATTGAAGTGCCAGAAACATTAGAGCTGTTAAGTCCATTATTAACTACAATACCGCTTCAGTTATTGTCATACCATATAGCGGTAATGAGAAATTGTAATGTTGATCAGCCTAGAAATTTAGCTAAATCTGTTACAGTAGAGTAAATTTTAAAGCTATAACATAGTACAAAAAGCATCTTGATATTTTAAGATGCTTTTTTCGGTTTTAAAAATCAACAAAAAACTATTCATTTTTAAGATAAAAAGAATATCTTTGCACCGCGAAAAACGAGCTAATCGCATTCGCTTATAATTTTCTAAACACTAAATAGTTAAGAATGTCAACATTTACAGGAAAAGTATCACAGATTATCGGGCCAGTTGTAGACGTAGAGTTCAACAGTCAAGATGGAGCACTTCCAAAAATTTACGATTCATTAGAAGTTAATAATAACGGAAACAAATTGGTTCTTGAAGTTCAATCACACATTGGAGAAAATACCGTGCGTACAATCTCAATGGATTCAACTGATGGATTAAGTAGAGGAGCTACTGCTGTTGCAACAGGCGATCCAATAAAAATGCCAATTGGAGATGAGGTTTACGGACGTTTATTTAATGTGATAGGTGACGCTATTGATGGTTTAGGAGATTTACCTAAGTCAGGTGATGCAGGTTTGCCAATTCACCGTCAAGCGCCTAAATTTGAAGAATTATCAACATCTACTGAAGTATTGTTTACAGGTATTAAAGTAATTGACCTTATTGAGCCTTATGCAAAAGGAGGTAAGATTGGATTATTTGGAGGTGCCGGAGTAGGTAAAACAGTATTAATTCAGGAGTTGATTAACAATATAGCAAAAGGTCACGGAGGTCTTTCAGTATTCGCAGGAGTAGGAGAAAGAACTCGTGAAGGAAACGACCTTTTACGTGAGATGTTAGAATCAGGAATTATCAAGTATGGTGATGATTTTATGCACTCAATGGAAGAAGGAGGATGGGATCTTCAGAAAGTAGACAAGACAGTTATGAAAGACTCTAAAGCTACTTTCGTTTTCGGACAAATGAATGAACCACCTGGAGCACGTGCTCGTGTTGCTTTATCTGGATTAACAATAGCTGAATATTTCCGTGATGGAGCAGGAGATGGACAAGGGAAGGATGTACTTTTCTTCGTTGATAACATTTTCCGTTTTACACAAGCAGGTTCTGAGGTGTCTGCATTATTAGGTCGTATGCCTTCTGCTGTAGGTTACCAACCTACGTTAGCAACTGAAATGGGAGCTATGCAAGAGCGTATTACTTCAACAAAGAAAGGTTCTATTACATCAGTACAAGCGGTTTATGTACCTGCGGATGATTTAACTGACCCTGCGCCAGCAACAACTTTTGCTCACTTAGATGCTACAACAGTATTATCACGTAAAATTGCCGAGTTAGGTATTTACCCAGCGGTAGATCCGTTAGATTCTACATCAAGAATTTTAACAGCAGATATTTTAGGAAATGAGCACTATGATTGTGCGCAAAGAGTAAAAGAGTTATTACAACGTTATAAAGAATTACAAGATATTATTGCTATCCTTGGTATGGAAGAATTATCTGAAGAGGATAAGTTAGCTGTATCTCGTGCGCGTCGTGTACAACGTTTCTTATCTCAGCCTTTCCATGTAGCTGAGCAATTTACAGGAATACCAGGAGTATTAGTAGATATTAAAGATACTATAAAAGGATTTAATATGATTATGGATGGTGAGCTTGATCATTTGCCAGAATCAGCATTTAACCTTAAAGGTACAATTGAAGAAGCTATCGAGGCTGGAGAAAAAATGTTAGCAGAAGCTTAAAACTTGTAATGAGATTGTTGAGTAGCAAATGCTACTCAATACTCAATACTCAATATAAAAAAGTATGTTTTTAGAAATAGTAACACCAGAGGCAACATTGTATAGCGGAGAAGTAACTTCAATTGCTGTGCCTGGAGTTAATGGTGAGTTTCAAATGTTAGATAATCACGCTCCTATAGTTTCTATTTTAGGTAAAGGAAATGTGAAAATTTACGGAAATATTGATATCAACAAAAGTGTTGCTGATAAGTTTACTAAAGGCGATAATAATGAAACGCTTTTAGCAATTAACAGCGGAACTATTGAAATGAAAAACAATAAAGTAATTGTATTAGCAGATTAATAATTTTAGTTACTCTAGCTACTAGTATTAAAAAAGCCTGATAAAATTTTATCAGGCTTTTTTAATGGTGAAAATCAAAGAGTTATTCATTCTTAACACCAAGTCTTGATAAAACAATTTTTGAAATATCATATTTTTCATCTGCATAAGCGAACTCGTTGCCATCTAATGTTAAAATTTGGCTGTACTGTTGTTCTTTAGCAACAATTGCAATCATATCGCTTATTTTTTTGTAAAGCGGACGTAGCAATTCATCGCGTTTTAATTGAGTTAGCGTTGCTCCATTTTGTTTAAACTTATTGATGTCGGTTTCTAGATTATACAATTCTTCACCCATAGTTTTTTTCATCACATCGCTATAAGTATTAGCGTTTTCTTTAAACAATTCTAATTTTGTGTTATACGTATCTACTTTTTGTTTAAGAGTAGCGTCTAATTCATCAGTGTAACTTTTCAAGGCTTTTTCAACATCGGCTATTTCTGGTAACTGTGTTAAAACTTGGTTTACGTTTACAGTGCCAATTTTACTTTGAGCGTTTGCAGTAATTGAAAAAATAGAAAAAGCAATTATTGTTAAAAGGTGTTTTATTTTCATAAACAGTTGTTTTTAAGATTGAATTTCAAATATATAAAAGCAGTAGTAGGATTAAAGTGTTTTTGTAAAATAATTATGATAAAGCTTTTTGTTTTCAGTATAATTATAGCTTTGATAGAACTTTTTTATAAGTATCTTTGAGTAATGTTTCCTGATAAATTATATAGAAAATTAGAGCAACGTATTACCAATAATAGTTTACGGAAATTGTCAAGTTCAAATGATTTGATCGATTTTTCATCTAATGATTATTTGGGTTTTGCAAAAAGTGAAGAGTTGTTTGCAGCAACACATCATTATTTAAATTCAAATGGTTATACGCAAAATGGCGCAACAGGTTCTAGATTGTTATCAGGAAATAATCAATTGTATATAAGTCTTGAGCAACAATTGCAACAAGTGCATGGTGCTGATGCCCTACTATATAACTCTGGCTACGATGCCAATGTAGGTTTTTTTAGCGCTGTGCCTCAGCGTAATGATGTGGTATTGTATGATGAATATGTACATGCTTCTATACGAGATGGGATAAAATTATCTGCTGCAAAAGCTTATGCATTTAAACATAATGATTTAGCTGATTTAGCAAATAAATTACAGCGACATTCAGTTTTTGAAGAGGTGTATGTTGTTACGGAATCCGTTTTTTCTATGGATGGTGATTCGCCAGATTTGTTAGCAATAACGCAAATATGCACTAAGTATAACGCGCATTTAGTTGTAGATGAAGCGCATGCATTAGGGGTTTTCGGTTACGGTTTAGTACAGCAATTAGGATTAAGTGAAGCCGTTTTTGCTCGAATAGTTACTTTTGGTAAAGCAATTGGTTGTCATGGTGCAGCAGTATTGGGTAGTAAAAACCTAAAGGATTACCTGATTAATTTTTCACGCTCATTTATTTACACTACAGGTTTGCCTCCACATGCTTTGGCAAATATTAAAATTGCTTATAAGATGTTAGCCTCGGCAAATAACGGAACTGAGCAATTAGCTGAAAACATTCTTTTCTTTAAAGAACAATGTATTAAACTTGAATTGGATGATGTGTTTATTAAAAGTGATTCCGCTATACAAAGTTGTGTAATTCCCTCAAATAAAAAGGTGAAAGCAATAGCATTAAAGTTGCAAGAAAATGGTTTTGATGTGCGTCCAATTTTATCGCCAACGGTACCTGAAGGACAAGAACGTTTACGGTTTTGTATACATAGTTATAATACACAGAAAGAAATTAAGCGAGCGTTAAATTCGTTGCATACATTTATAAATAACTAATTTTAGTTTTATATCTGATAATAAATAATGGAAGATAGTTTTAAAACCATAGCAGTGTTTCAGTATTCCTCTGAAGCCTTAATCATAAAAGCAAAGTTAGAGTCAGAAAACATTCGGGTTTTTTTAGCCGATGAATATACGGTAGATACTGACCCATTAGTAAGTAATGCTATTGGAGGGGTTAAGCTTCAAGTAAACAAAAATCAAGTTGAAAAGGCTAAAACTATACTACAATCAATTAATGCTAATTTATTGAAGGAGGATATTGTTTGTACTAATTGTAAATCGACAAACTTCAGCTTGCGTTTAACAGTAAAGAACATACTATTAAAACTGTTTCCAATAAATGGAAAGTTTGAATATAGCTGTGCGAATTGTGCTACAAATTTTAAAGCTGGAGAATTATTATGAAAAAAATATTTATTACAGGTATTGGTACTGATGTAGGAAAAACGGTAGTGGCAGCAATAGTAACAGAAGCTCTTGAAGCCGATTATTGGAAACCTATTCAAGCGGGAGACTTGGCTACGGGTGATGCTCATACAATTCAAAGCCTAATATCAAATACTAAAACTACAATTCACCCTAATAGTTATGCTTTGCAAACGCCAATGAGTCCACATGCTGCGGCAAAAATTGATGGAATTACTATTAAATTATCTAAAATTCAAACTCCAAAAACAAAAAACAACTTGGTTGTTGAAGGTGCAGGAGGTTTGTTAGTGCCTTTAAATAATAAAGATACTATAGCTGATTTGATTGAACCTAACGATAAGGTTATTGTTGTTTCTCGTCATTATTTGGGCAGTATTAACCATACTTTAATGACTATAAAGTTATTACAAGATAAAGGACTTCATCCAACAGTAATTTTTAATGGAGCAGCGCATGAAAGTACAGAGAGCATTATACAACAAATGGTAGGGGTAACAGTATTGGGTAGAATAGATGAAGAACCTTATTTTGATAAAAATGTAGTAGGTGAATATGCCGAAAAATTTAAAGAGAAATTAAAAGCATTATGAGTTTACAAGAAAGAGATAAAAAACATATTTGGCACCCTTTAACTCAACATAAAATCCATCCAGATGCGTTACCAATTGTAAAAGCTAAAGGAGCAGTGTTGTATGATGAACAAGGAAAAGAATATATAGATGGGATTGCTTCATGGTACACAGCTATGTATGGGCATTGCAATAATTATATTTTGAGTAAAGTTACAGCGCAAATGCAGCAATTAGATCAGATTGTTTTTGCAGGATTTACTCATGAACCAGCAATACAGTTGTCAGAAGCTTTAATGGCAATATTACCTAAAAATCAACAGAAAATATTTTTTTCTGATAATGGTTCAACCGCAAATGAAGTGGCCATTAAAATGGCGTTGCAATATCATTATAACAACAATGAAAAACGTACAACAATAATAGCTTTTGAAAATGGTTTTCATGGAGATACATTTGGAGCTATGTCTGCCTCCGGGTTATCTGTTTATAATGGTCCATTTACCGACTTTTTTATTGATGTAGTTCGCATACCTACACCAAATGCTAGTAATATAGATGATGTGTTAGGGGCTTTAAAAAAGCATGTTGCCACAAAAAAAATAGCAGCATTTATATATGAACCTTTAGTACAGGGGGCCAATGCAATGCATATGTTTGAAGCGGCTCATTTAAATGAAATTTTAAAAATATGTAAAGCAAACCAAGTTTTGTGTATAGCTGATGAAGTAATGACTGGTTTTGGTAAAACAGGTAAAAAATTTGCTTCTGAATATATAGAGGAGCAGCCAGATATTATTTCGTTATCAAAAGCGCTAACCGCAGGTTTTGTGCCTATGGCTATTACAACTTGTACCCAAAAAATATATAATGCTTTTTTAGACGATTCTGTAGGAAAAGCCTTTTTTCATGCGCATACCTATACTGCTAATCCAATAGCTTGTTCGGTAGCTTTGGCTGCAATTGAGTTGTTAAACTCTGAAGAAATACAAAGGAATATTGAACGTATTACAGCACAACATCAAGAGTTTAATAAGCGAATAAAAACACATTCAAAGATTAAAGCTACGCGTCAGCTAGGGGTAATTTATGCCCTAGACTTAAATATTGATATGGATCGTTATGGAAACAAGCGGTACAAAATATTTAATACGTTAATGAGTCATGGAGTTTGTTTACGTCCTTTAGGAAAAACAATTTATATTTTACCGCCATATGTAATTACCAATAAACAACTGGAAAAAGTATACTCTGCCATAGAGAAGCTATTAGAAATAGTGTAAATTTGTTGCTGGCTAAAAAAGTATAAGTTTGCTATGAAATTTCCAATATCAATTACTGCATTGGCGTCGGCATCTGCTTTGGGTAGTACAGCCGATGGTGTATGGCAAAATTATTTAAATGATGAGCACTATTTAGCTGAAAAGCAATATGAACAATTTACTGCATTAGTTGCTGAGTTACCTGTAATAGTTAAAGAAGAAATAGAGCAGTTGAGGTTGACTGACGCAAAGTATAAAAACCTTGATGATTCAGTACTATATGCTATTTATGTAGCAAGAAAAGCTGTTAAAAATGCAAATTGGAAATCATCAGATAATTTTGGGGTAAATATAGGTTCCTCACGTGGGGCTACATCATTATTTGAAAAATACCATAAACATTTTTTAACACAACAATCGGCAGAAACATTAAGTTCGCCAACAACTACGTTAGGAAATATTTCATCATGGGTTGCACACGATTTACAAACTGATGGCCCTGAGATTTCTCATTCCATAACATGTTCAACAGGATTGCACGCCATGTTAAATGGGGTAACATGGTTATTGTCTGGTATGTCAGATAAATTTTTAGTAGGAGCAAGTGAGGCAGCACTAACTCCTTTTACAATTGCGCAAATGCAAGCTTTAAAAGTATATGCAAAAAAGCAAACTGATTACCCGTGCCAAGCACTGAATTTAGATAAAAAACAAAACACGATGGTTATTGGCGAAGGAGCAGTAGCTGTTTGTTTAGAAAGAGGGGAACAGAAAAATGCTATAGCTATAATTGAAGGAATAGGTTACGCTACAGAAGTGTTAGAGCATAATGTATCAATATCTACTGAAGCAAACTGTTTTCAGAAATCAATGAAAATGGCATTAGGAAATATAAATCCTAATGATGTAGATGTAGTGGTAATGCATGCGCCAGGAACTATAAAAGGAGATGCTTCTGAGGTGGAAGCTATAAAAAAAGTATTTAAAACACATCAGCCTTTTTTAACAACAAATAAATGGAAATTAGGGCACACCTTTGCTACTTCTGGGTTATTAAGTGTTGAATTAGGAATAATGATGTTACAGCATCAGAAAAGTGTTTCTGTACCTTTTGTGAAAGAACAAAAAAAACCTAAGCAAATAAAAAAAATAATGATAAACGCCGTTGGTTTTGGAGGTAATGCTGTTTCAGTATTATTAACAAAATAATATGGCTATCAATTTATAATTAGTATTTTTGAAAAATTAAAAGAACTCGAATTTATGAGCGAAGTAAGACATAACTGGACGAAGGAAGAAATTCTAGAAATATATAACCGACCATTGATGGATTTGCTGTATGAAGCAGCAACTGTACATAGAAAGCAACACGATCCGAATGTGGTACAGGTATCAACATTGCTTTCTATTAAAACAGGTGGTTGTTCTGAAGATTGTGGTTATTGTCCACAAGCTGCACGTTACCATACTGATATTGAAGGGAACGATTTAATGACGGTTAGTCAAGTAAAGGCGCAAGCATTAAGAGCAAAAGAAGGAGGAAGTTCTCGTGTATGTATGGGAGCTGCATGGCGAAATGTAAAGGATGGCCCTGAGTTTGACCAGGTGCTAGATATGGTGCGTACAATTAATAAGTTAGATATGGAGGTGTGTTGTACCTTAGGTATGGTTACTGAAAATCAAGCTCAGCGTTTAGCTGAAGCAGGCCTGTATGCCTATAACCATAATTTGGATTCTTCTGAAGAGTATTATAAAGAGGTAATTTCTACTAGAGGGTATCAGGATAGATTAGATACTATAGATAATGTCCGAAAAACAAATGTAACTGTTTGTTCAGGAGGGATTATTGGAATGGGAGAAAATGTGGAAGATAGAGCAGGGATGTTAGTTGCTTTGTCTACTTTAAACCCACAACCAGAGTCTACACCAATTAACGCATTAGTTGCTGTAGAAGGTACGCCTTTAGAAGAAGAAAAACCTGTTGAGATATGGGACATGGTACGTATGGTAGCTACTACCCGAATAGTATTGCCAGAAACGCAAGTACGTTTATCTGCAGGGAGAACTCAAATGAGTAGAGAAGGACAAGCCATGTGTTTTTTTGCAGGAGCAAACTCTATTTTTGCAGGAGATAAGTTGTTAACAACGCCTAACCCTGATGTAAATGAAGATATGAAAATGTTTGAGTTGTTAGGATTAAAACCTCAAAAACCATTTACTAAAAAAGTACAACCACAAACCGTTGAGGCAGAAGAGTCACAATACCAAGCCTTAGGTGAAAAACCAAAATGGTCGCGTCCGGGGCATACTATTGAAAGAAATGAAGCTGCAAAGGCTAAAGGAAAATTAATAAAGTAATGAAAAAAGTAGTTGTACTAATAGTTTTTGTTGTTACGTCATTTGCAAATGCACAAGTGTTTAGCGGAAAAGGAGATCAGAAATTTCAGGTAGGAGCCAACTTTCAAGAGTATGCGCGTGGTGTTAATGCTAGTTTTGATTATGGCTTAGGAGAAAACATTTCAGTAGGTGTTTCAAGTTCATATATTTTAGGAATTAATGATGGTGTAAAAGCAGATTTTGAATACAAAGTTGATGTAAAAGCGCGTTTTAATGCTAATATTGGTAACGTGTTAGGAATAAGTGATATGTTAGATGTGTACCCAGGTTTACATGTAGGACTGAAAAATTTTGGAGGTCATTTAGGGGCGCGTTATTTTTTCACTAACGGTTTTGGAGTATATTCAGAGTTTAATGTGCCATTTGCAAAATATAGTACAGATATAGTTGGTTTTGAAAAATTACACAATCAGTTTTCTGTAAATATAGGTGCAGTTTTTAACCTGTAAAGTTTATATAAGAAATATAAAAACAAAGGAGCTAATTAATAAGCTCCTTTGTTTTTTCGTATACTAATTGAGGTTCCCAGCCCCTGTAAAGTAAGTAGTCGGCTAGTTTTTTTCTTTTTTTATAAATATTAGTTTCAGTTATAGTAGCTAACTTGTTTTCAGCAATAGTGCTTAGTTTTAACAGGTACTCATCCTCATTAATTTCTTTTAAAGCTGTTTTTATGTTATAGCTAGAGATGTTGCGAAATTTTAATTCACGAACAATTCTGTTTTTCCCCCAATGTTTATAGTTAAACTTTCCTCGGGCAAAACTTTTAGCAAAACGTTCCTCGTTTAAAAAATTATGTTCAATTAAATGATTAATGATTCCATCAATGGCCAATGGAATCATATTCATGCTTTTTAATTTAGTAGTGACTTCTTTATGACAACGGTCTTGATAAATGCAGTACCGTTCAAGGGCTCTCTTTGCTTCGGTAACAGTATATGTTTTAGTGTTCAAATTCGACGTAATGTTAATTTATTATGACCAACTGTAAAGTTATGGTTAATAGTGTAATAGGTTGCAACATTTTTTTTAAAGTTTAAATAAAAAAATGTAACTTGGCTTCGGTTTTACAAATATACATACCCCATTGATATGAAAAAAATAGCTTTTTTGCTACTATTTTGTAGTGGCTTATTATCAGCTCAAGTAGGAATTAACACAACTACTCCAAGTAATGCATCCGTATTACATTTAGAATCATTAAACAATTCAGGTACTCACGGTGGATTTATGCCGCCAGTAGTTGATTTAGCAGAAAGAGCACTTATACCTGTTACTGCTGCAGATGATGGAATGATGATTTTTCTGTCTGATGGTACTACACGTTGTGTGCAAATATATAGAGCATCAACAGCTGCATGGGTAGATATGTATTGTATGCCAACTGGAGCTGCAGCAATTAACTATTATCAAGATTTTGAAACAGTTCCAGCTACACCAACATTAACGTTTACAGGTGGGTCTGGGTCAACAACTTCAGGAACAGGATTGTTTCCAGTTGCACCTATGTTTTCTGAGGGAACTCAAGGTTATGGGGTGACTAACTCTAATTCAACAATTTCTTTTGATCCAATAGATACATCAGGACATACAACAATTGATTTTTCATTTGATTTAGCTTCTTTTGCTGGTACATCAGGGAATGGAGCGGATGGAGCTGATATAGTTGAAGTTCTTGTGAGTACAGATAATGCAACTTGGTCTTCTGAGGTTACTGTAAGCGGAAATAGTAATGCTAAATGGAGTTTTGCAGGTTCAGCTGTTGCTTCTGGAGTATATGATGGTGATAATATAGCAACTGCATATACTGCTCCGTCAGGAGGAACACTCTCAGGTCCTAATGCGTATTCAAAAGTAACCTTATCCGGCTTACCTTCTAGTCCTACTTTATATATACAAATTAGAATGTTTAATAACTCAACTAGTGAAACATGGGTTATAGATAATGTGATATTAAGTTTAAACTAATATAGCTAGTATGAAAAAGATTGTATTTATTCTATTAGGGTTTATTAGTGTTTCCTACGCGCAAATGGGTGTAGGGACAACTACGCCAAGTTCGGCAGCGGTATTGCATTTAGAAACAGCAAATTACGACACTACAAAAGTAGGAGGGTTTATTATGCCTGTAGTTACAGAGGCAGAGCAAGCATTAATTCCTGTTGCAGCTGCAGATGATGGTATGATGGTGTTTGTTAGCGACCCTGGTACTGGAAAATGGTGCTGGGATATATATGATGCACAACAAACTGTTTGGAGAAGTATTAACTGCGCGCCTGTTCCAACTTGTGATACACAAATTTATTTAGAAGATTTTTCTGGGTATACACTTAATACAGGTCGTGATAGAAGAACCAATTCTGGAGATTATCCAGGAGGGGTAACTTGGATTATTGATGATAGTTCAGCGGATTCGTTAGGTCAGGATAATGATTATGCCTATACGAATGCAACAGGTCAGTTTGAATTGAATAATACTGATGGACCTGTATCTTTAACGACTCAAGCAGTTAATATTTCTGGCTATGCTACGGTATGTTTTTCAGTGGATATTGACGCTACAGGTAATTTAGAGTATGACCCAGCACAGCATGGGACAGATGATTCAAATAATATTAATGATTATGTAAATGTGGAGTACTCAATTGATGGTGGTGCTTGGACGCTAGTTGCAGATTACGGTGGTAATGGTACTGCAGATCATACGTTGGTAGCTCCTTTAACAGCTGATGGGACATTTCCTACAGGGCAAGTTTCAGTAACTGGTTTAAGTGGTAGTACGTTGCGTATTCGTATTACGTCAAATACCTGGGCAAGTGATGAGCATTTTTATTATGACAATATATTGGTAGAAGGAGGTAACTAAAAACGTTCTCTACTTAAAACAAAAAAGCCTGATGCAAATTTGCATCAGGCTTTTTTTATTTAATTCTTTTTCCTTTATCATTATAAAAATGATATTCTAGGTATGTGTAAGCATCTCTAGGCAATATTTTAATCCATTTTTTATGTTCTAAAAACCATTTAGAACGGATTGATGGAAATCCTTGTGTTAAGAAGGCGGCTATAAACGGGTGTACGTTTAGGGTTACTTTTTTAACGCCTCTTGTTAGTATTCTGTCAAGGTCAGAACTGATTTTTTGTATCAGTACAATAGGAGCTTCAACCTCTGCTCCATTGGGTCCATTAGGGTTTTTTTCTAATGTTTTAATATTCATTTCTGGCCTAACGCGTTGTCTTGTTATTTGAACTAATCCGAATTTACTCGGGGGTAGTATTTTGTGTTTTGCTTTATCGCTGTCCATTTCATCTTTTAAACGCTGAAATAACTTTTTTCTATTTTCAGCACTTGACATGTCAATAAAGTCAACTACAATAATTCCTCCCATATCTCTTAGTCGTAATTGTCGTGCAACCTCGGTTGCTGCAATTAAATTTACTTCTAGAGCTGTTTCTTCTTGACTTTTGGCTTTGTTTGAACGGTTACCACTATTTACATCTATTACATGTAAAGCTTCGGTGTGTTCAATAACTAAATAAGTACCTTTGCTTGAGGATACTGTTTTACCAAAAGATGATTTAATCTGACGCTCAACTCCATATTTTTCAAAAATAGGTACGTCAGAATTATATAACTTGACAATTGATTCTTTTTTCGGTGCAATACGTTGCATCGTTTCTTTAATGTCTCCATAAAGTGCTTTGTTGTCAACATGTATGGCAGAAAAGGTGTCGTTAAATAAGTCTCTTAAAATAGAAGAGGCTTTGTCCATTTCACTTAATACTGTTGAGGGTACTTCTGCTTTATGAAGTTTTTTGCACATTGCTGTCCATTTGGCTAGCAAATTTTGCATGTCTTTGTCCAGTTCGGCTACTTTTTTGCCTTCCGCTACGGTACGTACAATAACACCAAAACCTTTAGGTTTAATGCTGTGAACTAATTTTTTCAATCTGCTTTTTTCGCGCTTATCTTCAATTTTTTGAGAGATGGAAACACGATCAGAGAAAGGAACCAATACAATAAATCGTCCAGCAATTGATAATTCTGAACTTAAACGTGGTCCTTTAGTAGAAATAGGTTCTTTTACAATTTGTACAAGAATAGATTGATTAGACTTTAGAGCATCATTAATACTTCCGTCTTTGTCAATTTCTTCTTCGAAGGGAAAATTTTTTAGACTAAAATCTTTTAGTTTACCTGTGCTTACACTTTTTACGAATTTTAGTAAAGAGTTTACTTTTGGTCCTAAATCATGATAATGTAAAAAGGCGTCTTTTTCATAGCCTACATTTACAAAAGCTGCATTTAAACCAGGTACAGTTTTTCTTATTTTTGCAAGAAATATATCTCCTACATTAAATTGATTACTGTTGTTATCCTCTTTATGTAATTCGATTAATTTTCCATCTTTCAATAAGGCAAAATCAACTTTTGAGGAACCGGATCTGATAATTAATTCTTTGTTCACTCTAATTAATTTTTATCCATACTTGTTATAGTACAGATGGATTCATAATTTTTTACAGGTAGTTAACCGGTGAGTTTTTAAACTCTATTTCAAAGAGCGTTTTTTAAAAAAGAAAAAGTAGTATTAAACTACTTTTTCTTGTGACGGTTAGCTCTTCTACGCTTTTTACGCTTGTGCGTAGCTACCTTATGTCTTTTTCTTTTTTTACCACTTGGCATAACTTGTAGTTTTTTAGATTAATAATTCGTTTTTTATTTTACCTCTACATTTGACTTAACTCCTTCTAAAAATACTTTAGCAGGTTTAAATGCAGGAATATTGTGTGCTGGTATTTTAATGGTAGTGTTTTTTGAGATGTTTCTACCTGTTTTTTCAGCTCTTGTTTTAATAATAAAACTTCCGAAACCTCTTAAATACACATTGTCTCCGCTTTCTAATGAGTTTTTCACTTCGTTCATAAAAGATTCTACAGTAGCTTGTACATCACCTTTTTCAATTCCTAACTGATCTGAGATTTTAGATACGATATCTGCTTTTGTCATTTCTATTAAATATTTAAGTCCTTTTGTTAAAATTTAGGTTTGCAAATATACTAATTAAAATTCCAAACAGATGTGCTAATTGATTAAAATTTAACCAGATAAAAAATTATTTTAGCCAAATATAAAATAAAATGCACAAAATAGCTAACATTCTCATAACGTGGTATTTAAAAAACAAGCGTGATTTGCCATGGCGAAAAACTACCGATCCGTATCGTGTTTGGTTGTCAGAAATCATGTTACAGCAAACAAGAGTAGCGCAAGGAAAACCTTATTATTTGAAGTTTATTAAAGCTTTTTCTACTGTTTTTGAGTTAGCGGATGCCTCTGAAGAGCAAGTGTTAAAATTATGGCAAGGGTTAGGGTATTATTCACGCGCCAGAAATTTGCATGCCACAGCAAAATTTGTAGCGTATGAGTTGGATGGAAAATTCCCCACTAATTATAAAGATTTGAAAAAGTTAAAAGGTGTTGGAGACTATACGGCCAGTGCGATAGCTTCAATTTGTTATAAGGAGCCTAAAGCTGTTGTAGACGGTAATGTGTTTAGAGTGCTATCACGTTTATATGGTATAGCTACACCTATAAATACTACAGAAGGGGAAAAACTGTTTAATAAGTTAGCGCAAGATTTGATTGATTTAAAACAGCCTGATATATACAATCAGGCGATTATGGAGTTTGGAGCTATGCATTGTACGCCTAAAAAACCATTATGTGCTTCATGTGTTTTTTTGGATAAATGTGATGCTTTAAAAACAAAAAAAACTACAGAGCTGCCAGTAAAACTTAAAAAGATAAAAGTAAGAAATAGATATTTCAATTATATTGTTCCTATTAGTAATGCTACCAGCAGTATTTTAAATAAACGTAGTAAAAAAGGAATATGGGCAAACTTATATGAGTTTCCTTTGTTAGAGAGTGAACATGCAATAAACACTTCACAAGTAATAGAACTCTTAAAAAGTGAAAAATTGTTTTCTGAAAGTTTTGAATTGAGTTTATACAACGAAAAACCTGTTGTTCATAAATTATCTCATCAGCATTTATATGTGCATTTTTGGATTGTAACTACACAGGAGCAGTTTGATAATGCAATACCATTATCAGAGTTGGAGAAATATCCGGTTCCAGTTTTAATCGCAAATTTTATTAAAGAATTCTCTTTCTAAATGAATTAAAATTTTACTATTTTTGATAAAACACAAATAAAAATTTATGAGCACATTAAACAAGGTAATGTTAATTGGAAATTTAGGAGATGATGTGAAAATGCATTATTTTGAGGGAGGGAATTGTATTGGAAGATTTCCTATTGCAACTAGTGAGTCGTATACCAATAAACAAACTGGTGAACGCATAACAAATACCGAGTGGCATAATATAGTGGTGAGAAACAAAGCTGCTGAAGTTTGTGAGAAGTACCTTAAAAAAGGGGATAAGATATATGTGGAAGGGCGTATAAAATCACGACAATGGCAAGGTGAAGATGGTAATACAAGATATAGTACAGAAATACATGTGCAAGACTTTACCTTTTTATCACCAAAATCTGAAGGCAGTCAGCCGCAAATGCAAGCGCCTACAAACGCACCGCAAAATACGGTAGCGCCACAAAGCACTCCTCAAAAACAAGTAGAGGAAGATGATGACTTACCGTTTTAAAAGAGTTAAACAAAATCTAAATTGTATTGGAGCCCAGTTTTCTTAGTTGTATTTTTCTAGTAGCGTTTAATAGTATTACCTTAATAAGTGTAATAGTTGTTTTTATTTTATTAATCTGCTCTGCATTAATTTCTGGTGCTGAAGTAGCATTTTTTTCATTAAATCAATCGCAATTAGATTCGGAATCTAAAGATTTCAAAAACAGATTATTGGTAGCTAAGTTGTTAAGTAAACCTAAACGTTTACTTGCAACAATTTTAGTAGCAAATAACTTTATAAACATTGCTATTGTTTTGTTGTTTGCTTCGTTAAGTAGTGTGTTCTTATCAGAAGTATCTAACACACTTCGCTTCTTCATTGAAGTAATAATAGTAACGTTTTTGATTTTACTTTTCGGAGAAATTTTGCCAAAAGTATATGCTAGTAGGAACAATGAAAAATTTTCGAGCTTCATGGCAAAACCCTTACTTTTTTTAGAAAAAGTATTTGCGGTTTTAAGTGTGCCCATGCAAATGGGAACTTCTTTTCTCGAGGATAAATTAGAAAAAACGAAATCAAATTTAAATGTAGATCGCTTGTCGCAAGCATTGGAGTTGACTTCAGATGAGGAAACTACAGATGAGGAACAAAAAATGCTAAAAGGTATAGTTTCTTTTGGAAACACAGATACAAAGCAAGTAATGCGACCTCGAATAGATATTTTTGCCTTAGATATTGAGGCTTCTTTTACAGAAATTGTAAAAGAAATAACTAAAGCAGGTTACTCCAGAATACCGGTTTATGAGGAAAGCTTAGATAAAATACGTGGTATATTATATGTGAAAGATTTGTTGCCGTATTTAAATAGAAAAACGGTAAAATGGCAAGAGTTAATGCGTGAGCCGTTTTTTATTCCTGAAAATAAAAAGTTAGACGATTTGCTTAAAGAATTTCAAGAAATGAAAGTGCATTTAGCAATAGTTGTTGATGAATATGGTGGCACTTCAGGAGTAGTTTCTTTAGAGGATATTATTGAAGAAATTATAGGAGATATTAGCGATGAGTTTGATGATGATGATTTAGTGTATTCAAAATTAGATGATATAAATTATGTTTTTGAAGGAAAAACATCATTGAAAGATGTATATCGAGTAACTCATCTTGACTCAGAATTGTTTGAAGAGAATAAAGGAGAATCGGAGACTATTGCAGGTTTTATACTAGAAATTTCAGGAAGTTTTCCTAAAAAAGGCGATAAAATAGATTTTGAAGGATATACTTTTACTATAGAGTCTATGGATCGTAAGCGTATAAAGCAACTAAAGATAACCCTTCCTTCATAACTCGCTACATTGTAAACATTCCTAATAATAACTAGATTGCCGGAATAAAATAAGAGAAAAGAAAAGGTTTTAATAGGAAACATTTTAAATTTGCACTTAAAATTTTGAGTATATGGCGAGAGATGAGCAGTTAAAAAAACATTGGGATATGCTAGTAGCACAATTATCCAATCAGTTTTCAGATGGAGATACTTTGGATTTAGATAGTATTATTTACTTGGTAGGCGTGCAAGAGCTAGGGCAGTTAAACCGAAAGTTTAAAAAGGACGAAAAAGTAAATTTGATGCATATAGCAATTTGCAGGTTGTTAGAACCTTATGGCTATTACCAATTTGACTTTTTTGATGATGATGGTTGGCCACATTATACAATGGTGGAAGAGTTACCTAGTTTAAAAGCAGGAGAACAAACTGTTTTAATGAAAGAGGCAGTTGTAACCTATTTTTTAGAAAAAGAATACATAGTATAAACAATTAATAGTTGTAAATTTGCACTTCGCAAAAATGAGCACGATGATAGACAAGATAAAGGAACTTATTGAAGAAGCAGAAAGTTTTAAAGCGCAATCTAAAGAAGAAATAGAATCGTTTAGAATAAAATACTTAGGTAAAAAAGGGTTGCTAAATGATTTTTTTGCGGAGTTTAAAAATGTAGCTAACGATCAGAAAAAAGAATTTGGTCAAGTAATTAATAAACTTAAAACTACGGCGCAAGAAAAGGTTAATGCCTTAAATGAAGAATTAGAAAATGCTGTTGAAGAAAAAGGAGTTTATGGCGATTTATCACGTCCTGCAGAACCTTTAAATATCGGTTCAAGGCACCCGGTGTCATTAGTAAAAAATCAGATAATAGATATTTTTGCAAATATTGGATTTAATGTTTCTGAGGGTCCTGAAATTGAAGATGACTGGCATAACTTTACAGCATTAAATTTACCAGAATACCACCCTGCTAGAGATATGCAGGATACGTTTTTTATTCAAACCAACCCCGATGTTTTATTAAGAACTCACACAAGTTCAGTACAAGTACGTTATATGGAAGATAATAAGCCGCCAATACGTACTATTTCACCAGGAAGGGTTTTTAGAAATGAAGATATTTCTGCTCGTTCGCACTGTATTTTTCACCAAGTAGAAGGCTTGTATATAGATAAAGAGGTATCTTTTGCAGACTTAAAACAAACACTGTTGTATTTTACAAAAGAAATGTTTGGGAAGTCAAAAATACGTTTACGTCCTTCATATTTCCCATTTACAGAGCCTAGTGCAGAAGTAGATATTTATTGGGGCTTAAAAACGGAAACAGATTACAGAATAACTAAAGGTACTGGTTGGTTAGAAATAGGAGGTTGTGGTATGGTAGATCCTAATGTATTAATCAATTGTGGTATAGACCCTAAAGAATATTCAGGCTTTGCCTTTGGAGTAGGTGTAGAACGTATTGCTATGCTACTACATCAAATAGGAGATATTAGAATGTTTTATGAAAACGATGTGCGTTTCTTAGAGCAGTTTAAATCATCATTTTAATAAAAAAACAATTAAGCAAATAACATTCATATTAGTAGTAATAATTGCACTAGTTTATACATCGTGTACAGATGATGTTACGCCTAAGCCAAAAGGGATGTTAAAATTAGATTACCCAGAGGCTGATTATAAAAAATATGATTCTGATTGTCCTTTTACATTTGAGATTAATAAAATAACTGAAATAGAAAAGCCAAAAGGGCAATTACAGTATTGTGGAATGAATTTAAGCTATCCCAAATTAAAAGGAAAAATTCATTTAACATATTTAGGGGTTGATGAAAAGTTACTTAAAATATCGTTAAGAGATGCTCAAAACTTAACCCAAGAACATACTCAAAAAGCCGAAAGCATTAAACCTATAGCTTATGAAAATGAAAATCAAAATGCATACGGTATGGTGTATGAAGTGGAAGGGGATGCAGCTTCACCAGTGCAATTTTACATTACGGATAACGAGAAACATTTTTTAAGAGGAGCGGTATACTTTAACGCTAAACCTAACTACGACTCTATTCTTCCAGCAGCTCATTATATTAAAAAAGACATTGAGATGTTAATGGAAAGCCTGCATTGGAAAAATTAAACCTGCCAATACAACAGTTAAAAATCTGTCATAAAAACACTTGGCTAGATTTTTGTTCGTAAACTTTCGTAATTTTATAAAAAAAGAAATATTATGATGGGATATTATATATTAGCGGGACTTATTGCTGTGGTCAGTATGTTCGTTAGTAACCAATTAAAAAGTAAGTTTAAAAAATACTCCGGAGTATACTTGCGTAATGGAATGACCGGGGCTGAAATAGCTCAAAAAATGTTGTTGGATCATGGGATTAGGGATGTTAAAGTGATATCTACACCAGGAATGTTAACTGATCACTACAATCCAGCTAATAAAACAGTAAATTTAAGCGAAGGGGTATACAATCAACGTAATGCAGCTGCAGCTGCAGTAGCAGCTCATGAAGTAGGTCATGCAGTACAACATGCCACAGCTTACTCATGGTTAACCATGCGTTCTAAAATAGTGCCTATAGTAAATATAGCTTCAGGATTATCACAATGGGTTATTATGGGAGGTTTGGTGTTGTCAGCTACATCAGCAATAGGGCGAACGCTGTTGTTAGCAGGTATTGTAATGTATGCAATAATGGCGTTGTTTAGTATTATAACATTACCTGTTGAATATGATGCCAGTAACCGAGCTTTAGCATGGTTGGAAAATAAAAACATGCTTACTCGTGAGGAACATGCTGGTGCAAAAGATGCTTTAAAATGGGCTGCAAGAACTTACTTGGTTGCAGCAATTGGAGCATTATCAACATTAATGTATTTTATTTTTAGGTATTTAAATAGTAGTAGGGATTAGTACAACTTACGTTAAGTAATGTTAAAACCTTATTTAAGCGACCTATAGGTCGCTTTTTTTTGTGTAGTTTTGAGTTTATGGAACAATTGCAATTATTTTTTGAATTAGGTCTTACTCACGTATTAGATATTAATGGGTATGATCACGTATTATTTTTGGCGGCTTTAGCAGCACCATACTTATTTTTAAATTGGAAAAAGGTACTTTTTTTAGTTACGGTGTTTACCGTTGGTCATACAATTTCGTTAGTGTTATCAAGTTACGGAGTAGTAAAAGTAAACAGTGGTTTAGTAGAGTTTATAATTCCTGTAACTATTGCAATAACGGCGGGATATAATATTCTTTCTGCAGGAAAAACAATTCAGAATACAAAAGTAGGGGTAGTTTTTTTTATTACCCTTTTCTTTGGTATTATTCATGGGTTAGGTTTTTCAAATTACTTTAAGATGGTTATTGGAGCTGAAAGAAATAAATTAATGCCATTATTAGAATTTGCATTAGGGGTAGAAACGGCTCAAGTAATAATTGTAACTGTAGTTTTAGCGTTGGCAAGTATAGTACAAAATGTGCTAAATATTTCTAAGCGAGATTGGGTTATGGTGCTCTCCTCAATTATAATTGGACTGGTAATACCAATGTTGTTAACAAGGTAGTATTTTAACAAAATCTTGTATACACAAAAAAGATAAATTAAGTAGATTAGTAATACAATAGAAGAAATGCTAGCAGAAAAGCAATTGCGCTACGATAAAGCTTATTTAAGAATGGCCAGTGAATGGGGTAAACTATCTCATTGTAAAAGAAAACAAGTAGGAGCCATTATTGTTAAAGACAGAATGATTATTTCCGACGGTTATAATGGTGCGCCAACAGGGTTTGATAATTGTTGTGAAGATGATGAAGGGTATACTAAATGGTATGTGTTGCATGCCGAAGCAAATGCCATATTAAAAGTAGCGGCATCAACTCAATCCTGTCAAGGGGCAACCCTTTATATTACGTTATCTCCGTGCAAAGAGTGTAGTAAATTAGTACACCAATCAGGCATAAAAAGAGTGGTGTATAAAGAAGGTTATAAAGACGATTCGGGAATAAAATTTTTAGAAAAAGCTGGGGTATCCGTAATACAATTAAAAGAAATATAAATGAAGTATAAAAAGAAATACTTGCCGTTAATAGTCGGAACTGCTATAGCAGTAGGTTTCTGGTTAGGAGGTTTATTTCATTTTAATACAGAAACAAATTTACTTACCCAATCTTCTAAAAAGCAAAAACTAAATAGATTAATTGATTACATAGATTACGAGTATGTTGATGAGGTAAACACAGATAGTATAGTAGATGTTACGGTTAATAAAATATTAGAAAACCTTGACCCGCATTCGGTTTATATTCCAAAAAAGAACTTAACTGAAGTAACAGAATCTATGAATGGAGGTTTTGTAGGTATAGGAATATCGTTTTATATGCGTAAAGATACGATTTCTGTAATTAGAACCATTGTAGAAGGGCCTAGTAGAAAAGCAGGGTTAAAAGCGGGTGACAAAATATTATTAGCTGATAAGGATACACTATATGGAGAAGGGATAACTAATGAAAAGGTAATGAGTATACTTAAAGGAGAAAAAAACTCTGAAGTTACCTTAACAGTTTATCGCCCTTCCGAAGACAAAACAAGTAAGTTTATTGTTAAAAGAGGTATGGTTGCTTTGCAAAGTGTACCTATTGCATATATGGTTAAAGAAAAACTTGGATATATAAAGATTAATCGTTTTGCTGAAACCACATATAATGAGTTTGTAAAAAAGCTTACAAGTCTCAAAAAACAAGGTATGGAAAACCTTATTTTAGATTTAAGAGGAAACCCAGGAGGATATATGGATAGAGCTCAGCAAATTGTTGATGAGTTTTTAGAAGACGGGAAACTTATCTTATTTACAAAAAACAAGAGAGAAGAAGTAGAAAAATTTTATGCTACTCCTAAAGGGCGTTTTGAAAACGGACACGTATATGTACTTATAGATGAAGAATCTGCTTCAGCTAGTGAAATTGTTGCTGGCGCATTACAAGATAATGATAAAGGAACAATAGTAGGTAGGCGCTCTTTTGGTAAAGGTTTAGTACAACGAGAAATGAAACTTGGTGATGGTAGTGCTATTCGGCTTACGGTTTCCAGATACTATACTCCAACAGGACGGTCTATACAAAAGCCATACTCCCAAAAGAATGGGTTTGATTACTATGATGAGTACACGAAACGATATATTTCTGGAGAACTTACTGACTCTACACGTATTGAGGTGGCAGACTCGTTAAAATTTACAACGCCAAAAGGAAAAGTAGTGTATGGAGGAGGAGGAATTATTCCAGATGTATTTGTTCCGATTATTATTGAGGACGAGTATGAGAAAGTTCGGTTTGCAGTTAATTCACAAATGACAGATAATTTTGTGTTTGATATTTTGGAAAAGGATAGAAGATATTATAGTAATTTATCAAAAAGTGATTTTTTAAAGGAATTAGAAATTTCTGATGCCTTGGTAGAGGAGTACAAGTCCTTTGTGAGGTTGAGCACTAGGAATCAACTAGTAATAACTGCTCAAGTATATGATACAGAAATTAAACACTATATAAAAGCAGCTATGGCATCACAATTATTTGATGAAAACATGGCTTATCAAATAAAAAATGTAGATGACAGGATGATAAATAAAGTTGTTGAAATAATAGAAAAAAATAACTAAAAAAAACAAATTATGTTGCTATAGGTTAAAAATATAATGCTATATTTGAACCATATAAGAAAAAGTTTTTTTTCGTATTAAGTAAAACCACTGATTAAAAACCGAGCTGAAGAGCTCGGTTTTTTTAGTTAATATCGTTTTATTGTAAGCAATTATTAGCTAGAGACACTTTTCTTGTCGTGTATTTTTACATGCTCACCATTATTCCATAGAGTAAGTATATCGGTAGCTACTTGTGCACCACTACCACATGCAATAGCAAATTGACTTCGCCACCCTGCTAAAGACCCGGCAACATAAATGTTAGGCGAAACCAAGTGAAGTTTGTTTTTTAACTGAACTCTGTTTTTTTCAGGTTTAGCCATTTGGTGTGGTATAAGGTATTTGTCTAGGCCTTTTAGAGTAAAAGGCTTGCTATAACCGGTAGCTATAACGAGTGATTTTGTGGTATAAACAGCTTTGTTAGTAACCACGGTAATTGGTGAGGTGTGTTTAATTTCTATAACCTTTTCGTTATTTATTTGTATTAGTTTAGGATAGAGTGTTGTTAATTGTTCTGCGCCACTTTTTAAAATATCCTGTCCTAAAGTTCCAGCTTGTAACCCTAAAACATTATTAAATAGGGCATTTTGTAGATGCGAAGCCTTTTGATGCATAATTATACCAGCTTTTTTTTCTTTTGCAAATGGCTTTTCTAAAGCTGATCCTATGATTAAAGCACAAGACATCCCGGCTGCACCGCCACCAATAATTAACACGTCAAACATTATTTATTGATTTACTTTTTTTTCAATTTGCTTTGAAATGTTGAAGATTGCTAAAAGAACAATAGCTATTAAAGCGGCAATAATTTCTATTAAAGCGATAATACTATCACCTTCAAACGGATTGTCTACGTCTATTTTAGTAATATTAAATGCAATTAACAATACGGCAATAATAGATAAAATGATACTTGCTATTTTCATGATTTTATATAATTTTTAATAAAAAGAACCTTTTACACCACTAGTAAAAAGTTTTACAGCAATTGCTAATAAGATAATACCAAATACTTTTTCAATAATTGCAATACCACTTTTTCCTAATTTTTTTTCAAACCAACCACTCATTTTCAATACAATGTAAACAAAAACAATGTTTAGTATTATTGCTATGGCAATGTTTATTGATTCGTATTCAGCACGTAAAGAAAGAATTGAGGTCATGCTCCCTGCTCCAGCAATCATAGGAAATGCTAAAGGTACTATTGAGGCTGTTTTTACAGTATGTTCATCTTCTTTAAAAAGTTTAATTCCAAGCACCATTTCTAGAGCCATAAAAAATAAAATAAAGGCTCCAGCAATACCAAAAGAAGCTACATCAATACCTATGAAGTTTAAAATTTTCTCCCCAACCACTAAAAATAAAAGCATAATAATACCCGCAACAAGCGATGCTTTTTCGCTTTCAATATTACCTCCAGCATTAGACTTAAGTTTTACTACTATAGGTAAGGAACCTATGATGTCAATAACCGCAAAAAGAATCATACTCGCTTTTGCAATTTCAATAATATCAATATTCATTAGTTTAAATTTTATGCAAAATTATACTTTAATAATTAATAAGCTCTTTTTTAAGTGTTAAAAGCATTATTTTTGCACATTAATGTAGTAAAAAATGAAGGGAGATGTTTCAAATAGATAAAACAATTGTTTCTGAAGATATTATAGAAAAGGAGTTTGTGTGCAACCTATCGGCATGCAAAGGAGAGTGTTGCATTGCAGGTGAGGCTGGAGCACCTTTGGAAGAAGATGAGGTGGCTGTTTTAGAAGAAATATACCCTAAGGTAAAACCTTTTTTACGTAAAGAAGGTATTGAGGCTATTGAGCAACAAGGTACATCTATTATGTCAGATTTTGGTGATTTGGAAACTCCTTTGGTAAATGGAGCTGAATGTGCTTATGTGGTTTTTGATGATAAAAACACAGCGCTTTGTGGTATTGAAGCGGCTTACTTGGAAGGGAAAATAAACTGGAAAAAACCAATTTCGTGCCATTTATACCCAGTAAGAATCCAGAACTACAGTTCGTTTACTGCGGTAAATTATCATAAGTGGTCTATTTGTGATGATGCATGTGCTTTAGGTGAAGAATTAAAAGTGCCCACATATAAATTTTTGAAAGATCCGCTTATTCGTAAGTTTGGTACAGATTGGTATGAAAAACTAGAAAAAATTGCAGTTGAGTATACCAAATAAATACTTATCCTAGATAATTAAAAACCCCTTGTTTTATTGCTTGTCATCGATAAACGGTATTTGTAATTGGTTGTTTGATAGTGTTTTACGTTTTCTTTTTGATAACACTAATAAACACAACACATTACAAACGTTGTTAAAAACTTGTTGAAAAGCTATGTGGTTTTTTTTGCCAATTATTTAATCGGTTTTTGAATCTTTGTAGAACGCAAAAAGTATAATTAACCAAACAAGATTTTAGATATAATGTCGTCAGTAGTTGAACCAATCTTAAAAGAAAATAAGGATAGATTTGTAATATTCCCTATCAAGCACCATGATATATGGCAAATGTACAAGCAGCAAGAAGCAAGCATTTGGACTGCGGAAGAAATAGATTTACATCAAGATATTAATGATTGGAATGAAAAGTTAACTGATGATGAACGTTATTTTATCAAACATATTCTTGCTTTTTTTGCGGCTTCAGATGGTATTGTAAATGAAAATTTAGCAGAAAATTTTGTTAATGAAGTGCAATATCCAGAGGCAAAATTTTTCTATGGTTTTCAAATTATGATGGAAAACATCCATTCTGAAACATATTCATTGTTGATTGATACATATGTGAAGGATGAGGAAGAGAAAGATAAATTGTTTAGAGCAATTGAAGTTTTTCCTGCAATAAAAGAAAAGGCAGAATGGGCTTTAAAATGGATAGAATCACCAAGTTTTGCAGAGCGATTAATTGCTTTTGCAGCTGTAGAAGGAATATTCTTTTCAGGAGCATTCTGTTCTATATTTTGGTTAAAGAAAAGAGGGTTGTTACCAGGTTTAACATTCTCTAACGAGTTAATTTCACGTGATGAAGGTATGCACTGTGACTTTGCTGTGCATTTACACAATCATCACTTGGTAAATAAAGTGTCTAAAGAAAGAATTACAGAAATAATTACGAAAGCATTAGATATTGAAAGAAGTTTCATAACCGAGTCATTACCAGTTAGTTTAATTGGGATGAACGCGAAATTAATGATTCAGTATTTAGAATATGTAGCTGATAGATTGCTGTTAGAGTTGAACTGTGATAAAGTGTACAATGCTACCAATCCGTTTGATTTTATGGACATGATTTCATTACAAGGTAAAACAAACTTCTTTGAAAAAAGAGTTTCGGAATATCAAAAGGCAGGAGTGTTAAACAAAGAAGAAGGAAGCGATAAAATTAGCTTTGACGAAGATTTTTAATAAAAACTTGCTCCAGCAAAATTTACACGTGTTTTCCCCAAAAACACATAAGTAAAAACAAAATTTTAAAATAAAAACATCATTCTATAGAATGGCCTAGCTATTCTGTAAGCAATAATATTAACTAATATTTAATAACAACGGGACCTATGTATGTAGTAAAAAGAAACGGCACTAAGCAGCCGATTATGTTTGATAAAATAACGGCGAGAATTAAAAAACTTTGTTATGAATTAAATGAATTGGTTGACCCTGTAAAGGTGGCCATGAAAGTAATTGAAGGATTGTATGACGGAGTTACTACATCAGAATTAGATAACCTGGCTGCTGAACAAGCTGCAACAATGACAACCACGCATCCAGATTATGCAAAATTAGCAGCACGTATTTCAATTTCTAACTTACATAAGAATACTAAAAAGTCATTTTCTGATACTATGGCTGATTTATACACTTACGTAAATCCAAGAACAGGTAAAGAGTCTCCGTTGCTATCAGACGAAGTGTATAAAGTAATAACAGATAATGCCGCTAAATTAGATGCCGCTATTATTTACAGTAGAGATTTTAATTACGATTACTTTGGGTTTAAGACTTTAGAACGTTCTTATTTAATGAAGTTAAATGGGAATATTGTAGAGCGTCCGCAACATATGTTAATGCGTGTTTCCGTAGGTATTCATATAGACGATTTAGATGCGGCTATAGAAACCTATAACCTAATGTCTAAAAAGTATTTCACGCATGCTACCCCAACCTTATTTAATTCAGGTACGCCAAAACCTCAAATGTCATCATGCTTCTTGTTAACCATGAAAGATGATAGTATTGATGGTATTTATGACACCCTTAAGCAAACAGCAAAAATATCGCAGTCGGCAGGAGGAATAGGGTTATCTATACATGACATTAGAGCTACAGGATCATACATTGCAGGAACTAACGGAACTTCTAATGGTATTGTACCGATGTTACGTGTGTTTAATGATACTGCTCGTTATGTAGATCAAGGTGGAGGAAAACGTAAAGGATCTTTTGCTATTTACATAGAACCTTGGCATGCAGATATTTTTGATTTCCTTGATTTAAAAAAGAATCATGGTAAAGAAGAAATGCGTGCAAGAGATTTATTTTACGCAATGTGGATGTCAGACTTGTTTATGAAACGAGTACAAGATGATGCTGAATGGACATTAATGTGTCCACATGAATGCCCAGGTTTGTGTGATGTTTACGGTGATGAGTTTGAAGCAATGTATACTAAGTATGAAGCAGAAGGAAGAGGGAGAAAAACCATTAAAGCACGTGAGCTTTGGGAAAAGATTTTAGAGTCGCAAATTGAAACAGGTACTCCGTACATGTTGTATAAAGACGCAGCCAATAAAAAATCAAACCAGAAAAATTTAGGTACAATACGTTCTTCAAACTTGTGTACAGAAATCATGGAATATACATCACCAGATGAAGTAGCGGTTTGTAATTTAGCTTCAATAGCATTACCAATGTTTGTAAAAGATGGTGCGTATGATCATGAAGAACTATTTAATGTAACAAAGCGTGTAACTAAAAACTTAGACAAGGTAATTGATAGAAACTATTATCCTGTTAAAGAAGCTGAAAACTCAAACTTCCGCCACCGTCCAGTAGGTTTAGGAGTGCAAGGATTGGCAGATACCTTTATTAAATTACGTTTACCTTTTACTTCTGATGAAGCTAAAAAGTTAAATAAAGATATTTTTGAAACTATTTATTTTGCAGCAGTAACTGCTTCAATGGAAATAGCCAAAGAAAAAGGAGCATATTCAACTTTTGAAGGTTCGCCAATTTCAAAAGGAGAGTTCCAATACAACATGTGGGGGATTAAAGATGAAGAGTTAAGCGGACGTTGGGATTGGGCAGCATTACGAAAAGAGGTAATGGAACACGGTGTAAGAAACTCATTATTAATGGCACCTATGCCAACAGCATCTACCTCACAGATATTAGGAAACAATGAATGTTTTGAGCCGTATACTTCTAATATATACACTCGTCGTGTATTATCTGGTGAGTTTATTGTAGTAAATAAGCATCTTTTAGAAGATTTAGTAGAGTTAGGTTTGTGGAATGATGAGGTTAAAATTGCTATCATGCGTGCGAACGGATCTGTTCAAAATATCGATACTATTCCGCAGCATATAAAAGACCTTTATAAAACTGTATGGGAAATGAGCATGAAAGATATTATTGATATGTCGCGTCATAGAGGTTATTTTATTGATCAGTCTCAATCTTTAAACTTATTTATGGAAGGGGCAACTATGGCTAAGTTAACTTCAATGCATTTTTATGCTTGGAAGTCTGGTTTAAAAACTGGAATGTACTACCTAAGAACCAAATCAGCTGTAGATGCAAAAAAATTCTCCTTAAGTGTTGAGAAAAAAGAAGCGCCAGTTGAAACAACTACGCAAAATGAACGTTTAGTTCAAAAGAGAAAAGAAGTAGTAGCTAATGCTAATTCTATTGAAGCAGAAGCTATTTCGCCAGAAGAATTTAAACAGATGATAGCACAAGCAAAAGAAGGTCAAGGAGACGATTGTTTGATGTGCGGATCGTAAACTATTTAATATTTTAAGTTATGTAAAAGCGTTAGAGTAATTTTCTCTAACGCTTTTTTTATGGGTGTTTGGAAACGTGTTAATACGTGTTAAATTTAGAAGAAGCAATTAAAATGTCAGTAATATTTCGTAAATTAACTTGATAATCAATATGTTATAGTTATGAAGTTAAATATTCTTTACCTGAAGTACGGGTTATCAATTGCCGCAGCTTTGATTGCCTATTTTTTAATTATTAGAGTTTTAGGAATGCATGATAATCATTGGTTGAGGATACTGAACGGAGTGATAGTTGCCTATGGAATTTATGCAGTTATTAAAAAGAAGAAAGATCAAGAAAAAGAAGCTTTTGAGTACTTTTCTGGGTTTTGGTTAGGAATTTTAACTGGTGCGGTAGCAACGGTAACTTTCGTAGCTTTTATGGCAGTATATTTATTTCATATTGAACCAGCTTTTGCAGAACGATTATTAAAACATATAGCAGGCTCAATAGGCGGACCAGAAATACTGCTATTGATTTTGACAATAGAAGGTATTAGCTCGTCAGTAATACTGTCATTAACTTTTATGCAAAAGTTTAAAGTATCAAGAAATATTACAAAAAAGCATGCTCATGCCTAATTAAGGATTGAGTATGTACAAAAAAAGCATCGCTAATAACGATGCTTTTTTTGTAGTCTTTGTATTAAACTTTTGTTTTACAACATGCTTTTTCACAATTAGCACTACAGGTTTTATTTTCGGTTTTTTTAGCGCAACACTCTTTTTTACAATTTGCTGTACATGTTTTACTGCTAGCAATTGTTTGAATGTTTGAAACTTTATAATCACCAGTAGTAGTAACTCTTTTAGTTAAAAGATCTGAGTTAACCTTATCAATATCATAGTTAACGGTAGCTGTTTTGCTTTCAAAGTCTACTTTTGCAGTTGCTACACCTTCCATATTGTTTAAACTTTTTTCAATTTTTGCAGCACATCCTACAGCACATGTCATACCATCAATGGTAAATTTTACGGTTGTTATTGTAGCATTATCAGCTAGTTGTTTTTTTTCAACATTTTCAGTTGTGTCTACAGTTATAACTTCAGTTTCGTTTTGTTCTTTTTTACAAGAAATAGTAGCTAGTATAAAAAAACAAACGGTTCCTATTTTTAATATGTTTTTCATTTTAAGTAATTTATGATTAATGCAAAATTAATAAAACTAGAAATTTATTTAGTGGTATAATTCAATTTTAATTATGAGCATTATCTATGATTTCTTGTACGCATTCTGGGTTTAATAAGGTGCTAATATCTCCTAAGTTACTAGTGTCTTTTTCTGCTATTTTGCGCAAGATACGACGCATTATTTTTCCACTACGGGTTTTAGGAAGCCCATTAGTGAATTGAATTTTATCTAGCTTCGCAATAGGTCCAATTTGCTCAGTAATTAATTGGTTAATTTCTTTTTTTAGGGCGCTCAACTCTTTATTTTTTCCAGCTTCTTTTAATGTTACATAACCATAAAGCGCATTACCTTTAATGCTGTGCGGAAAACCAACAATAGCACTTTCTGCAATGGCAGGATGTTCATTAATGGCATCTTCAATTGGGGCTGTGCCAAGGTTATGACCAGATACTATAATAACATCATCTACACGACCAGTAATTCTATAGTACCCTACTTCATCACGAAGGGCGCCATCACCTGTAAAATACATATTTTCATACGCAGAAAAATAGGTTTCCTTGTATCGCTGATGATTGCCCCAAATAGTACGTGCCATACTTGGCCATGGGTACTTGATGCATAAGTTTCCACTTACTTGATTACCATTAATTTCTTTTCCATTTTCGTTAATTAGAGTGGGTTGAATGCCAATAAAGGGTAATGTAGCATAGGTTGGTTTTGTTGGGGTTACATAAGGGATAGGGCTAATCATGATTCCTCCTGTTTCAGTTTGCCACCAAGTGTCAGCAATTGGAGCTTTTTTCTTTCCAACATTGTCATTATACCAGTGCCAAGCTTCTTCGTTAATAGGCTCACCTACGCTTCCTAATACTTTTAGGGAAGATAAGTTGTACTTTTCTAAGTGAGAAACTCCTTCTTTGGCTAGAGCTCTAATCGCAGTAGGAGCTGTATAAAACTGATTTACTTTGTGTTTTTCTACAATTTCCCAAAACCGTCCATAGTCAGGGTAACTAGGTACACCTTCATATAGGATAGTTGTAGCTCCGTTACATAAAGGGCCATATAGTATATAACTATGACCTGTTATCCAGCCAATATCAGCTGTACACCAGTACACATCATTTTCACGGTACTGAAAAATGTTTTTAAAGGTGTAGGCTGTATATACCATGTAACCTCCTGTAGTATGAACCATACCTTTGGGTGTGCCTGTAGATCCTGATGTATATAAAATAAACAGAGGGTCTTCCGCATCCATAATTTCTGCAGAACAATCAATAGCTGCCTCTTTTAATAACGGTTCTAGCCAATAATCTCTTTTTGGTTTCATGAATACGTCAGTATGAATTCGCTTAGCAACTAATACATTATTAATTCCAGGGCAGGATTCTAACGCTTCATCAACAATTCCTTTTAGGTCAATTTTTTTTGCGCCTCTGTAAGAACCATCGCTAGTAACAAGTAGTTTGCAATCGGAGTCGTTAATTCGAGTGGCTAATGCAGTAGCAGAAAAACCCGCAAATACAACTGAGTGTATAGCACCAATTCTTGCACAAGCTAGTGTACTTATGGCTAATTCAGGAATCATAGGAAGATAAATACAAACACGATCTCCTTTTTTAACACCTTTACTCTTTAAAACATTTGCGAACTTATTTACTTTTTCATGTAATTGTTTGTAAGATATATGCTCTGCTTTTTCATCAGGATTGTTAGGTTCAAAAATAATAGCAGTTTTATCAGCTCTAGTATCTAAATGCCTGTCAATACAGTTTTCGGTTATATTGAGTTTAGCACCTTCAAACCATTTTACCTCTGGCTTTGAAAAGTTCCATGTTAATACGTTATCCCATTTTTTTCGCCATAGAAAGTTTTCTTTGGCAATTTCTTCCCAGAAGAGTTCAGGGTTTTGTATTGATTGTCTATATACTTGAAAATATTCTTCTAAGTTTTCGATATGATAATTGCTCATTCAACAAGGTGTTTTAATAATTTTTAAAAGATAATAATTTTAAAACAGATACAAAGTTTTGCAGCTTGTTTTAAGCTTTGATTGTAATGATTTATTGATTAATTATTCGGATTTTTACAAAATGGATGCTAATCGTTTAAAATGGGTTTTTTTAGTGTTGCTTGCAATTATTTGGGGCAGTTCTTTTATACTTATAAAAAAAGGTCTGGGAGGTTTAACGGCGTATCAACTGGGTTCGTTACGTATATTATTTACTGCGGTTTTTTTGTTGTTAATAGGTTTTAAAAGTTTAAAAAAGATAAAACGCGAACATGTTAAACCAATACTTGCATCAGCTTTTTTAGGAACTTTTTTTCCGGTGTACTTTTTTGCTTTTGCTGAAACAGAAATTGATAGTGCAATTGCTTCAATATTAAATTCTTTTACACCAATTAACACGCTAATTTTTGGGTATTTCTTTTTTAAAATGCTATTTAATAAACGTCAATTATTTGGAATTACGTTAGGTTTTTTAGGAACATTATTGTTGATTATTAGTGGTGCAGCATTGAATCCTAATCAAAATTATTTGTTTAGTGCGTTTGTTGTTATGGCCTCTATATGCTATGCATTTAATGTGAATATTATTAAAGTGTATTTGCAAAATTTAAGTGCTATGAGTATTGTTACAGCTAGTTTTGTTTTCTTAATAGTACCCGCATTAGTTGTGCTTATGGGGTCTGATTTTTTTTCTAAAGAAGTTTTATATAATTCATTAGTACAAGAATCGATGGGATACATTATTGTTTTGTCGATTTTTGGTACAGGTATAGCTAAGGTTATTTTTAATAGGTTAGTGCAAGTTTCCACACCTATTTTTTCATCTTCTGTAACATATTTAATACCTGTTGTTGCTTTAATTTGGGGGGTGTTAGATGGAGAACAATTAGGGGTAATGCAATTAATTGCTTCAGGAATAATTTTATTGGGTGTCTTTTTAGCTAATAGAAAAGCATAAAAAAAGCCGAAACACTTTTGTTTCGGCTTTTAGGTTTTTTTGAACTTAGATTAATTATTTGAAATCAGCTTCCGTTACACCTTCGTTAACTTTAGCTTCTTTAATAATCATTCCAAAAGTTTGAGGCCCTTGTTTAGTTGTTATGCTAAAAGGGAACTGAATACCTTTTGAAGGCGTATAGTTACTATACTCGGTGCTAATAGTAATTTTTTGACTTTGAGCTTCTTTAGTAGTTTCTGTTTTTACTAAATAACCATTTTTAGCATTGTAATATCTATACTCTGGTTCAGCATCTCCAGTAACTTTTAATTTATATGCATCCTCACCTTCAATAGCTGTCATGCTTTCTAAAGTAACTTTTGACATATCTAATGATAATTCTTCAAACAATACATTTTTAGTTTGAGCTTCGGCTATTTCTTCAGCAGACATTTCTTTTTGTTGTCCCATTTGCGCTGCATATCCTTTTTGCCCATCAAAAACCTGCTTCATGATAACACCCATTTGAGGATGTGAAACTTCCATCATATTTTTGTTAGGTGCCATTTTCTTAATCTGAATTCCCATTACTTGCCCCATAGCATTCATGTCACCAGAAAAAGTAACGGTTTTTACTTTAGCTAAGGCTTCTTTACCACCAATAGCTTTAAAGTAATTATCAATAACAGATTGTGCTGTTACTCCTTTAGGGATTGGTTTTGAAAATACCGGCTTTTCTGTTGGGTTACCATATTTATCAAAATACTTTACTGGTAGTTTTTTACCGTTGTAGGTAATTTTTTCTAAACTTTCAACTACATCACTTCCTTTCCCAGCGATAACAATTCTGGCATTGTTTGCTAAAAAGTATTTGTTAGCTACTCTTTTTACGTCAGCAATAGTAACGGCGTTTATTTTTTCTAAGAAAGTTCCGTAGAAATCAGCAGGTAATTTATTTAACTCAGTGTTTAATGCATAACGCGCAATAGTTTGCGGTTTTTCCATAGCTAAAACAAAATCACCTAAATATTTTGCTTTTACATTTTGTAATTGCTCCGCAGTAACGTTTTTAGTGCGAATATTATTTAGCTCTTTTAAAGTTTCTACTACGGCGCTATCTGTAACTGAATTTCTAACACTTGTAGATGCTGTAAATAATGCTTGAGAGTTTCTGTCTGCAGAGAAAGATGAACGTGCTCCATAGGTCCATCCATGAGCTTCTCTTAGGTTAAGGTTTAACATACTGTTAAATCCGCCACCGAAAATTTTATTAGCTATTAAAGCTGCATGATAGTCAGCATCATTCATTTTAAATTCTGCAGTATTTACCAATGCAATTTCTGATTGTACCGCATCTGGCATATCAACAAAGTTAATTTGCGTGTATTGTACGTTTTTAGCATCAGGAATGCTAATAGATGGTGCTAAACCTTTTCTCCATTTACTAAAGTTTTTAGTAATTGCTTTTTTAACTTGTTTAAATTCAACGTCACCCACAACAACTAAATAGGCATTATCAGGTACAAAATAGTTTTGATAAAATTTAGTTATATCTTGTAAGGTTACATTGTTAATAGTTTCTTTAGTTTGAAACTCACCATATGGGTGGTTTTTACCATAAGCTAAAAAGTACTTAACTCTATTGGCTGCGGCTTTTACATTTTTTTCTTCAGATTTGATGTTCTCTAAAGTTTTTTCTTTTTCCTTATCAAATTCTTCCTGTGTAAAGTTAGGGTTAATAGCTGCGTCAGCCATTAATGCTACTAAACGATCGAAATACTTAGATAAGCCACTTGTAAAACCTCCAGAAGCACTTAGGTTAAGGTTAGCTCCCATATAGTCAATTTCTTCGTTAAAATCATCTTTAGTAATTGACTTAGATCCTTTTCCTAGCATAGCTCCTGTTAGGGTAGAAACTCCAGCTTTGTCACCATCAACAACAGGTGGGTTGTCTAATCGTAAACTTAAAGATACACGCGGTAACTTATGATTTTCAACCACTAAAACTTTTAAGCCATTAGATAGGTTAAAGGTTTGTGGTTTTTCAATATTTATTTTTGGTGCAGGTCCAGATACTGGTTGTTTTGAACGGTCAATTTGTGCTTGCATTGTTGATATACTCATAAAAACTAATGCTATAAGTGATAAAATCTTTGTTTTCATTATGATTTTTCTTTATTCTTTTCTTCTTTAGGAAGGTATTCTAATAAAACTCGTTGGTTAGGATTTAAATACTTTTTAGCAATATCTCTAATTTCTTCACGTGTAATTGATTTATAGATGTCAATTTCTGTGTTAATTAAATTAGTGTCGCCAAATAACATGTAGTAACGTGCTAATGAGTTTGCAATTCCTTCAATACTTGCATTTGAGTTTACAAATTGGTTTTCGTACTTGTTTTGTAATTTTTCATATTCTCTTTCAGAAATTAATTCTGTTTGAATTTTTACAATTTCCTCATCAATTTCTTTAACAAGGTCTTCTAGTTTTGTGTCTCCCAAAGGTAAACCGTAGGTTAGGTACATGCCGTAATCTTCTTGACTTACGTTAAAGGCTCCTACTTGTAATGCCATTTTTTTATCGTCAACTAATTTTTTATATAAACGAGAACTTTTACCATCACTTAAAACAGTTGAAATCATATTTAACACATATGCTTCTCTTGTTTTCATAGATGGTGTTCTGTAAGCTGAAACGATAGCTGGAATTTGAATGTTAGGATCGTTGTATTTCCCTTTAATTTCTTTGGTAATTGGTGCTTCTTTTATAGCAACTCTAGTTACCTCTGCTTGTTTTGGAATAGGGCCGAAGTAATCTTGAATCATTTTTTTAGTTTTAACTACATCAATATCACCTGCTACAACTAACACAGCATTGTTAGGTACGTAATATTTTTTATTAAAAGCTTGAAACTCTTCTAATGTAGCGGCATCTAAATGATCCATTGATCCAATTGTAGCCCAACGGTATGGATGCTTAGTGAATAATAGTTTTTTAATTTCTGCTAAGAAACTACCATATGGTTGGTTGTCAACTCGTAATCTTTTCTCTTCTTTTACAACTTCATTTTGTGTGTCAACCCCCTTTTGATCAATAACTGGGTGCATCATTCTTTCTGATTCCATCCATAAACCAACTTCTAGGTTGTTGGAAGGAAATACTTCATAATAGTAAGTTCTGTCATCAGTGGTATTGGCATTATTTGAGCCTCCGTTAGAAGTTACAATTTCAAACCACTTTCCTTTTCCAATATTTTTTGTTCCTTCAAATAGAAGGTGCTCAAAAAAGTGAGCAAATCCAGTGCGTTCTGGGTTTTCATCTTTTGCTCCTACATGATACATTACCGATGTAGTTACTACAGGAGCCGAATTATCTTGGTGTAAAACGACATGTAGTCCATTGTTTAAATCATACTCTTCAAAAGTTACTTTTTGCGCCATAATAGTTGCAGGTAAAAGTAATGAAGCTAGATAAATTACGTGTTTCTTCATTAGTGTTATTGATTAATTAAAAAAGTTTATGGTTTGACGCTCAAACCGCGTATTTGTTACAAATAAACGCTAACAAATATAAGAAAGCTTAATGCATCATAAAAATAGTTGCTAGTAAATGCACTAATATGTATCTTCGTTTACATGCAAAAACTATTTTTTTTTATTGTTGTATTATCATTTACTCTAGGGTTTTCTCAAGAAGAAGTGTTGAATGAATCAGAAGCTATTGATGAAAAGTATAGAGAAGATCAGTTTTACATAGGTGTAACATATAATTTTTTAGAAAATAAACCAGCTGGCATGTCGCAGCAAGGACTATCAGGAGGGTTGCATTTAGGTTTTATTAGAGATTTTCCGGTTAATAAAAAAAGAAATATTGCTTTTGGGGTTGGGTTAGGTTATTCAAGTAATTCTTACAACCAAAATTTATATATAAAAGAAGAGAATGCTAATGTTACATATCAGATTTTAGATAATAATAACGCTGCGTATAGTAAAAACAAGTTAAATATCCATGTTGTAGAGATTCCCATACAGTTTAGATGGCGTACATCAACAGCTGAAACATATAAATTTTGGCGTGTGTATACTGGAGTTAAATTAGGTTATGTGGTTAATAGTATTGTTAAATATAAAGGGGTTTACGGTGATTTTAAACAAAATAATCCTCCTCATATAAATAGAATTAAGACAACATTAGATATCAGTTTTGGTTGGAATACTTGGAATTTTCATATTGCTTATGGTATCAATAAATTACTTTCTAGTGATGCGAAACTCGATGGTGCTGTTATTGATGTAAATGAAATAAAATTCGGGTTGATGTTTTATATGTTTTAAACCCAATAAATCATCATCATAAACTGTGGAGATACGCCCATTAAACCACCAATTATAAGTTCAAGACTTGTGTGTGCTTTTAGGTGTAGTCTTGAACTAGCTACTACACCATTACAGAAAAGCAATAGTCCTATTAAGAGAATCATATTTAATTGGTAATGTATACTTACTGCAGTACAAAACATGGTTAACCCTCCTATAGCTGCCGAGTGTAAACTAGCTTTAAAGTTTAAATAGCTGAGTATTAAAAAAGCGATAGCTGTAAAACTTATTCCAGCAAAAAAATAATACAATTCAACATCTTGAGAATTATTGAGTGTATATTGTGTTATGTATAGATTTAGTAAAACAGCAATAAGGTATGGTATTTTCCTCTCGGATACAGACTCCATCATTATTGATGAGGTAAGGCGCAGCTTTTTCAATACTCTAAAAACCAAAATAGGGATAATAATGGTAAGTATAAATAATTGAATAAGGCGTCCTTCTATATATTCGGGAGCATAGTATTTTGATGTTTTAGAAAAAAATAATACGACTCCTAAAAACGGCATGAATAAGGGGTGAAGTAGGTATGATGCGTATGTTAAAAATTTATTCAAAAACTATATTTTTTTACGCAATCTAGCTACAGGAATGTCTAATTGCTCACGATATTTAGCTATGGTTCTTCGGGCAATAGGATATCCTTTTTCTTTTAGGTGTTGAGCCAACTTTTCATCTGTAAGGGGTTTCTTCTTATCTTCATTAGCAACAACAGTTTCTAATATTTTTTTTATTTCTCTTGTAGAAACGTCTTCACCTTTGTCATTTTTCATGGCTTCGGAGAAAAACTCTTTTATCAGTTTTGTTCCATAAGGAGTATTTACGTATTTGCTGTTAGCTACTCGTGATACAGTAGAAATATCCATGTCAATTTCATCAGCAATGTCTTTTAAAATCATAGGTTTTAAATCCATCTCATCACCACTAAGCAGGTATTCTTTTTGATAGTTCATAATGGCTGACATAGTGACGTATAGGGTTTGCTGACGTTGCTTTATTGCATCAATAAACCATTTTGCTGCATCTAGTTTTTGTTTAATAAACTGTACAGCATCCTTTTGTGATTTACTTTTGTTTTTACTTTCTTTATATCCTTTAAGCATGTTACTGTACTCTCGGGAAATATGTAACTCAGGGGCATTTCTACCGTTTAAAGTAAGTTCTAATTCACCGTCAACAATTTTGATGCTGAAGTCAGGTACAACGTGTTCTGTAATTTTGTTATTACCTGAATAACTCCCTCCAGGTTTTGGGTTTAACTTTTCTATTTCACTAATAGCGTCTTTTAAATCATCTTCTGAAACAGAAAATTTATGAATTAACTTTTTATAATGCTTTTTTGCAAACTGTTCAAAACTTTCATCAATAATGCTTGTAGCAAGCTCGATAGTTTTTGTTTTGGGTTTTTGCTTTAATTGTAGCAATAAACATTCCTGTAGGTTTCTTGCGCCAACTCCTGTGGGTTCTAGTTTGTGTACTATTTTTAATACTTTTTCTACCTCAGTTTCATCAGTGTATACGCCTTGAGTAAAGGCTAAATCATCTACAATATCTGTTAAGTTTCTTCTAATATAACCGCTTTCGCCAATGCTACCAACCAAAAACTCAGCAATTAAATACTCTTGTTCGTTTAAACTAAAGGTGTTTAATTGGTTGATAAGATATTGTGTAAAGGTCATTCCTGAAGCGTATGGAACACTTTTTTCTTCATCGTCAGAACTGTAATTGTTTGCCTGTAAGCGATAACTAGGGGTATCATCATCACTTAAATACTCATCAATATTTATATCGTCTGTGTTTATAGATTCGCTATCATAAGAATCATCATACTCATTATCTTGAAAAACATCATCATTATACTCTTCTTTATTATCATCTAAAGCAGGGTTTTCTTCAAGTTCTTGCTTTACACGCTGCTCAAAAGCTTGTGTAGGCAATTGAATTAACTTCATCAACTGTATTTGTTGAGGTGATAATTTTTGTGATAATTTAAAATGTAAATATTGTTTAAGCATATTGTAAAGATAAAAAAACCTACAAGGTTTTTGAAATCTTGTAGGTTAGTTTTATAAGTTTATTTTGATTTTTAAAACTCGGCATTTTGCGGGGTTCTTGGAAAAGGAATAACATCTCTAATATTACTCATTCCTGTAGCAAACATTACTAATCGTTCAAAACCAAGTCCGAAACCCGAGTGTACTGCTGAACCGTATTTGCGTAAATCGGTATACCACCACAATTCTTTTTCGTCAATATCAATGGCTTTCATTTTGTCAAGTAAAACGTCTAAGCGTTCCTCACGTTGAGATCCTCCTACCATTTCACCAATACCAGGGAATAAAATATCCATAGCTCGCACGGTTTTCTCATCGTCATTTAAGCGCATATAAAAAGCCTTAATGTTTGCTGGGTAATCAAAAAGAATTACGGGGCATTTAAAGTGTTTCTCAACTAAATAACGTTCGTGTTCACTTTGTAAATCAGCACCCCAATCTTCAATTAAATAGTTGAATTTTTTCTTTTTATTAGGTTTGCAATTCTTTAAGATTTCAATTGCCTCAGTGTAGCTCACACGTTTAAAGTTGTTTTCGGTAACAAATTTCAGTTTTTCAATTAAACTTAATTCGCTACGATCTTTTTGAGGTTTGCTCTTTTCTTCGTCTAGTAACCTTTTCTCTAAAAATGTTAAGTCTTCCTGGTTGTTTTCAAGAATATAATTGATAACATATTTTAAGAAATCTTCGGCTAAATCCATATTTCCTGCTAAGTCCATAAAGGCAACTTCAGGTTCTATCATCCAGAATTCAGAAAGATGACGAGAAGTATTAGAGTTTTCAGCTCTGAACGTTGGGCCAAAAGTATACACTTTACCAAGTGACATAGCATAGGTTTCAGCTTCTAGCTGGCCAGAAACAGTTAAATTGGTTTCTTTTCCGAAAAAATCTTTGCTGTAGTCAATAGCTCCTTCTTCGGTAACAGGAGGGTTTTTAATATCTAAATTAGTTACCTGAAACATTTCTCCAGCACCTTCTGCATCACTTCCAGTTATAATAGGAGTGTGCATATAGTAAAAACCGTTGGTGTTGAAATATTGATGCACAGCAAATGATAATGCAGAGCGTAACCGCATCACAGCGCTAAATGTATTGGTTCGTGTTCTTAAGTGGGCATTTTCACGTAAAAACTCAAAACTGTGTTTTTTAGGTTGGATAGGGTAAGATTCAGGGTCAGAATCGCCTAAAATAATAATTGATGCAACCTCTATTTCAACAGACTGACCTTTACCTTGACTTTCAATTAAGGTACCCTTTATTTCTATAGCTGCCCCAGTGGTAATCCTTTTTAACACTTCAGGGTCGGTATTTTCAAAATCAACAACACATTGTATGTTATTAATTGTAGAACCATCATTTAGTGCAATAAAACGGTTTGCTCTAAATGTTCTTACCCATCCTTTTATGGTTATTTCTTGTAATAGGAGTTCTCCTTTTAATAGTTCAGAAACTGATGTTGAGTTCATCTGTTAATTTTTTTATTATGATAATGCAATTTTTAATTAATCGCGTTTTTTATGTTTTTTCCGTTTGCAAATATAAATCATTTATAAGCACTACAATAACTTTATGCTAAAAGTAATGTATCACTATATTTAGTGATATAAAAATACCAGATTTTTGGTATGTTGTAGTTTGTAGATAATGTATAAATTGCACTTAACTTATGTTGATAAACATACAAGTTTATTAGGTAAGTTTTTTGGGGTAAAAAACGCTAGCAATTGCTAGCGTTTTTTTTATATTTCATCTTCTCCTTCTTCAGGGAGAATATCAATACTTGGCTTTTTAAATACTTTTTTATTTGCAATACTTCTTTCTAGTGATAGTAATAAAGATGGTAGCAGCAATAGGTTAGCTAGCATGGCAAAAAGTAAGGTTGCAGAAACCAAGCCTCCTAGGGCAACGGTACCTCCAAAGCTTGAAATAGTAAACACAGAAAAACCAAAAAATAAAACGATAGAGGTGTAAAACATACTGACTCCAGTTTCGCGCAAGGCTGCATATACAGACTTTCTTATTTGCCAATTGTGAGCTTGTAACTCTTGACGGTATTTAGCAAGAAAATGTATTGTATCATCCACAGAAATACCAAAAGCAATACTAAACACTAAAATGGTTGATGGTTTTATGGGTACGCCTAAATAACCCATTAAACCTGCTGTAATTACTAAAGGTAACAGGTTTGGGATTAATGATACAACAATCATTCTGGCTGAACGAAACATATATGCCATAAATAATGATATAATAACAATGGCTAACCCGAGTGATAAAAATAAGTTGTTGCGTAAATATTTAGTTCCTTTTTGAAAAACAAGTGCTTTCCCTGTCATACTAACAGTATAGCGGTCTTCAGGAAAAATTTTAGAAATTTTTTGCTTTAATTGAGTTTCAATAGCTTCCATACGGTCGGTGCTAATGTCTTTCATAAAGGTTGTTATTCTAGCGTACTGTCCGGTACTGTCGGCATAACTTTTCATTAAATTGCTATCCCCTTTTGCGTTTTTGGCATAAGAGAAGATAAAGTTTTTTTCTTGAGATGTAGGCAATTGGTAGTATTTAGGATTACCATTATAGTAAGCTTGTTTGGCGTATTTAACTACTTCTACTACAGACATTGGTTTAGAAAGTTCTGGAATTTCTATGATAGCCTCTTCAAGTTTTTCCATACGCTTTAAAGTGGCTAATTTCATGACTCCTTTTTTTCGTTTGGTGTCAATCATAAATTCAACAGGCATAATTCCATCAAACTCTTTTTCAAAAAAACGAATATCTCTAAAGAATTCGGTGTCTTTAGGCATGTCTTCAATCAAACTTCCAGTTACTTGTATTTGAAAAATACCAATCATACTTACTATTAGTAAAAGCACTGAACTTGTGTATATAGTAATACGTTTGTTTTTTACCATATGCTCCATCCAATTTACAAACCCATCAATCCACCTTTTGTTTAGGTGTTTTAAATGTTTTGCTTTGGGTAATGGCATAAAGCTATAAATGATAGGAATTACAAGAAGTGAAATAGCAAAAATTGAGAGAATACTTAATGAGGCCACGACTCCAAATTCTTTTAGCAAATCACTTTTTGTAAGTATAAAAGTAGCAAAACCTGCAGCGGTAGTTACATTGGTCATTAAAGTAGCGTTACCTATTTTTGTGATTACACGTTGTAATGATTTGGCCTGATTACCGTGTTTTTTAACTTCCGATTGGTATTTGTTTATTAAAAATATACAGTTCGGTATACCAATAACAATAATTAATGGAGGAATTATTGCTGTTAGAACCGTTATTTCATATTGCAGTAGCCCGAGGAAACCAAAGGTCCACATTACTCCAATAATTACTGTAAATAAGGATATAAATGTAGCTCGAAACGAACGAAAAAATAAAAAGAAAATAAATCCAGTAACGGCAAGCGCGGCAAAAATAAACGAAGAAATTTCACTAATAATTGTACTTGAATTTAGTGTTCTGATATAAGGCATTCCTGAAACATAAACTTTTAGATTGGTACTCTTTTTAAAAGCATCTATTTTAGGAATGATAAAGTTTTCAATTAATCTTTTTCGTTCAGGTTTATTTACAATAGCTTTATTTATATAAACTGCGGTCCTGAAAGTATTTGTTTCTGCATTAAATAAAAATTTATCGTAAAAAGGGAGGTTGTAATATAATTTAGTTTTTAGGTTGTCTAATTCGTTTTGAGTTTTTACAGGGTTAGTTAGTAGTGGCTCTAAATCAAAAGCTTTTAAGCTGTCGTTTCTATGTAAGGTTTGAAGGTTTCCAACTCCAATAACTAAGGAAACGTCTTCGTGTTTATTTAATTCGTCGGAAAGGGTGTTCCATGCATTAAATTTTTCTGGTGTAAAAAAATCATTGTCTTGCACACCTAAAATTATTAAGTTTCCTTCTTCTCCAAATTTATCTAAAAAGTCAAAATAGGCTTCATTTACTTTATGATCATCAGGCAGTAAGTTGGCTTCAGTATAAGTGAAGCGCATGTTTTTAAACTGATAGGCTAAAGCAACAGTAATGAGAGTCAGCACAATTAAAATTGTGATTCTGTTTTTTAAAATCATGCGGGCAACTGCAGCCCAAAAACCTACGCTAAATAATTTTGTCATTACAGTAAATTAGGATGCAAAGGTATGCAATTTGCAATTAAGTTTAGGTATAAAAAAAACGGCTATAAAGCCGTTTCAGATGAATTTAAGTAATGAAAATTACACTGTCATTATATCTTTTTCTTTTACAACATAGATTTCGTCAATTTTCTTAACAAAACTATCTGTTAATTCTTGAACGGATGCTTCAGCATTTTTTTTCATGTCGTCAGAAGCATCAAGTTTTTTTATTTCATTATTTGCTTCTTTACGATTATTTCTGATAACAACTTTAGCATCTTCAGCTTCAGCTTTTGCTTGTTTTGCTAACTCTCGTCTTCTTTCTTCAGTAGGAGTAGGAACATTTATAATTATGCTTTCTCCATTGTTCATAGGGTTTAAGCCTAAGTTAGCGTTTAAGATTGCTTTTTCAATCTCTTGCATTAAATTTTTTTCCCAAGGCTGTACAGTAATAGTTCTAGCGTCTGGAGTGTTAACATTGGCTACTTGAGAAAGGGGAGTAGCAGCACCATAATAATCAACCATAACGCTACTTAACATTGCAGGAGAAGCTTTACCTGCTCTAATAGTAAGTAGTTGTTTTTCAAGGTGAGTAATGGCATTGTTCATACCTTCTTTAGCGCTGTCTATAATGAAATTAATATCTTCCATAAATTAAATTTTTATTGTTTAGCTCAATAATTAAGCCAAATATAATCAAATTAGTTATCAACTTTAGTTCCTATTTGTTCTCCTAAAACAACTTTAAGTAGGTTTCCTTTTGTATTCATATCAAAAACTATAATAGGTAAATTGTTTTCTTGACTTAAAGTAAAAGCGGTCATATCCATTACTTTTAAACCTTTTTGAATAGCATCATCAAAGGAAATATTATTGTATTTTGTTGCTTCTGGATTTTTTTCAGGGTCTTCGGTATATATTCCGTCAACTCGTGTTCCTTTTAGAATAACATCTGCGTTTATTTCAATAGCGCGTAAAACAGCTGCTGAATCGGTTGTAAAATATGGGTTACCTGTCCCTGATCCAAAAATAACTACACGCCCTTTTTCTAAATGCCTAGTTGCTCTTCTTTTGATATAAGGTTCAGCAATAGCTTCAATTTTAATGGCCGTTTGTAGTCTTGTTTGTACATCGGCATCTTCTAAAGCACTTTGTAAGGCTAAACCGTTGATAACAGTAGCTAACATTCCCATATAATCTCCTTGTACACGATCCATTCCGTTACTAGCTCCAGCAACACCTCTAAAAATATTTCCACCACCAATAACTATGGCAACTTCAACATTTCTGTCTACCAATTCTTTAATATCTTCAGCATATTCGGCTAATCTTTTCGGGTCAATACCATATTGACGATCGCCCATTAAGGCTTCTCCAGAAAGTTTTAAAAGGACTCTTTTGTAGTGCATAGTTGTGAATGATTTGTGCAAATATACATTTGAATTCCTTTTTTTCAATATTTAAATACGATAAATAAAGTTTTACGTACTAGATTTCTGGTTGAATGAATAAAAAAAGCTTCTCAGGTATGAGAAGCTTTTTATGTATATTATTTGAGCAAGTACTTAAGCTAAAGATACTCTTTCAAAACCAGTAACATCAACATCACCATATGTTTTTACATACTCGGCAACATTTTGTTTGCTGTCTTTAATAAATTCTTGGTCTAATAAACATAACTCTTTGTCAAGTGTTGTGTTATCAGAAATAAAACGCTCAATTTTACCTGGTAAAATTTTATCCCAGATTTTTTCTGGTTTACCTTCGGCAGCTAATTGTGTTTTTGCTTCTTCTTCAGCTTTAGCAAGAACAGAATCATTAATTTGAGCCATTGAAATATATTGAGGAACATTTTTAAGTGTTTTTCCTAAACGTCCTAATTCAATATTTTCTTTTTCGATAACAGCAATTCTTGCTTCAGTTTCTGAGGCAACAAAAGCAGGGTCAAAATCTTTGTAAGATAATGTAGTTGCTCCCATTGCAGCAGCTTGCATAGCAAGATCTTTACCTAAGGTTTCTGCGTTATCCACTTTAGTAGATAACCCAACGATAGAAGCAATTTTGTTACCAGCATGAATATATGAACCTACGAAAGGTGCGTTTAATTTTTTAAATCCACCTATTTCAATTTTCTCACCTATAACTCCAGTTTGCTCAGTTAATTTTTCAGCAACTGTAATACCGTTAAAGTCAGCAGCTAAGAAATCTTCTTTTGTGTTGTAGTTTAAAGCAGTGTTAGCTAATTCTTTAGCTAAGTTTACGAAAGATTCGTTTTTAGCAACAAAGTCAGTTTCGCAGTTTAAAGATATAACAACACCAGAAGTAGCATCATTATTTACAACAGCTATAGCAGCTCCTTCAGAAGAGTCTCTATCAGCTCTTTTTGCAGCAACTTTCTGTCCTTTTTTACGCAATACTTCAATTGCTTTATCAAAATCACCTTCAGCTTCAACTAGTGCTTTTTTACAGTCCATCATTCCGGCACCAGTAGCTTTTCTTAATTTATTTACTTCAGCAGCAGTAATTTTCATTATGTGTGTTTTTAAATTAAATAGCCTGATTTTTGGTATAAAATCAGGCTACTTTTATACTATTTTATTTTTCTTCTGTTGGAGTTTCAACTTTTTTTTCAGCAGCTTCGGCTTTTGGAGCTTCTTTTGCTTCTTCTTTTTTAGCTTCTTTATCTGCTTTTCTTTCAGATAATCCTTCTGCAACAGCTTCTGTAACGTGGCTTAATACCTTGTTGATAGATTTAGATGCATCATCGTTTGCTGGTATAACAAAATCAACCTGTCTTGGGTCAGAGTTTGTATCAACCATAGCAAAAATAGGAATGTTTAATTTTTGTGCTTCTTTAATAGCGATGTGCTCTCTTTTAATATCAACAACAAAAAGTGCTCCAGGTAAACGAGTCATATCAGCAATAGAACCTAAGTTCTTTTCTAATTTAGCTCTTAAACGATCTACTTGTAAACGCTCTTTTTTAGATAAAGTATTGAAAGTACCGTCTTTCTTCATTCTATCAATAGTAGCCATTTTTTTAATTGCTTTACGGATAGTTACGAAGTTAGTTAGCATACCTCCAGGCCATCTTTCTGTAATATAAGGCATATTTACAGCACCTGCTTTTTCTGCTACGATATCTTTCGCTTGTTTTTTGGTAGCTACGAATAAAATTTTTCTACCAGAAGCTGCAATTTTCTTTAAAGCATTGTTTGCTTCGTCAATTTTAGCAGCTGTTTTGTATAAGTTGATGATGTGAATTCCGTTACGTTCCATATAAATATATGGAGCCATGTTAGGATCCCACTTACGAGTCATGTGTCCGAAATGTACACCTGCCTCAAGTAATTCTTTTACTTCTATATTATTTGCCATTTTTGTAATAGTTTACGTTCTTCGTTGTAGTAGCAATAATTACACGTAATCATTTAGATGCTAAACTAACCTTTGGTTGTACCAAAGCAACGACAACAATTTTTTTAATTTTTGATTGTACTGAATAAATCCAGTATGAAATATTAACGTTTAGAGAATTGGAATTTCTTACGCGCTTTCTTCTGTCCGAATTTTTTACGCTCTACCATTCTTGGGTCTCTAGTCAATAAACCTTCAGGTTTTAATATTCCTCTGTTTTCGTCGTTTAATTCGCACATTGCACGCGAAATAGCTAAACGAATAGCTTCGGCTTGACCAGTGATTCCTCCTCCGTATACATTTACTTTTACATCAAAGTTTTCTGCGTTTTCAGTTAACACTAAAGGTTGCATAACTTTGTATTGTAACGTTCCTGTAGGGAAGTACGTATTCATTTCTTTTTTGTTTACTGTAATTTTACCATTTCCTTCTGAAAGGTAAACTCTAGCTACAGCAGTTTTTCTACGTCCGATTTTGTGTATAACTTCCATTATAAATAATCGTTTAGGTTAATTGCTTTTGGCTTTTGAGCTTCTTGATTGTGCTCTGCCCCAGCATATACTTTTAAATTACGGAATAATGCACTACCTAATTTGTTTTTAGGTAACATTCCTTTCACAGATTTCTCTACTAAACGAGTTGGGTCTTTTTCAAACAACTCAGTAGCAGTTAAAGATTTTTGCCCACCTGGGTAACCTGTGTGACGGATGTAACTTTTGTCCGTCCATTTTTTACCTGTTAAGTTGATTTTTTCTGCGTTAATAACAACAACGTTATCTCCACAATCAACGTGAGGCGTGTAGTTAGGTTTGTACTTTCCTCTAATTAGTTTTGCAACTATAGAAGATAATCTACCTAACGTCTGACCTTCAGCATCAACTAAAACCCATTCTTTATTAACGGTGTTTTTGTTTGCTGAAATAGTTTTGTAGCTTAATGTGTCCACACTAATTCTTTTTAATTATTAAACATTCCTTACTCTCGAAAGAGTTTGCAAAAGTACGCTAAATAATTTAGTAAACAAAACTCTTTGAAAATGAATTTTTTAAAACTTAAATAGGTAATAATCAGTTTGTTGTTTTTTGCTAAAAGAATAAAGTAATTTATAGTAAAAAAAAAAAGGAGTGTTTATCAAACACTCCTTTTATAATTCTTAGGCAAACTATTGCTCTTTATAAGCTTCTAATAAACTCATTGTTGCTTTTATCAAATCTTTAGTTTCTAATAACAAGCTAAAGTAAAGCGTTGTGTTTTTAGGACTCTTCTCCTCAGTACGTGTTCTGGAAACTTGCTTTTTAATCTTTTCGTTTACTTGAAGTAATAATGCTTGTTTTTCGTCAAGGATAACACTTATATGGTCAAAGTCTCTTTCAGAAAAAGTACTTTTTATTTTTCCGAACAAGGTATATAGTTGTTGTTCGGTTTCTTTAAGATCTTTAATTTGATTAAAACGTAATTTAAGATGGTTATTGTTTACGTGCTTATGACTTGCTTTGGTGATATACTCTAAAGATTGTGTGATGTCTTGTAAGTATCCAATAACATTAATATAAAAATCACTTGCACCAACACTTGACTCATCTAAGTTTTTTATAAAGTAGAAAATGTTGTCTTTTAAGTCTTCAACCTCAGTATTTAGTTTGACAACTCCTTTTTTACTTTTCTTTAACCCATCTAAGTTTTGTTTTGCTAAACTGTCAATAGTAGAAGCATAAATTTTTGAAGTTCTACTTACTACTGCTCTAATGTTGTCTGCGCTTTCTTCTATAACTCCTTGTATAGAGCTACTTTCTGCTTTATTAATAGAATCTTCTTCTTTAACGGCTTTTGCTTTTTTACGATGCGCCATCATATTTTTAGTTAATAAAATAGCGGTAAGCAATAATAGTACAGGAACCATTACCTTTACATTCCATGAAATTAAAAAGGCTACAACTCCAGCGGCAATAAATGCGCTAATGGCTGTCAAGAACCATCCTCCAATTACATTTAATACTCCAGCTACTCTATAAACAGCGCTTTCTGCTCCCCAAGCTCTATCGGCTAAAGAGGTACCCATGGCAACCATAAAGGTTACATAAGTAGTTGAAAGCGGTAATTTATATGAGGTAGCTATAGATATTAAGATACCTGCTACCATTAAGTTTACAGAAGCTCTCACCATATCAAAAGCTGGGAGCTCGTATGTTTTGTCTTTAGCTAAGGTTATAACAGGTTTTTCAAATTGCTGCTCTATTTTTTTTGCTAAAGGTTCAGGGGTAATAGCAGAGAAATAGCGTGATAATAATATAGATCCTCGTACAATACCTCTAGATAAAAAGTTAGGACTGAAACGTTCTTTAGTGTCGCTCTGACTCGATAAGTCTAATGATGTTTTTAATACTTCTTTAGATTTTGAAGATAGCCATAAGGTGGTAACCATAATAATACTGGCTAAAAATAACCAAAGTGTAGGTGTAGGTACTTTTTGTCCTAAAATACCCATTGGGAATTCTGAAGCAGCTAAGTTATTAACGTTTATCATTGGATCAACAAAAGCTTGAAAAGCTTGCCAGCCTGCAATAGGAACACCAATAAAGTTAACCAAATCATTACCAGCAAAAGCTAAGGCTAATGAAAAGGTACCTACTATAATGATAAGTTTGTAAATGTTTTGTTTAAAATAGCCTATAAAGATGTAAGAGAATATTGTCCAAAATGCAAAAAAAGCAGCAACTAATTGAAATACATAAGCTTCGAGGAACTCTTTGATTGTCATTCCGCCTATTGTTTCAAAACTTTTCTTAGCAATATCAGCGCCTTTAATTCCTTTCATTAATATAAAGTATACTAAAGCTGTTAAAGCAATACCCCCAAATAAAGCACCTACCCATATAGGTTTTTTTTCAAAGTTGAATGATAATAGAACTCTTGAGATATATTGAACAAAGGCTCCTACTGAAAAGGCAACAACAACAGAAAGCAGAATACCACCTATAATTTGCTGGGCTTTTTCGGTATTAATATATTGATAAATATCTGCATAGCTTTGAGTGTTATCAGTACTAATTTTTAGTAAAGCAATACATACAGCCGCCCCTAGTAAGTTAAATACAATAGAAACTGTAGTAGATGTTGGCATTCCTAAGGTGTTAAACACATCAAGAAGCAAGATATCGGTAATCATTACCGCCATGAAAATAATCATGATTTCACTAAACATAAAGTTTCCTGGTACAAAAATACCTTTACGAGCAACTTCCATCATACCGCTGGAAAACAAGGCGCCACAGGCAATACCTATACTGGCAACTATCATAATGGTTTTAAACGAAACAGCTTTAGAGCCTATTGCGGAATTTAAAAAGTTAACAGCATCATTGCTAACTCCTACCACTAAATCGATTATGGCTAATATACCTAGCGCTATAACCATTAAAAGATAAATATTATCCATATGTTAAAGTTTATTTCTCATATAAATGAACCACGGCAAAACTACCTCAATTTAAAAATTTCAATGTTAAGCTAATGTTATCAATTACTCTTAAAGGCTTTAATAAAAAGGTATTGGAAACTGTTTTTAAAAATGAATGTCAAACTGTAATCTATATAGTAAACCGCTAGTATTGTTGTCAATTGTTTCGTAGCTAAAATCAGATTGTACTTTTAATTTGTGGCCAACTATGTATTTTGAAACACCTAGGGTGTATTGATTTGTTGTATAGCCATTGCCGCTAAAAGTAACTGTTGTATAGCGTCCGGCAACTTCCCAGTTTGATTTGCATAGGTATCCTGCTTGTAAATTGACGGAGCTTCCTTCTTGTACACTATCTCCGGTTGGAGTTCCGTCAGTATTAATTGCTGTGGCTCTATTAGTATCTCTGTTAGCGTATTCTCCCATAAAAGAAACCCCTTTGTATTTAAACATGGTATCTATAAAAATAGTATTTATATTGGTTTCAAAAAAACCTTCTTTACTGTCGTTTTCCATATAGGTTCCTTGGCTTCCTTTTGTTTTTACGGCTTTGTCGTTAAAATTGTAAGTAGCTGCAAAAGAAAGTTTTGGGGTTTGTTCTCGTTTAATATCACTTCCTATATAATCACCTTTTTCTGTAAATTTCCCAAAAGGAAGCAGTTCTACCCTAGCGGTGTATTGGTGACCGCCTAGGTTTCCTATAGTAATATTTCTACCTTCTCCTTGTGAAATTGAAAACATATCTCTAATCAGAAATTTTTCCGATAAGTTAAAATGATGTCTTAACTGTAAGCCTATGTCACGGTTAATATTAAAATGTTTGTCCAATATTGAACGATCAACAAATTGTATGTTTCCCGATGAGATTACACGCTCACGGTTGCCAGGTAATTTTGCTTGTCCAGCCCATAAGGTAAAGTTTTTATAAAAATTCCATTTCACTACGGCATCTAAAATGTATCTAGGAGCATTACTTGTGTATTGCGAAGTACCACTCATATCACGGTTAGATAAGCCTAGCTCGATTTTATAAGTCAGTTTTGGGCTTAGCGCATATCCTCCAAACTTTAAACGTGCTCGTCTTACCAGAAAACTACTTTCGGCCTTTTCAAAATCACCATTTCCGTTAATATCCCATGAGTTTGTTGTTAAAAATTGCATTCTAGCGCCAACTTTCATGGTCCAAGTACTATCTTTTCCTACTAAGTTAAATAATCCCTTTCCAAACTTAGGACTGATAATTTCTTGAGCTAATAAAGGGTTTCCTGTCAATAGAATGGTTATAATTAAATAGTTTTTTAAGCCCATTATAATGTTCTTGTTTTTTCATCACAAAAGTAAATATTTCTAATGTTAAGAAATTGTTACCAAAACATTTTTTAAATGTAAACAAAAGTGTATATTTGTTATATACAATAATGTAGAAGAATATATTTAAAAGATAGAAAGTATGAAAAATTTAGTAGTTATATTGGTTTTTGTAATAGGTTTTTTTGGGTTTGCACAAGAGAAAAATGCAGAAGTAGTTCAGAAAGGGGATATGTATGAAGTTACTTATTTCCATGACAATGGAGAGGTAGCTCAAGTAGGTTTTTTTAACGCTGAAGGGAAATTACATGGAACATGGAAAAGTTATGATTACAATGGTAATAAAGTATCCATAGGAAATTATGAAAACGGAAAAAAAACAGGAAAGTGGTTATTTTGGTCGGCTGATAAATTAACAGAAGTTGATTATAGAGACTTTAGATTGGATAAAGTTAATGAGTGGAATAATAAAACTCAGTTAGCAGTTACCAAGTAAGTAAGATTTTACGCTTATAAAAAAAGCCGGATTACTATATAGTAATTCGGCTTTTTTTATAAGGTGCTCAACTTAATATTAATTATGGAGTAAGTGTCCTGTTAAATTTGTATATTCATATACACTAATTTTTTCTGTTTTAAATGAAAAAAAGTGTAATAAAACTAACTATAAAATAGAAATGAAAAATTTATTCAATTTTAAACATTTTAAAGGTGACTTATTTGGAGGAATAACTGCTGGGATTGTTGCATTACCATTAGCATTAGCATTTGGTGTAAGCTCAGGGCTAGGGCCTAGTGCTGGATTGTACGGGGCAATATTTATCAGTTTTTTTGCAGCTCTTTTTGGGGGGACTAACACGCAAATATCTGGGCCAACGGCGCCAATGACAGCCGTAAGTATGGTGGTAATTGCAGGGATGGTTGCTGCGTTTGATGGCGATGTTACTAAAGCATTACCATCCATTTTATCGGTTTTTCTATTGGCAGGTTTAATGCAAGTAGGATTAGGGTTTTTAGGCTTAGGAAAATATATAAAATATATACCTTATCCTGTGGTTTCAGGATTTATGACGGCAATAGGAGTTATCATTTTAATCACGCAAATTCTACCTTCTTTGGGGTATTATCCAAAAGAAGATGCAACTTATGTTGAGCAGTTTAAACCATTTGCTGAAGAGATTATTTTAGATAATATTTTAAAAGAAGAAGCAGGCGAAGGAATTTTAGTTTTAGAAGATTTTAAGGAAACAATAAAACGAGCAGAACGTATAACAGAAGAGCAAATATTAAAAGAGTCGAAAACCCTAGCCGGTTCAGAAGCCTCTGGAGTTATAGGGGCTGTAAAAGTATTGCCAAGAGCTTTAAAAAATATTAATTGGTTAGAGTTATTACTTGCTTTAGGAACTATAATTATTATATACGGTTTTAAAAGAATTACAACTAAAATACCTAGTACTTTAGTAGCGCTATTAGTTATGTCTGGTATAGCAGTTGGTTTAGGGTTAAATTATAGACCAATAGAAGAAATCCCTAGTGGTTTACCATTACCTAACTTTGAAATATTCTCTAATTTCAAACTTAAAACAATTACCCCGTATGTTTTTACGGCATTGACGCTAGCTCTTTTAGGGGCAATAGATTCATTGTTAACCTCAGTTGTTGCTGATAATATGACAAAAACGAAACATAACCCTAATAAAGAATTGTTAGGTCAAGGTATAGGTAATAGTATAGGTGCAATTTTTGGTGGTATTCCTGGGGCAGGTGCTACTATTAGAACAGTTGTAAATATTAATGCTGGAGGAAAAACAAGATTATCAGGAATGATAGCAGGAATCTTATTGTTATTAATACTCCTAGCGCTTGGTCCAATAGCATCACAAATACCAGCAGCAGTATTAGCAGGAATTTTAATTACTGTAGGTATTGGTGTTATGGATTATAAAGGATTAAAAGCAATACCGCATATGCCACGTACAGAAGTTGCTATTATGCTAATGGTGTTAATACTATCTTCAATATGGAATTTAGTTTATGCAGTAGGTATAGGGTTGGTTATAGCCTCGTTGATGTTTATGAAAAAAATTGGTGATTTAACCGCAGAACGCTCCGATGTAAAACCATTGAAAAAAGAAAAACGTTGGTCAGATGAATTAGATTTTCCTGAAAACTTGGAAGATAAAGTGTTTATAAAACATATTAAAGGACCATTGTTTTTCGGATCAACAAGTGAATTTCAAGAACTTGCTAAACAAATTCCTGAAACTGCTACAACAGTAATTATAAGATTGGGAAGGATGCAGTATATAGATCAATCAGGACTGTATGCTATGGAAGATGTATTGATTGATTTAGTAAGAAATGGTAATGGTAAAAAAGTGTTGTTAGTTGGTTTATTAAAACAACCTAAATACATGTTAGAGCGTATAGATATTATTCCAGATATTATTCCCAAAGAGCATTTGTTTAAAGATTTTAAAGATTGCTTAAAATGGGTGAAGAATAATGTAGAATAAAAAAAGGAAGAGTAAAATTATACTCTTCCCGCCAAAAGCAAAACAAAGAACTCTGCAAAAAATAATAAGACTGCTTTTAGCTTAAACACAAACAACTCTAATTAATAGTGTTAAGTTGTGTTTTAATTAAAATAAACGTCTTATTGCAAACTGTCTTAGTTGTTTAAAAAAGGGAACATTAAGTTCCCTTTTTACATGCTTTAAATGTTTAAGTTATTGCGCTAAACCTACAGTCCATCCGTTTGTCCATGCTGGAGCAGACGCACCGTTACCAGCACCTTGGTTGGTGCCTTCCACTAAATAAGTGTTATTAGCTCCTGCATACTGACTTTTAGTTGTAACACTTGCACTAAACTGAATATTGTTAAAAGTAATGTCTCCGTTGTCAATATTAGCATTAGCTGCAGGATCAGTAGCTGCATCTTTAATTTTAATTCCTAACTCAAAACCAGAGATAAAGATGTTAGAAGCGGTCCAGTGTCCACCACCTTCTTTAATATATAATGCCCCTTCAGAACCTGTGTCTACAATAGAAATATCTTTTAAAGTAGCAGTTGTTGTAGGTGTAGCATATCCGTTATCACCGTTGTTTGAACCTTCAATACCAGCTTTAGTCCCTTGGTTTATGTACCAGTATTGTCCAGTACCAGACCATCCGTCTGCAAAGTCAATTGAGTCATCGCCACTAGCGGTAGAAACTAAGTATTTCCCATCTACAGTTCCTCCAAAAAATTCAATACCATCATCACTTCCTTGGTAAGATTGTACATATTCAAAAGTAGTTCCTGAACCTACACCAAATAGTGACACACCATTGAACTCTTTAGTAGCACTAAAGTTCGCCCCTGTATATTCAACTCTTAAATATCTGATAGATCCTGAACTATCGTTTGTAATAGCACCTCCATAAGTTAAATCAGAAACCTCTGCAGTTGCAGTTTCACCATTAGAACCTCCTTTGTTTGTTGGAGCTTGTCCACAAATTACCAAACCACCCCAATCACCTGGTGCTGGGTTAGCGTTTGCTGATGTCATTACAACAGGGTCTGTTGAAGTACCTAGTACATTAATTGTTGCTCCTTGTGCTACAGCTATGTATGATTGTGTTCCTCCTGAAGCTTCAATTCTTGTTCCTGCAGGAATCACTAAGGTAGCACCATCGTTTACTTGTAATTTACCTGTTAAGTTATATGTTAAAGCAGGGTTTAAAGTAACGGTTCCGTTATTGATATCACCTTTTAAATTGTCAGGATTAGCAACAAAACCATTGTTGTTTTGTGACTCAGTATTTGGGTCATCAAGTGAACAGCTAGAAAAAATAGCTGTGGCTGCAATTGCTAATAATAAAAATGATTTTTTCATTGTTTTTCTTTTTAGTTGTTTTGGTTATTAATTACACTGCAAATAAATAAACAATGCTTGTTGTTTGCATTACCTAAATATGAATCATTTGTTAAGTATTAGTAGGTAATGTTAATTAAAAGTAAACATGTTTTTTTATGATCTATATTACGTAACAAAGGCTAACATACACTGTTAGCCTTTATACTATGAATAGAATTTATTTTCAGAATTAAAATAAATCATATTTTAATGATATTCCTGCAGACATTCCTTTTTTGAAGCCTTTCATGGCAACTTTTCCTTTTTCGTTATCTTGATATCTTTTTACTTCAGGATTAAGAATGTTTTTAATAGAAAGACCTGCATTTAAACGTTTACTTAACTTTGCTTTAGCAATAAAATCAAGTGTAAAGAAACCTTCGTCCATAATATTACCTTTTGTATTGGCTCCAATAGCGTAAATACGCTCAGAAAAATAGTTGGCAGCTACAGTAGCTAATAAGTTTCCTTTTTTGCTAAATTCTTTAAAGTAACTAACATCAGCGTTTAATATTATATCAGACGCTCCAGTTAGTTTTCCTTCTTCGTTAGTGAATAGTACATTTAAATCAGTTTCTCTACGCACTTTATCTTCATCAAAATCTTGGTTTGAGGTCATAAATGCACCGTTAAAACCAGCTGATAATTTATTGTCTAGGCTTACATCATCATTAGATTTTTTATAATCAAAAATATTTTTACGTACTTCTAATTCAATTCCGTAAACTACGGCTTGTTTACCAGAGTTAACCCAAGAAATATCGTTAGTAGCAGAAGCTACAATAGTTTCGTTAATTGGATTCTGGATTAACTTACCAAAACCAGTAGCAGAGATAACTTCTCCTGATTTAGGAAACAATTCCCAACGTAGGTCAGCGTTATAGTTAGTTGAAGCATATAAATGTGGGTTACCAAATTTTGAGCCTTCAACTTCTTCAAATAAAAATGGCGCACGTTCTTTAAATTGTGGTAAGGTGTATGATTTACTTGTAGCAAACTTTAAGTTTTGTTTGTCATTAACCTGGTATTTTAAAGATAAATTAGGCATTATTTCAAATGTATTGAAGTAGTTTATGTCTGGAGACGCATAAGAAGTATCCCATTTTATATCTTGCTGGATATGTTCGGTACGTAAACCTACTATTGCTGTAAATTTATCGGTAAAGTTATATTGTACGTTTCCATGAAAGGCATTAATTACTTGTATACCATCATAGGTTTGAGGTTTTAATGCATCAGCAAAATCAAGTCCACCTCTAAATGTTTTAATGCTAAAATAACCTGCGTCTAAATTTTGTTGATTAAAATATGCGTCTAAATTATTAGGGTCAACATGTGGTTGTAATACAAGTCTGTTAACTTTAAAGTTAAATTGAGTTGCTTCTAGACCTACTTTTTTAAAGCGTCCGCTGTACCCTAAAGTAATTTTACCTTTAAAATCCTCATCTGCTGTTTTAGCAAAGTTATAGCTACTTATTGCGTTTATTGCAAACTCTTCTTCGTTAAGTTCTTCAAAATATCTATGGCTGTTTGAATCAGAAAGGTCAGAAACTTGTTTAGGTGATGTAAGTGGGTTGTTATTATCGGTTGGTACTAACATAGCTTGTCTTCTATCTGGAGTACTGTTATTTACTACGTTATAACCTAAGCCCCAGTCTAAGTTAATTCTATCATTAAATTTGTGTTCACCCAATAATTGATTTACAAATAACTTGGTTCTGTTAAATGTAGATCGACGAATAAAACCTCCACCATTTTCAGCGTTGTCAAAAATATTAATTACACCAGAATAGTTTTTTAATTCTTGTGAGGTTGAATTAACAAATAATGAGTTAAACTTTATAGTATTGTTATTATTTGCTTTGTAAGCCAAGTTAGCCATTGCTGTAGCATTGGTTTCATAAGCAAACGCTTCGTAATCGTAATCTGAAAATGCAACACCATCAGCACTAATGTTTCCTCTTGTAAAACCTTCTTGGAATTTAAATCCGTTAGAGAAAGAGGCTGTAGCGAAAATGCTCAGCCTTTTATCATTGGCTAAATCAAATTTTGTTCCTCCAGTAATTGAAAATCCTTGATTAAAAGGCGATTTTGTTTCTGCATCGAAACTGGTAGTAAAGTTATATGAGTTTAAAGGATTGCTAGGATACTCACTTGAGTAGAATCCAGAGTAGTTTGGTCCATCCTGTAAGTAAAAATTATTTACTGTAATAGCGTTAGCATTATAACCAGTACCATAACCTACTTGTAAAAACCCTTTGCCTTTATGGTCTTTTGATACAATATTTACATTAGCTCCACCAAAGTCACCATAAATACTATTGTTGTATATTTTGTTGATATCTAAAAATTCAACGATATCGGTTGAAAAAATATCTAAAGCAATATTTTTTTGTGATGGTTTGTTTGAAGGTACTGGTAGTCCATTTAAAGTTGTAGAGTTGTAACGGTCGCCCAAACCTCTTACAAAAACATCACTAGAACCTTCTTGTTTAGAAATACCTGAAGCTTTTGTAACTGCAGCGGCAACATCAGAAACTCCTTTTTTAGCCATTTCTTGCGCTCCAATTTGCTGTTTTATTTCTACAGCTTTTTTTTGCTCTAATAATAAAGCGCTTTCTTTTTCTTTGTTGGTTTCTGCAACAATAATAATTTGGTCTAAAGAATTTGCTTTAAGTATTATGTCAAGTTGCTTGTTTTCGCCAACAACAAGCGTAACTTCTTCTTGAGTGGTATTGTATCCTACAAAACTAAACTCTAAAGTGTAGTTTCCTGGAGTAACTTCTAAAGTGTAGTTTCCATCAAAATCTGTTTGTGCTCCGGTAGTAGTTCCTTTAATAACAACAGTAGCTCCTAATAAAGGTTCGTTGTTCATTTCGCCATCCAAAACTTTTCCCGATATTTGGGCTTTATCTTGCGCAAATACAACACTTGAAAATAAGCAGATTAATAATAAGATTTTTTTCATTTTTTGTCAGAGTTATTTTTTTTGCAAAGGAAAAGTTATAGCAAAACATAGTAGTTAATGCTTTGTGACGTTTATGTTATAGTTATGTAAAAGAATTTGCCTGAATATTAAGGGAATGTTAATTGATTAAAACACGAAATTATGATGAATTGGGATAAACTACTGTCTTTAAAGCGGTTTGGAGATGTAAATAAAAGATTACGAAAAGAACAGGATGAAAGCCGATTAGGTTTTGAAGTAGATTATGATCGCATTATTTTTTCATCAGCTTTTAGAAGCTTGCAAGATAAGACTCAGGTTATTCCTTTATCAAATACTGATTTTGTACACACACGTTTAACGCATAGTTTAGAGGTTTCTGTAGTAGCAAGAACTTTAGGTAGAGTGGTAGGTGCTGCTATTTTAAAAAAGCATCCGCATTTAGAGCATAATATAGGATATAAACCAAATGATTTTGGTGCTATTGTTGCCGCTGCTGCATTGGCTCATGATATTGGGAACCCTCCTTATGGACATTCTGGAGAAAAAGCAATTGGTGAGTTTTTTAAAAATGGAGTGGGGGCAAAATACAAAGAAGCTTTAACTGCCAAAGAGTATCAAGACTTGATAAGTTTTGAAGGAAATGCTAATGGGTTTCGTATTTTAAACGAAACAAAAGATGGAGTTTCTGGTGGTTTGCGATTGTCTTATGCTACCCTTGGAGCCTTCATGAAATATCCAAAAGAATCCTTACCAATTAAGCCAACAAAACATATAGCTGATAAAAAGTATGGTTTTTTTCAAACCGATAAAAACTTTTTTAATGAAGTGGCAGATGAACTTGGTTTACAGCATACTAGTTCAACTGATGATTTAAGTTTTTCAAGACACCCATTAACTTTTTTAGTAGAGGCAGCAGATGATATTTGCTACACCATTATTGATTTTGAAGATGGAATTAATTTAGGGCTAATAGAAGAAGATTTTGCCTTAGAATACTTAATTAACTTAGTTAAGGATTCAATTAATATTGATAAGTATAAACAGTTAAGCACAAAGCAAGCTCGAGTTGCTTATTTGAGATCATTGTCTGTTAGCACGTTAATTAATGAGGCAGTATCGGTGTTTTTAGCAAATGAAGAAGCTATTTTGAAAGGTGAGTTTTCTCATAGCCTTATAGATAAATGTGCTTATGAATCACAAATAAGTGATATCATAAAAATAAGTGTAGACAAAATATATCAAAGTAATGAAGTTATTGAAAAAGAAATAGTAGGTTACCAAGTGCTTGCTAAATTATTAGAGGTGTATACTACAGCGGTAAACAACAAAGCAGCTAATCAACTTTCTAATTATGATAAATTGGTTTTACAAACTCTACCCGAAACCATTACTTCTAGTAACGGAACATTGTACGAACGTTTGTTAAGTGTAGCAGGTTATATTGCATCGCTTTCTGATAGTAAAGCTTTATTGTTGTATAAAAAACAGATGGGGTTTACTTATTAAGCATAATAAAAGCTCAACATTTGTTGAGCTTTTATTTTTAAAAGAGTGGATTTAATTATCCGATAACTTCTACTTGAGTAGCAATCTTCCCTTTTTTACCTTCTCCCTCTACATACTCAACTCTATCACCTTCGTTAAGAGATTCTCCTTCGATTGCAGTTACGTGAACAAAGATGTCTTGTCCTGTTTCTTCGTTTGTAATGAACCCAAATCCTTTAGAGTCATTAAAAAATTTTACTTTACCTGTCATTTTAATTGTAATATAATTATTACTGCAAATGTAGACTTTATTTTTAACTAAGCAACTCTATGGTATATTTTAATCTAAAAAAGTTTCTGCCTCGTCTTTAATTTTTTGTACTGTTTCATCAGTAATCATGTACTTCTTTAAATCTTTGTTTTTATAACGATGGTAGATAAATAAAGGCATCCAAACAAAAAAGAAACTTAACACCGCGCTTCCTATAAATTTATTGCTAAGTGGTTCATTATCAGGTTTTATATAAAAACCATAGCAAGCAGCTGTAATTACAACAATAAAAAGTAGGTATAAAAAGTATTTCATGGTATAGTAATTATTTGGTGTATCCTAATAAATTATCAATAGTATTTACAGTTACTGAGTGATAATTAGCTCTGGTCTTTTTGTAAATTGTTAAGGCTTCATCTAATTTATTACTTTTTTTATAGGCATTAAAAATAGTGGTAACATACCATCTACGCCCCACATGTGTTAAAAAACCTTCGATGTTAGCATCAATGTTATTTTCACGATAATTATGTTTAATAGCCTGCTCATACCATACCATTGCAATGTAAGAATTGCTTGAGTTTGTTAAATTGAAAGTGTTATCAAGTATTTTAAAATGAGTTAGGTCCATTTCGTCTGGAAAATTTCTTATAAAATGCACCCATTCTTGAGGTGTCCAATCTGAAGTAGTTACGTTAGTTATTTCTTTATTTTCTATAAATGTATGCAACGTTTGAAGTATATTTTTAAATTTATCAGAATGAATAGTAACTTGGTTGTTTGGTATACCGGGTTCGTAAACCCATTCGTTTGTGTTGAAATTAATGTTATTTTTTTCAAGTAAGTGAGTGTTTAAATACTGAATGAATTTTTCGGTGTTCATTGTAGAAAAAGCGTGTGCTGAAAAGTAACTTTTTAAAAAAGCATCAAACTTTTCACGGCCAACATTTTCTTCTAGTGTTCTTAAAAATAAATACCCCTTATCATAAGCAATACTATTCATGCCATCATCTGGATTTCTATTTGTTAAGTCAAGTTTTAATTTGGTATCGTTAGGTTGGTCTTTAAAGTTTTCTAATTCATCTTCAAGATCTTGACGTCCTATTAATGCTAACATTTCAGCTCTTTCTTTACCGTAAATTGCTTCCATAATTCGCATTTCAAAATAGACAGTAAACCCTTCATTAAGCCAAAAATCTTCCCAAGTGGCATTGGTTACTAAATTACCAGACCAAGAGTGAGCCAGTTCATGTGCTATTAACGATGTTAAACTTTTGTCACCTGCAATTACTGTTGGTGTAGCAAAGGTTAAACGAGGGTTTTCCATCCCGCCAAAAGGAAAACTTGGTGGTAAAACAATTACATCAAATTGTTCCCATGCATAAGTACCATATAGGTTTTCGGCAGCGGTTACCATTTTTTCCATGTCAGAAAATTCTGTATGCACTTTGTCAAGCATTGAGTTTTCGGCATAAACACCAGTTCTGTTACTAATAGGTTTATAGTTAATATCTCCAACAGCCAAAGCAATTAAGTAAGGAGAAATAGGTTGCTTCATGGTAAAATGATAAATACCATTAGCTGTTTTTTCTTTTGGGTTTTCGGCGCTCATAACCGCCATGAGTTCTTTAGGAACTGTAACTGTAGCATTATAAGTAATTCTTATTTGAGGGCTATCTTGTATAGGAATCCATGTGCGTGTTAAAATGGCTTGACCTTGAGTAAATAAAAAAGGATGTTTTTTATCTGCTGTTTGTTGTGGCGATAACCATTGTAAAGCTTCAGTTTTATGCGTGGTTTTATAATGAACAGTAACTTTTTTTGTGTTTTTAGTAATGGAAATTTTTAGAGGTTGTCCTAATTGCTCGTCAAATGTTCCCAGTTCAAAGGTTGTAGCAATGCCATCAGCTTCAACTTTTTCAATGGTTAAAAACTTGGTGTCTAAAATTAAGATTGTAGCATTATTGTTTGTAATATCATAACTAGCAGTACCGCTAATAATTTCTTCATTGAAGTTTACAGAGATAGCTAAATTTAAATGCTTAATAACTGCATTGTTAGGCTGTGCATAAGAATGTATTTCTTTAACATATTGTGAAGGTATAGCTTCAGCATGAGTTTTTTTAGATTGCTTGCAGCTAGCCAATACTACAATAAGTAAACTTAATATTAATGTGATTTTTTTCATGGTTTAATATATAAAAAAGCCTCGTTTAAAAAAAACGAGGCTTTTAAGTTATTGTATGTTTAGTTTCAAGCTTAGCTCGTTTAGTTGTTCATCATCTATTGGAGCTGGAGCATCAATCATTACGTCTCGACCTGAATTGTTTTTTGGAAAAGCAATAAAGTCACGAATAGTTTCTTGACCTCCTAAAATAGCTACTAATCTGTCTAAGCCAAAGGCTAATCCTCCATGTGGTGGTGCGCCGTATTCAAAGGCATCCATTAAGAAACCAAATTGTGCTTTTGCTTCTTCTTCTGTAAAGCCAAGATGTTTAAACATAGTTGCCTGTACAGCTTTGTCGTGTATTCTGATAGAACCTCCACCAATTTCATTTCCATTTAACACCAAGTCATAAGCGTTAGCTTTTACGTCTCCCGGATTAGTGTCTAATAATTCCAATTGTCCTGGTTTAGGTGAAGTAAATGGATGGTGCATGGCGTGGTAATTTCCTGTTTCCTCATCAAGTTCTAATAATGGGAAATCAATTACCCATAAAGGAGCAAAAACTTTAGGGTCGCGTAAGCCTAAACGTTCAGCCATTTCCATACGTAATGCACTTAATTGCGGACGAACTTTTGTAGTTTTTCCAGAAAGCACACAGATTAAGTCGCCAGGTTTTGCACCTGTTTTTTCCGCCCATTTAGCTAGGTCTTCTTGGTTGTAAAATTTATCAACAGATGATTTAAATGAACCGTCATCATTACATTTTACGTAAACCATACCAAGAGCACCTACTTGTGGACGCTTTACCCAGTCTATTAACTTATCAATTTCTTTACGGGTGTATGAAGCTCCTCCAGGAACAGCAATACCTACTACTAATTCAGCCTCGTTAAATACTTTAAAATCTTTGTGTTGTGCTACATCGTTTAGTTCACCAAACTCCATTCCGAAACGGATATCAGGTTTGTCGTTACCATATAAACGCATTGCGTCATCAAACAACATTCTTGGAAATTTTTCTATCTCAACACCGTTAATTTCTTTTAATAAATGGCGTGTTAAGCCTTCAAAAATGTTTAGAATGTCTTCTTGTTCTACGAAAGCCATTTCACAGTCTATTTGTGTGAATTCTGGTTGACGATCCGCACGTAAATCTTCGTCTCTAAAACACTTTACAATCTGAAAGTATTTATCCATGCCACCAACCATTAACAATTGTTTGAAGGTTTGTGGACTTTGAGGAAGTGCATAAAATTGCCCTTCATTCATGCGTGAAGGTACCACGAAATCACGTGCTCCTTCTGGAGTAGATTTTATTAAATAAGGTGTTTCAACTTCAATAAATTCTTGGTCAGATAAGTACTTACGAACCTCCATGGCTACTTTATGTCGAAACATTAAGCTGTTTTTTACAGGGTTACGACGGATATCTAAATAACGATATTTCATACGTAGCTCTTCCCCTCCATCGGTTTCATCTTCAATAGTAAAAGGAGGTAAAATAGCCGTATTAAGTATTTCTAACTTGTTTACCAGTACTTCAATTGCTCCAGTTGGGATTTTGTTGTTCTTTGATTCACGCTCAATAACAGTACCCGTTATTTGAATAACAAACTCTCTACCTAGAGATTTTGCTTTTTCCATCATTTCTGCTGGTGTGCGTTCCTCATCAAAAATAAGTTGGGTAATTCCGTAGCGATCACGTAAATCTACCCAAATCATAAATCCTTTATCTCTAGATTTTTGAACCCACCCAGCTAGGGTAACTTCTTTATTGATATGTGTAGCTCTTAACTCACCATTGTTATGACTTCTGTACATGGTATTTGTTTTTAAATAAAAGTTGAAATACTAAAAGCCGCAAATTTAAGAAGATAAACTAAAAAAAGCATCGAAATTCTCGATGCTTTTAAAATTATTATACTTAAAACAGCAATTTATTTTTTGCTAAATAAGCGTGCTTTTAGCTTTTGTACTAGATAAAATAATATAGGTACTACAATTAAGGTTAAAAAAGTTGCAATAAATAGCCCGTATATTACTGTCCATGCTAAAGGTCCCCAGAAGATAACATTGTCACCCCCAAAGTAAATATTAGCATCAAAGTCACTAAATAAGGTGTAGAAGTTGATGTTTAATCCAATAGCCAATGGTATAAGTCCTAAAATTGTTGTTATTGCAGTAAGTAACACAGGGCGTAAACGCGCTTTTCCTGCTAGAACAATACTTTCGTATAAATTATCATTGTCTAAGTACACATCATCTGCTAAGAGTAGTTTTTCACGTTTACGATCAATAAGTAGTTGTGTGTAATCCAACAATACTACTCCGTTGTTAACAACAATACCAGCTAAAGAGATGATTCCCATCATTGTCATCATAATTACAAAGGCACTACCAGTAATAACAATTCCTCCAAAAACACCAATTAAACTTAAAAAGATAGCAAGCATGATTATAGCTGGTTTAGATACTGAATTGAATTGGAAGATAAGGATAAAGAAAATTAATCCTAAACCTGTAAAAAATGCTCCCATTAAAAAGGCCATTTGTTTATTTTGCTCTTCAATTTGCCCGGTATAATCCAGTTTAACGTTATCTGGCATATCGTTAAAATTTTTCATTTCCTCTTGTACATGAGCTACAACTGCGGCCGCATCGGTGTAACCTGGAGCTAAAGCGGAATATACTGTTACCACACGTTTAATATCTTTGTGTTTTATAGCGCTAAAACCAGAGTTGTTTTTTTGTTTAGCTAATACAGCTACAGGCACTTCTTTTATTTGCCCAGAAGCCATATCTCTAAAAGTGATTTTTTGATTAAACAAAGCACTCTTGTTATACTTATTCTCTTCATTAAAGCGTACATAAATATCATAATCGTCACCGTCTTCTTTGTATACACCGGCTTTTGCACCAAAAATAGAATTACGCAATTGTTGCCCCACTTGTCCAGCACTAATACCTAGTTCACCTGCTTTTTTACGGTCTATTTCAACTCGCATAGAAGGTTTTGATTTGTTTACATCAATTTTCAACTCATCAATTCCAGCAATGTTTTTTGAGTTAATAAAATCACGCATACGTTCTGCAGTGGCTATTAATTCTGAGTAATCTTCTCCTTCAAGTTCAATGTTAATTGGAGCTCCAGCTGGAGGGCCATTTTGATCTTTCTCTACAGAGATTAAAACCCCAGGATAGATACCTGTTAAAGCATTTTGAACTTTTTGCCTGAGTTCTTCACTGTCTTCTCCTTTTCGGTATTTGTACTCGCGCATAGAGGCAGTAATTTTTCCTTTATGTGGTATTTCTGCAGTTGATCCACCATCTGTTTGCGGGTTTCCAGCACCATCACCAACTTGCGCTACAGCAGATTCTACCAAGAAGTTATGCTTACCATCAAGATATTGTTCATCATTTAAAACAGCGTATACACGTTGCTCGATTTCTTTAGTGATAGCATTTGTTTTTTCAATTGCGGTACCTTGTGGGTATTCAATGTAAACAATGATCTGATTAGGTTTATTGTCCGGGAAAAACTCAATTTTAGTACGCTGACTACTTACAGAGGCTCCAAACCCCATGAAAGCAATGAATAACAAAGAAAATGTTCCAGCCACTATAAAATATGGTCTTTTTCCTTTTAAGGCTTTGCGTAAAGTTTTTTCATAAATACGTTCCCAACGAGTTAAAATTTTTGTTTGGAAATAGTAAGCCATTTTTCGTAAGATAAAACGATATACCCAAAGCATAATAGCAGTAAACACCATAACACTACCAAGAGCTCTGTAGGTGCCACCGAAAATAAGAATAAGAATTCCGATTGCTCCAACAATACTTGAAAGGGTAATGATTTTTTTAAGTGGCATTTCTTTATCTTCTGTACTCATAAATTGTGATACCATTACTGAGTTAAAGAAGATGGCTACAAATAACGATGATCCTAACACAACTGATAATGTTATCGGGAAATAAATCATGAATTGTCCCATTACACCTGGCCACATTCCTAATGGTATAAATGCCGCAACAGTAGTGGCTGTTGAAATAATAATAGGAAAGGCGATTTCACCAATTCCTTTTTTTGCAGCCTCAATTCGAGTCATTCCTTCTTCATCCATTAATCGATATACATTTTCAACAACTACAATACCGTTGTCTACTAGCATACCAAGCCCCATAATTAAACCGAAAAGAATCATGGTGTTGAGGGTGTATCCTATAGCGCCTAATATCATTAAGGACATAAACATAGACATAGGAATTGCAAAACCTACAAATAAAGCATTCTTGAATCCTAAAAAGAACATTAATACCCCAACAACTAGTATAATACCAAAAATGATGTTGTTTACTAAGTCGTCAACCTGACCAATTGTTTTTGACGATTGATCGTTGGTAATGGTAACTTTTAGGTTGCTAGGAAATACGTCGGTTTTTGCGGTCTCAACAATTTCTACAATTTGTTCAGCTGCGGCTACCATGTTTTTTCCCGCCCGTTTTTTAACATCAAGCATAACTACAGGCTCTCCAAATTCACGAGCGTAGGTAGTTTTTTCTTTTTCTTTAAAAGATACTTTTGCAATATCTTTTAGGTAAATAGGATTATTGTGTTCCGACTTAACTACAAAGTTTTCGAGTTCTTTAGGGTTTTCAATTTCTCCTATAATGCGTATTGTACGACGTTGCCCACTTGTTTTTAAATTACCGGCCGACATGGTTACATTTCCATTAGCTATAGCATTTTGGACATCGTTAAAGCTTACTTGTGCAGCCATCATTTTGTAAATATCTACGGCAACTTCAACTTCTTTTTCTTGGGCTCCACGAATATCTACTTGTTTAATTTCTTGTAGACTTTCTATAGCTGTTTCAAGATATTCACCATACTCTTTAAGTTTTTCAACAGGATAATCGCCTGAAATATTAATATTTAAAATAGGCATCTCTTCAGACATGCTTAAGTCGAATACGTTAGGCTCAACTTTAGCACCGTTAAAGGTGGGCCAATCTTCACTTGAGGTTTCGGTGTCTATTTGGTCTTTTACTTTTTGCTTTGCAGCATCAACAGTAATGTTTTCGTCAAATTCAATAATTACCATAGAAACATCTTCTTGTGATGTAGAGGTAATTTCAACAACGTTGCTTACCGTTTTTAGTTTCTCTTCTAAGGGATCGGTAATTAGTTTTTCAATATCTTCAGCAGTATTCCCTGGATAAATAGAACTTACATATATTTTTGTTTCTTTTATTTCAGGGAAATTTTCGCGAGGCATGGTTAAATAGGCAGAAATTCCTAAAATAAGAATCAAGCCTATCATTACATAAATGGTAGTTTTATTATTGATAGCCCAAGACGATAAGCCGAACTCTTTATCGGTTTTATTTTTTTGTTGTGCCATAATTATAAGGTTATAATTTTAACAGATTGACCATCTTTTACATTTCGAGCACCTTCATTAATTACTTCGTCTCCATTATTAAGTCCTTTAAGAACTTCAATAACATCACCTTGTGTTTTGCCAGTTTCTATGATTACTTTTTTTGCAGTTGCCTCATTGTTTTTGGCTTTATTAGTAATAATATAAACGTATTGTTGTCCTTCTGCATTTTCAGAAATAATACTCTGTGGTAGTAAAATAGCTGCAGGGTTGGTATAATCGTTAATTTTAAGTTTAGCAGTTAAGTTAGGTTTAATGGTTTTTTCTTTATTTGGTACTGCTACTTCAACTTTAAAAGTTCTGTTTGCTGGGTTAATAAAATTACCTGCTTGCCTTACTTTAGTTTCAATAGTTTTTCCTAAAACAGGAAACTCAACACTAACTTTTTTATCTTTTGTGATATGAGAAATATAACTTTCAGGAACATCAGTTTCAATATACATATCGTCTAAGTTTACGATAAGCATAAGTTGTGATTGTCCTGCAGCAACAACACTTCCTTGTTCGGTGATTACATCGTCAATTGTACCAGAAAAAGGGGCGCGAACTATAGTTTTTGCTAATTGACTTTTTAATTGGTTAACCGCTTTTGTTTGTGCTTCATAAGATGATTTTGCTTGTAAGTATTGTATTTCTGAGCCAATTTTTTGCTCCCATAAACGCTGCTGACGCTCAAAAGTAGTTTTAGCTAGGTTTGCTTGAATTTGTAATTGAGCCAATTGCTGACTCATTCCACCATCGTCTATTTTAGCTAGTATTTGTCCTTTGCTTACTTTTTGCCCTTCTTTAACATAAACATTGGTAAGTACTCCTGAGAATTCAGGGCGAAGTGTTAACATGTTTTTCGTACTAACACTACCTTGTAATTCTAAAAAGTGAACAAACTCTATATGAGCAGTTTTTACAGTTGTTATTAAAGGTAGTTTTTTAGTTGTATCTAATTCAGCAATTTTCATATCGATATTTTTTATTGCCGTGTTTAGTTCTTGTTGTTTAGCAACAACTTCAGCACGTTTTGCTCGTATTTGTTCAAGATTGTTTGTGGCAATAATTTCATCAACTGTTTTTTCTTTATTCCCTCCACAGGATAGTATAAGAAAAGATCCGATTAATATTAAGTATATATTTTTCATGAGTGAATTAGTTTATTTAGTTGTATTTATTAAAGTTTCTAAAGCAGCTTTTTTGGTTATTACATTTAGCATAGCTTGTAAATATTCTTGTTGAGTAGTATATAGTTGTTGTTGCGCAGTACGCAAGTCAAAACTAGTGTTAATGCCTTCGAAAAATTTTGTTTGATTTTTTTGTTCAATACGTTCAGCTAAAGCCAAATTTTCTTTGGAAATTTGCCATTGATCAACGGCAAACCGGTAATTACTTTTTGCAGCGGCTAATTGAAACTGTAGTTGCTTTTCTATTTCGGTTAAATTATTATCAGCTTTTTCTAAGTTGATTTTTGCTCGCTGTGTTTTGGCACTACGTTGTAATGAGCTAAATATTGGGATGTTTAAACTTACACCTAATAAAGAAGATCCAAACCATCTTTGGTCTTTTTCTAAAAAAGTAAATTCATTACTATATGCTGCATAACCACCATTGATAAAAGCGCTAAGACTAGGTAGTGATTTTGTTTTTTCTAGCTTTAGAAGAAGCTCTTTAGAGCGTTTATCATTAGCTGCAATTTTGTAGTCAATGGTATTTTTTACATCATCAGAAGTTTCAAGTACTTTTAACGCAATGTTATTTTCGGCTAATGTTTCTAAACTTTCAGTTAGGGTTATTGTGGTATCAACTTCAACTCCAAGAGTAATGTTTAGCATTTGCTGCGCTATTTTGTTTAGTCGTTTTGCATTGTTATAGCCGTTAGTAAGTTGCTTTAACGTAATTTGTAATTGCTCAACATTTTCTTCTTCTGTTAGTCCATTTTCAAAAATTGATTGAGTTTCTTGTAGATTTTTTTCTAACACAGATATATTACGCTCATAAATTAACATACTCTCTTCAGATAGCAATACATTTCCATAGGCATTTATGGTGTTTTCCCGTACCTGTAAGTCTGTTTTTTCTTTGGCGTTTTTTGAAATTTCTAAAAATACTTTTGCAGATTGTAAACCAACTAAATAAGAGCCGTCAAATAAGAGTTGGCTTAAAGTTGCGGTTGCATTTACACTTTGGCTAGTACCAAAAACAAGCTCGTCCTCAATACCATCACCATTAATGTCAATTAAACTAACTTGTTGTTTAAGCCAGTTGTTATAATCAACTTTAGCGTTAATTTGTGGTAAACCTATAGCGGTTGTTTCCCATTTTTGTTTTTTTGCTACAGCGATATCTAAGGTAGCATTTTTAGCATTAGTGTTATTTTTTAAAGCAAAATCTATAGCTTCTTGTAGCGATAGTTGCATAGGTTGCTCTTGTGCATAATTTATTACGCTGAACAGTAGGGTGAATAAAAAAATGTATAACCTCATTGTGAGTTGTTAGTGATAAGTTTTGTTAATAATTCTAGTCCTTTTTCGGTGCAAATACCTCTTAAATGATATTCAATATAGTTTTCCATAGCTATGTGTGCTGGAAATAATTCTTGAGGGAACAGGTCAATATCTTTTATGCTGTTCATTCCAGAAAAATAAAGTCTTGAAATAAATTGAACATCAATCTCAGATCTGTATAAGTGCTCATTAATTCCGCGATGTAGGTTTTCTGTCACACATTCTTGCATGGTATTAAATTTCTTTTTTTGTAATGTTTTGTATGTTTTTGGGTAATATTTTTGAAGCTGATATTGTGGCGATGATTTTTCATCTTTTAAATGTTGTAAAACCAATTTTTTAATTTCAAATATTTCCTCAATGGGATTATTTTTTTCTGCTCGTATTAAGTTAATTCCTGAGGCAATAGCATCAAACATCCCAATAGCGGCAGCCGACACAAGTTCTGTTTTATTACTGTAATGTTTATAGATAGTTTTTTTTGAAATACCCATTTCAGTAGCCAAATCATCCATGGTTACACTTTTAAAACCATAGGTGATAAATAAATCAGTTGCTTTTTGTAGTATATTCTCTTTCATAATTCACAGGCAAAATTACAACAAGAAACTTTAAAAACAATAAAAGTTTCCTAAGTTTTAATAAAATTTAACATATTTAAATCTTGATGAATAGTTTATTTTTGCTCAAAAACAACAGTAATGCTAACAATTGATGCTTATAGGGCGGCTTTTATAAAATATTTAGAACAGAGGGTGGTTACTAAAGAACCTCAAAGTTTATATGAGCCAATAACATATATTTTAAAATTAGGAGGCAAACGTTTGCGACCTGTGTTAACTTTACTTACAGCAGAAATATTTGAGACAGATTACAATGAAGCTCTTAATGCAGCATTAGCGGTTGAGGTTTTTCATAATTTTTCATTGGTGCATGATGATATTATGGATGATGCTCCGTTACGAAGAGGAAAACAAACTGTGCATGAAAAATGGGATTTAAATACGGGAATATTATCTGGTGATGCAATGTTGATTCAAGCGTATCAATTATTTGAAAGTTATGATGATAATATTTTTAGAGGGTTAGCCCAAATTTTTAGTAAAACAGCTTTAGAGGTTTGCGAAGGACAGCAGTACGATGTAGATTTTGAGTTGCGTAATGATGTTACCGAGGCAGAGTATTTAAAAATGATTGAATATAAAACTGCTGTTTTAGTTGGAGCTGCTATGAAAATGGGAGCTCTGGTAGCAAATGCATCTAAAGAAGATTCTGAAAAAATTTATGAATTTGGAAGATTGTTAGGGATTGCTTTTCAACTACAAGATGATTATTTGGATGCTTTCGGAAATCCAGAGACTTTTGGAAAACAAGTAGGAGGAGATATTATAGAGAATAAAAAAACCTATCTCTATTTAAAAGCAATGAAGCATGCTACTAAAGAAGAACAGCAGCAACTAGTACAATTATTTAATAATGAAGTAGAAGTTACTGTTGCTGAAAAAGTAGCTTATGTAAAGCAAGTTTTTGAAACTAGCAACGCTGCTCAACTCACTAAAGAAGCTATAAAAAATTATACTCAAAAAGCTTTAGATATTTTAAATGAACTATCTATCGATTCATCTAAGAAAAAAGTATTGATTGATTTTAGTGAAAGCTTAATGGGTAGAACTGTATAATGAAACCCGAAATAACATCTACTAAATTAGTAGTACAAGCAGCTATTAAAGAGCAGTTGTATGTTGTATTAGTTAAGCAATTAAATAAAGATTTTGAGCTGTCAAATATAGCAACAGTATTTTTGGAAACTATTGCTCCTGAATTTTTAATAGTGCAATTAGAAAAAAGCATCGAACAGCTTGTTTTAAAAGATTTTGATTTGTTTTTAAACTTTCTTTATAGGGTAGATTTGTCAGAGAAAAAAGTAAAGGTTATAATTGCTGAATACCCAGATAAATATGTTAAAGAAATAACGTTTTTAGTTGTAAAAAGAGAATGGCAAAAGGTGTGGTTCAGGAACCAATATTCTTAAAAAGCACTTCATTTATTAAAAGAAAACTCTTACAAAAGGTGAAAATGCAGAGCCATAAACACTTTTTCTGTTGTTATAAAGAACATCATAACGCGCACCAATAGCCCCAAAATTACCAATAGCATATCCAGCGCCTAAAAACAATGAAGGATACCAATAATTGGTAGACTCACTTACAATTTTATCGCTAAAATTTACATTATTTTGCTCTAACTCTGCTGAAAGTTGAATTTCATTAATAGGCTTGAAAAGCCCAATTAAACTAGCACCAATAACGGTAGCGTCAAAATATTTTTTTCTACTAGAGTAGTTGGCGTTTAAACCTATTCCTCCAGCAAATTGTTGGTTAAATTGATAAATTCCACTAGGGGCAATGGCAATATTTGTGTAGTCATTACCAAAACTTAGCCCTATACCACCACCAAAACGTACTTTTTCCCAAAACTTATTTTTAGTTTTCTTATTATTTAATTCAGTATTTTCTTGTGCGTTTAGAATAATTGAAAAAAACAAGCTGAAAAATGTGAAAATTAAATATTTACGGAGCAAAATCATTTGTAAACTGAAATTTTGATTAAAAACTCAAGGTACAACTAATTTATATAAAAATGAAGCTGTTGTTTTTATGAATTATTGTATTTTTGGTTCCAATTTAAAGCAAGTTAAGTAAAAGTTGCATTAATTATTATAAAGCAAGGTGTTTGAATGAAGTGTATAAACTTTAATGAACACCATTTTCTTTAAAAAAATAAAAAAGAGACAAGCGACATAATGGATAAATATTCCTTTTTAAACGCAGCACACACCGCATATTTTGCTGAATTGTATGACCAATATTTGGTGAACCCAGACAGTATAGAGCCAAGTTGGAGAGCCTTTTTTCAAGGGTATGATTTTGGGGCTGAATCTTATAACGATGACGAGACAGTAAAAGAAATTCCTGAAAATTTATTAAAAGAATTTAAGGTAGTAAGATTAATAGATGGTTATCGAACTAGAGGTCATTTGTTTACAGATACCAATCCAGTGCGTGAGCGTAGACAATACGCACCAACTTTAGCGATAGAAAATTTTGGGTTAACTAAGGCTGACCTAGATGAAATGTTTGAGGCAGGATCTGTTATCGGTTTGGGAGCGTCTAAATTGTCAGAAATTATCAGACACCTAGAAGCGATTTATTGTGAATCTATAGGTGTTGAGTATATGTACATTAGAGAGCCAGAAGAAATACAATGGATTCAAAACTGGTTAAATGTAAATGACAATAAGCCAAAATACTCAGCAGAAAAGAAAAAAAATATTTTAAAGAAACTAAACGAAGCGGTTTCTTTTGAAACATTCATGCATTCAAAATATGTTGGGCAAAAGCGTTTCTCAGTTGAAGGAAATGAAACTTTAATCCCAGGTTTAAATTGCTTGATGGAAAATGCCACGGACAAAGGAGTAAAACAATTTGTTGTGGGTATGGCGCATCGTGGACGTTTAAATGTGTTAGCTAATATATTTGGTAAGTCTTCGGAAAATATCTTTTCAGAGTTTGATAGTAAGGAATATGACGAAGATGAATTGTTTGATGGAGATGTAAAATATCATATGGGTTGGACATCATATCGTGATGCTGACTCAGGTAAAAGGGTAAGAATGGATTTGGCACCCAATCCATCGCACCTTGAAACAGTAAATACTGTTGTTGAAGGAATATGCAGAGCAAAGTTAGATAATGAGTTAAATGGTGATGAAAAGCAAATTCTGCCAATATTAATTCATGGTGATGCAGCAATAGCAGGTCAAGGAGTAGTATACGAAACTATTCAAATGGCTCAGCTTGATGGCTATAAAGTTGGGGGTACTATTCATGTTGTTGTAAACAATCAGGTAGGGTTTACTACTAATTATCTTGATGCTCGTTCTAGTACCTATTGTACAGATATTGGAAAAGTAACTTTATCGCCAGTAATGCATGTAAATGCAGACGATGCAGAAGCAGTTTGTCATGCTTTTCAATTTGCGTTAGAGTTTAGAATGAATTTTGGTAGAGATGTGTTTATTGATTTATTAGGGTTCCGTAAATATGGACACAATGAAGGTGATGAACCACGTTTTACACAACCTAAGTTATATAAAGCCATTGCAAAACATGCCAACCAAAGAGATATATATGCCGAACGTTTATTAGCAGAAGGAGTAATTGAAAATGGCTATGTTAAGCAATTAGAAAATGAATATAAGGCAGAATTAGAAGTAGGTTTAGAAGCTTCGCGTAAGCATGAAAAAACTATTGTAACTAAAATTATGGCCGACGATTGGAAAGGATATGAAATAGGGAAACTAGACGATATCCTTAAGCCAATAGATACTACTTATGCAATTGATAAGCTTAATAAAATAGCAGAGGGAATTACAAAATTACCTTCAGATAAAAAGTTTATTAAAAAGATACAACGTATTATAGCTGATAGAAACAAGCGTTACTTTGATGAAGAGTACAAGTTATATAATCAGCTAGACTGGGGTATGGGAGAGTTGCTGGCTTATGGTAGTTTGATGGAAGAAGGATACAATGTTCGTATTTCTGGTCAAGATGTAGAAAGAGGAACATTCTCTCATCGTCATGCTATTGTAAAAACAGAAAATGATAGCGAAGAGATTAATTTGCATAACACTCTTGGCTTAAGTGGTCATTTTGATATATACAACTCGTTACTTTCTGAGTATGGAGTAGTAGGTTTTGATTATGGGTATGCAATGGCAAGTCCAAAAACGTTAACTATATGGGAAGCTCAATTTGGTGACTTTAGTAACGGTGCACAAATAATGTTAGACCAATACATTTCTGCTGCAGAAGATAAGTGGAAAACTCAAAATGGTTTAGTAATGTTATTGCCACATGGTTATGAGTTTCAAGGTTCAGAACACTCATCGGCTAGAATGGAACGTTACCTACAATTATGCTCAAACCATAATATGGTGGTAGCTGATTGTACTACACCTGCAAATTTCTTTCACTTGTTGCGTAGACAAATGAAATGGAATTTCAGAAAACCACTAATTGTGTTTACACCAAAAAGACTATTGCGTTTGCCTGAAGCAGTTTCTACTAAAGAAGAGCTGGTAAACGGAAGGTTTCAAGAAGTAATTGATGATGTTACTGTAAATAAGGAAAAAGCAAAATCATTAGTGTTTTGTACAGGAAAAATTTACTATGAATTAGTAGAGAAGCGTACAGAACTGGAAAGAGATGATGTAGCTATTGTTAGAGTGGAACAATTATTTCCATTGCCTGAAAAACAGTTAGAAACAATAATAGCAAGTTATCCTAATGTAAATGATTATGTTTGGGCACAAGAAGAACCTAAAAATATGGGTGCATGGGGGTATATGTTAATGAATTTTGATGCGGTGAAACTTCGTTTAGTTTCCAGAAAAAAATATAGTGCTCCAGCAGCAGGAAGTGCAACGCGTTCAAAAGCTAGGCACAAAAGAGTAATAGAAAGTGTGTTTGAAACACCTGAAAAATAATAAAATACAACACAGACTATAAATTATATATTATGATTTTAGAAATGAAAGTTCCTTCACCGGGGGAATCAATTACAGAAGTAGAAATTGCAGAATGGTTAGTTCAAGATGGTGATTATGTTGAAAAAGATCAAGCTATTGCTGAAGTAGATTCAGATAAGGCAACCTTAGAGCTACCAGCAGAAGTAAGCGGTGTAATAACCTTAAAAGCTGAAGAAGGTGATGCAGTTGCAGTAGGTGAAGTAGTGTGTTTAATAGATACAAGTGCTAGTGCACCAGAAGGAAGCGCTACACCAAAAGCAGAAACGCCAAAAGTTGAGGAAAAGAAAACTGAAACTCCCAAAGCAGTTCCTGCAGATAATAAAACATATGCAACAGGTACTGCTGCTCCAGCAGCTAAAAAGATTTTAGATGAAAAAGGGATAGCAGCTAGTGAAGTTTCTGGAACTGGTCGTGATGGACGTATTACTAAAGAAGATGCCGTAAAAGCGGTTCCTTCTATGGGTACTCCTACAGGAGGGGTGCGTAGTACAGGACGTAAAAAAATGTCTATGTTGCGTCGTAAAGTAGCCGAGCGTTTAGTAGAAGCTAAAAATACTACAGCAATGTTAACTACGTTTAACGAAGCTGATATGAAGCCTATTTTTGATATCAGAAAAGAATATAAAGAGGCTTTTAAAGCTAAACATGGTGTAGGATTAGGGTTCATGTCATTTTTTACAAAAGCTGTTACAAGAGCATTAGAACTATATCCAGATGTAAACTCTATGATTGACGGTAAAGACATGATTACCTATGATTTCTGTGATATTTCTATTGCAGTATCAGGTCCAAAAGGATTAATGGTGCCAGTAATGCGTAACGCCGAAGCATTAACATTTAGAGGGGTAGAGTCAGAAATTAAGCGTTTAGCTTTACGTGCACGTGATGGTAAAATTACTGTAGATGAAATGACAGGAGGTACATTTACAATTTCTAATGGAGGTGTATTTGGGTCAATGTTATCAACACCAATTATCAATCCACCTCAATCAGGTATCTTAGGAATGCACAATATTATTGAGCGTCCAGTGGCAATTGATGGTCAGGTAGTAATTAGACCAATGATGTATTTGGCATTATCGTATGATCATAGAATTATTGATGGTAGAGAATCTGTTGGATTTTTAGTAGCAGTAAAAGAAGCTTTAGAAAACCCAGTAGAATTATTAATGGGAGGTGATATTAAAAAAGCATTGGAATTGTAAGTAATTCTCAGTATAAAAGTTAAGCCGAAACTAATTTTAGTTTCGGCTTTTTTATTGGTAATTGTTTATTTCTTGCGGTCCTTCTAATACTTCTCGTTTAATTTGAAGGGTTCCGTCTTCTTTCGTGTCTATATACCATTTAATAAGACTTAGTTTACAATTTTCAAGTTCAATACCTGTGATGCTTCTCGGGTGTACACAGCTACCATCGTTAAAAAAAGGTATTTCTCCTGGTTTTGGAAAACGAGGTCTGTGTGTGTGTCCTACAATGGTAATTAAATTGCTCTTATCATAAATCCATTTTTTAATTCTTCGCTCAACTTTGATAAGTTCTTTATGGTTTTTTGCTGGACTTGTTGGGTCAGAAATTCCCATTACTTGCAAAGGTTTCCATAGTATTCGCACAAAAAACCTACTCCATTTCCAAAATGTATAATTCCACCAATCGGCTTGATGTCCGTGAGTTAAAAATAATTCTTGGCATGTATCGCTATTTCTTAAAATAATACCTTCTTCATATTTTAGGTTAGGAAATAAAGGCACTTCTTTTTCCGTTTTATGATCAAAGTAACTAGATAAATTTTTCGTAACGTATTTTGAATTTTTATAAACCATGTCATGGTTTCCCCAAATCAGGTGCATTTTGTTTTCTGAGTGAAACTTTTTTAGTAATAAAAAAATATTTTTATGTGCTTCAAAAATCGCTTGAAATGAGATGTTTTCCCATAATTCGTCGCCATCACCTAATTCACAATATTGATATCCATGGTTATAGTAATGAGTTAAAGCATGGAAATAGATATTTCTATTGTTGGCAAAATCATCCGCAAAACTATTATCGCCTCTATGGCAATCACTAAACAATATAAATTTATCTTCATGGGTAAACTCAATTACTTTAGCGTGTTGGTAGGCTCTTGTTAATCTTGATTTTGATGACATAAGTATAAATCCAATTAAGAAGATTAAAGATATAAAAAAGCCCCTTAATTAAGGGGCTTTTACTTTATGATAAGTGCTTTCTTATTTAAAAGCATTAAAACCAGTAATGTCTAAACCAGTAATTAATAAGTGAATATCATGAGTACCTTCGTAAGTGATTACACTCTCTAAGTTCATAGAGTGACGCATGATACTATATTCACCACTAATACCCATACCACCAAGCATTTGGCGTGCTTCACGAGCTATTTTAATGGCCATGTCTACATTATTACGTTTAGCCATAGAAATTTGGGCTGAGGTAGCTTTTCCTTCATTTCGTAGTGCTCCTAAACGCCAGGTTAATAATTGAGCTTTAGTAATTTCAGTAATCATTTCAGCTAACTTTTTTTGTTGTAATTGGAATGAACCGATTGGTTTTCCAAATTGCATACGTTCTTTTGAGTAACGCAATGCAGTATCATAGCAATCCATAGCTGCACCAATAACTCCCCACGCAATACCGTAACGAGCAGAATCTAAACAGCCTAATGGAGCTCCTAAACCAGACTTGTTAGGTAATAGGTTTTCTTTAGGAACTTTTACGTTATCAAAAATTAATTCGCCAGTAGCTGAAGCTCTTAAAGACCATTTGTTGTGAGTTTCAGGGGTAGTAAAACCTTCCATACCACGCTCTACAATTAAACCGTGTATACGTCCTTCTTCATTTTTAGCCCAAACTACTGCAACCTGTGCAAAAGGAGCATTGGATATCCACATTTTAGCACCGTTTAATAGGTAATGATCACCCATGTCTTTAAAGTTTGTAACCATGCCTCCAGGGTTAGATCCGTGGTCAGGTTCTGTTAGTCCGAAACATCCTAACCATTCACCAGAGGCTAATTTTGGCAAGTATTTTTTACGTTGTGCTTCGTTTCCGTATTTCCAAATTGGATACATTACTAATGAAGATTGAACTGATGCAGTAGAACGAACACCAGAGTCACCACGTTCAATTTCTTGCATGATTAATCCGTAAGAAATTTGATCTAAACCTGCACCACCATATTCTTCGGGAATGTAAGGGCCAAAAGCTCCAATACCTGCTAATCCGTTTACAATTTGTTTAGGGAATTCAGCTTTTTGAGCGTATTCTTCAATAATTGGCGAAACATCACGCTTCACCCAATCACGAGCTGCATCACGAACAAGTTTGTGTTCATCAGTTAATAAATCATCTAATTGGTAATAATCTGGGGCTTGAAATAAATCTGGTTTCATGTGTTGGGTTTTTATATTTTTAACATTAGTTTTTCGAGTAAAACTAATTGTTGTGTCTATTTGATTTTTGTATTAAGAAAACAAATGTAATTAATGCATGGTAAGAAAGCAACTTGAAGAGTTGTTTTTTAAGTGACTAATATTTATAACTTTAAATAAAAATCTTGTGTTAAATTTATATACTCGTTAGTATACTGGTGTCTGCTTGTTTCTATTATAAGTTCGTTATTTTTTATACTGGTTTTTTGAAATGAAAATTCTATTAAGCTTCTTTTTATGTTTGTGTTGGTGTTTCCTTTTATTCGTAAAATAGAATTTGGAAATAAATTTACTTTAGAAGCAAGGTGTATGAAAGTTTCTTCCTCGGTATATGGTATTATAAATACAGCTTTTCCTTTTTTTGCTAGTAATTTAGCTGTACCATGCAATAAGTGCTCAAAAGGTAAAGCGTCTGCAAAACGAGCTAAATCACGTTTGGGGTTGTCAGTTTTGTAATTTTCTATATAAAAAGGAGGGTTGGAAACAATTAAGTCATATTGATCGTCAATTTCTTCAATAAATTCAATAAAACCTGCATGATAGCAGAATAAACGATCAGGCCAGGGAGAATTTTCAAAATTTTCAGCTGCTTGTTCATAAGCGTCGCTATCTATTTCCAAGGCTTCAATGGTATGCGCAGTACTTCTTTGAGCTAACATTAAAGCAACAACTCCAGTCCCAGCACCAATGTCAAGTATGGTTTCAGGCTGATGCTGTAAAGTTGCCCATGCTCCTAACAGCACACCGTCTGTGCCAATTTTCATAGCACATTTATCTTGTTGAACAGTAAATTGTTTGAATTGAAAAGATGAACTCATAAACGAACATATATATTAACTCACAAAAGTAACTAAATCTCTAGTGACATCATCTTTTTAATAGCGTATTATAATGCTTATCTTTGAGCAAAGTATATTTTAACCATGAGTTTAGAAGAGCAACAGCTTAAAAAACCAGCTTTTAAGATAAAGGCGCCATTAAAAGAGCATCTTAAGCATTATTCGCGTTATGCTGACTTACCTCTTTCATATGATGATTTAACCTCATACCGTGATTTGATACCAACATCAGATGATGGTGCTAAGGCCACACTATGGTATTTAGTAATGTATCATAGTTACGACATGGATAGAATTCATGATCAGCTTATTAAAATTTATGAATTATTAGTGGCAGATGGTGATGAAATTCCTTTTTTAAAAGTAGAACGAATTGAGTTTTGTTCTTTTGGGAATTCTAAGCCTTTTAGAATAAAAGTACGTAATGAAATTAATGATAATCACGATTATTTTTATATAAAAAAAGCTGATGCCTCTAGAGTATACGGTTTAGAGCTGGAAGAGATTTTTTCGCCAGATAAAGTATCTTTTTTAGTGAATAATGACACTATTGTTATTGAGCACATAGTAGGTATTCCTTGTGATGTATATATAGAAGATCATAAAAATGTAAAAATTGAAAATAGACTTCGTTTTGCGAAAGAATATGTGAAATTTAATGAGAGATGTTTTGTTCGTTTGTTGGGGGATATGAGAGCGTATAATTTTATTATTGAGATTACGCAAGATTTTGATAATGTTCAGTATCGAATGCGATCAATAGATTTTGATCAACAGTGTTACGAGGGAAGAATGAAGTTGTACTTGTCTCAATATTTTAAAGATAATATTGAATTGGTAAAGCATGCTCAAGAAATGTTGTCTAATGATATGGCTAACCAGTATGCAAGAGAAGAACGTGTTGCAATGAAAAAACGGTTTTTAGCATCAAGGCAACGTACACGAAGTTTATTACGACGTATGCGAAAAGATACCATTTCTACACGAGAACATACAGAACGGTTAAAAAAAGAACTAGGAAATTATCATAAGCACAACGGATTTAAAGCATGTAAAAACATGGGAGATGTACTGACCTTACATCTGGCGTTAAAACTTGGTGTTGAAATTTTTTAAGAAAAGGGTAAATATTTTTCTTTCTGAATATTTTTTAATCTAGGCAAAGAGTTGTTTAGTGGGGTTCCGTTTATAACCTGTTCATATTTTTTAACATATGCTAAAGCCATATTTTTACTGTTAAATATATCTAGGGCGTATTCATGGCATTTTATTACAGAATATTTGCTTGAGTTTTCAAGAGCCATAGCTAACTCATTTTTCTTAGTACTTAAAAAACCCACATCATCAGTTACTAATTCTTTAAGCGATCCATAAGGCGTTCCAAATATAGGACAGCCATAGAAAAGACTTTCGATAATGGCTAAGCCAAAAGGCTCGTGCCAAACAACAGGAAATAACAAGCCTTTAGAATGATTTAAAAGTTGCTCTTTGGTTTTTCCACCAACCATTCCTTTAAAGTTAATTCTAGTAGATAGTGCATGACTTGGCCCCATTTTAATTACTCGTTCACTAAATCGTTTTCCTCCTAAAACAGCAAGACGCTCAGATTTCGTAGCTTTAATTACATCAATAGCTCCTTTTAAATTTTTAACACCCCATGAAGCTTTTCCTAAAAAGTGGAAGTAATTTTTATTTGTATTTAAATTAGGGGTAGAATATTCACTCCAGTCAAGTCCATTGTATACATAAGAATCTGAACTGTGTCTTTCCGCATGATTTTTAGACACAAATACACAGTTTTTATCAAGTAGCGCGTTAGGGTCCTCCACATTACCATGTACTGTAATTATATACGGGATGTTTAATTGATCAATATTTTTAGGAAAAAAATTAAAATGAACTACATCTATATCATTAGGGATTTGTTTAATGATCGATTCGTTGTTGTTAATGTTAATTATTGAAGCAAAATTTGAAGAAGACCCTTCATTTACTAAATAAGTTACATTATGTCCTAGTTTAGCAAGCTCTTTACCTAAAGCCCATATAACCCTTTCTGTTCCTCCGTATAATTTTATTGGGATAACACATTTTTCAACAATTAAAATGTTCATTTTTTTAGTTTAAAAAATTTTATCTAAAGTAGTGAATAGGTGCAGTAAAATAAAACTTATTTAAGTAAAATTGCTTATTGAAACAAAACCTCAATAAGCTAGTGAGGTTTTGTTTTTTAGCAGAGAGGAAGGGATTCGAACCCTCGATACGCTTTTGACGTATACACACTTTCCAGGCGTGCGCCTTCGACCACTCGGCCACCTCTCTAGTTATTCTAAATATAGGTCGATTAAACCTTCTGGGGTATGTACTATTATTTGTTGTTGAGCTCTGTCAACGTTTTTTATAAATTCATCGTTAACGGGTATTAATATTTCAATACCTTCACGATCAATTACAAACAATTCTTGAGCCCCAGACGTGTTAACACTTTCTATAATACCAACTTCACCAAAATTTTCATCAATAATGGTAAAGCCTATTATTTCATGAAAATAGAATTTATTTCCGCTAAGTTCAGGTAAAATCGATAGAGGCAAATATAATTCTGCTTTTAGTAGAGCATCGGCATCTTCTTCAGTGTCTACTTCTTCAAATTTAATACGCAGTAATTGTGACTTATGAAGCTTACAGCTTTCCACAAAAAAAGGAATCAGATTATTTCGTAATGAAATAAAAACTGATTCCAAATTTTTAAACATTTCGGGGTCGTCTGTATCTAATTTAACAAGTACTTCCCCTTTAAAGCTATACTTCTTAATGATTTTTCCTAAATAGAAACAATCTTTAAGTTGCATAAACTACTCTTCTTCTTGAGCTGGAGCTGCAGCAGCAATTCTAGCTTCGTTTACAGCTTTTTCTGCAGCTAATGTAGCAGCGGCAGCATCAGACTTAGCTTTTGCTAAACCTTCTTTTTTACCTAGTACTTTAGCTTCTTTATCTGCAACCCATGCTTCAAATTTAGCTTGTGCTTGTTCTTCTGTTAAAGCTCCTTTTGCAACACCACCTAATAAGTGTTTTTTAAGCATAACTCCTTTATAAGAAAGGATAGCTCTTGCAGTATCAGTAGGTTGTGCACCATTGTTTAACCACTTAACAGAACTGTCAACATTTAAGTTGATTTCTGCAGGGTTTACATTAGGATTGTAAGTACCTAATTTTTCTAAAAATTTACCGTCTCTTTTTGCTCTTGAGTCAGCAGCAACAACCCAGTAAAAAGGCTTCCCTTTTTTACCATGTCTTTGTAATCTAATTTTAACTGGCATAATGTGTTAATTTTGAGGTGCTCGACCTCGGTTATTAATTTTTAAGTTTGCAAATATACAACGGATAAATTATTTATCAAACTGATAGTTGGTTTTTTATTTTAGTAATGTTGTTAAAAATAATTATTGTGTATGGACTTATTTTCTAATAAGCTAGGGGAAGGAAACAATTTATTGCCGTATGATGGTGAGGTGTATTATTATGGTCAAGTAATTAAAAATCAGCAAGCCGACTTTTTCTTAAAGCAATTACTAAATACTATAGAGTGGCGCAATGATGAGGCTATTATTTTTGGTAAGCACATAGTTACTAAACGAAAAGTGGCTTGGTATGCTCAGGCTCCGTATGAATACACCTATTCGAATACTACTAAAAAAGCATTGTTTTGGACACAAGAATTACAAGAGTTAAAAGCTATAGTAGAAAAATTAACAGGAGAAAAATATAATTCCTGTTTATTGAATTTATATCACAATGAACAAGAAAGCATGGCTTGGCATAGTGATGCGGAAAAAAAACTTAAAAAACACGGAGCCATTGCATCATTAAGTTTTGGTGCAGAACGTCTGTTTGCATTTAAACATAAAACCACAAAAGCAAAAGTGTCATTGGTGTTACCTCATGGAAGCTTATTGATGATGAAAGGGACAACTCAAACGCATTGGTTGCATAGGCTGCCGCCAACAAAATATAAAAAATCAGTAAGGATTAACTTAACTTTTAGGACAATAATACCTTAAAGTTATAGGTGTTTAAAACTTCATAGAAACTATATGTTGAAACATTGTTTTTATCCTTAAATTTGGAGCATGTATTTAATTTTTGACACAGAAACTACAGGACTTCCTAAACGATGGGATGCCCCAATTACCGATACGGATAACTGGCCAAGATGTATCCAGATTGCATGGCAATTGCATGACGAATTAGGAAATTGCATTGAACATCAAGATTATTTGGTGAAAGCCGATGGGTTTACAATACCTTATGATGCTGAAAAAATTCACGGTATATCTACTGATTTGGCCAATGAGCAAGGTGTTGACTTGGAAGAGATGTTAGCGAAGTTTAACATAGCATTATCAAAATCAAAGTTTATTGTAGGTCAAAATGTAGGGTTTGATGTTAATATAGTAGGTGCAGAATTTCATAGATTAGGTATTCAAAATAACTTACAAGAACTTCCAGTACTTGATACATGTACAGAAAAAACAGCAACATTATGTGCTATTCCAGGAGGTAGAGGGGGTAAGTTTAAATTACCTACACTTACTGAGTTACATGAGTATTTATTTGGCGCAGCATTTAGTGAAGCTCATAACGCCACAGCAGATGTTGAGGCAACTACACGTTGCTTTTTTGAACTAATAAGAAAACGAAATTACACTACAGAAGAACTAGCTGTAGATGTTGGGTATTTTGAGCGTTTTGACGCACATAATCCAACTCAAATACAAGTAGTAGGCTTACAACACACCAACCTTAAAAAAGAGTCTGAAAAAATAAGTAAGCGTATTGCTAAACAGACGCAAACTGAGGTTTCAACTGAAGAAATTAAAGAAAATTTAAGTGTTTTAAAAGATGCTCCTTTTTCTCACCTTCATAATCATTCACAGTATTCTGTATTGCAGTCTACCATTCCTGTTAATGGGTTAGTGCAAGTGGCTGTGAAAAATAAAATGGAGGCTGTGGCTATGACAGATCATGCTAATATGATGGGGGCATTCCATTTTGTTAGTGCGGTTCAAAATCATAACAAAGGAGTTGAGACTAGAAGAAAAGAAGCAGAAGCGAAAGGGGAAGAGTTTAATGAAAAACTATTAAAAGGTATTGTTGGGTGTGAGTTATTTGTGTGTGAAAACCATTTAGATAAATCCAGAAAAGATAATGGGTATCAAGTGGTTTTTTTAGCAAAGAATAAAAACGGATATCATAACCTTGCAAAAATGTCTTCTATAGGGCATACGCATGGTAAATATTATGTGCCTAGAATTGACAAAGAAATTGTAAAAAAATATAAACAAGACATAATAGTACTTACCGGAAACTTATATGGAGAAGTTCCGAGTAAAATATTAAATATAGGGGAAAACCAAGCTGAAGAAGCATTATTGTGGTGGAAAGAAGAGTTTGGAGATGATTTGTACATCGAATTAATGCGCCACAATCAAGAAGATGAAAATAGGGTAAATCAAGTATTATTAAAATTTGCTGATACGCATAACATAAAAGTTGTTGCTACCAATAATACATATTACGCAAATCAAGAAGATGCGAATGCACACGACATTCTACTTTGTGTAAAAGATGGTGAAAAGCAAGCCACTCCAATAGGAAGAGGAAGAGGATATCGTTATGGGTTGCCTAATCAAGAGTACTACTTTAAGAGTCAAGATGAAATGAAAGAGCTCTTTAAAGATGTGCCTGAAGCAATTACAAATGTTCAAGAAATAGTAGCTAAAATAGAAAGCTTTACACTAGCTAGAGATGTATTATTGCCAGCTTTTGGAATTCCGGAACAATTTCAGTTTGAAGAAGATGAGGTTGATGGAGGTAAGCGTGGTGAAAACGCCTATTTAAAACATTTAACTTACGAAGGAGCAAAAAAACGATATGGAGAAATTACCCCTGAAATAAAAGAACGACTCGATTTTGAACTTGAAGTTATTGAAAAAACAGGATATCCAGGGTATTTCTTAATTGTAGAAGACTTTATTAGAGAAGCTAGAAATATGGATGTGTCCGTAGGGCCAGGAAGGGGTTCGGCAGCGGGTTCGGCAGTAGCCTACTGTTTATGGATTACTAATTTAGATCCTATTAAATACGATTTACTTTTTGAGCGTTTTTTAAATCCAGAACGTGTAAGTATGCCAGATATTGATATTGATTTTGATGATGAGGGACGTGGGCGCGTAATGCAGTATGTAATTGATAAATATGGAGCAAACCAGGTAGCTCAAATAATTACTTACGGTACTATGGCTGCTAAATCTTCTATACGAGATACCGCTAGAGTGCTTGATTTACCATTGTTTGAAGCGGATAAAATAGCCAAGCTAATACCTAACACCAAGCTTGCTAAAATATTCGGGAAATCAGAAAAAGAACTGCGTGATAAATTCCGTTCAGAAGAAGTGGAAAGTATCAATCAATTACTCAATATTTCAGAAGGAGAAGATTTAGAAGCGCAAACTATTAACCAAGCACGAATATTAGAGGGTTCTGTTCGTAACACGGGTATACATGCTTGTGGAGTTATTATTACACCAGATGATATTACCAAGTTCGTGCCTGTTGCCTTAGCTAAAGATTCCGAAATGTACTGTACACAATTTGACAATTCAGTTGTTGAAAGTGCAGGTCTGTTAAAAATGGATTTTTTAGGGTTAAAAACACTTACCTTAATTAAAGATACTGTCAAGCTTGTTAAACAAAAACATGGTATTGAACTAGATCCAGAGAGTTTTGATTTGGAAGATGAAAAAACATATGAACTCTTTCAGCGAGGAGAAACCGTAGGTATATTTCAATATGAATCGCCTGGTATGCAAAAATATATGAAGGAGTTAAAACCTACTGTTTTTGCAGATTTAATAGCTATGAATGCGTTGTATCGTCCGGGACCGATAGAATATATTCCGAGTTTTATTAATAGGAAACATGGGGTTGAAGAAATAGTATATGACCTTGACGCAAGCAAAGAGTATCTTGAGGAAACATATGGGATTACCGTATATCAAGAGCAGGTTATGTTGTTGTCGCAAAAATTAGCCGATTTTACTAAAGGTGAAGCCGATGTATTGCGTAAGGCAATGGGGAAAAAGCAAATTGCGGTATTGGCTAAAATGAAACCAAAGTTTATTAAACAAGCAGCTGCGAAAGGACATGATGAAACAGTTTTAGAAAAAATTTGGACCGACTGGGAGGCGTTTGCATCGTATGCTTTTAACAAATCGCATTCAACTTGTTATGCATGGATAGCTTACCAAACGGCTTATTTAAAAGCTCATTATCCTGCAGAATATATGGCGGCTGTACTATCTAATAATATGAATGATATTAAGCAGGTTACATTTTTTATGGATGAATGTAAACGAATGGGCTTAGAAGTATTAGGGCCTTGTGTAAATGAATCATATTATAAGTTTACAGTAAATGATGCCAATGCAGTTCGTTTTGGGATGGGGGCTGTAAAAGGAGTAGGAAGCGGAGCTGTAGCAACAATTGTTGCCAATAGAGAAAAGGATGGAAAATATAAATCTATTTTTGATTTAGCTAAACGTATCGATTTACGTGCAGCAAATAAAAAGGCTTTCGAAAACTTAGCATTAGCGGGTGGTTTTGATACGTTTTCTGATACACATCGCGCACAATATCTATATGATGCTGGAGATGGACAAATGTTTATTGAAAAGGTTTTAAAGTATGCCTCTAAACATCAAGAAAGTAAAAATTCATCTCAAGTAAGTTTGTTTGGCGAAGCATCAGAAGTTCAAATACCAGAGCCAACAATACCTCCTTGTGAGGATTGGGGTACAATGCAAAAACTTTCACAAGAACGAGATGTCGTAGGAGTATTTATTTCTGGTCACCCATTAGATGATTTTAAACATGAAATAAAATACTTTTGTAATACGGACTTGTCAGGAATTAAAGATCTTGAGCCTTTAATAAATAGAGAAGTTTGTTTTGCAGGAATTGTTACAGGAGTAGAGCATAGAACTTCAAAAAACGGTAAAGGCTGGGCGGCTTTTACTATTGAAGATTATAATGAATCCTATGAGTTTAGAATTTTTGGGGAAGAATATTTGAAGCACAGGCACTTCCTGATTGTTAATAATTTTGTTTACGTAAAAATATTTGTGAAACAAGGTTGGATAAATAAAGAAACAGGTAAAAGAGGTGAGCCGCGCCTTCAGTTTAATAGTTTTGAATTGTTACAGGATGTGATGGAAAAACAATCAAAAAAACTTACAATTCAATTAAAAATTAACGAGCTTACACCAGAAAAAATTATTGGATTGAAAGACATTGTTGCAACGCATTATGGAGAAAAGCAGTTGAGCTTTGTAGTGTATGAATTAAAGGATAAATTGAAAGTTAAACTGGTAAGTCGAACAGAAAAAGTAGCTATTACGAATGAATTTTTAAATAGCTTAGAAAAGCAACAAATAGCTTATAAATTAAATTAAAGCTTGCGAGTATTAATAAAATTGATTTGACTATAAATAAATACGATACATGACATTGTAAGGTTTGGTAAATTATTTGACTACATTTGTGAAATAGATTAAACAATTAAAAACAAAATAAAATGGCATTAGAAATAACAGACGCGACATTTGAAGAAGTAGTATTAAACTCTGATAAACCAGTATTAGTTGACTTTTGGGCTGCTTGGTGCGGACCATGTAGAATGGTAGGACCAGTTATTGATGAAGTAAGTGATGAATATGAAGGGAAAGCAGTAGTAGGAAAAGTAGATGTAGATGCAAACCAAGAATTTGCTGCTAAATACGGAGTGCGTAATATACCAACAGTATTATTATTTCATAAAGGAGAAATGATTAGTAGACAAGTTGGAGTATCTCCTAAAAAAGTTTATACAGATGCAATTGATGCAGCATTATAGTTAAATGCATACATAAAAATAAAAAAGGTTTGGCTACTCGTCAAACCTTTTTTATTTTAGAGCAAATGCTGTTTATTTAAAAATGAAGCAAGATATAGTATGGCTATAAAAAGAGAATTGTACCAATCTAAAGTTTATTTTAATTTACAACTGTTAGCTTCACAAATTGTAGAAGGTACAATTACTGGAATTCATAAAAGTCCATTCCATGGATTTTCTTCAGAGTTTGCAGAGCATAAAGTTTATAATCCTGGAGATAGTACCAGGCACATAGACTGGAAATTATTTGCTCGAACAGACAAGTTATTTACGAAGCGTTATGAAGAAGAAACTAATATGCGATGTCATTTAATTCTTGATAATTCAGCGTCAATGCATTATCCAATGGTTAAAAACTTTCATGTTTCTAATTTGAATAAAATTGGGTTTTCTGTATTAGCCAGTGCTGTGTTAATGCAATTACTTAAAAAGCAGCGCGATGCCGTTGGTTTAAGTATTTATGGTGCTACGTATGATTTTTATACCAATGAAAAAGGAAGTGAGCGTCATTTTAATTTAATATATAATCAATTAGAATCAATAGTATATTCTAAACCAAAACAAGAAGATACTAATACAGTGAAAATTATTCATCAAATAGCAGAAAAGCTGCATAAAAGATCAGTAGTTTTCTTTTTTACTGATATGTTTCAATATAGTGCTAATAAGGAAGAGCTTTTTGAGGCCTTACGGCATATAAAGTACAATAAACATGAAGTTGTGTTGTTTCATACGCTAGACTATAACACAGAGGTGTCTTTTAATTTTGATGCAGCACCCAAAAGCTTTATTGATGTAGAAACCAATGAAAAAATTGACTTATATGCAGATAATATAAAGGAACTGTACAAGAAAAAGATAACTACATTTATAAATGAAATACAAATGGAGTGTGCTAAATATAAAATCAAGTACGTTCCTGTAAATACAGAGTCTGGTTTTGAAAAAATAATCAACACGTATTTAGTTGAAAAACAGCAATTTGGTTAATATCATCCGATTTGAATTAAAAAAAAGTATTTTTTTCTTTGTGGTATTTAAAAACTGTTCTATATTTGCACTCGCTATATGCAAACGGTCTGGTAGTTCAGCTGGTTAGAATACATGCCTGTCACGCATGGGGTCGCGGGTTCGAATCCCGTCCAGACCGCAAAATAGTAAGAGAAAGCTCCAAGAAGTTGGAGCTTTTTTCTGCGCTAAAAATTAGTTGTGTTGTTTTGACAAATGTTGTGTTTGTCAATGGTTTAGTAGTAAACCGATGGAAAGCTTCCCAAAATGTCATTGTGACTCATCGGGATGCTTTTTTTTATTTAAATCAGTTTCGTTTTATAGTTTTAAAATTATAGGTAGTTTAAAAGTGTTTTTTTCTTTGTAGAATTTGAAATCTATTCTATATTTGCACTCGCTATATGCAAACGGTCTGGTAGTTCAGCTGGTTAGAATACATGCCTGTCACGCATGGGGTCGCGGGTTCGAATCCCGTCCAGACCGCAAAATAGTAAGAGAAAGCTCCAAGAAGTTGGGGCTTTTTTCTGCGCTAAAAATTAGTTGTGTTGTTTTGGCAAACCAAGTGTTTGTCAATGGTTTAGTAGTAAACCGATGGAAAGCTTCCCAAAATGTCATTGTGACTCATCGGGATGCTTTTTTTTGTTAGTTAAGTAATAACAGTTAAAGCTTACCAAAAAACGCGTAATACTAAATTAGGAGATATTTTAGTACCTCTCACATCGTTTATATGTAGTTCCTCTGGAGCAGTGTTTGAAAATCGAAGCTCTTTATTAATGGTGTTTTTTCTGTTATATAAATTTAACACAGAAAGTCCTAAACGGTATTTAATATACTTGTTCTTATGAGGTCTAAAATCATATACTGCAGAAAAATCAAGTCGGTGATATACGTGTAAGTTTTCATTATTTAATTGTGTATAAGAGTAACTTGTGGTATTATCGGTATTTATTGTGCTATTAATTTTTGTATAAGGTTTTCCGTTATGCCAGAGCCATCCTAAAGTAAAGTTGAAGTTTTTCCATTGGTAAAAATGAGACCATTTAATGGTGTGGTTTATGTTAACATTACTTGGGAAAGGTTTTCCGTTATTAAGTTCTGGAAAGCGATAATTAGCACTATTAAAACTGTAAGACAACCATGTGTTATAGTTTTTTAATTGCTTTTTTAAAAACAAGTCTACACCTTGTATACTTGAGCTTCCAATATGATATTCGTGTAAATTTTGATTGGTAAAATCAAAGTTTAAGGAGTTAATATTATTAGTTTTTTTAAAGTAGGCTTCAAAATCAACAATCCATTTGTTTTTACTATAGTTTACACCAATAGTATACTGGTAACTTGTAAGTACAGGAAAATTATTAGTGTCTGATAAGGCCCAAATATAATTTTCTAAAGAGAGGTTGTTAAATACTGACTCTTGTACTTGGTTCACATATTGACTTTTATATTCTACGGAAGCGTTAATACTAAATTCCGGAATGACGTATTTTTGCACTACCGCTCTAGGTTCTAGATGTATTCTTTTAAAATTATTATAGGTGTTGGCGCGAAACCCTAAAGTGTATAAAAAATCTTTAGGTTTATTAATTTGATATTCAGTATACAAACTATTAGAGTTTGTTGTGTTGTTTGCAGAAGCTAGGTTTTTTTCTTCAGTAGGACTGCTATTGTTAAATGAGTATTTAATGTTTTTATTTGAAAACTGGTAACCTAAGTTAAACTGTTTGTATTCTTCTAAATCATACCTTAGGTTAAAGTTTAAGCCATAATCTTTAATGTGGTTTTCTTTAGCATTTTTAAAAACACCTATGTTTGACTGATCTGTATATTGATAATCAAGTTGATATTCTGAAAAATAAACATCTGTTTGATGGCTTACTTTAGGAGACCATTCTTTTTCCCAAACAAAATTAGTCCCGTTGTTTTTTGTATTAAGAACATCGGCGTATAAATTACTTTTATCATTGTTAAAAGCTGAGAAATTCAGATAATCTTTTGAATAAATATGGTTTATTTTAAAAAGGTTTTTATTGCCTGCTTTCCATGCTGCATTTAAGGTGTAATCATAGAACCAAAAAATATTTTTTGATTGACTGAATGCTGAGTTATTACCGTAAATTTTTGTGTTTTGAAATATATTGGCGGCATAATTTTTATAGGTAAAAGTTTCAAGAGCATCAGCATAAGATCTTCTTCCTGAAACTTGAATTGATAGTTTGTCTTTTAAAAGAGGGGTGTTAACAAAAGCGTCAGCATGTAACATATTAAACCCTGCTCCTCCGCTAATTTTATTAGTAGGTTTGTAGTTTGAATTAATTGCAATAACACTTGATATACGTTCTCCGTATTTAGGGTTTGTTCCTTTGTTTATAAAATGAACTTTATTTGTAATATATGGGTTGAAGGCAGATATTGCACCAAACATATGTGAACTTCCATAAGTTTTTATATTGTTCCACAACACTAGGTTTTCATCAGCTTTTCCGCCCCTCACATGTATGCTGTTAACTGTTTCATTTAGGTTGCTAACGCCTGGTATTTGATGAATGCTTTCCAGTATATCAGGTTCAATTAATCCAGGTAATAATTTTACTTTCTGGGTGTTGATGGTGGTTTGTTTTACGTTTTTTGAGATACCACTAGCAATGTATTCATCAATAATTATTTGGTCTAATTTTTCTAATTTTTCAATAAGGTTAATAGTAATACAGTTAGGAAAGGTGTGTTCTGAGGCTATTAAAGTAGTGTTTTTTATTCCAAAAGAACTTATATTTATGTTGGCATTATGAGGAACATCTGTAATTTTAAAATGACCTTGTTCATCACTGAAATAAATTTTATTATTTACATTGATTATAGCATTAGCTATAGTTTTATTATTACATTGTAATTGACCACAAACGGTAATCAAATCTATTGATGTGAATGGAGAAATGACAATGTTTTTATCGCTAATTTGTTCAAATTTTAAATCAGTTTGTGAGGACAATGATAAGAGGAGTGATTCAATAGGGATAATCTCATCAAGTAATATTGATACTTTTTTATTATGAATAAGTTGATTAGTATAGGAAAAATTTGTCTGGTAAAATTCTTCTATTTCAGGTATAACAACACGTAACTCTACTTGCTCAAATACGGTTTGTTTTTGTGCAAATAGAGGGATACTATATAATAAAGCGAAACACCAAACTAGGAATTGCTTCATGACGTGTTTTATCTAGTCTTCTAAAATAATACGATTCCCTTGAATTGTATATTTCAAATTTACTGACTTTAAAACGGTTTCTAATGCAATATGCTTATTATTATTAGGAAAAGAACCTGTAAATAATACAGTATCGTTAAAAAATTTGTATTCAAAATGTAATTGGTATTGCTTTTCCAATGCATCAAACACATATTTAATAGGAATACTTCTAAAAACAGAACGTTTTTCTAACCATTCAGGTACACTATTATTAATGTTTATAACTTTAGGTTTAGTAGTTTGTGTGTTTGTGTAATTTAATGATGGTGTTAAGTATGTTGTTTTAGTGTTTTTAAAATCATCAACTTTAACTTTTCCTTCATAGCAAGTAACGTTAAAAAAACCATCTAATGCATTTACATTAAACTCAGTACCTAATACAGTAACGTTTCCTTGAGAGGTGTTTACGGTAAAAGTATTTCCTTTTTCTACATCAAAAAAGGCTTCACCGTTTAATGTAATATTTCTATCATTCTCCCAGTTATATTTGCTAAAGGTGGCGGTAGACTTTGAGTTTAAAATAACTTTTGAGCCATCTGGTAAGTGGAAAGCAAGTTGCTCGCCGTAGTTGCTTGAGTATGTAGTTGTACTAAATAAGTTAAAATAAGCAAAGAATCCTAAAAATAGAATTACTGAAGCGGCTACGCTAACACGAGTCCATTTTTTTAATCGGATTTCTCTGGTTTTAGAAGCTTCTCTTGCTTTTTTAAGAGAGGCAAAAGCATTCTCTAAATTATATGTTGGGGCTTGAAGTTTTTCAGTCCCTTCAATAATTTTGCAGTATAAGGTATAGTCTTCAGAAGCTTCAAAGCGTTTTAATTCTTCAGCTGTAAGCTCATCATTTAACCATCTAGATAGAAATATGTCGTCTTTAAAATCTGTCATTTTTTCTTCATTATCAATACTATAACGCTATAGTTGTTAAATACCCTACCTTGCTACGGGATGTTTGTAATTTCTGTTCTTAATTTTAATAATGCTTTATGCATTAATTTTTCAATTGCTTTTACAGAAACCCCTGATAATTCTGCAATTTCATTATATGTTTTCTTTTCAATTCTATTGAGCAAAAACACCTCGCGTTGTCTTTCGGGTAAAGAAGAAATAGCGTTTTCTAATTTAGTTTGAAATTCTTTTTCTTCTAAAATAAATTCTGGTGATTGGTTTGTTGTAGTGTTGTTAATGTGCTTAACTTCTTTTTGGTGCTTTAGTTTAACACTATTATGCCTTAAAACACTTTTACTTTGATTGATAGCTATGGTAAACAGGTAGCTTTTTGCAGTTTCTGGAGTTACTTTTTTACAGTTGTTCCAAAGTTTAATAAAGGCGTCTTGAACAATATCTTCTACTTCAGTAAGGCTTCCGAATTTATAATACAGAAAGTTTCTCAGCAAGGTACCATGATTGTTAAAAAAAGTTTGAAATACTTTTTCATTACACATGCATGGTTTGCTGTTATCCTTTTTAGGCATATTGTACAGAACAAAAAGTTAAGTTTATAAACGTATAAAACTATGCGATATTTTTGAAAAATACCAAAAAACAATTACTTAATGGTAGGGTAAATCTTTAACTAGCTGTTATATAGGTATAAAGCGCTCATATTTGTTTTTAAATATGTTAAGTTTTAAGTTGGTTTTAGGTTAAAGGGTTATTACAGTTTTGTAATGACCCTTTTTTAAAACCCTAAAATAAGTTTTGCAATTAAAAAGTAAATTAAAATACCAAATATGTCGTTGCTGGTAGTTATAAAAGGTCCTGTAGCAATAGCTGGGTCAATGCCTCTTTTATCTAAAAACAAAGGAATAAATGTGCCTATTAAACCTGCAACAATTATTACACTAAATAGTGAAATGGATATCGCTAATGAGGTGTTAAAATCTCCTTTTGTAGCGAAAGTATAAATAAACAATAAGATAGATAAGATAATACCATTAACAATAGCCAAAAGTAATTCTTTCCATAGCCTGTTTGCTATACTACCTTTCACATCATTATTTGCAAGTCCTTGCACAATAATTGCACTCGATTGTACACCTACATTACCTGCCATAGCGGCAATTAAAGGAGTGAAGAAAAACAAAATAGCGTGACTTTTAATAATCTCTTCAAATCCTCCCATGATAGCAGCAGCACCGATACCTCCAAACAATCCTAAAATTAGCCAAGGTAAGCGGGCTTTAGTGAGTTGATAAATAGTGTCGCTTGCTTCAACATCTTGTGTTAAACCTGCTGCTAATTGGTAATCTTTATCAGCTTCTTCTCTTATTACATCTACAATATCATCAATGGTAATTTGCCCAACTAATCTACCCATTTCATCAACAACAGGTAAAACAACTAGATCATACTTTTGCATAATATGTGCTACCTCTTGGTCATCTTCTTCCGCTTTAACAAAAGTAACTTTTGGGTCGTAGACATCTTTAATAGGAGTTTTTGTAGAAGTAGTAAGTAAACTCTTTAAAGATAGACGTCCTTTTAAAATGTCATCTTCATCAACTACATAAATAGTATGTACTTTTTCGAAATCTTCTGCCTGCTTACGCATTTCCTTTACACACCGTAGAACAGTCCATGTGTCAATAACTGCAATTAATTCTTTACGCATTAATCCTCCAGCAGTATCTTCGTCATAACGTAAAAGATCAACAATGTCTTTAGCGTGTTCTACATCGTCAATTTGTGCAATTACTTCTTCTTTTTTTTCGGTTTCTAATTCCGAAATAATATCAGCAGCATCATCGGTTTCAAGTTCATCAATTTTTTCAGCAATTTCTTTACTGGATAAGGAGTTTAGTACCTTGGCTCTTGTGTCGATATCAAGCTCGGCAATAATTTCAGAAGTTTGCTGACTATCTAGTAGTTTAATTAAATAAACTGCATGATCAAAATTAAGTTCTTCTAATATCTCTGCAACATCAGCATGGTGTAATTCACTCAATAAACTTTTAAGCTCAGTATTGTTGTTTTCAACAATGTGAGTTATTATTTGGCTTATTAAGGGTTGATCTATCTGAAATTGCATATGGTAAAGGTACTTTTTTATATTAGTTATTAAAACTAGTTGCTAGTTGTTTTTTCGATTAAACAAGTTAGTTCAATAAATTCATTTACGCTTAATTGTTCAGGTCTTTTGTTAAAAATGTCTTGTTGTTTTACGGTGTCTGCTAAGTCGAAGCTTTTTAAGCTGTTTCTAAGTGTTTTTCTTCGTTGTTGAAAACTGGTTTTTACTACTCTAAAAAATAATTTTTCATTGCAAGGTAAGGTGTAGTTTTCTTTTCTGGTTAAACGCATTACTCCTGAATCTACTTTTGGAGGCGGGTTAAAAACACTTGGTGGTACGGTAAATAAATATTCGGCGCTATAAAAGGCTTGTGTTAATACAGATAAAATTCCATAGGTTTTGTTTCCGTGGGTAGCACATATGCGTTCGGCTACTTCTTTTTGAAACATTCCTGAAAATTCCGGAATTTGATCTCGCATGTCTAAAGTTTTAAATACAATTTGAGTGGAAATATTATAGGGGAAATTACCAATAATAGCAAAGGGCTCTTGCTGAAACACCTCGTTTAAATTGTACTTCAAAAAATCTTTTTCAATAATTCTGTTTGAGAGTTTAAGGTAATGAGCCTTAAGATATTCAACAGATTCTGTATCAATTTCAACTACATAGGTTTCTGTTTTTTTATCTAATAAGTACTTTGTAAGCACTCCCATACCTGGGCCAATTTCAAGTACTTTATTGTAGTTGTTTAAGGATAATGTATCTGCTATTTTTTTAGCAATACTTTCGTCTTTTAAAAAGTGCTGACCTAAATGTTTTTTTGCGCGTACTTTATCCATTACTTAATGTTTGATGCAATAATGTGTTCAATTTCTTGACGATCTTTTTTTACAAACCACGAAAGTTCAATAACGTAGGTGGATCCATCGCGAAAAACTATTTCGGGTTCACTTCCTCCTTGTGCAGGAATAAAGCTCTTGATATCAGTATAGTTTATATGTTTACGTTTGTAGGTAAATCCAGTTTCATTAAAACTAAACCCTGGTTTTTTTCCTGTAAGCTGCATGAATAAAAACAATAAAAGAAATATAACAAATATACCGTTGATTATATAAAACAACCACGTTGGTATTATAGCTTGTAGCATCATTAATAAAAAATTAAACGCTAAAAAAGCAGCTATTACAGCAGCAAATAACATTGTAGCTTTAATCAGGTATAAATATGTGGCGTTGTATTGTTTATGCATGAAATTCTTCTATTATTTCTAATTCAGTTCTAAATGCGAGCATCTTGTTGCCAAATAGAGCCATCCCTTCTTTTTGTAGCTCGGCCGCATGGTTGTTATAATAATTGTTTAAATATGCTTTACTTTTGGCGGTGTATTGAATGGAGTAGTTGGTGCCGTCCATTTCTTCTTGTACTATAACTTTAGTCATTTTTGCAGAAATAAAGTTGCCAGTGTTAAGTACTTCTTTAATATGAGGTTTAATCCATGATAACCATTGATCATGAATGCTATCTTCAACATTTATAGTAACGTTGTATATAATCATGTGTATGAAATTTTAGCAAAAATACGCTTTTTTAAAGCAAAACAACTTCTAACTATTGTCTAAAAGATCTCCTCGTAGTTTTCTATACATTTTTTGTGCTTCAATAAAATGAATACTATCCGCATGATTAAACAAGATAGTTTCGTAATATTCAGAAGCTTTAACTTTGTTGTTTAGTATATTTAGGTGAATATTAGCAAGTTTAAACAAGGCGTCGTCAACAAAAATACTTTCTTCCATATAAGTAATAATCCGCTGATAGTTTTTAATTGCATGAGTATACTTTTGCTGTTGTTCATACAGTTTTCCTTGTAAAAAAAGCGCATCATCAACTATTTTGTTTACAGGGTGATTATCAAGTATATCAGTAAGCAGTTCAGTTGCTTGTTCTGTTTTATTTTGAAAGGCGAGTAAATCGGCTTTTGCGTATTTTTTTAATGCCACATGTAAAGTATCTTCAAGAATGTGGTCGTTTATAAGTAAGTGTAATTCTAGTGCGTCATTAGCTATTAGCTTTGAGGTAGCTGTTTTAAGTACGTTAAGTTGTTGAATAGCCCATTCAAAATCGCCTTTATAGTAACTTGTTTTAGCAATTTTAAAACCAGCTTCTTGAGCCAAAACATTGTTTTTTAAATGTCGTTGTATTTTTGAATAGTTAATGAGAGCTTGATTGAATTTACTATCTGCTACAAGAATATCGGCTAATTTCATTTGGTAATTTGCCTTATTGAATTTTGATAATGATTGGTTTTCGTTAGCTTTTAAAAACGTTATTGCCTCTTGTATTTTATGCTGCTTAAATGCTAAAAAATTAGCGTAAGCAAGCTGAATGCTTATTGTGTTGTTGTTGATGCCAAAACTATCCAGTGTTTTTTGATACTCAAGGGCAATGGCATTGTGATTTTTTTTAGGACTTGATTTTTCTTGTATGTTTAGTAAATAGGATACTACTTTTATATGGGTGTTTTTTTCAAGAGCTTGTGTTTTTATAAACTCAAATATTTCTTGAGCTGTTTCAAAATCATTCGCATTCATGGCAAGTAGGCCAAGGTCAAAAATCCGATCTAGGGTTTGACCTTCTCTTTTAAAAATAGCTTTTTCTTGACGGAAAGCCTTGTCGTATTCATTTTGGTGAACAAACAGCCAACTTAATTGTTCGTTCCAGAATATATTTGGAGAGTTTTGTAGTTTTTTTAATAAAGCCCTTTTTAAAAGTATGTTATTTTCATTTTGTGCATCATCGGTTAAAAATCTGCTGATAAGATTTTGAACGGTTGCTACAATGGTTTTGTTTTTCTTTATTAAAGATAAGTAACTGCTAAACATTTTCTCAATTCGGTTCTGTTGCCCATAAACGTTAGCTAGTTGAAAATCGACATTTATTAATGGGTTTATTGCCTTGGCTTTGTTATAAGTTTCTTCGGCTTCGGAAAGTAAGTTGTATTTTTCAAAATAAGGACCTATAATCCTTGCGTAATGAGGGTTTTTGTCTATCGTGAGTATGGCTTTATTATATGCAATTTTAGCGTTTATAGTATCTTTCTGTAGTGCGTAATTATAACCTAACTCAACATAAAGTTGTGGTTGGCTGGTTTTACTGTTTAATTTTTTTATGAGTGCTTTTTCTGCAATTGAGTATTGTGAAAGCTCTTGATGGCATTTTATTTTTTTAATAAATAAATCGGCTCTGTGTGGTTGTTTAGCTATAGCAAGTTCGTATTCAACAAGTGCTTTTTGGTATTCGCCATCATCAAAAAAGGAGTCGGCCAATACCGTATTTTGAGCAAAGGAATTAGCATAAAATAATAGTAAGAGATGTAGGAGGTACTTTTGCATTGTATAAAAATAAAAAAAAGCGCTCTAATTAATAGAGCGCTTTTTATAAAAGATTAGGTTAATGCTTATTTAACGATTAAGCGTTTTGTAGCTGAAACGTTATTTTCGGTAACCTTAACAATATAAATTCCTGCGTGTAATGAGGCTATGTTTACATTGTTGTTTGTTGTTTTTGTTGCTAAAACTTTTTTACCTAACATGTCAAAAATTTCAACTTGTTTAGGACTATTGTTAGCTGTTGTAATATTAATAACTCCAGAATTAGCTGGGTTAGGGAAAATTTTAAATCCTTCAATCACGTTATCGGCAACAGATAATGCAACACTAAAATCAGCAGCGTCTCTTGCTGTAAGGTAATATAAGCTTCCTGTACGTTCGTTTACAATACCAACTATGTTAGTTGTAGTTGTTGGAACTTCAGCACCGTCAGCAGCATAATCAGCGGCAAAGAAAGTTGAACGGAACATAAAGTTGTCAACTCCTTGAGTCATTTGATGTTCAGAACCTCCTGCAAAATTAGGAATAGTGTTATCCATATCAACAGCAGTTACACTTACTAATTCAGATTCGTAGTTTTCAGGTGCAGCAGTTAAGTCTGCTAATGTTACCATTTGTGGCGTAATTCCTCCACCAGTCGAACTTGCAGCTCCTGGATCTTCAGAAGGTGTGAATTGCATCATTCCTCCAAAAGTGGTTAACTGTCCAGTAATACCAGTAATACCATCACCTCTATTGTACATGGTTGTAATGTTTCCAGCAGTATCATCAATTAAGATTGCTGCGGTTGCATCTTCAATAAATTTTTGATTTCTGAATGCTTGTTGGTATGTTAAAAATGCTTCACTAGTTAATTCGTAATAATCATTTATAGTACCTGCTCTTAAGGTTGCAATGTCATTAACTTGTGTTACTCCTGCAATCGTAAAGTTTACTGTAGCATCTACTGGTCCAGCAATTGGGTTATGTGTGTCGTCAACTAGTGTAGCAACTACTGTATGAGGTCCTAATGCTAAACCAGTAAGTAAAATATCATTTGTATCATATTTCATTACTGGGGCACCACCATCAACAGTGTAATGAATGTGACCTCCGTTACCATCATTAACAGCATCAACAACAAAGTTGTTAACTACTAAAGAAATTGTAACATCTGTAGAAGTTCCTGTTGAACCATCAGCTGGTGATGTAATAGCTATTGATGGTGCTACCTGTTCTATAACTTGAAAGTTGTCAATGTAAAATTGAGAACCTGTTCCTAGCCAGTTTGCAGCAATATCATAAAATCTAATACCAAACTCTGCATCACCAGTAGCTGCTGGAGTATAGTCAAATGTTAATGTTTGCCATTGGTTTAGTAAAGTTTCATCTGAATATTGAGAAGGTGCAAATCCAGGTCCAAATAGTCTAGCTCTTGCCTGGTTATCTGTAGCATAAACATCTAAACTTACTGTATAGGTTGCTCCTCCTGTTAAGGCGATTGTTTGTCTAATGTCAGTACTAGCTTGAGATTGAGTCATCAAGTTAACACTTGCAGAACTAGTACCTTCGGTAGTGGTTGTCATATCCTGAGTTAAGTCAGTTGTGTTAAAGTCAACAACAGGCCAAGAGTCAGGAACTCCACCAGTCCAGTTTTCAAAACCTCCATTTGCAGCAAGGTTTTGCCCGTAAGACAATGATGTTACAATAAATGCAACTAATAAAAAGTAGATTTTTCTCATAATAATTGTATTATTTTTAGTTAGTAAAACATGAGCTACAAAAGTACAAAAAATTAATTGTTTTAATTTAAAATCAAGGTTGATTGACTATTTTTAACGTTAAAATAACATTGCAAGGTAATTTGATGTTATCATAAAGTTAATCATGTTACTAGAGTGTTATCATGATTACTTTGGTTTTATAAATTTATTGAATGTGCTACCTTTGGCATATAGAAAAAAACAAATATTACTTATGAGTACAGACGGAGTTAAGATTTTGTTAGTAGATGATGAGCCAGATATTTTAGAAATTATCGGATACAATTTGTCTGCTGGGGGCTATCATGTATATACTGCTGCAAACGGATTAGAGGCTGTGGAGGTAGCTAAAAAAGAACTGCCAGATTTGATTATTCTTGATGTGATGATGCCTGAAATGGATGGGATAGAAGCTTGTGAACAGATTAGGAAACTGCCAGAATTGTCAAATACTATTATAACTTTTTTAACTGCAAGAAGTGAAGATTATTCTCAGTTAGCAGGTTTTGATGCTGGAGCTGACGACTATATAACTAAACCTGTTAAGCCAAAAGTATTGTTAGGTAAAGTGAAAAGTTTATTGCGTAGAGTTACGGTAGATAAAAGTGATAGTGCAACCATTAATTTAGGTGATTTGGTAATTAATAGGGATGAGTATAAAGTAATTAAAGAAGGGGAAGAACTTGCGTTACCACGAAAAGAGTTTGAGCTATTGTCATTATTAGCCTCCAAGCCAGGAAGGGTGTTTACTCGTGATGAAATATTAAATGCGGTTTGGGGAAATGAAGTGGTTGTAGGTGGAAGGACTATTGATGTTCATATTAGAAAGTTACGTGAAAAAGTTGGCGATAAATCATTTAAAACAGTAAAAGGTGTAGGCTACAAGTTTGTGGTTAGCTAATGATAAAAATTAAAAAAACATACAAGTTTGCTTTATATACTTCAGTATTAATTACGGCTCTTTCAGCGGTTATTGTTATTCCTATTATTGAAAATATAGGTATTTTAAAAACACTACTTTTTATAAGCGGACTTTTTATAATTTCCTTTCTTGTTATTCAATATCGTGCAGAAAAATTTATATATAAGTTAATAAAGAAAACATACGAAGAGGTTTCGTTGTTAGAAAAAACTAAACTACACCAAGAAGCTGTTACTACTGATATTAGAACGCTTACTAGCGATGTGAAAAAATTTGCGAGACAAAACAAGTTAAAAATAGAAACGCTTCAAATTAGAGATGAATACAGGAAAGAGTTTATGGGTAATATAGCTCATGAATTAAAAACCCCTTTGTTTACGGTTCAAAGCTATATTTTAACATTAATAGATGGTGCGGTTAAAGATAAAAACGTGCGCGATAAATACCTTGATAGAGCAAGTAAGGGAGTGGAACGACTTATTTATATTGTTGATGATTTAGATTTAATAACTAATCTTGAAACAGGAAATCTAAACTTAATCAAAGAAAAGTTTGATGTAATTACAATGATAAAAGATGTTTTTGACTTGTTTGAAATTAAAGCTCAAGAAAAAAAAATAAACTTGGTTTTTGATAAACCTTATAGCTCCCCTATTCAAGTTAAGGCCGACAAGGAGAAAATAAGACAAGTATTAACCAACTTAATAGTTAACTCTATAAAGTATGGTCAAGAAAATGGAACAACTGAAATAAGTGTAGAGTCTTTGAATAATGATAAAGTTATTGTTCGTGTAACCGATAATGGAAAAGGTATAGAAGCACATCATTTACCAAGGTTGTTTGAGCGTTTTTATCGAGTGAGTAAAACAGGTTCAAGAGATGAAGGAGGTTCTGGTTTAGGGCTTTCAATAGTGAAGCATATCATAGAAGCGCACAACCAAAAAATATATGTAGAGAGTGATTATGGAGTAGGTTCAGAATTTTCGTTTACACTTGATGTAGTTAAAGATAGTGCTACTCGCAAAAAATAGTAAATAACTCATTAAATTCAACAGTTGCATTGTTATTCGGAAAACCGTTATAAGTTGATGCCTGTTCTAGTTTGTCAATTGAAAAATCTTTTTGAAAGCAAAAAGGAGCGTAGTTTAGCTTGTCCATTCGCTTAGCCAAATACAGCTGTTCAAATTGTCCTGGTGTTGGAATAAAAAAAGCTTTTTTTCCTAAATGTGCTAAATCCATAATAGTAGTGTAACCTGATCGTGAGATAATTACGGCACTTTCATTAATGGTTTTTTCAAGCTGAGTACTTGTCATAAAATTATAATAAGTACAGTTGTTTTTAGAATATGTTTTCTGTTTGTTTTCTATAACGCCACTCACAAAAACTATTTTTTTATTAGAGTGTATAAACTCTTCTTTAAGTTTTGTTTCTAGTAAACTTCGTTGTGGTTCTGGACCAGAGAGTAGAACTAAGTAATCGTGCTTGATAGGAGTGTTAGTTTTATTAAATCTACTCAACAAACCAATGAGTTTCGTTTTTATTTTAGGAAGTGTCACATGTCCTAATTCGCCAGAATAATTACTGTTTTCATTAATATCTGGCACCCAACATTCATTAAATTGCTTGATAATATGTTGGTGCAGTTTACTTGTAAGCCATGAGCTGTTTCCGCTTAATACATTTACTTGATGTGTTAGGTATACAGAAGGAATCTTGCTGTGGCGAACTCCTAATCGGTTATCAGAAATAATTCCGGAAATGTTTTTTTGTTTTATGATATCGGCTATTTGTTTTTTTTCTTGTACTACTGCAGATAAAATTTTGGGTGTATTTATAAATAATTTCCATTTAAAAAAGCGTCCGTTTTTAGCATATGTAATATTGTAGGAAGGAAGCAAAATAAACTCTAACAAAGGGAATTCTTTTTTGAGTAACTCTAAGGCAGCACCGTCAGAGGCAATAATTGGAGTATAACCATTTTTTTGAAGTGCTTTTATAATAGGGATACATCTTGTGGCATGCCCCAAACCCCAATTTAACGGCGCAACAAGTATGTTTTTATATTTTGTCATGATATAATAAAGCAAGTTACATTATTTGCCACATTAATTTTTTATTTTTACCAAAAATTATAGATCAGTGGGAAGTAAAAATAAATTAAAGCGATTTAATGAAAACGCTACTTTTTCAAATGTTTTTCAACCAACAAGAGAAGAGTTGGCGAAAGATGAATTTAAATTGAAAGGAAAATGGAATACTGATTTTTTTAAAAATGATAATCCTATAGTGCTTGAGTTGGGGTGTGGTAAAGGGGAGTACTCTGTAAATTTAGGAGAAAAATATCCAAACAAAAATTTTATAGGAATTGATATTAAAGGTGCCCGATTTTGGCGTGGGGCAAAAACTGCATTAGAAAACAATATGACTAATGTAGCTTTTGTACGTACACAAATAGAACTGATTACTTCTGTTTTTGCAGAAAATGAAGTGAGTGAGATTTGGATAACTTTTCCGGATCCACAAATAAAATACAAACGTACCAAACACCGTTTAACCAATACAGCTTTTTTACAGAAGTATAAAACGGTTTTAAATGATACTGGAGTAGTGCATTTAAAAACAGATAGTGAGTTTATGCACGGCTATACCTTAGGGTTACTACATGGAGAAGGGCATGAAATTGAATATGCTAACCATAATGTGTATAAAAATGAAGGTGCACCTAAAGAGGTAACTACTATTCAAACCTTTTATGAAAAACAATATCTCGAAATAGACAAAGCCATAACCTATATTAGGTTTAAAATAAAGTAAATGCATTTATCAGTACTGTTTTTATATTGTTTTTTATGGTCGTTCTTCGGGGTGATTCCTCCAGGAATTTTAAACATAAACGCAGCAAAAATAAGTGTTGAACAAGGAAGGAAAAGGGCATTAATTTTTACCTTAGGCGCCTGTTTGGTAATAGCAGCTCAAGCAGGTATTGCAGTGCTTATAGCGGAGTTTTTAAACTTATCGGAAGATGAGCTGTCAATAATTCAAGAGGTAGGAATATTAATTTTCTTTTGTTTAGCTATTTATTTTTTCTTTGCTGCAAAAGCGAAAGTTACCCCTAAAAAAATAGAATTAAATAAGAAAAGAAACCTGTTTCTAAAAGGAATTATTTTTTCGGTGTTAAATGTATTTCCAATTCCCTTTTACAGTTTTGTGTGTACAACCCTAACAACCTCAGGGAACTTTAGTTTTTCAACCTCAGATGTAGTTGTATTCATTGTAGCTATAGTGGTAGGTAGTTTTACTGCAATTAGCACATATATTCTGTTATTTAAAAAATCTAATAGGAGTGATAATTTTAGTAGAAATACAAATTATGCGCTTAGCTTGTTAACATTGTTACTAGCAATATTCTCCATTATAAAACTAAACATGTAATAGTATGTTGAAGGAAGATAGTTTTTTTGAGAGAGTTTATGAGGTTGCACGACAAATACCGGAAGGAAAAGTAACATCCTACGGCGCAATTGCTGCGTATTTAGGAATGGCGAAAGGAGCTAGAATGGTAGGTTGGGCAATGAATGCTTCAGGAGCGGCTAATGTACCTGCACATCGTGTAGTAAATAAAAAAGGATTGTTAACAGGAAAGCATCATTTTGAAGGGGTTAACTTAATGCAACAGTTGTTAGAAAATGAAGGGGTAAAAGTTGTTGATAATCAAATTCAAAACTTTGCAAAGTATTTTTGGGATCCTTTAGAAAGCTTAAAATAATTAAAAAACATGTTCTTATAATAGAATTAAGCAGAGTATGGTAAATTACAAAGGGAGCCGTATCTTTGCGCAAAATATCAAATAGATTCATAATGAAAATTGCTAGAAAAGAAGTTTTAAAAGCGTTAGAACAAATTACTGTTCCTGGAGAAGGAGCTAATATGGTTGAAAGCGGAGCGGTAAAAAACGTATTAACTTTTGGAGATGAGGTTGTAATAGAAATTACCATTGCTAATCCAGCTATGCAGGCCAGAAAAAAAGTAGAAGCAGAAATTATAAATTGTATCAAAAAAAATATTTCTGAACAAGCTAAAGTAAAAGTAAATGTAAAAGTAATTGCGCCTGAAAAAACAGAAATTAAAGGAAAGCAATTACCAGGAATAAAAAATATTATAGCTATTTCTTCGGGTAAAGGAGGAGTTGGTAAATCTACCGTAACAGCTAATGTTGCTGTAAGTTTATCAAAAATGGGGTTTAAAGTAGGTGTGTTAGATGCCGATGTTTATGGGCCGTCAATACCAATGATGTTTGATGTAGAATCAGCAAGACCACTAGCGGAAACTATCGATGGAAAATCTAAAATGAAACCGATAGAAAACTACGGCGTAAAAATATTATCAATTGGTTTTTTTACTAAACCAGATCAAGCTGTTATATGGCGAGGACCAATGGCTTCAAAAGCGTTAAATCAGTTAATTTTCGATGCTGCTTGGGGTGAGTTAGATTTCTTGTTATTAGATTTACCTCCAGGAACAGGAGATATTCATTTGTCAATAATGCAAGCCTTACCTATTACTGGAGCAGTAGTAGTAAGCACACCGCAGAATGTTGCGTTAGCAGATGCTAAAAAAGGAGTGGCGATGTTTCAGCAAGAAAGTATTAATGTGCCTGTTTTAGGAATTGTAGAGAATATGGCGTATTTTACGCCAGCGGAATTACCAGAAAACAAGTATTATATTTTTGGTGAAAATGGAGCTAAAAATTTAGCAAATGATTTAAAGGTGCCTTTCTTAGGAGAGCTGCCAATAGTGCAAAGTATACGCGAAGCGGGAGATATTGGTCGCCCTGCAGGAATGCAAGAAGGAACAGTAGTGGAAGAAATAGTTACAGATATTACTCGTAATATTGTAACTCAAGTAATTAAAAGAAATGAGAATTTGCCTGCAACAGAAGCAATTAAAATAACAACAATGGCAGGATGTTCATCAGTAAAAAAATAAACCTATGACTTCAGAAGAATTACAAATAAATGTAGAGGCAGCTTTAGAAGAGATTAGACCGTTTTTAAAATCAGACGGTGGAGATATTTCTTTAGTGTCAATTGACGATGGAAAAAAAGTAACGATACGGTTTGAAGGAGCATGTACTTCGTGCAATATTAATCAGATGACCTTAAAATCAGGGGTTGAAATGACTATAAAAAAGCACGCGCCACAAATTGAAGAAGTGGTAAATGTAGCTTAGTAGTTAGCTAAAAAAAACAGGAAGGCTTTGAATAATATTCAAAGCCTTTTTTTATTGTTTAAGGTATAAAAAGTTGTTTTTATAATCAATAATTGCTTTTCCTTTTTTTAAGATGTCGGCGCCAATTATTCCATGAACAGGTTTAGAGTTGTGGTTAGTCAAGGCTTGATTTACATGTGAAAGGTCAAATAAAATAATGTGATTTTTTTTCGACTTCCATTTACCTATTTTTAAGCTATTGTCTTTTGCTAGCTGTGTATTCATGTCGGTTGCTCCAGCACCAGCGGCTTTGGTATCACTTTCTTCCGAGTTTAAATTAAAATGCTCGGCCAACGAGCTGTCAATGCAGGTGTTAGACGCCCCAGTGTCAACAATAAATTTTCCTTTTACACCATTTATGGTTGCGCTAACTTTAAAATGATTGGTTTTGGTTAGTTTTAAACGCTTTTTTTTATAACCTTTTTTAGAAAGATAGTTGGGTAACGACATAATTAAATATTTTTGCAAAAGTAATTAATAATATGCTTACTTCATGGTTTTAACTGATACACATACACATTTATATAGCGAAGCATTTGATGATGATAGAGCTGCAATGATGCAACGCGCATTTGAAAATAATGTGAAACGTATGTTTGTTCCGGCAATTGATTCTACCTATACAGCTGCAATGTTAAGGCTTAAAGAAGAATATCCAGAGAATGTTTTTTTAATGATGGGGTTGCATCCAACTCATGTAAAAGAAGATTATGAGACAGAATTAGCACATGTAACCGAAATGTTGGCTGCAAGGAAGTTTATTGCTGTTGGGGAAATTGGTATTGATTTATATTGGGATAAGACATTGTTAACACAACAAGAAGATGCTTTTAGAAGACAAATTCAATTGGCAAAAAAATACCAACTACCAATAGTTATTCATTGTAGAGACGCTTTTGATGAGGTGTTTGCAGTTTTAGAAGAGGAAAAAAGTGATGAATTATATGGTATATTTCATTGTTTTACAGGCTCTATAGAGCAAGCTAAAAAAGCTATTTCGTATAATATGAAACTGGGTATAGGAGGAGTGGTAACTTTTAAAAACGGGAAAATAGACCAGTTTTTAAATCAAATACCTATAGAGCACATTGTTATAGAAACGGATGCGCCATACTTGTCGCCAACGCCGTATCGCGGAAAGAGAAATGAAACGAGTTATTTGGTTCAAGTGGTAAAGCGCTTAGCAGAAATATATAAGTTGTCAGAAAACGAAATAGCTCAGATTACAACTCAAAACTCAAAAGCTGTATTTGGAGTGTAAGGAGTATCTCATATATTTGTAGTTAAAACCAAACTAAATTTTGTCAAAATTCGATCACATACGCCCTTATTATGATAGTGAAGTGAACCAAGCCATACAAAAGGTTAGTTCACATCCAATGGTAAAATCAATGCTGAAGTTTATTTATCCACAGGCAAGTGAAGAGTATATTCAAAAACGCTTAACGAATTGCAATTCAATTCGTGATTTTCAAACTAAAATTATAACAAGGGGTATTCAAAATGTATTGTCTCGCTCGTCTCATGGATTAACAACTTCAGGGTTTAAAGAGTTAAAAAAGGATACGGCGTATTTGTATGTTTCTAATCATAGAGATATTTTACTAGATACCTGTTTACTAAACATTTCTCTATTTGATAATGATTTGGTTATGACGGCATCAGCTATTGGCGATAATTTGGTGCAAAAATCTTTCTTATTAGAGTTGGCTAAGTTGAATAGAAACTTCTTAGTACAGCGTAATTTGTCGCCGAGAGAACTGCTAAAAAGCTCTAAGCTAATGTCGGAGTATATTGCTGAAAATTTATTACACGACAATAGATCTGTTTGGATTGCCCAGCGTGAAGGAAGAACAAAGGACGGTAATGATGCTACCCAGCAAGGAGTGTTAAAAATGATTGCGTTAGGTAAAGGAGATAGAAATATTTTCGATTATTTTAAAAAGATAAAAATTGTGCCTGTAGCAATTTCGTATGAGTTTGATCCTACTGATATGCTTAAAATGCCAGAACTAATGGCAAAACATTACGAGGAAGAGTATATAAAATCAACTAATGAAGATTTCGATACAATTTTAAAGGGGTTAACAGGACAGAAAAAACGAATTCATATAGCGGCAGGAAAAGTATTAGATATAGAACTAGATGAAATTGCAAGTTCTAACGAACCTGTGAATAAGCAATTTCAACAATTAGCATCAATAATTGATAAGTGTATACATAAAGAATATCGATTGTGGCCAACTAATTATTTGGCGTATGATATGTTGTTTGAAACTAATAAATACAGTAACGAATATACGGTTAAGGAACAGCGACAATTTGAACGTAGGGTAGCTTGTAGGGCTGATGTAAACGATAAAGTTGCGGTGAAAAATTTTTTAGCAATGTATGCAAATCCAGTGGTAAATAAAGAGAAACTAGATGACTAAAAAGCCGAACATAGTATTAATTTATACTGGAGGAACCATTGGGATGGTTAAAGACTTTGAAACTAATAGTTTGCGTGCATTTAATTTTGATAACTTATTAATTAGGATACCAGAAATAAAACAGCTGGAGTGTAATATTACAACGCATTCTTTTGATTGCCCTATAGATTCCTCAAATATGAGCCCAGAATACTGGTTGCAAATAGCTGCAGTTATTGAGGAAAATTATGACAAGGCAGATGGATTTGTGGTGTTGCATGGTTCAGATACAATGTCGTATACAGCTTCAGCATTAAGTTTTATGCTAGAAAACTTGTCAAAACCAGTAATTTTCACAGGATCTCAATTGCCAATAGGTGATTTGCGAACCGATGCAAAAGAAAACCTGATTACAGCTATACAAGTAGCGTCTTTACAAGAAAATGGGGTGCCCCAAATACAAGAGGTTTGTTTGTATTTTGAATATAAATTATACCGTGCTAATAGAACTACAAAAATAAATGCAGAGCATTTTGAGGCGTTCATATCATTAAATTATCCTGAGTTAGCAGAGTCTGGTGTGCATTTAAAAGTGTTTAAAAACAACTTGCTGCCTGCTAATAAAGCTAGCTTTTATGTGCACAAGCAAATGTGTACTGATATAGCAGTTTTAAAATTGTACCCAGGGATAACAAAAACAGTAGTGCAAGCAGTGTTAAATACTCCAAATATAAAAGGTGTTATTTTAGAAACCTATGGAGCAGGAAACGCACCAACATTGCCATGGTTTTCTGAGTTGTTAGCTAGAGCAATGAAGAAAGGGGTTTATGTTGTTAATGTTACTCAGTGTATAGGAGGTAGTGTGATTATGGGGCAGTATGAAACAAGTACTCATTTGCAAGAAATAGGTCTTGTTTCTGGAAAAGATATCACTTTTGAAGCGGCCGTAACAAAAATGATGTATTTACTATCTAAAAATTTAACTGAAAAAGAGTTTGAAAAGCAGTTTGAAACTGCAATAAAAGGGGAGTTAACTGCGAATTTTGCTTAAATCTGTTTCAAAAAATAACAGTATAAATTTCATCAAATGACATTTTTTTCGTTATTTGGCAGTCGTTAATTTAGCTGAAAGCATTGAAACGGATAAAACAAGTATTCTAATCGTTGTTTTTGAGCTATTGAATAAGAATTTTTTAAAATTATATCTTTAAAAACCATTACTAATTTAATTAAGATTAAGAAAAGATGAAAAAAGTATTTTCTATTTTACCAGCAGTAGGGATGATGTTAGCAGCAGCTGAAGTTAAAGCTACAACTATTGCAACAGTTATTCAAGATGCACCGGCAACAGAAGGATTCGGTCATGAAGCATTAAAGACTAGATTCATTGAGGGTGGAGCTGGTTTCATGGGAATTGTATTGTTGTGTTTAATTTTAGGTTTAGCTTTCGTAATTGAAAGAATTATTTATTTAAACATGGCTACTACAAACACAAATAAATTAACTCGTGATGTAGAAGAAGCATTAAATTCTGGTGGTGTAGAAGCAGCTAAAGAAGTTTGTAGAAATACAAAAGGACCTGTAGCTTCAATTTTTTACCAAGGATTAGAAAGAAATGATGAGGGAATTGATTCAGTTGAAAAATCTATCGTTGCTTACGGAGGTGTTCAAATGGGACAATTAGAGAAAAACGTTTCTTGGATATCTTTATTTATCGCTATTGCGCCAATGTTAGGATTCATGGGTACGGTAATTGGTATGATTCAAGCCTTTGATAAAATTTCTGCAGCAGGAGGATTAGACGCTTCGTTAATTGCAGGAGATATTAAAGTAGCCTTATTAACAACAGTATTTGGTCTTGTAGCGGCTATTATCTTACAAATCTTCTACAACTATATCATTGCTAAAATTGACAGTATTGTTAATGATATGGAAGATGCATCAATCTCTTTGATTGATTTATTAGTTGCGAATAAAAAATAATAACTCTTGATAAATTTAGTTCTATATATGTAGTATAGAACAGTAATTTCAAGGTAAAACATATATAATTATGAATTTACAAAAAGCATTAACGGTAGCTATTGCAGTTATCAGTATTATTGGTCTTGCATTTTGGGTTATGATCGTTAAACAAGGCGATGATAGTTCTGCAATTGGTATGATGCTTTGGTTAGGTAAAATTTTAGTGTTTGCAGCTGCAGGTATAGCAATTATACTTTCATTAAAAAATATCTTATCTAACCCAGCTAAAATTAAAGTGGCCGGAATAGCTATAGTTGCCTTGTTGGCAATTGTAGGAATTAGCTATGGTTTGTCATCAGGACAAGAAGTAGTGAGTGATACAGGAGAACTAATGGTTTCTGAGTCAGGATCAAAATTAGTAGGTACAGGATTAAGAGTATTCTATTTACTAATAATAATTGCACTGGTAGCAATGGTGGTTTCTGGTATAAAGAAAGCCTTAAACAGATAAATTATGGCAAAAAGATCAATACCTGAAGTGAACGCAGGATCAATGGCAGATATTGCATTCTTACTGCTTATTTTCTTCTTGGTAACAACAACTATTGAACAGGATAACGGTATTACTCGTAAACTACCGCGTTGGGAAGAAAACCCACCTGAAGACGTTGTTATTAAAAAGAAGAATATTTTTACTGTTGTAGTTAATAAAGAAGATCAAATGCTTGTTGAAGATGAGTTAATGGAGCTTAAAGATTTACGTAAAGCTGCCATGGAATTTATCGACAATGGGGGAGGGAAAAATGAAAAAGGAGAAAGTTGTGACTATTGTAAGGGAGCAAGAAATCCTGAATCATCAGACCACCCTACAAAAGCAATTATCGCACTTAAGAACGAAAGAGAAACTACATATAGTACGTACGTTGCTATTCAAAACGAATTAGGAGCTGCTTATACAGAATTACGTAACAGGGAAGCTGTGCGTATGTACGGAGCAGGAAATACGTACACGGCAATGAATGCTATTTATAGAGATCCTAAAGTAAAAGACGAGGCTTTAAAAGAAAAATTAAAAACTCGTTTAGATAAGTTAAAAGAGATGTATCCTCAGATTATTTCTGAAGCAGAATCAAAATCGAATTAAAATATGGCAAAGTTTAAAAAGAAAAAGGATGGCGAATTGCCACAGGCTTCTACAGCAGCTTTACCAGATATCGTTTTCATGCTGTTATTTTTCTTCATGACGGTAACAGTTATGAAAGATAATTCTTTAATGGTAGAAAATAAATTGCCTGCTGCAGATGATATTGAAAAGCTTGATCGTAAAAACGATAAAGTAATGTATATCTATGCTGGTAAACCTGCTAAAGGATATGAGAAATTTGGTACAGAAGCTGTAATTCAGCTTAATGACAAAATTGCACAACCATCAGAATTAAAACAGTATATTCACTCTGAAATTGCTTTAAGAGATGAATCAATTGTACCATTTATGGTAACTGCTTTAAAAGTAGATAAAAACACTAATATGGGGTTAATTTCTGATATTAAGCAAGAATTAAGAAAAGAAAACATGTTAAAAATTAGTTACCTGTCTGTAAAACCACAGAAGTAATTTAATTTGAAGTGTTATCATAAAAAAGCATCTTTTATTAGTTAAGGGTGCTTTTTTTATTGTAAATAAGTAAGGAATTTTGATCTTGAAATTTCTTTAGCACCTAAACTTTCCAAATGTGTAGTGTGCATCTGACAATCAATTAGCAGATAATTTTGTTGCTGTAACTGTTGAACTAAATGTATAAAGGCTGCTTTTGAGGCATTACTCACTTCGGAGAACATGCTCTCTCCGCAAAATATTTTTTTTTCTTTAAGGTCTATACCGTATAGTCCACCCACTAAAGTATTGTTTTGCCATACCTCTACTGATTTCGCAATTCCTTTTTTATGAAGATTCATGTAGGCATCAATCATGGCATCTGTTATCCAAGTGTCGGATTGTTCTTGGCGTTTTATTTGTGCGCATCGTTGTATTACTTTATCAAAACAGGTGTTGTAGGTTATTTTAAAAATACTTTTTTTAAGCACAACTTTCATGCTTTTGGATATGTGTAATTCATTAGGGAATAATACCATTCTTGGGTCTGGAGACCACCACAAAATGGGCTCATCTTTATTAAACCAAGGAAAAATACCGCTATTGTAAGCTTGTATTAGCCTAGCTGAAGATAAATCACCTCCAATGGCTAATAAACCGTTCATGTCGGCTTCATTAGGATGTGGAAAAAAAATAGCTTCTGATAATAAATACATTGTTAAAAAATAAGGAGTCCGACAATATATATTATTGTTCCCAATAGCATTAAAAGAATTGTATAGGGTAAAATTTCTCGCGCTTTAAGTTTTGTAATTCCGAGTAGTGGTAAGGCCCAAAAAGGTTGCAGCATGTTGGTAATTTGATCACCATAAGCTAATGCCATAACAGCCTTGGGCAAAGAGACTCCTAGTTTAATTGCAGACTCTAATACTATTGGTCCTTGAATAACCCATTGTCCACCACCACTTGGGACAAAAATATTGACTAATCCAGCACTAAAAAAAGTGAGTATAGGTAGTGTTGTTTCATTAGAAATGGCAATAAAGTAATCTGAAATTTCTGAGACCATTCCTGTAGAGGTCATAATACCCATTATTCCGAAATATAACGGAAACTGTATTAGTATTCCTGATGTTCCTTTAATGGCTTCTTCCAACGCTTTTAAAAAACTGTAAAAACTCCCATGGAAAATAATAGCGAGCCCTAACATTAAAAAGTTTATAGCATTTAATGTAAAATTCAGTTGTAATGCATTTGCACCATATTGTAAACAAAATACAAGCAGAATAATAATTCCAAAAATGAGGCTAAATACTTTTGAATGATCAAGTTTTTCTGCGCCATTTACATTGGTTGGTTTTAAACTATATTGATATGTAGGTAAATTAATAGGTGTAGGTTTTGCTTTTTTGGCAAGAAAAAATAAAAATGTAGGCACTGCAAATAGTATAACTCCAAAGATGATTAAATTCCAATAACTGAATATTGTACTACTTGTATCAATAGCATTAGGTAAGCTAGTACTATTGATAGATGTATTTGTTAGTAATTCTCGTATACGACCCGATCCAGCAGCATCTAATGGAGCAGATCCGCTAATACCAGAATGCCATACCATTAAACCTACATATCCTGCCGCTCCAATGATAGGATAGTTGATAGCAATGTTATTTTGTTGGGCGTATTCAGCCACTTTCCTAGCCATGATTGCGCCAAAAATTAAACCAAGTCCCCAATTAATAAAAGCAACTAAAATTGTGCTAAAGCTTACTAATACTACTGCGGTTGTTGTAGATTTTGTGTGAGTTACTAACCTGGTGATTAGTTTGTCTATAGGTTTGCTTAACACTAATACATGTCCTAAAACCAAAATTAATATCATTTGATATGCAAAAACTAATAGCTTTGAACTCCAAATACCTTTTTCCCAATAACTAGCAAGATTTGATAAGTGGTTGACTGTATTCTCTTTGGTAAAAAAGAATGAAATTATAAAAGTGAAAATTGTCAATAATACAGCTATAGTAAATGGCGATGGTAATACTTTTTTAAATGTAGTTTCTATAGCTTTAGTAAAATTCATGTTTCAAAAAATTAAAATATCAATTTACAATTAATTGTAGTTTTGGCAATACTAAAAAGCCGTTTAGATTAAAATCTAAACGGCTTTTGGTATAAATGTGTTTTTTAATTAAAACGGTAAGTCGTCATGATCTTCTTCTTTAAAATCAGAAGTAGGCTCAAAAGCATCCACAGGAGCAACTGGAGGCATTCCTGCATCATTTCCTTGTGCTGGCATTAGGTTTTCAATTCTCCACCCTTGAATAGAGTTAAAGTATTTAGTTTCTCCTTGAGGATTAACCCACTCTCTACCTCTTAAGTTGATAGAAATTTTTACTTGTTGTCCTACTTGATAAGAGTTTAATAAATCACATTTGTCTTGTACGAATTCTACTAAAAGTGATTGTGGATATTGCTCTTCTGTTGTTATAACAACTTCTCTTTTTCTAAAACCGTTACTTCCAAAGGTTTGTGTTTGTCCTACTAATTTAATCTTCCCTTGTATCTCCATTGTATTTGTATTTCAATAATAATCTATTTGGCAAAAGTAACTAAAACTAAAGATATTATAGCTTAAGCTAGCAATAATTTCCATGCAGTATTAACATCACCTTTTTTAAGGTATTCTTGTGCTTTTTTATGTAACTCGTCTGCACTTGCTTTTTCAATATGCGGACAAGTATTTTTTGCATTTTTTATATATGCAGAAACTTCTTCTTGGCTTGGTATGGCTTCACTGTTACCTAAAATACCCAAGTCGTTTCCAGTAAGAATAGTACTGTTTTTAATATGTTCGGGTAAAGCATCAACACCGATGCCAAGAGTGGTTAATGGTTTCGGTATTTCAAAAAAACCTTCTTTAGCACGGCTGTAAAAACTGCCTCCAGCTCTAGCTACTAAATCAATTTTGTGTTGATCTATGCGTCCTTCATTATCTAAAATGTCTTCTTGTATGTGTACTTTTACAACCTCACAAACAATCATATTACCAGCACCACCATCATTACCTAAAGCAATGACTTCATTCACTTTACACTCAAACTGTACAGGGCTTTCTGCAACTCTAAATGGAGTAACTTTTTCTGATTTCAACATGGTAAAACCTGCTTTCACAAATTCATTTACACCTTTAGGATAAGCAGTACTAGCTAACGACATTTGATGTGCCATCTCGTAGTTAACTACATTGATCACTACTTCTTTTGTTGCAATACAATTATCTAATGTATGTTTTGTAGTATTATCTCTAACACTTCTTGCTGGAGAAAAAACCATAATTGGCGGATTAGCACTAAAAACATTAAAAAAACTAAATGGTGCTAAATTAGGGTTTCCTTCAGCATCAACAGTACTTGCAAAAGCAATAGGTCTTGGAGCAATACTCCCTAATAAATAACCGTGTAATTTAGGAACGGAAATTTCATTTGGATTTATAGATAACATAGTTGCGGTTTATAGTCACAAAAATAACTATAAATCATTGAACAAAAAACCTTATTTTAGTTTACCGTAAACGATTTTAAAATATGTTCGGAAATAAAAACGTGTTTAGGTGGATTAGTATATTGATATCATTTGTAATTGTTTCATTAATTTTATGGAATACGTATACTTTTTTTCAAAACTTTAAAGAAGAAGAGCGTTCAAAAATGAAAATTTGGGCAAAAGCATTTGAAGATGTAAATAATAATGATGATTTAGATGCAGTAATTAGTGAACTGTCTTTAGAGGTGTTGCAGAGTAATAATTCTACCCCGATGATTATTGTAAATAACAAAGGAGAGTACGACTTGCAGAATATAACAAGGGTGAAACCTACCGATAGTGTTATAGTACATAAACTAATTGCACAATACAAAGAAGAAAATAATCCTATAGAAGCTAAATTTAAAGGAGAAGTTTTACAAACTATTTATTATGGTAATTCAACATTGATTAATAAGTTAAAGTACTATCCGTTGGCTTTGTTGTTAATATTATTGCTATTTGGGAGTGTAGTATACTTTTTTTATACGTCTACCAAAAATGCTGAACAAAACAAATTATGGGCAGGTATGGCTAAAGAAACAGCACATCAAATAGGAACTCCGCTATCCTCATTAATAGGTTGGTTGGAAATTTTAAAAACTGAGAGTGTACCCGCAGAAACCATTCAAGAAATGGAAAAAGATATTTTTCGTTTACAAACTATTACTGAACGGTTTTCAAAAATAGGTTCTGTACCAAAGTTAGATAGAAAAAATATTGTTTTTGAAACAAGGCAAACTTTTCAGTATTTACAATCAAGAACCTCAAAATTAATTAGTTTTCAATTTGAATGCGAAGAAAAGGAAATATATGCCCATATTAACACACAATTATATAGTTGGACAATAGAAAACCTGATTAAAAATGCAATAGATGCTATGCGAGGTAAAGGGACGCTTAGTCTGTCAATATATCAGTTAGAAGATGCGGTTCATGTACAGGTAAAAGATACAGGTAAAGGGATAGCTAAAAATCAATTTTCAAAGATATTTGAACCTGGGTTTACGAGTAAAAAACGAGGTTGGGGATTAGGATTATCGTTATCTAAAAGAATTATTGAAGACTATCACCAAGGAAAAATAAAAGTGTTGCAATCTGAAATAGATAAAGGAACTATAATGCAAATTACATTACAAACGGTTGTTTAAAAAGCATTACCAATTGCTGTAGCAATTTGTTCAAACTCTTCAGTACTCAATTTTTCTTTGGCTATAAATCTAGCATCTTCCATAGAGTTAAGCGGAATAAGATGAACGTGTACGTGTGGTACTTCTAAACCAATAACAGTCATCCCAACACGTTTGCAATCGATTACTTTTTCAATGGCGTGTGCTACTTTTCGTGAAAATTTCATTAAAGCTAGGTATTCCTCTTCACTTAAATCAAAAATTTTATTTTCTTCTTTTTTAGGTATGCATAAGGTGTGCCCTTTTGCGTTTGGGTTAATGTCTAAAAAAGCTAAAAAATCGTCAGTTTCAGCTACTTTATAAGCTGGTATTTCACCAGAAATAATTTTTGAAAATATAGATGCCATGATGAGTTTATTTGTGTGATTAAACAAAAATCGCTACCTGAGTAAGTAGCGATAAAAATTAAATTCGTGAAATTTCTAAGATTTCAAATTTGATAATACCATTAGGTACTTGAACTTCTGCAATATCACCCACAGAGTTTCCTAATAATCCTTTTCCTATTGGAGAAGTGACAGATATTTTTCCTGATTTTAAATCGGCTTCACTTTCTGCAACAAGAGAGTACTCCATAACCATTTTATTAGCCTGGTTTTTAATTTTCACTTTAGAGTGAATCAATACCTTTGAGGTGTCCAATTGTGATTCGTCAATAATACGAGCGTTAGCAACTACGGTTTCTAATTTAGCAATGCGCATTTCAAGCATTCCTTGTGCTTCTTTTGCGGCGTCATATTCTGCATTTTCAGATAAGTCTCCTTTGTCTCTAGCATCGGCAATAGCCTGTGATGCTTTAGGACGCTCTACATCTCTTAAATGATTTAATTCATCTCTTAATTTCTTGAGTCCTTCCTCACTGTAATACGATATATTACTCATAAACGTCTTTTTAGTTTTTCGTTACTTACTTTATTAAAACATAAAAAATCCCGTTAAAAACAGGATTTCTTCTAACAAATATAATAAATTTTAGCTTTTGTTGTAGCTTTGAACATATTTAAAATTTAACTCATGCGAAAGATAATTACTGCTTTTATAGTCTTACTGTTGTTTTGTAATTGTAAAGAGGATGATTTAGCTCAAAATAGTTGTGTGAGCCAACAATTGCCTAATTATGGTTTTGATACTGGAGCAAATATTAATTTGAATTTCCCAGCATACTCTGATTTACAGTTTGCAGGAAATACCATTTTTGTAAATGGATATGGAGTAAGAGGTATTTATTTATATAACACAGGAGGAGGTATAGTTGCATTTGAAGCTAGTGATCCAGCGCATGCGCCTAGTAGTTGTTCAACAATGACTTTATCTGGTATTGAATTAAGTTGTGAATGTGGAGATGGAAATAAATATCAATTATTAACTGGGCAACAAACCGCTGGAAATACTGGGAATTGTTTGCGTGCTTATAGGGTTGAACGTAGTGATAATATTGTACGTGTGTATAATTAATTTATAAAAACGAATCACCTCAAGGTTGAGATGATTCGTTGTAATGAAAAGCTGTTAGTTAAAAAGTAATTGTAGCTCCTAATAAAAAATTAATTGTAGCTTGAGGGTAATAACCTGCGCCATCTAAAGTGGTGGTTGTTCCTGGGTTTGACCAAGTGTCATCATAGGTATAATAATACCCATTTGAAACATATTCTACATTAAAAATATTGTTAACTAAAGCACTAAAAACAATAGATTTTGCTACTTTTTTAGGGGTTAGTTCAAAAGTTATATTTAAATCGTTAATAAAGTAACTGTCTAATTTTGAGTTTTTACTGTCAATGTTAGCCATGTATTGCTCGCCTACATATTTTGACAATAATGAAATTTGAATGTTTTTTGTTGGTAAGAAATTAAAAGCATTTCCGGCAACAATGTTAGGGGAATAAGAAATATTTGTATCACCTAACTGCACTAAATCACCATCTTTAGAAGTGATAAAATCTTTGTTTTTATTGGTGCTTAAAGCGATGTTAGGTTGTATGCTAAACTTTTTTGATAACGCAATGTTAGCATCTACCTCTAATCCAAATCGATAACTGTCTCCAACATTTTTTCTAATAGCTGCTCCAACTAGGTCTAACTCACCTGTAAGCACTAGTTGATTTTTATATGCCATATAGTATAGGTTTGTATTAATGTTGAATTTTTTATGCTGTGTTCGCCAACCTAATTCAAAATCATTTAAGGTTTCAGGTTTCGGAGTTCCGTTTTCGTAATCAGTTCTGTTAGGTTCTCTGTTTGCTCTAGCATATGATGCGTAAAGACTATTAAAGTTATTTATTTTATAGGTTAGCCCTGCTTTAGGGTTGAAGAAAGTGAAGTTGTCCTTTACAGCCAACTCTCTAGAGTTGTATTGTACAATTCTTGTTTGCAAGTCGGCATAAACTAATAGTTTTGAGTTAAGTTTAAAGTCAGCTTTAGAGAAGAAGCTGAAATCGGTTTTGTATGTAGTGTTATCATAATAACGATGTCCTATTTCACTATCGCTTGCATATTCTGCCCAAATAACTTTTCCAAAATGATCTCCTTCATAATAACTATAAGATCCACCTAACGTAACATCAAGTTTTTTATTGTTATAATTAGCATTAGCATTAAAAACATAAAAATCATTGTCTAACCATTTTCTTCTAACTAAATCTGTTGTGTTAATAGTTGTACCTCCAATTATAATATCAGTAAACCCATAGTTAGCAAAGTCCTCATCTTCTTTATATTGCTCATAATACCCTCTTCCGTAGGTATAATTTAATCCGATATTTGTAGACCAGTTCGTGTTAATTTTTTGATTCCAATGCAATTGATAATGATCTTGCTTATAATTATCAATTTCATTTTCATAAGTGTATGGGTTTTGTCTTCTGTCTTCTTCCAATTGTTCCGCAGTTAAACCGTACCACGATTGGTAGGTTTTTTCTTTACCGCCAAATACTAAAGCTTTAATTAGTGTTTTGTCAGTAACGTAAGCTGCCTGTAAAAAATAAGCGTTTAGGTCAGAACTGGCTCTGTCAACATAACCATCGGATTTTATTTTTGATAATCTTCCTGAAATTTCAAATCCGTCATTTAGTTTACCTGTACTAAATTTTAAGGTGTGCTTTCTAGTGTTGTATGACCCGAAAGAATTGCTAACTTCTCCATAACCTTTTTCAGAAACTTTATCTGTTAATAAGTTTAAACTAGCGCCAAAGGCTCCAGATCCGTTAGTAGATGTACCTACACCACGCTGTAACTGTAAATTTTCTACTGAAGAAGCAAAATCGGGTAAATTAACCCAAAACGTCCCCATAGATTCCGCATCATTATACGGAATACCGTTAATAGTTACATTTACGCGCGTAGCATCACTACCTCGAACACGAATACCAGTGTAACCTACACCAGCTCCAGCGTCGGAAGTAGTTACTACATTAGGCATGTAGTTCATGAGTACAGGTATGTCCTGCCCTAAATTACGCTTAGCAATTTCTTTTTTAGTAAGGTTAGAGTGTGTTACTGGAGCATCTTTACTTACTCTTACAGCTTTAACTAAAACTTCATCTAAGGTTTCAGTTGAAGTTGAGTCTTGTGGTTTTTCTTGCGCATTTGTGGCAAGGATAAGCATGAAACATGCTAAAAATAAGAACAAATTTTTCATTACGATTAAAATAAAATCGAATAAAAAGAGGTGATTATTCTTTTGTTTATAACATTATTGTAAGGTGTGTGTAAAACACCTAGGTTAATTAAAAATGGCAAAATTGCCTCCCTAAACAGCATTACCTGTTCCAGGTTCATTGGGTATGATCTCAGCCTTAATGGGCACCCCTTTTTTGAGAACGGCGCAAAATTAGTAAGAAATATTAAAGTTATAAATCAATAGATGGTTTTTTTCTATTATTTTTTTTGCTTGCATGTAACTTTTTGTTTTTAAGGCGCTTTCGTATAACGCTTTTAGGAATTTTTGTTGCAATCCTTTTTTTGGGTACTTGAAGATTGTTTTTTAAAATGTCAATAAGCTTTTTAATGGCTAAATCTTTGTTTTTATGTTGACTTCTACTTTCTGAACATTGTAAAAGAAGTATTCCTTCTTTGGTAAGTTTAGCGTGTAATTTTTGTTGAAGTAACTCTTTTTCGCTAACAGATAAACCGCTAGAGTTAATTACATTAAAGCTAAGTTCAATTTTTGAAGAAACTTTGTTAACATGTTGCCCTCCAGCTCCAGAACTCCTTACTGCCTTAAAGTTACATTCTTGTATGATTATTCGAGCGTTCAATTACTGTTGATGTGCAGGTTTTAATAAATCGTTTACTGTTTTAACTGGGTTAAACGTTTCTAGGGGAACTTCTACAAAAATAGTTATCCAATTTGCCATTGCACCATTCCATAAGCCAGGAAGCTCTAAGGCTTTTAAAGGTTGCCCTAAAAGTGTTTTTGAAGAGATGAATCCTGTGTTAGGGTCGGTGAAATTTAATAAGTTAAATTTTTCTCCTTTATAATTCTTTGTTGCACAAACAATATCTACAGGATTAAAATGTGTAGCATTGTTTAAAATATCTTTTTGCAATTTATTTGAAGTATCTATTTGGGCGGTTTCAACAATTTGTAATGAAATAGTGCCATTTTCACTTTTTATCCAAAAAGGTCCCCCGCCAGGTTCTCCTTCATTTTGTACCATTCCGCATACGCGAATAGGGCGATTTAGTTTTTCAGCTAAATATTCAATTTGGTATTTTTTAGAATACTTTTCAAACTCTGGGCTAATAACAACATTAAGTTTATTATGTAAGAATGTAGCAATTTCTATAATTTGTTGCTCGTTAAGTGTTTCTTTATCAAGTTTTTCTTGATACTTAAAAACTTCTTTTTGAAGTTTTAGAAGTATTCCTGCTAACATTTTTTTGTGGGTAACAATTTCATTTTTTAATTTACTTGTTACCACATTATCAATGTTTTTAATAAAGATAATATCTTCTTGTAGCTCATTTAAGTTTTCAATAAGTGCGCCATGACCCGAAGGGCGAAAAAGTAGGTTGCTGTTTTCGTCGCGAAACAGCTCGTTACTTGGAGTGGCTGCTACAGTATCGGTATATTTTTTTTGATATGAGAAATTAATATCGAAAGAGGTTTTAGTAGCATCGGTTACGGATTGTTTAACCTTAACAAGTTCTTGTTGAAATTTTTCAGTATGCTGTTCTGAAATAGTAAAGTGAATTTTTGCCATTCCGTTATTGGCAGCATACCATGCTGCTTCATACAAATGCTCTTTAAATGCAGTAGCATTTTCATTATTGTACTTATGAAATGCTAGTAAGCCTTTTGGAGTATTACCATAGTTTAATAATGACTCATCAAGAATGGTGTTAACAAACCAAACTACTTGCTCATCAGAAGTAAGTTGAGAAAAGTTAGTAGGGGCAAGCTTCATTACATCATCATAAAAAGGAAGTTTCTCTATACCTAAAATGAATATGGACATTTCGGTAGCGTTGTTTTTGTTTATATAAGCATTTATGGTTTCCTTTTTAGGATTATACTCTTTTAAAAATTGAAATAAAAACTTAAACATTCGTGTAGCTGCCCCAGATGCTGGCACAAATTTCACTATAGAAGTATTGCTTTTATGAGTTTCATAAAAGCGAATGGTATCTTCTTTTTCTGCAGAAGTTAATTTAAGGATACCATTATTTATTGTAGCAGCTTCTTTTAAATTTATAGGTCTAATACCAGACTTAAAAACTTGAATTTGAGCTGTAATTTTTTCAGTAGATAGTCCTTTTTCAGTTATTTGCGTTATATCTTTATCTGTATATTTCAAGTGTAATTTTTTAATACTAAATCTACTTGTTTAATAGCTTGTTTTAAACGATTGGTTTCTGAACCATTAATAACGGTGTACGGAAAACCATAAGATTTTAGTGTGTTTTCAAAATAAGCAAACATTTTTTGTCTGTTTGCATCGCTGCTGCGTACAATGTCATATTCCCAAGGAATGTCGGTAGCTGTTAAAAGATACAAGTGATACGTACTTTCTTGAATACTTTTTTCAAGCAATTCCGGACAATATCCATTGTAGAGATATGTTGAGTACACCTTGGTTTCTAGTACATTGGTGTCGCAAAATAAAACTTTTTTTTCTCTTTTTGCTAATGAGTTCTCTAGTTTCATTTGTCCAACCGCTATAGGAAGTACATCTTTTGTTGTAAGAGGTTTCTTGTGTGCAAGTTTTTTTTCTGCATACTCACGTGAAAACTCTGGAACCCAAAGCGAATTGTAATGTAGGGCTAATTGTTGAGCAAGTGTTGTTTTTCCTGTTGACTCAGGGCCGAATAACACTACTTTAATACAACTTGTTTTTTCTTGTTTAAGTTTTTCCTCCATGCTAAATAACCAAACACTGCAATTACCGTAAATATAAGGTATTGAATGCTAGTAAGTGTGTATCCTTTATAGAAATATAGTGGCACCGATATTAAATCTCCAACAATCCAGTAAATCCAATTTTCAATTTTACGTTTGGCCATAAGCCACATGCCAACAAAAAACACCCCTGTAGTAATAGTATCTACATAAGCGGTCCAACTAGTCCATTTACCAAAAAGAGTATAAATACTATATACAAAAACAATTGTTGCAATAAAAATTCCTATTGATACTAGGTGTTCTTTATGAGTAGTAGTACTAATTGGTGTTACGTGTGTAGTATCTATCTTTTTTGTCCAAATATACCAACCATAAATGCTCATTAGAAAATAATAGGCGTTTATCATCATGTCCCCTAAAAGACTCCATTTAAACAATAGATATACAAAAATTAAAGTACTTATTATACCTGTTGGAAATACAAGAATACTGTTTCTTTTAGAAAAAATAACAGAGGCCAAGCCAAATAGAATAGCGATACATTCAAGAAGTATGTCTAAAGTTTCATAACCTACGTATTGTTTAAACAATACTTCAAAAACTTGGTTCATAGTTACTTCTGTCTGTCTTTACAATTTTCATATTAGCAATTATAGCTTGAGTAGCCTCAAAGGATTGTTTTAACTCGTTAGTTATAAGGTTCATTACGGCATCATACTCACCAAAAACTTGAGTGCTTAATGCGTTTTCTTCTACGTGAAGTCCAGAATTTCTTATTTTTTTTATAAATGAAACAATATGATTTCTATAATCGTTTTGTAATGGCATTAAGGTTAATTCTACTGAAATATTCATGGCTATGTTTTAAGTAACAAAGCTAAGTTTTTAAATAGAATTTTTTATTGAAGAAGTAGTCTTTTATTGTTTTTGATATACATGTGTTTTAATTCCCATGCCATAATTGTTTAAGCCTTCCGCAAGAAGTTTTGAACGCGCTATATTTTTTTTAACATAACGAATCCATTCGTTATTATTTAAAAAGATACGTTTAATGAAGGTTTGTTGTTTTGGTATTTCTGAAGTAAAAGGAAGTAAAGGCCTAAAGGTAGTAGAAACCTTTACAATTCCTTTACGAGTTTTTACCTCTTGGTATTTTTTATTAGGAAGTAGTTTTCCTTCCTTGTCGGTATACCCTAATATTTGAATTGCTACAAAAATACCGTTTTTAGGAATAAACACGTCTTTATCAGTTATGTCTAATTCAAAAATGTTTTCACTTTTTTCAGTAACTCTAAAAATTACCTTTTCATAAGTAACAACATCGCCTGGGAAACCATTATTGTTTTCATAAAAGTTAACTTTAAACAAGGTGGAAAAAGGGCGTTTTTTGGCAGTGGATTTTTTGCGCTCACTCCAATTTGAAGCTTCTGTTTTTATAGGTAAATATAGTTTTGTAAGTTGTGTTGGTCTTTTCTTTTCATTAGGGAAAAACACTGCTATTTCTGATTCGATGGTAGGTAACCAACATTTAAAATAATCTTGATGTGCAACAGGTTTTACTTTTTCTACTTTAAATTTTCCAGTTGGTTTTGCTTGAACAATTACTTCTTGAAGTTGCTCTGTTAATGGGGATAGGTTTATGGTTTTAGGAAGTTGATTAGTAACTATTTTCAGCTCTGTATATCCTAGAGATGAAATGTATAAGGTGTCAATATCATGATATAGTTTTTCGGTAAAAGTAAAGCGTCCATCATCATCTGCAAAAACACCATTTCCGTTTCCAAATGAGATTGTAGCATAAGAAACTGGGTATTTTGTTTCAGAATCGACAATTTGTATTTGAGCAAAAGAACAATTGAAACACAAGAAAAATACTGATATTTTTAGGGCTAATTGGTACATGGTAAGTATAAATTATGCCAATAAGATACTATAAATTTTTAAAAAAATCACTGTCGTTTTCAAAAGCAGTACCAATTACAACTAAAGTAGCACCAGCATTATAGGCTTGGTTTAGTTGTTTGCCAGATCGGATGCCACCACCAACTATTAAAGGAATGTTGATGGTATTAGCTACGCTAGAAATCAAATTAGTTGGCACGGTGTTTTTTGCTCCAGAACCTGCTTCTAAATAAATAAGTTTTTTGCCAGTGTATACCCCTGCTAAAGCTGTGTTTACAGCCAATGAAACATTGTCATTAGCTATGGGTGTAGTGTTGCTTACTCGCTGTACTGCAGTTTCGGTACCACCATCAATTAGTATGTATCCAGTAGGTATAATTTCTAAAGAGCTTTTGTGTAATAAAGGAGCAGCTTTTACATGCTGTCCTATTAAATATTCAGGGTTGTTTCCAGATAAAAGGCTTAATAATAAAATGGCATCAGCACTATCGGTTACTTGGTTTACATTGCCAGGAAAAATTATAATTGGTAAGGGACAGTATTTTTTTAAGGCAACTATTATAGTTTCAGTTTGGTTGTTTTCAACAATACTACCACCTACAAAAACATGTGTTGCAGGGCTGTTTGTTATTTTTTCAGCCAGTTGTTTAATAGTGTGTGCAGATAATTTATCTGGGTCTAATAAAATAGCAAGCAACTTTTTGTTTTCGGCTTTAGCAGTTACAATAGTGTTATAAATTTCGTGCATTAGCTTTTTGGGGCGTTAGTAGCATATACTAAGGTGTATCCTTCAAAAATATCAAAATAAATATTGTAATGCTCGTTAAACGGTTTTTTTAAAATATGTCCTATGGTTTGTTTATGATACAAGTTAAATTCATCAATAGGTAAGTGCTCAATAAAAAGCAAACCGCCATCTGGATGTATTTTAAACAGGCTTTCTTTAGCTCCCCATATAACAGTTAGTTGTTCGGTAAGGTTTTCGTCAACCAAGTAGTTTGCTTCTTTGCCAATAAACTTTGAGGCAATTCGCTTTATTTTATCCCTGTTTTTTTCAATGTCAATACCAATTTCGCTATCAGAAATAGCTATTACGGAAAATTCAAATGAATGTGAAATAGTTATTTTTCTGCCATCTTTTAAATGGGGTTTGCCATCTTCTGTATAAAATAAATCAAAGTCAGAAACACCTGCAGCTTCTAGTAATTTACGTACAGCAAGAAATCCTTTTTTGTGTGACTCTGATCGCATTCCGTCAATTCTTTTTTGGCTACGCTCGTTTAACTGCACTGTAGAAACTAGGTCTTGTAATGATTCTTCTATTTTCCAGACGTATACTGTGGTAGTGTCGTTATGTTTAAGGGTCTTATATAAAGGCATTTGAAATTAAAACTTATTATGTAACTTTGCACACGCAAAATGCTATATACAACAAACCTACACAATTTTTAGGTAGGTACATAAAATTAAATTAAAACAGCAAATTATGAGTATTAAAACAGCTGCTTATGTTCCGTTTAAAGTTAAAGATATTTCTTTAGCTGATTGGGGAAGGAAAGAAATTGAATTGGCAGAAGCAGAAATGCCAGGGTTAATGAGTTTAAGAGAAGAGTATAAGGAGGAGCAACCTTTAAAAGGAGCAAGAATTGCAGGGTGTTTACATATGACCATTCAAACTGCGGTTTTAATAGAAACCTTACAAGCTTTAGGTGCTGAGGTTACTTGGAGCTCTTGTAACATTTTTTCTACACAAGATCAAGCTGCTGCTGCTATTGCTGCTGCAGGAACTCCGGTTTATGCTTGGAAAGGGATGAACGAGGAAGAGTTTGATTGGTGTATTGAACAAACCTTATTCTTTGGAGAAGATAAGAAGCCATTAAACATGATTTTAGATGATGGTGGAGATTTAACCAATATGGTATTAGATAAATACCCTGAGTTAGCATCAGGTATTAAAGGTTTATCTGAAGAGACAACCACTGGGGTACACCGTTTATACGAACGTATGAAAAACGGTACGTTACCAATGCCAGCTATTAATGTAAATGACTCGGTAACTAAATCGAAGTTTGATAATAAGTACGGGTGTAAAGAATCTGCAGTTGATGCAATTCGTCGTGCTACAGATGTTATGTTAGCAGGTAAGAGAGTTGTAGTTTGTGGTTATGGTGATGTTGGTAAAGGTACAGCAGCCTCATTTAAAGGAGCGGGTTCTATTGTTACCGTTACTGAAATTGATCCAATATGTGCGTTACAAGCAGCAATGGACGGTTTTGAAGTAAAGAAATTAGAAACGGTGGTTGGAAATGCAGATATTGTAATTACTACTACAGGAAATAAAGATATCGTTCGTGGGGAGCACTTTGAGGCAATGAAGGATAAGACGATCGTTTGTAACATCGGTCACTTTGATAACGAAATAGATATGGCTTGGTTAAACGGTACTTATGGTGATTCTAAAGTAGAAATTAAACCTCAAGTAGATAAGTACACCGTTAAAGGAAATGATATTATTATTTTAGCAGAAGGACGTTTAGTAAACTTAGGTTGCGCTACAGGTCATCCAAGTTTTGTAATGTCTAATTCGTTTACCAATCAAACATTAGCGCAAATCGAATTATGGAATAATGCTGATGCGTATAAAAATGAAGTGTATATGTTACCAAAACATTTAGATGAAAAAGTAGCAAAATTACACTTAGCGAAGATTGGAGTTGAATTAACCGAGTTACGTGAAGACCAAGCTGCTTATATTGGAGTAACTGTTGAAGGGCCATATAAACCGGAACATTATAGGTACTAATAATTAAGTAACTATTTTTAATAAAAAAAACCGCAACTTAGTTGCGGTTTTTTTGTGAATTGAAGTTGTTATTTATTTACTTCATTAATGTATTTCTTTAAAGCCATAGTCATAGAAGGTGTTTCTGGTGATGGGGCTTTAATGTCAATTCGTAAACCTGCTTCGGTTGCAGCCTTTACAGTGGTGTTTCCAAATACAGCAATACGTGTTTTATTTTGCTTAAACTCCGGGAAGTTTTTTAATAAAGAATCAATTCCCGAAGGGCTGAAAAACACTAAAATATCATAGGTTACATTTTCTAAGTCAGATAAATCACTTACTACAGTTTTATATAATGTAGCTTGTTTCCATTTAACACCTAATTCATCTAAAGTAGTAGGTATTAAGGGTTTTAATTTATCAGAAGAAGGTAATAAAAACGTTTCGGTTTTGTATTTCTTAATTAAAGGTACTAGTTCAGGAAATGTTCGCTTACCTACATAAATTTTACGTTTTCTGTACACAACATATTTCTGTAAATAGTATGCAACTGCTTCTGATTGGCAGAAATACTTCATAGTGTCTGGCACTTTAAAACGCATTTCTTCGGCAACTCTGAAGTAGTGGTCTACAGCATTTCTACTTGTTAATATAACTGCTGTATATTGAGAAAAATCGACTTTTTGTTTACGTACTTCTTTAGTTTCTATTCCTTCTACATGAATAAAAGACCTAAAATCAATTTTTACTTTTTGTTTTTCAACCAAATCATAGTAAGGTGAGTTTTCAACCTTTGGTTCTGGTTGAGAAACTAATATAGTTTTCACTTTCATACGCCCAGATTATTTTAAAATATTAGTTAGTAGAAAAATAGCACCAATTAAAAAAGGTGAAATTTCAAGTGCGCAAAGATACAAAATAATATAAAACCAATGCTTTAAAAATAATTTTTGATTGTATAAAGTAATAAGTATTACACTCATAAGGTAAATGAACAATAGAAAACCAATACAAGCATAGATGAAAAAAATGCTCGGATTTGTGTTTATATACAACAAAATAATATTAAGCAAGAGCATAAATAAGCTTATGAAGTTTAAACTGGTTAAGCGTTGAAAATTAAAATTCTCATAAGTGGAGTTTAAATCGAGTATTTCAAAAATTATTTTCTCTATAAAGTATTTGGAGATGAAATATATATTAATAAGAAGAATGATAATTATAATTGTCTTGTTGTCTTTACTTGTAAGGTGTCCTAATTTCCCCAATGTAATGTATGTAAATACAGTAGCGTTAAGTGCAAAAAAAACATAAAATAAATGATTAAAGAGGTTTCCTTTTTTATCACCTTTGTTGTGTAGTAAAAAGTACTTTCCGTTAGCGAGCACCTCTAGAAAATCACTAAACTGATAGGTATATAATATTTTAATACTTGTCAGTATAGCTAATGAGCCTATAATTAAATAAGTAAGATATTCATTGTGTTCTACTGAGCGAAGTATAAAATCCATAACACAAAATTACAGTTTTTCTAATGAGATACAATTTTAGAAAATATTAATAAAATTAAAACTATAATAGTGTATTTTTGTTTCCGTTATGAGAAACACCTTAGTTGTTATACCTACGTATAATGAAATTGAAAACATAGAGGCCATTATTAGAGCTACTTTTACAGCTATGCCAATAGCAGATGTTCTTATTGTTGATGATAACTCTCCAGATAAAACGGCTGAAAAGGTTGCTGAACTCCAGGAAGAATTTGTAGAACAATTACATTTATTGCAAAGGAAAAAGAAAGAAGGTTTAGGGACAGCTTATATTGCAGGTTTTAAATGGGCTTTAAATAAAGGTTATCAATACATTTGTGAGATGGATGCTGATTTTTCTCATAACCCAAACGATTTGAAAAAACTTTATAAAGCATGCCATGATGATGGAGCAGATGTATCTATAGGCTCTCGTTATAAATCAGGTGTAAATGTAGTTAATTGGCCAATGAACAGAGTGTTGTTGTCATATTTTGCATCTAAATATGTACAATTAATTACTCAAATGAATATTAATGATGCTACAGCTGGCTTTATTTGTTACAAACGAAAAGTGTTGGAAGAAATTAATTTTAACAAGGTGCAGTTTGTGGGTTATGCATTTCAAATAGAAATGAAATTTAAAGCTTATTTAAAAGGGTTTACTATTGTAGAGGTGCCGGTAATTTTTACTGATAGAACAAAAGGAACATCAAAGATGAACGGTTCAATTATTTCTGAAGCAGTTTTTGGTGTTATAGTAATGAAACTTAAAAGTTTGTTTAAAAACAAATAATAACAATTACAGAATGTATAATAATACGATCAATAAGGTTTTAATAAAAAACGCTAACATTGTTAATGAAGACAAGATTTTTGTAGGAGATGTTTATATAGAAGGAAGCTATATAGCAGAGGTTGCTCCGCAGATAAGTGTGAAGTCGGCAGATGTAAATGTGTATGATGCAGAAGGAATGTATTTGTTTCCTGGGGTAATTGATGATCAAGTTCATTTTAGAGAGCCAGGGTTAACCCATAAGGCAACTATAGAAACCGAATCAAGAGCAGCTGTAGCAGGAGGAATTACCTCTTTTATTGAAATGCCAAATACGAATCCTCAAACTACAACAATAGAAGAGCTAAATAAGAAGTTTGCAATAGCTAAGGCATCTTCTTATGCTAATTACTCTTTTATGTTTGGTGGTACAAATGATAATTTAGAAGAGATTCTTAAAGTCGATCCTAAAAATGTTGCTGCTCTAAAACTGTTCTTAGGGTCATCTACGGGGAATATGTTGGTAGATAATGAAGAAGTGTTAGAGAAAATATTTTCTAGTACAGATATGCTTATTGCAGTTCATTGTGAAGATGAAGCTACAATAAAAAATAATCTACAAGCACATATGGATGAGTATGGTGATGATATTCCTATGAAATACCATCCAATAATCCGTAGTGAAGAAGCATGTTATTTATCTTCTTCAAAAGCTATTGAGTTGGCAAAAAAAACGGGGGCTAGACTGCATATATTTCATTTGTCAACAGCAAAAGAAACCAACCTGTTTACAAATAAGATTCCGTTAGAAGAAAAGAAAATTACAGCGGAAGTATGTGTACATCATTTATGGTTTTCAGATGAAGATTATAAGGAAAAAGGAACGCGTATTAAATGGAACCCTGCAGTTAAAACAGCTAAAGATAGAGAGGGTTTATGGGAAGCTTTGTTAGATGATAGGATTGATGTAATTGCTACTGATCATGCTCCGCATACAAAAGAAGAAAAAGCAAATGTTTATACTAAGGCTCCTTCAGGAGGTCCTTTAGTGCAACATGCTTTAGTAAGTATGTTAGAGGCGTATCATAATGGAAAGATTAGTCTAGAAAAAATAGTTGAAAAAATGTGTCATAATCCCGCTAAACTTTTCAAAATTGAAAAAAGAGGATATATAAAAGAAGGTTTTTTTGCAGATTTAGTTTTGGTAGACTTAAATAAACCATGGACAGTTTCTAATGAAAATATATTTTATAAATGTGGTTGGTCGCCATTTGAAGGAAACACATTTAAATCTAGAGTTTCTCATACCTTTGTAAATGGTAAGTTGGTGTATAAAAACTTTAAATTTTATGAAGTTAAAAACGGTAAACGATTAACTTTTGATAGGTAATTATGTATAGACTAATAGTAATTATAGCATTTTTATTTGTTTCGTGCGACAAAGATTTTTCGGCACCTGAACCAGATAGGTTAATTGAACAAGAAGTAATGGAGGATATTTTGTTTGATATTAATTTACTAAAGGCTTCTAAAAGTAAAAGCTACAAATTGCTAAAAGATAATAAAGTGGAGGCGGACGTGTACATATATAATAAGTACAAAATAGATAGTATTACCCTACGTCAAAATATAGCCTATTACGCTTCAGCATCATTTAAAAAAAGCAAGGAAATTGAAAATAACATTAAAGAACGCTTTGTAGTTGAAAAAGAAAAAGTAACCAAAGCTATTGAGGTTCAAGATAGTTTAAGAGGTGTTAAAGCTAAGAAAAATAAAGGCAAAGGTAAAAGAGGTATAGAGCTAGCACCCTTAGCGAGAGAATCTAAAAAAGGACTCCTAATAAGTGATGATTATACAAAATGGCGAGCAGTTTACTCAACTATTGTACTGCAAAATGAAGCTTCCAATCAACAGGATAATGCACAGGTACTAAAACTTATTGCTAGTAGTAACAACAGTCAACATCGAATTGAAATACCAACTTTTCCTTTGAGTGGAAAGTATGAGTTTAGTATTTATGCTAAAAAGGCAGAGATGAATATTGTTAGGCTTCGTATAGGTATGAAAGGGTATAAATACACTTTCGATTTAGAAAAAGGAGTTGTGCTTGGTAATGATGATGGTAAGGCTGAAATAAAGAAAGTGACCGACGGATGGTTTTTATGTACTTTAAAATGTACGGTTAAGGATGTACATGTAGCACGTGTAAATATTTTCCCAGATGATTCTTACAATGATTTTACAGGAGATGGCTTAAAAGGGGTACTTTTTAAAAACCCTAACTTACGTAAGCTTTAAGCTATTTTTCTAAATTTTCTCAACTGTTTTTTCGTTAAAAAGCACCTTTAGTCGTTAAAGATTATTTTTATCATATGTTAACAATACCGTTGTTTTTTTTAGTTGATTGGTAGTTATTTTTAGTTTTGATTAAAAATAACACAAAAGAAAGCGTGTAATTGTAAATAGTTTATGGCGAGAGGTGTTGTTAGCTGTTGATTTTCAGTTTGTTAAAAAGTGTTTTTAGAGTACATTTACCTCCTGAAATAAACTAACCATAGTTTTAAATTAAATTATTATAAAATGAATAAAACAATATTACTAATTGCTGTTTTTTTTATTGGTTTGGTAGCCAATGCTCAAGATATAATTGAAGCAAAAGACGGGGAAACAATTTCTGAAATAAAAAATGAAGAAAGTAAAGTTTTAACAGCAGATTTTGATTTTGATGTTACTGATACTGGGGTAAATAGTAAGCAGCATGAATACGGGTCGGGATTTTTTAAACAAAAATACATCATTATTTCTGCCAAGAAAGTAGGTGCAGTAGGTGGAACTAAAGATCCTTTAACGGGAGAGCCTCATACTCAAATTTATTGTGCTACAATTAAGAAGACAGGTGATTTGGACAGACCATTATTATATTCAAGAGTTTTAAATACTAACGATAATGAAGGTTCTATTACGTTTTCTCCTAACCAACAAGTAGTGTATTATACCAGAAGTATTTTAGGAGATAAAAGAAACTATCAATTGTTTAGAGCTAAAGACCCATTGAAAAACGGACAATGGACTGAGCATGAGAAAATTCATTTAAGTAGTTCAAAATACTCAGTGGAAAATCCATACTTATCAGAAGATGGAAGAACTCTATATTTTGCTTCTGATATGCCAGGAGGAGAAGGAGGTTTTGACTTATATTCGGCTACAATTTTTGAAGATGGAAGAGTTGGTAAAGCAGTCAACTTAGGAAAAGAAGTTAATACACCTAATGATGAACGCACGCCATATATAGATGATAATAACAAGTATTTATATTTTGCTTCTAATGGACATAATACTTTTGGAGGATTAGATGTATTTAGAGCAAGAAATGTTAAAGGAGAATTTGTAAGGGTTTTAAATTTAGGAACAACAATTAATAGTCCTGAAGATGATTATGCCTTTATGTTGGCTAATGAAAAAAGGGGGTATGTAACTTCTGCTAAAGAAGATGGAGTAGGAGGTTCAGACGTATATAAATTGCGTTTAAACTATAACAAGCAACTTTTAAAAGGAATTGTAAAAGATGCCTTAACTAATGAAACAGTTAATAACTCAACCATTACTATTGTGGATACTGATGGAGATGAGATTGCAGTTAAAACTACTAAAACGGGTGAGTTTTCAGCGTATGTAGATCCATATGAGGTATATACCATAACCACTAATAAGGAGGGGTACAATGAAAACAAGTTAGATTTGCCTACAAATTCTGCCACTCAACGTGTGTTTGATGCAACGGTTTACCTAGAGCAAACACCTCCAGAGATTGTTGAGGTTGACGGTAAGTCTATGATTAAAATTGAAAACATTTACTTCGCTTTTGATAAGGCTGTAATTAGACCAGATTCAAAAGTATCTTTAGACAAGATTGTTCGTGTGTTAGAAGAAAATCCAACAATGAAAATTGAAGTAAATGCCCATACAGATATTAGAGGTAGTGATGCGTATAACTTAGCACTTTCTAAACGTCGTGCAGCTTCTACAATGCGTTATTTAATATCTAAAGGTATTTCAAAAGACAGATTGATTTCTGAAGGATATGGAGAGACGCAAACTATAATTGATTGTGTATCTAAGGAGTGTACGGACGAAGAACATGAGTTAAACCGTAGAATTGAATTTGTAATAGTTCCAGAATAATATTAACTATCAAATAATTATAAAAAAACCACTTTATGTTTTAAAGTGGTTTTTTATGTTCAATATTTTTTATTAGCAAAGATGTATTTTGTCGAATTTATTGGTATTTCATCTAAACAAGTTATTCGGTAAATGATTAATAATAAAATAGAGATTTATATGTTGATATTTTAAAATAATAAGGGTGTAGTTGATGTATTTTAGCTTTTTATATTGGTAGTCAATGGTTTATGTGTTTTTTTGAGTTTTTTGTTTCTGATGAATATATTAAGTTTGCCTTAGTAAACTAACCAATATATTAAAAGATGAAAAAGATAGTAATTATCGGGATAATATTTTTGAGCTTATCGTCGTGTGCAAGTGGAGGATGGAGTTGTAAAAAAAGATATTGTGAGGCGCAACAAAAACCAAGTTATCAGCTTGAAAAACAAATTAAAAAAGTAGAAGTAAAAGCTGATGCTGTCGCACTCCGATAAGATTTTTTAATATAGGAAATTATAGAAAAGGGTTGTATAAGTTATTACAGTCCTTTTTTTGTGTCAGAAATCAAGTTTAGAAACTAAGCAATTATTGTCTAAAATGTCAGATAGAACTGTTGTGTTTGTGTTTGTGTAAAATATATTTTTAGAGTGAGTTTTGTTTTTGGTAAGTAATTGTTGTTGTTCTAATACGGTTTTTACTTGAGTGGCAACGGCCTTTCCTGAATCAATTACAGTTATATTTTTAGGGAGTATTTTGGTTAGTTTGTCAATTAAAAATGGATAGTGTGTGCACCCTAAAACTAAATAGTCTATATTTTTTTCTAACATAGGACTCAGGTATTCATTTAATAAGTTATCCATTTCTCTAGAGTTAATTTTTCCAGATTCAATCAACTCAACCAAACCTTTACCTACCTGTTCGATAATGGTGATGTTATCTGAATACAAGCCTGAGGTATGGTGAAATAATTCACTTGTTAAAGTTCCTTTTGTAGCTAAAACCCCAATTGTTTTTGTTTTAGATTTTAATGCTGCAGGTTTTATTGCAGGTTCAATACCTATAAACGGAATGTTGTAGTTGGCTCTTAGGTGTTTTATAGCGTTTGTAGTTGCTGTGTTACAGGCAACTACAATAAGTTTACATTTTTTTTCAAGAAGTAACTCGGTGTTTTTAATAGAAAGCTCAAGTATTTCTTCTGGACTTTTCTGTCCGTATGGCGCATGTTTGCTGTCTGCTAAATATATAGTGTGCTCATGAGGTAATAATTGATGAATTTCTTTCCATATAGAAACTCCACCAATGCCTGAATCAAAAATGCCTATAGAGTTGTTGTTGTTCATAGCTAAAATGCCATTACAAGATAATATAGTTATTTGTAATGGCATTATTATTTTATTGTAATCTAATTAAGAAACTGCTTTAAGCTTGTTAAGTTTAGATTTAGTTAACTTCTTTTCTGCATATGCTTTATCTACGGTTAGCTCTTTGTCTTCTGAGCTTGGTAAGTCAAACATGGCATCTGTTAAAATAGACTCGCATAAAGAACGTAAACCTCTAGCTCCTAGTTTGTACTCTATAGCTTTGCTAACAATAAATTCAAGCGCATCATCGGTAATATCAAAAGCAATATCGTCCATAGCAAACAATTTTTTGTATTGCTTGATGATAGCATTTTTAGGTTCGGTTAAAATAGCACGAAGTGTTTCAGTATCTAACGGGTTCATGTGTGTTAGTACTGGAAGTCGACCAATTATTTCAGGAATTAATCCAAAATCTTTTAAATCTTTAGGGATAATGTATTGTAATAAATTTTCCTCATCAATTTTATCTTCGTCTTTTGAAGCGCTATATCCTACCGATTGCATATTTAATCGCTTGGTGATTACTCGCTCAATACCATCAAAAGCTCCTCCAGCAATGAACAAAATGTTTTCTGTGTTTACTTCAATAAATTTCTGATCGGGATGTTTTCTACCTCCTTTTGGTGGAACATTTACTATTGTACCTTCAAGAAGTTTTAATAAAGCTTGTTGGACCCCCTCTCCAGAAACATCTCTAGTTATGGAAGGGTTATCACTTTTACGAGCTATTTTATCAATTTCATCAATAAAAACAATTCCTTTTTCAGCTTTTTCCAAGTTATAATCGGCAGCTTGAAGCAAGCGTGTTAAAATAGTTTCTACATCTTCTCCAACATATCCCGCTTCTGTAAGTACAGTGGCGTCAACAATCGCTAAAGGTACATTTAACATTTTAGAAATGGTTTTAGCCATTAATGTTTTTCCGGTACCTGTTTGACCAACTAAAATGATATTACTCTTTTGAATTTCTATATCATCTTCACTGGCAGGTTGTAAAAGTCTTTTATAGTGATTATAAACAGCAACGGACATTACTTTTTTACTGTAATCTTGTCCTATAATGTATTGATCAAGAAATTCTTTGATATCTTTCGGTTTACGAAGACTAAGTTCTGCTGATAGACTTTCGTTATCATCTGCTGTTGATTCTTCTAAAACAATTCCGTGTGCTTGTTCAATACATTTGTCACATATATGTGCGTCCAGCCCTGCTATTAAGAGGTTGGTTTCGGGTTTTTTACGCCCGCAAAATGAACAAGATAATTCTTCTTTTGCCATGAGTAGTTTAGGTTTTATCTCACTAAAATTTCATCAATCATTCCGTACTCTTTTGCTTTGTCAGCTTTCATCCAGTAATCTCTATCGGAATCAGCATATACTTTGTCGTATTCTTGGCCTGAATGCTTAGAAATAATTTCGTATAATTCCTTTTTCAAGGTTAAAATTTCTCTTGCGGTAATTTCAATATCACTGGCTTGTCCTTGCGCACCACCTAATGGTTGATGAATCATTACTCGAGAGTGTGTAAGTCCGGAACGTTTACCAGCTGCTCCTGCACATAATAAAACGGCACCCATTGAAGCTGCCATTCCGGTACAAATAGTTGCAACATCAGGTTTTATAAACTGCATAGTGTCATAAATACCTAAACCTGCATATACACCACCACCTGGAGAGTTGATATAAATTTGAATGTCTTTTGAGGCGTCAATACTTTCTAAAAAAAGTAATTGTGCTTGTACCACATTAGCCACTTGATCATTAATGCCTGTTCCTAAAAATATAATTCTATCCATCATTAATCTAGAGAACACATCAAAGATAGCTACATTTAATTGTCGTTCTTCTACAATATTAGGAGTCATTCCTTTAGGGTACATTGAGCTAAGTATTTTATCATAATACATGCTGTTTATACCGTGATGCTTAGTGGCGTATTTCTCAAATTCTTTACCGTAATCCATATCTTTATTATAATTTTTATCAATTTAAACAAAAAAGCGTCAAACAGAAAGTTTAACGCCTTAAAGATACTTAAATTTTCTTTGTAAAATCTTAGCTATATACTTCTTTAATGAAGTCTTCGTAGTTTAGTTCTTTTACTTTTAAGTTGATGTTTTCCTTGTAAAAAGCTAATAATTTTTGGCTAACCAATTGTTCGCTTAATTTTCTTGCTTCATCTTGGTTAGATAATACTCTAGCAACAATACCTTCTAGTTCTTCATCTGAAGGGTTAGTTTGTCCAAATTGTGCCATTTGCATTTTTACCATTTCGGTAGTATGTGCCTTTAAATCTTCAAACTCTACCTTAATATCATTATCTTTTAACAACTTTCCTTCTATTAGTTGGTAACGTAAGGCTTTTTCTGACTTAGCATATTCTTCCTTAGCTTGTTCTTCAGTTAATGGATTTTCACCAGCTGTTTGCATCCATTTTTCTAAGAAAGTTTGAGGTAAATCAAATGCAGTTGTTTCAACTAAATGTTCAGTTACATCATTTAATAACTTCTGATCTGCTTGCTGTGCAAATTGTTTTGCAGCATCTTCTTTTAAACGAGCTTTTAATTCGTCTTCAGAAGTTACAACATCTTTACCAAACAATTTATCGAAAAACTCTTGATCCATTGCTGCTAGTTCACGATTGTTTGTTTCTGAAATTTCAAATGTTACTTCAGTTTCTAAGTTATGTGCTATATCATGACTCACTTTTAAAGCATTCATTAAATCATGATCATCATTAAATAATCCTTTAGTTTTTAAGGTTAAAGTGTCGCCAGCTTTAGCTTTTAAAAACTTATCAGTGTTACGTTTCCCTTTAATTTTATCTAAAGTAATTGTAGTAGTGTTTTCAATGTTTTCTTCTTCATTTTTGAACACTCCAGTGATTTCAGTTTCCTCTGTAATATCTGTTACTGGTGAAATTTTTCCATATTGTTTTCTGATGTTTTCAATTTGGTCGTTAATTGTTTTTTCATCAGCAACAATATTGTATTGAGTAATTGCTTTTTTGTTTTTAAGAGAAACTTCAAATTCTGGTGCTAACCCTAATTCAAATTCAAAAGAAAAGTTTTCAGCATTCCAGTCTAAATCTTCTTGAGTTCTAGGTAAAGGATTTCCTAATAAATCTAACTTTTCTTCAACTAAATATTTGTTTAAGTTTTCCTGAAGTAATTTGTTTACCTCATCAACTAAAATAGCTTTACCATATTGTTTTTTAACCATTCCCATTGGTACATGACCTTTACGGAAACCAGGGATGTTAGCTTGTTTACGGTAATCAGAAAGCACCTTTTCTACTTTATCATTATAATCATTCTTTTCAATTGATACGGTAACTACCGCGTTAAGTGCGTCAATGTTTTCTCTTGTAATGTTCATGTTAATCTATATTAAAATAGCTAAAATTAAGGCTGCAAAAGTAGTATATTTTTTTCAGTACACAAATTTTTTAATTTATTGATTTTCAGTGTGTTTTTTGTTGTTGTTTAAAAGTTTGTATAGTGTTGATTGTAATAGAGTTAGTAGTAAACTAAATAGTAGTGCGGGTAACCAACCAGACACATAAAAACCATCAACAAAGTAATCGGCCATTAATATTATGGCTGCATTTATAAATAATAGAAACAATCCTAATGTGAGTATGGTTAGCGGAATGGTAAAAAATATTAAAATGGGTTTTATTAATGTGTTTAATAATCCGAGTACAATTGCAACTATAACTGCTGTAAGATAATTTTCAATAGTTATGCCCGGTAAAATATTTGCTAAAGCAAAAACAGCTATAGCACTTAGTAAAATTTTTAAAATATAGTTCATAAGATTGTTTTATAGGTGATAATGCGAAAATTGTTCCAAAAAAAAAGCGTTGCCAAAATGACAACGCTTTGTTATAATTGTTTATAGGTTTTAGTCTATATAAACAGTTGGATATGTACCTGGATCAGCTTTTGGAAGCTGAGCACCAAAGTTATCCTCAATTGCATCAATAATGATATTAGCAATAACGGCATATCCTCTTGCGGTAGGGTGAACTCCGTCTAAAGAGAAACCTCCTCCAGTAGCATATGTATCAGTAATCATACCTCCGTTGTAAGAAATACCCCCTGCTGCTAATTGCTCTAAAGATGATTTTACATCAACTAAAACAACATCTTCATTTGCTGCTGCTAACATAGCAATAGAATTGTTATAAGCTGCTTGAGCTGTAGCAATCATTCCTGCTTCATTTTCTGTTAGTGCTTGGCTGTCGTTTAATGGTACACCTACACCAATTACAGAAGTTGGGTCACCAGCAACTGCTAATGTTCCAATTACAGAACTAGCAGGTAATACTATAAAGTCGTTAGCCGTAGCCATTCTGATAGATGGTAATCCCATTGCTGTTAAATCTGTTAAACTTTCATCCTCTATTACTACTGGGTTTTGTCCTGCAGCAAACGTAATAGTACGTTGTTGCATTTCAGCAGCAGTGATTAATGATCCACCTGCGGCCATTGCTAATCCGCCATTGTATGGTGCGTAAGCAGCGTTAGTTCCTGCAGCAGTGGTAGCGTCCATTGGGATTGGATTGTAAGGCACAGTTGTGAAATATGGTATTGAAGTTACACTTGGTAAGTTCATTACTACTCCTTTAGCTCCACTGGCTGTTAACTGGCTTAATAAGGCGTCATAAGTTCCGTGAAAAACCATTGGGTCAGTAATATCGTTACTCCCGTATGAAGCTGGATTTAGGTTTCCAGTTTGGTCAACACCTGCACCACCAGAAGTAGCAAATGATAGTATGTCATTATTTCCTATCCATAAAGAAAAGAAAGTTGGATTTTGAGCAACAGCATCACCAATCATGGTTGCAGATGGGCTTGAAGCCATTCTTACAAAATAAGGATTAGCAGTGCCTGTTAAAATACCTGCTGCATCTCCGTAAGTGTTCGATAATAAGTGAAATGATTTTGCTCCAGGAACCCCCATGTTGTTAAAAGGTCCTGAGATTACGTTAGTGGCATCTGTAGTTGGTGTACCAGCTACATTTGTTGGAGCTAACGGATCCCCGCTTAATACCAATCTGGTGTCGGTAATTTGAACTCCTCCGGCTACAAGTCCTCCTAAATTATCATTTACTAAAGGTTGTTTAAATGTTCCGCCTCCTACAAAGCTAAATTTACTAGCTAAAATGTTTGGGTAAGAGTTTTTTTGTCCTTCTAAATAAACTGTTCCGTCAGCATACCCTGCAGTAAGTGAATTACCTACTGTAACAAATTTACTAAAATCAGCAGATCCAGAAGAGTATGCACCTGCGTCTTCAATTGAGTTGTCTAATTCAGGCTCACAGGCAACTAAACCTAAAGCCATTAGTGCTATATATTTTATGTTTTTCATAATGTCGTTATTTTAAATTCTTATAATTTATATGATACACCAATTCCTGGAGCGATTACAGATGACTTGTATGTTCCTCCAAACGGTACGTTTTGTCCGTTTTCTTGGTAGTAGTCGTAAGAATTGTCAATTTCGTCAAAGTGTAAGTAAAGGAATGAAGCATCAATAGATAACTTATCGTTTACTTTGTAAGATAAACCAGCAGTATATCCTGTAGAGTCGTTACGAGGAGTTTCTGGTGCGAAATACCCATCTTGCACTGGAGATTCATCAAAATAGATACCAGCTCTGGCAGTTATTTTTTTGGTTGCTTCATATTGTAATCCAAAACGGAATGTATCAGAGTCTTTATAGTTTCTAGGGCTAACCGATGTTCCTGCTGAGTTATCAAATTCAACTACTAAAGCTTCGTATTCACTCCATTGTGTGAAGTTGTAGTCGAAAGCAAATAAGAATTTATCACAGAATTTGTAAGAAAGTCCTACAGTTACTTCAGCTGGTAATGGTAATTCAGCATCGAATGAACCATTTGAGTAATCTCCTGGTAAAGAGTTTGGAATGTTTTCAAAAGTTGCATCACCGTTTTCAGCTTGCATTATTATTTTTGAGCGGTAGTTAAAACCAATGTTTAGTTTTTCAATTGGTTTAACCATAAAACCTAAAGTATATCCCCAAGCAGAAATTCCACTCTGTTCAACAGTAGCATTAGCTCTATTTCCATTAGTGTCTGTTAATGTTCTGTTTAAATTTTTATTAAAAGTAACAGATCCGTTAACATAAATAGGTCCACCACCAATACTTAAGTGCTCGCTAATTTTTACTGCAACTGTTGGTTGAACAAAAATAGCTTTTAAATCGATGTCGTTAACTAAGTGAGATCCTTCCCAGTCTTTTTCCCATTCTACTGAGCTTCCGTAAGGTGTGTATACTCCTAATCCAAAAGATAACCAGTCGTTAGCTTTGTAAGTTGCATAAAAACTGAAAGGAGTAGCTAAGCCAGATTCGGTATTACGAGCGTAACCGTATTCTTTATTTTCAAATCTTGTTTCTGCCATAATTCCAGAAACACCAAGAGAAAAATTCATTTTTCCATCAAGAAAAGAAATACTTGCAGGGTTAAAAAATACAGACTCAGCACTGCTAATTACAGCCACACCAGTGTGTCCCATTGCTAGTTGTTTTTGTCCTTGTATAGCTACACGGTATCCACCTGCGTAAATTGTTGAACATACAAGAAAAAACACTACAAAAGATAATAGTTTTTTCATAATAATTTTGATTTCATTTTTGAGTTAATAGTGCTTCAATTTATTATTCAAGCATAGCAATAATACGATTAATTTGCTAAAAATGCATTGTTTTTGAATAAAATTCTTGAGGGTTTTCAGCATGAAGCCAATGTCCAGCATTAGAAATTTCTTCAATTGTTGCATTACTGAAGTTTTGTGCAATAAGTATCTTGTCTTCAGGGCTAATGTAGTTTGATTTACTTCCTTTAAGAAATAATGTAGGTTTGTTAAATTGCTTATTTGTGTTGTATGAGGTTACAACCTCATTGTATTTTTTAATAAGAACAGGAAGGTTAAAGCGGTAATCGAGTTGTTCTTTGCTTTTTCTGTAAACGTTTTTCATTAAAAACTGAACTACTCCATTTTCAGGAATATATTTTTTTAGAATTTCTTCAACTTCTTTACGAGTTTTTTGTGTTGAAAAATTTACTTCCGATAAAGCTTTTAGTATGTATTGATGGTGCGAAGGATATTTTTTAGGGGCTATGTCGGCAATAATTAGTTTTGCTATTTTTTCTGGAAAATCAAGGGCAAATTGCATGGCTGTTTTGCCGCCCATAGAGTGACCTAATAAAATACAGTTGTCAAGTTGGTAATGGGTAATGTAGTTTTTTAAATCTTGAGCCATTAGCTGATAAGAAAACTCTTCGCTGTGGAAACTTCTACCGTGGTTACGCTGATCAATTAAGTGTACTTCGTAATTCTCTGCGTATTTGTTACCCAATGTCTTCCAGTTGTCAGACATGCCCAAGAAACCATGAAGAATTATAAAAGGTTGTCCTTTACCTAATATTTTAGAATGTAAAATTTCCATTTAAAATTAACCTTTTAGTTTATTAAGGTACATGTTTACTACGTTTTCAATACCTAAATAAATTGATTCGGAAATTAAGGCATGACCAATAGATACCTCTAGTAGTCCAGGGATATTTTCTTTAAAAAACCTGATGTTGTCTAAGCTAAGGTCGTGACCAGCATTTACACCTAAATTTAAGTTGTTTGCTAATACGGCACATTCAGTATAAGGTTTTATAGCTTTAAAATTACCTTTAGCATATTGTTCAGCAAAGGTTTCGGTGTACAATTCTATTCTGTCTGCCCTCGTGTTTTTTGCGCCTTCAATCATGTTTAAGTTAGGGTCAACAAATATAGAGGTGCGAATATTATTGTTTTTAAATTCAGTAATTACCTCAGATAAAAATGATTTATGTGTAATAGTATCCCAGCCTGCATTCGAAGTGATGGCATCTACTGCGTCAGGAACTAATGTTACTTGTGCTGGTTTTGTTTCAAGTACTAAATCAATAAATTTTTTATTTGGATTACCCTCAATATTTAATTCGGTAGTAACAATTTTAGTTAAGTCTCTGGCGTCTTGGTATTTTATGTGCCTTTCGTCTGGTCTTGGATGAATGGTTATTCCGTTAGCTCCAAACTGTTCAACGTCACGAGCAACATTTAATAGGTTAGGGGTGTTGCCGCCTCTTGAGTTTCTAAGGGTGGCAATTTTGTTTATGTTTACGCTTAACTTCGTCATGATTTATTTAAAAAAATGAATAGCAAATTTAAGGCTAATTAGTATAAAATAGTTAATTTGCATTGTAAAATTCTAGTAAATGAATCTGAGTGAACTTGTCATTAACGATATTACTCCAATAGGGATTGATCAAAAGATTAGTGCTGTTAAACAAATGTTTAATAATTTAACCTATTCTCATATACCTGTGAGTAATTCTGAAGGAGAATTTATTGGGTGTGTTTCTGAGAGTGATTCGCATTGTTTTAATTCTTCAGAAACAATTCAAGATTGTGAGTACGCTATTGAATTGTTTTCGGTTGATGAAAAGACAAATTGGTTAGATGTATTGGAGGCCTTTGCTCAAAATGCGGCTAATATTATGCCGGTGTTAAGTGAAGGGGCTTATATTGGTTATTATGAGTTGAATGATATTATTAGTTTGTTTGATCAGACTCCTTTTTTTTACGAAGCAGGAGCTGTATTGGTGGTAAAAAAAGAGCCGAACGATTACTCTTTTAGTGAAATATCACAAATTGTGGAGTCAAATAATGCAAAGTTATTAGGTGCTTTTTTAACTAAACTTGATACAGATTATGCAGAAATTACCTTAAAAATTAATAATACAGGATTGTCGGATATAACTCAGACATTTCGCCGTTATGGTTATGAGATTGTAGCGGGTTATGAAGAGGATTCTTATGTGCAAAATTTAAAAGAACGTTCTGAATACTTAAAAAAATATTTGAACATCTAACTATGGTAAAAGTTGCAATATACGGGAGATTCGGTAAAAATTTCCCAAAAGAATATGTTGGTATAGTGTTAAAACAGTTGAGTGTTTATGATGCCGAAATATATGTAGAAAAATCTTGCCTGAAATACTTGAGTAAAATAACAGATGCCAATTTTAAATCATTTAGTTCACACAAAGATTTAGATAATACGTTTGACTTTTTTATTAGTATTGGTGGAGATGGGACTATTTTAAGATCTATATCCTATATAAGAAACTCTGGTATTCCTATAGTAGGGGTGAATACTGGTAGAATGGGGTTTTTAGCAACTATTCAGAAAGACAAGATAAGCTCTTCAATTGATGAGGTGGTACGTAAAGATTATCGTATTTCTGAAAGGAGCTTATTAATGTTAAGTAGTAATACGGTAATACCAGGTTTAGATGCCGACTTTAATTTTGCATTAAATGAAATAGCGGTGAGTAGAAAAAACACCACTTCTATGATTATGGTAGAAACATACCTGAATGATGAGTACCTAACCTCATATTGGTCAGACGGATTAATAATAGCTACTCCAACAGGTTCTACAGGGTATTCGTTAAGTTGTGGAGGTCCAGTGGTAGCACCAGACTCAGAAAGTTTTGTGCTAACTCCAATAGCACCACATAACTTAAATGCACGTCCTTTAGTAATACCAGAAAACACTAAAATAAAACTATCCGTACAAGGAAGAGAACAATTACACTTAGCGTCATTAGACTCAAGAATAATAACCGTAAAAAACGGAACTGAATTAACCATTGAAAAAGCTAAGTTTACTATAAAAATGATAGAGCCTAACGGAGAAAGTTTTTTGCATACACTGCGTAATAAATTGTTGTGGGGAGAAGATAAAAGAAATTAGCGCAATAAAAGTGAATAAAAGCTGTTTTATAGTGATAGGCTTAATTGCTATAACAAAGTCAATTTTATATATTTGCGAACTTTTATGATTACTATGTGTCGGATACTCACAATATTTTTCTTTTTTTCTAGCGCAGTTGCTTTAGGACAAATTCACGAAGTTGGATTGTTTATTGGGGGAACTAACGCTATTACAGATGTGGGTTCAGGAAAATATATTAAACCAACCGATTTAGCTATAGGTGGTATATATAAATGGAATAGAAGTCCTAGACACTCGTATAGATTTTCGGCTATTTATGCTAATATCACGGGTGACGATGGAAAGTCATCTGATCCTAGAAGAAAAGAAAGAGGATACTCTTTTGAAAATAACCTGATGGAATTAACAGCAGGTTTGGAGTTTACTTTTTTAGAATTTGATTTGCATGATGAGCATAACTATGCGCGTAAAACTACGCCATATTTATTTACAGGGATAACTTATTTTCATTATGATGCCTTGTATCTAACACCTCAGAAGACTATTGAAAGGTATAATTCACATAATACTTTTGCAATACCAATGACGGTTGGAATAAAATCGGCACTAACTAAGCGTTTTGTTTTGGCTTTTGAGGTAACTGCAAAATATGCTTTTACAGATGATTTAGATGGGAGTAATCCTGTTAGAGATAAGGAAGAATACGATTCGTTAAAGTTTGGAAATATAAATAGTAACGATTGGTATGTGTTTACAGGCTTCACACTTACGTATACCTTTGGTAGAAATCCATGTTTTTGCAATTATAGATAAGAATGAGTTTGATTGAACAAATAGATTTAGCTAAAGTTCCAAACCATATTGCGGTAATTATGGATGGGAATGGTCGTTGGGCTAAAAAAAGAGGCTTGTTACGGGTTTTGGGTCATGAAAAAGGAGCAAAGGCTGTTCAAGAAACTATTGAGGCAGCAGGAAAGACAGGGGTAGGTTATTTGACATTGTATGCTTTCTCTACTGAAAATTGGAATAGGCCAAAATCAGAAGTAGATAAATTAATGAACTTGCTAGTGTCATCATTAAAAAAAGAATTCAAAACTCTTCATAAAAACGGTATACAGCTTAATGTTATTGGGAATATAGAAGACCTTCCAAGTAAAGCTCAAAAAGAGTTGCAAGAAGTTATCGAGAAAACAAAAAACAACAATAAATTAACGCTAACACTAGCCTTAAGTTATGGTTCTAGAGATGAAATTGTTAAAACTGTTAGGGAAATAGCTCATAAAGTTAAAAATAATATAATTTCTTTAGAAAATATTGATGATTCAATTATTAATGAGCATCTTTACACGCAAAATTTACCAGACGTAGATTTACTTATTAGAACTAGCGGAGAACAGCGCATAAGTAACTTCTTGTTGTGGCAAATAGCTTATGCTGAATTATATTTTACAGATATACTTTGGCCAGATTTTAAAAAAGAAGACCTGTATAAGGCAATATTAAATTATCAAAATAGAGAACGACGATTTGGAAAAACAAGTGAACAACTTAAGTAAGAATATATATTTAAGCTTAATTTTCATTTTTTTAGTATTGGTTACTAAAGTAAATGCACAGGAAGGAAATTATACTAAAGGAACAAAGTATACCGTTGAAGATATTACTGTTTCAGGTAATACGAGTTTTAATAAATCAACAATAGTTACTTTTTCAGGGTTAAGAAAAGGGCAAGAAATAATTGTGCCTGGAGAAAAAACAAGTAACGCTATAAAAAAGCTTTGGAATTCAAATTTATTTAGTGATGTAAATTTATATGTAACTAAAGTTGAAGGAAATGCTATTTTCTTAGAGATTGAAGTGAAAGAATTGCCAACTTTAAATGAAGTGCGTATCACTGGAATTCGAAAAGGAAAACATGAAGACATTATAAAAGAAAACAAGCTTACCAAAGGAGTTAAAGTAACTGAAAACTTATTAACCACTACTAAAAATTATTTGAATAACAAGTATGCTAAAGATGGTTATTTGAATAATAAAGTGTATCTGAATCCTGTATCGAAAAGAGATTCCACAGGGAAAGAAACAATAAACCTAGTGGTAAATATTGATAGAGGTGAAAAAGTAAAAGTAAGTAGTATAAATTTTGAAGGTAACGAAAGTTTTACTGATAGTAAACTTCGTAATAAAATGAAAAATACTAAAGAACGTGGTGTCAAAAATCCGTTACGTATTTTTAAACGTTCAAAATATATTGAAGAGAATTTTGAGGAAGATGTAGAGTCTTTGGTAGCTACTTATAAAGAAGAAGGGTATCGTGACGTTGCTATAAAAGGAGGTGAGCCTACTTTTAATGACAATGGTACGATTGATTTAAAAATAAAAATAGAAGAAGGAAAAAAGTACTATATAGGTAACATCGATTTTGTAGGAAACACAGTATACCCTGATGCGTATTTAAAAAGAAAATTAGGTTTGTATAAAGGAGATGTGTATAACGGAGTACTTTTGGATAAGCAAATTATGGATTCTTCAGACCCTGATGCAGATGATTTAACAAACTTGTATCAAAATAACGGATATATGTTTTCAAACATCGTGCCTGTTGAGGTAGGGGTTAGAAATGATACTATCGATTTTGAAATACGTATAACAGAAGGTAAATTAACACACTTTAAAAACATTACTGTTGTTGGGAATGATAAAACTAATGATCATGTAGTGTATAGGGAGTTGCGTACAAAACCAGGGCAAGTATATAGTAAGCAAAATATTATTAGAAGTTTACGTGAACTTGGTCAGATGGGCTTTTTTGATGCAGAACAGTTAGTGCCAAATATTAAAAACCCTAATCCAAATGAAGGAACTGTTGATGTAGAGTATTCTGTTGTAGAAAAAGGGTCGAGTCAGGTAGAGCTTCAAGGAGGTTTCGGAGGAGGAGGTTTTGTAGGTACTTTAGGACTTTCATTTAATAACTTTTCAATAAGGAATATCTTTAATAAAGATGCTTATCACCCGTTACCTATGGGAGATGGTCAAAGTTTATCGTTAAGAGCTCAAGCCAGTCAATCGTTTCAATCCTATAGCTTTTCGTTTATGGAGCCATGGTTAGGAGGTAAAAGGCCACAACAGTTTTCAGTTTCTTTATCGCACTCCCAAAATTATCAGTATGATTTTAGAAATAGAGAAGTAGATAGGGATCAACGTTTCTTAATTTCTGCAGTATCGGTTGGTTTAGCAAAACGATTAAAAGTTCCAGATGACTACTTTATGCTAAGTAACTCTATATCTTTTCAACATTATAATTTGAAAAATTACAACGTTGGTATTTTTAGAAATATAAGTAATGGTTACTCTAATAACTTGGCGTTTAATGTTGGGCTTTCAAGAGATAGTAAAGGTATAAACCCTATCTATCCAGAAAGAGGGTCGAGATTTGCTTTAACTGCTAAATTTACGTTCCCTTATTCATTAGTAAATGGGGTAGATTATAAAAATTTAGAAAATCTTGAAGCTTATAAGTTAACTAATAGTCATGGTAACTATGTAGATGAAAACAATAATGTTGTATCAGATTTTAGAGATGCTACTGCTGATTTAAGTAAAGTAGATCAAGAACGTTACAAATGGTTAGAGTTTTATAAGATTAAATTTGATGGAGACTGGTATACGAGCTTATATAAAAGATTGGTGTTGCGTACCAATGTAGGTTTCGGATATTTAGGAGCGTATAATAGTGATAGAGGAATAGTCCCTTTTGAGCGTTTTTATGTAGGAGGTGACGGATTAGGAACTTATAGCTTGGATAGTAGAGAAGCTATTCGATTAAGAGGTTATCCAAATCAATCGCTATCAAGTATTAATGGAGGTGTTATTTATAATAAATTTTCTTTAGAACTGCGCCATCCAATTGCAATGAAATCATCCGCTGCTAGTGTTTATGCTTTGGCTTTTGCTGAGGCAGGTAATTCATTTGACAATTATTCTGATTATAATCCGTTTAATATGTATCGTTCGGCTGGGTTAGGAATTCGTATATTTATGCCAGCATTCGGATTATTAGGAATTGATTTTGCTCACGGATTTGATGGTTTACCAGGAGAAGTTGGGCGACATGGATGGGAAACACATTTCATTCTTGGAAGAGATTTTTAATTTTGGCACGATATTTTCAATAAACACCATAAGTTATGAAAACAAGAGTTCTTTTAGTAATTATTTTAGCATTTGTAGCTTACACGAGCAATGCGCAACGAAGTAATATTAGAATAGGATATATTGATACAGAATATATACTTGAAAATATTCCAGAGTATACAGAAGCATTAAATCAGTTAGATAACAAAGTGCAAAAATGGAAAGGAGAGATTGACTTAAAACTTCGTGATATTGAAAAGAAAAAGTTAGATCTCAGAAATGAAAGAGTTTTATTAACAAAAGAATTGATTGAAGAGAAAGAAGAAGAGATAAGTGCAGAAGAAGCAGAAATATTAGAATATCAGCAAAAGAGATTTGGTCCTAACGGCGATTTAATAGTTCAAAAGCAAAGACTAATTGAGCCAATTCAAGATCAAGTGTTAACAGCTGTACAGGAGCTAGCTAAAGCAAAAAAATACGATTTTATTTTTGATAAATCGGCCGATGTTGTAATGTTGTATTCTAATAAAAGGTATGATTTGAGTGATTATATTGTGCGTACTATAACGCGTACAGCTAAACGTGAACAAGCAAAAAATAAAAAAGCAAAAAAGAAAGCAGAGGAAGAAGAAGTTGTACCAGTAATTAACGAAGAACTTGATGCTAGAAAAAAAGCTCAAGAAGAAAGTAGAGCAAAAAGACAACAGTTAATAGAAGAACGTAAACAAAAAGCATTAGAAGCTAGAGAAGCAAGAAAAAAGGCGTTTGAAGAAAAACGTAAAAAAATGCTAGAAGAAAGAGAGGCTAAAAAAAACAATAGAAACGCAGGCCCACCTTCACCCCCAGCAGAAGAAAATAAAGAAGAAGAAAAATAAATTAACACTTAATAACTACAAAAAATGAAACAAATTAAAACGCTATTAGTTGCAGCAATATTATTTTTAGGAGCTACAAGTTTAACAACGGCTCAAAGTAAAGTGGCTCACATTGATACTCAAGCATTAATTGCATCAATGCCTGAAATGAAAGAAGCTCAAAATCAATTAGAAAAATTGCAGAAAACTTACGAAGCTGATATTCAAACTATGGCTACAGAACTTCAAAATAAAATGAAGCAGTACCAGGCTGAAGCTTCATCAAAAACAGATGAAGAAAATGCGCGTAGAGCACAAGAAGTACAAGGAATGCGTGATAACGTATTAAAGTATGAGCAAAATGCACAGCAAGAAATGGGAAAAAGGCAAGAAGGGTTAATTAAGCCAATTATGGAAAAAGCACGTGTGGCTATTCAAAAAGTTGCAAGAGCTAAAGGCTATCAATATGTAATTGACTCTACAGCTGGATCTGGATTAATTTTAGCAGACGGGCCAGACTTATTAGCTGCAGTTAAATCTGAATTAGGAATGTAATACTTTACACTAATACTATAAAAAAGCCAGTACTTTAAGTACTGGCTTTTTTTATGCTTTATGAATTCGTTGGTAGTAGAACGCTGGCAGTAATAGTAATACAAAAATAGGTTGTATTAAAAACCTTCTTGTGTAGAAGAATAATTGATAATTATTCTCATTGAGTTGAGCTAAAAGAATACTAAAAACAGTTAGAAGTATACAAAAAGCTATGCTGTAAAAAACAACGGCAAATTTTAGAATTCCAATATTTTTAAATGCTATGTATAATATTGCTAGCGAAATAATGCAGTTTAAAAAATACCTAATTCCAATATTGCACAATAATTTAGTGGTGCTATAGTTGGGGGACGTCATAGTAGAATACTGCTGCTTAAAGAATTGGATAAAAGGGTCATAAAACAGCTCGTTTTCAAAAATTCTCACCATGGCTAATAAGATAAATAAGCCACTTAGGATTGCTATTTTTATTAATTTCGTAGACATTTTATTATGCTCGTTTTTTAAAAGATTTTACCCATAACATCCATAATAAAAAAACTGCCGTGTAAATCATTCCGGGGAAAATATAACTATGTAAAGGTTCTGTATATTTTGGAAAATGGTAAATACAGATAACAAGTATAATAATCCTGATAATATTCATTATATAAATTCCAATTAAGCCGGAAAAAATAAACAATAAAGTTGTTTTTAAATTTTTAGCAAAAGCAACAACAAAAGCAGTAAATAATATTTTAATACTTATTGCATTACATCCTTCTGCAATACCAGCAATTAATTTATTTTGAATAAATAAATCTATATAGCCGTTAAGGTTATTAGTAGTGCTTGTTGCTTGATACCCCACAAAATTTAACCAGTAAATTACTTGGTTGGATACATGTTTGGTATAACTATCAGGAGTTGTACTTGATTTTAAGTAAAAAGCATATAGAAGTGTTAGTAAAATATAACTCCCAATAAAAACACTTAAAAACTTTAAGACTCCTTTGTATTTTATAAATAGTTCTTTCATTAATAGTACAAATTAACAACATTTAGGACTTAATTCTTTTATTAATTGGGTACTTTTGCATGCATTATAATTAATTAGCTATAAAAATGACATTTGAAAACTTAAAACCTTTAGTATCAACAATTGCAAAAGATATTACCTTATCTGTTTTTGACCGTTTAAAAGGAATATGTCAGTTATTACAAGATAATTTAGCTGCCTATGATTGGGTAGGGTTTTATTTCGCAAATCATGATAATAAAACATTGCATTTAAGTGCTTATGTTGGTGAACCAACGGATCATTGGGTGATTCCTTTTGGAAAAGGGATTTGTGGTCAAGTGGCAGAAAGTAATGCAAACTTTGTTGTTCCTGACGTAAAAGCCCAAGATAATTATATAGCGTGTAGCATTACTGTTAAGGCAGAAATAGTAGTTCCACTATTTATTAATGGACTCAATGTTGGGCAAATAGATATTGATTCTAAAACGATAGATCCATTTACAAACGAAGATGAAGAGTTTTTGGCTTATGTAAATGAAGAAGTTTCAGTATTACTTACAGGAATTAACCTTGAAGAGTTGTACTTAAAATAATCTTCTAAAAAAACATGGTGCTTTCAGCTATTACAATTACTTTTGCATCTTTCAAAATAACAACACAACAAACACAACACAATGACTACAAAAGCAATTAAGTCGGCGTTAATTTCCGTATTTCACAAAGATGGATTAGCACCAATTGTAAAGAAACTAGATGAATTAGGAGTAACAATTTATTCAACTGGAGGAACCGAAAAATTTATTAATGAGTTAGGTATAAATGTGGTTCCTGTAGAAGAAACTACATCTTACCCGTCTATTTTAGGTGGTAGAGTTAAAACATTACACCCAAAAGTTTTTGGAGGAATATTGAATCGTCAAGACCATCAAGGCGATGTTGCAGAGATGCAAGAATATAATATACCACAAATAGATTTAGTTATTGTTGATTTATATCCGTTTGAAAAAACAGTAGCTTCAGGAGCTGAAGAGCAAGATATAATTGAAAAAATAGATATTGGAGGTATTTCTTTAATAAGAGCAGCCGCTAAGAACTTTAAAGATACTGTAATTGTTTCTTCAATGGAACAATATGATGAGTTTTTAAACACAATATCAGAAAATGATGGTGCAACAACTTTAAATGAAAGAAAAAAGTTTGCGGCTAAGGCATTTAATATCTCATCACATTATGATACAGCCATCTTTAATTATTTTAATAAAGAAACCGATGAAGCTACACTAAAAATTAGTGAAACTAACGGAAAAACATTGCGTTATGGAGAAAACCCACATCAAAAAGGATTTTTCTTTGGTGATTTTAATGCAATGTTTACCAAACTTCATGGTAAAGAGTTAAGTTATAATAATTTATTAGATGTAGATGCGGCAGTTAACTTAATGAATGAGTTTGTAGGTGAGGCTCCAACATTTGCCGTTTTAAAACATAATAATGCCTGTGGGTTTGCACAAAGACCAACCATAAAACAGGCATATTTAGATGCTTTAGCAGGTGATCCAACATCGGCTTTTGGAGGTGTTTTAATTGCTAATACAACTATTGATGCTGCGACGGCGGAAGAAATACATAAATTATTCTGTGAAGTTGTTATTGCTCCAGGTTTTGATGCTGAAGCAGAAGCAGTGTTAAAAGGGAAGAAAAACAGAATTTTATTGGTGCAAAAAAACACACAGTTGCCAGAAACCAATGTAAGAACATGTTTAAATGGCATCTTAGTTCAAGATAGAAATTCTGTTACAGATACTGTAGAAGGGTTGGAAGATAAAACAACTACATTAGCTACAAATGAACAGAAAGAAGATTTAATTTTTGCATCTAAAATATGTAAGCATACAAAGTCTAACACTATAGTGTTAGTAAAAAACAAGCAATTATGTGCAAGTGGTACAGGTCAAACATCACGTGTAGATGCTTTAAATCAAGCAATAGAAAAAGCTAACAAGTTTTCGTTTGATTTAAAGGGGGCGGTTATGGCAAGTGATGCGTTTTTTCCGTTTCCAGACTGTGTGGAAATTGCAGATAAGGCAGGGGTTACGGCAGTTATTCAACCAGGAGGCTCTATTAAGGATCAATTAAGTATTGACTATTGTAATGAAAATAATATAGCCATGGTGTTTACAGGAACCCGTCATTTTAAACATTAAAAACTTAATTATAAAAATTAGGAAACTCCATAAAAATATTTTTTATGGAGTTTCCTTTTTTAATCTAATTTTTTCCTTATTTTTAGTACCTTTGGTTAACCGCTAGAAAGAGTAGAGTATCACCCTTTAAAACACGTAAAATTATATGGGATTTTTTGACTTCCTAACTGAAGAAATAGCAATCGATTTAGGTACAGCTAACACGCTGATAATCCACAATGGAAAAGTAGTGGTAGATGCCCCTTCAATTGTAGCTAGAGATAGAGTTACTGGGCAAATAATTGCTGTAGGTCAGGAGGCTAATATGATGCAAGGAAAAACGCACGAAAATATTAAAACAATTCGTCCGTTAAAAGATGGTGTAATTGCTGATTTTGATGCGTCAGAAAAAATGCTTACTATGTTTATTAAAAACATACCAGCATTAAAGAAAAAATTATTTCCACCTGCATTACGTTTAGTAATTTGTATTCCATCAGGAATTACTGAGGTTGAAATGCGTGCGGTTAAAGAGTCTGCTGAGCGTGTTAATGGAAAAGAAGTGTATTTAATACATGAGCCAATGGCCGCAGCTGTAGGTATTGGAGTTGATATTATGCAGCCAAAAGGAAACATGATTATTGATATTGGAGGTGGTACTACTGAAATTGCTGTAATTGCATTAGGAGGAATAGTATGTGATAAATCGGTTAAAGTAGCTGGAGATGTTTTTACCAATGACATAATTTACTTTATGCGTACTCAGCATAATTTATATGTTGGTGATAGAACAGCTGAAAAAATAAAAATCCAAATAGGAGCAGCTACTGAAGATTTAGAAACCCCGCCAGAAGACATGTCGGTTCAAGGTAGAGATTTATTAACAGGAAAACCAAAACAAGTACAGATATCCTATAGAGAAATAGCCAAAGCATTAGATAAGTCAATATTAAGAATTGAAGATGCTGTTATGGAAACTTTATCTCAAACACCGCCAGAGTTAGCGGCAGACATTTATAATACGGGTATTTATTTAGCTGGTGGAGGATCTATGTTAAGAGGTTTAGATAAACGTTTATCGAAAAAAACAGACTTACCTGTTTATATAGCCGAAGATCCGTTAAGAGCAGTAGTTAGAGGAACAGGAATTACCTTAAAAAACATCACGAAGTATAAAAGTATTCTTATAAAATAGCATAGCTAATGCAACAAGTAATTTCGTATTTAATTAAGAAAAAGAATTTGCTGTTGTTTTTGCTATTAATGGTGGTATCATTAGGTTTAACCATACAATCACACAGCTATCATAAAAGCAAGTTTGTAAATGCTGCTAATAACGTTACTGGAGGGTTGTATGAATACACCAATCATATTAACGAGTTTATTCATCTAGATGAGTATAATGAACGATTATTAAAAGAAAATGCAAAACTTAGAAAAGAATTGAGTAATTATTCTTTTCATGAAGCTTCTGACTTTCCAGTAGATACACCCTATGATTTAATACCCGCAAAATTAATTCATAATAGTTTTGATAAGAAAGAAAACATATTAGTAATTAATAGAGGAGCGAAACATGGTGTTGCACCAGATATGGGGGTAATTACCACAAATGGAGTAGTTGGAATTATAGAGAGTGTAGGAGAAAACTACTCAACAGTCCTATCAATTTTGCACACTGAGTCAAGGGTTAATGCTCAATTAAAGAAGACCAATCATATAGGTTCATTAGTGTGGAATGGTAAATCAATATATAAAGTTCAACTTGAGGATATTACTAAAGTAGCACCTATACAGGTGAATGATACCATTGTAACCGGAAACTATTCTGTTTTCCCACAAGGAATTGATGTAGGTATAGTAATTAACGCGCAATTGGATCAAACAGAAAATTTTTATAAAATAGATATTGCCACATTTAATGATATGAGTAACATAGGCTATGTATATGTTATAAAAAATAAAGCTAAAAAAGAGGTTGAGCAATTGTTAAATAAATCTGCAAATGAATAAAGACATAACATTACGTGTAGCCTTTTTTTTTGGAATGATATTCCTGCAGGTATTGTTGTTTAGTAAAATGAGTATTCAAGGGTATGTGCCTTTTGTTTATGTGTTGTTTATTTTACGATTTCCTATTCGGTATAATAAATCATTACTAGTTTTTATTAGTTTTTTATTAGGGTTAAGTTTAGACTTTTTTTTCAATTCAGGGGGAGTTCATGCAGCAGCAAGTACGTTTATAGCCTTTATGCGTCCTCAGGCTTTGCGTTTTTCTTTTGGTAGGAATTATGAATACCAATCACTAAAATTAACAAAGGTTTCGCAAAGTTCTAGGATAGCCTACATTTCAATTTTAGTTTTCATACATCATTTTATCCTATTTTTTTTAGAAACTTTCAATTTTAATTTTATACTATTTACATTAAAGAGTATACTGTTTAGTAGTATTTATACTATTTTCATATGTTTACTTTTGATTAATTTGTTTAAAAATAGGAAAGAGTGAGAAAAGCGTTATTGTACTTGTTGGTAATTTTAACAGGAATTCTTTTTATAGGAAGACTTTTCTATTTGCAAATTTATGATGACAGCTTCAAATTACAGTCTGAAAGCAACGCCTATAAAAGAATTAAAGTTTATCCAGAGCGGGGGCACATTTATGACAGAAATGGGCAGTTGTTGGTGGCAAACCAACCTTCGTATGACTTAATGGTAATACCTAGAAAAGTAAAGCCTTTTGATTCTTTAATGTTGTGCGAATTATTAAGTATTTCAAAACAAGATTTAATTAAAAAATTAGAAAAAGCAAGGCATTATTCACCACGATTACCTTCTTTAGTTGTAGGGCAAATGTCAAAAATAGAATACGCCTCATTACAAGAAAAAATCAGAAAATTTGAAGGGTTTTATATCCAAAAAAGATCAACCAGAGACTATCAAACTACAATAGGAGCAAATGTTTTAGGATATATTGCAGAAGTGACCCCACAGAAAGTAAAAGAAAATCCTTATTATCAATCAGGAGATTTATACGGAAAATCAGGTGTTGAAAAGTCTTATGAAGAGATTCTGCGAGGAGTAAAAGGAGTAAAATATTTACAAAAGGATAAATTTAATAGAGATATAGGCTCCTATAAACAAGGTGCTCTAGATACGATGCCTATTAATGGAAACGATATTAAAATTACAATTGATGCTAAATTACAAGAGTACGGAGAGGCTTTAATGGTAAATAAACGTGGTGGTATTGTTGCTATCGAACCTAGCTCTGGAGAAATTTTAGCGTTAGTATCCGCACCAAGTTATAACCCAGGATTATTAGTAGGTAGGCAACGTTCAAAAAACTTTACAAAGTTGTATTTAGATACTATTGCAAGGCCTTTATACGATAGAGGTTTACAAGCGCAATATCCTCCAGGCTCGCCATTTAAATTATTAAATGCGTTAATTGGTCTAGAAGAGGGAGTTATTAATACAACTGGTAGAGTAACCTGTAGAAACGGTTTTCATTATGGAGCAAAAAAACCACTTGGCTGCCATTGTAGTTATGGAGCATCAAATGATTTAAATAAAGCTATTTTTGCTTCATGTAATGCATATTTCGGGAGTACATATAAAAAAATAATAGATAAGTATCCAAATGCAACAATTGGATTAAAACATTGGAGTGACCATGCCAAAAGTTTCGGCTTAGGAAATTTTTTGAATAATGACCTATCTGTAGGGAGTAAAGGAAGAATACCAGATGACAAATTCTATGAGCGTTGGTATGGAAAAAATAGAGTGTATAGTACATTTACTATTTCTAACGCAATTGGGCAAGGAGAAGTTCTTACAACACCTATACAGTTGGCAAATATGACTGCAGCAATAGCAAATAAAGGGTATTATTTTACACCACATATTATAAAAGAGATTAAAGGAGAAAAAATAGCGAAAAAGTATACTACTAAAAGGGTTACTACAATTAGTAAAGAGCATTTTGCACCAGTAATACAAGGAATGTTTGATGTATATGAACAACCAGGAGGAACTGGGTATAGATCAAGAGTAAAAGGAATAGAAATTTGTGGAAAAACAGGTACAGCTGAAGTTAAAGGAAAAATTAACGGAGTAACTACTCAATTAACTGATCACTCTATATTTGTTGCTTTTGCTCCAAAAGATAATCCAAAAATTGCATTAGCCGTTTTTGTTGAACATGGTTATTGGGGAGGGCGTTGGGCCGCACCTATGGCCAGTTTAATGATAGAAAAATATTTGAAAGGAAAAATTACCAGAACAGATTTAGAAACACGAATGCTCACAGGTAGTTTGCAAGAAGAGTATGATAAATATATTAGTGGAGAACCATTTACAATTAATAAGTAATAGTGCGTAATAAAGGAAACATATTAGTAAGATTAGATTGGTTGCTAATAGTGCTTTATTTTGCACTAGTAATAATAGGATGGATGAGTATATATTCTGCTTCATACTCTAGTGATACCACTTTAAGTATGTTGTCTCAACCTCATGGCAGGCAACAAATATTTATTGGATTAAGCATTGTTTTGATAATCTTAATACTATCTATAGAAGCTAAGTTTTACGAACGTTTTTCAAGTATTATATATTTAGTTTCACTACTGTCATTATTAGGTTTATTTGTGTTTGGTAAAACAATATCAGGGGCTACCTCATGGTATGCCTTTGGAGGGTTTAGTATACAACCAAGTGAGTTTGCGAAGTTTGCTACTTCATTAGCATTGGCTAAGTTTTTAAGTGATACACAAACCAATATCAAATCACTTAATGATTTGATTAAAATATTTGTAATCATTTTTTTACCAGCATTAATTATTGTGCCACAGCCTGATCCTGGTAGTGCACTAGTGTATGCGGCATTCTTTTTTGTGCTATATAGGGAGGGACTTTCACCTGTGTATCTTTTATTAGGTTTCTCAGCAGCAACATTATTTGTGTTAACACTGGTACTTGATCCTTTAATAATATCTATAATTTGTTTTGTTTTAGCCGTATTATTCTTTTTAAAAAACAGAAAGAAAAAGCCTAGCAAGTTATTGTATATAACAGTACTTTCTGCTTGTGTTGGTTTATCTTATTCTGTGAATTATATTTTTGAAAACGTATTTGAGCAGCGTCATCGAGATCGTTTTAATATCGTTTTAGGTAAAGAAGTAGATACTAAAGGGATAGGATATAACACGGCACAATCAGAAATTGCTATAGGAAATGGTGGTTGGACCGGAAAGGGTTGGTTGCAAGGAACTCAAACCAAAGGGGGGTTTGTGCCTGAACAGCATACAGATTATATTTTTAGTACTGTTGGCGAAGAGTGGGGGTTTCTAGGAAGTAGCTTTGTTGTACTTCTGTTTGTAGCGTTAATATTAAGAATTTTGCATAGAGCTGAATTACAAAAATCGAAGTTTAGTAGGGTGTACGGATATTCAGTAGCAGCAATTTTATTTTTCCACTTTTTAATAAATATTGCTATGGTAATGGGGGTTTTTCCTACCGTTGGAATTCCACTTCCTTTTTTTAGTTATGGAGGTTCTGGGTTATGGGGGTTTACGATTCTATTATTTATCTTCATTAAATTAGATGCGAATAAAATAAATGAATGGTAGGGAGGTTGTTAAAAACGCCAAGCATTATAATTAACATTAGATTCTAGTTTATTTTCTATTGAATCATCGATGTTTTCAAAAAAATCAATACCTGTTAACGCCTCAATTTTATCAACAGGAACAGTAAATTTTTTTAAGGATTTATTGGTTTCTTTATGAGGTATTAGAAATGCAATCATTTTAATTTTCCCATTATTATTGTCTAGTAAAATTTTATAAAAATAATTAGGAACAGTTACATTTTCATTACCAATAGATTTGGAGCTGTTACTTAAAATACCTCCAGTTACAACATAAATACCGTTGTGTTTTTTTGCCCAGAAACGAACTTTTTGCTCTAATTTATTCCATATGCCAGAATTAAAATCGTGCTTTTGCGGACTAATATTTGAAGTTAAAAAAGTTTCATCGTGAGCTTTTTTACTAAATCTTCTATCTCCTGCAGGGCATAAGTGCCCCTTGTCATATCCTGAATTTTTATAATTTCTCCAATCAGCAGATTTTGTTGTAATACTAACATCGTTAATAAAATAAGGGCGTTTAAAATTATTAGAAGAAAGATGTTCTTTTTTAAGCTCATAGGCTACCCATTCAGCCTGTTCATGAGATTCACTGTATGATAAGGAATAGTAGTTGTGATGCACAACGTAACCAGTGGTGGAGCTTGGTAAAAAATAAGTGTTGGTAGTCGCTGAAGGAGCAGATTTTTCTTTGTAGCTTTTTTCTATTTTTTTCTGATCTATATAATCATTTAAAAAGTAAAAAATAATTATTGTTAAAACACTTAATAAGGTATATACTTGTTTTCGTTTCATGATTAATTTTTTACATCTAGGGCGTCTCGCAGAGCGTTGCCAATTAGCATAAAAGCCATAACTAAACTCATAATTGCTACTCCAGGAATAATTGCTAGGTAAGGTTTGCCTAGTATGATGTAAGAGTAATGATCTTTAATCATACCGCCCCAGCTAGGCATGGGTGGTTGTGCTCCAATACCTAAAAAACTAAGGCCACTTTCAATAAGTATTGCTGCGGCAAAATTTGCAGCTGAAATTACAATTACAGGAGCTAATATATTTGGGATGATGTGCTTGAAAACTATCCTGAAATCAGTATAACCAAGAGCTCTAGCTGCTGTAACATACTGCATTTTTTTAGTGCCTAATACTTGCCCTCGTACTACACGGGCTACTTCTACCCACATTGTAAGTCCAACGGCAATAAATACTTGCCAAAAACCTTTTCCTAAGGCAAGTGTAATTGCGATTACTAATAAAAGTGTAGGTATAGACCATGATATGTTAATAACCCACATAATAAATGCATCAATTTTCCCACCGTAATACCCTGCCATAGCGCCAAGAGTAATGCCTATAATCAAGGAAATAAAAACTGCTATAAAACCAATAAAGAATGAAATTCTTGTACCAATTAATATTCTACTTAATAAGTCGCGACCATATTTATCTGTACCTAAAATAAAAGTTTTTTCATGTATGTAATTGGCTTGTATTTTTGCTTCATTAATAGAAGCAGGATATAAATTCAAATCAATTTTTTTCTCTAAAGTAGTTTCTTTTAATTCTGAGTAAGGGGTAATGTATAGTTGATTGTTTTTAAAACGATAAGCGGTAATAGGTATTTCTGTTGTTAAGTTTTTTTTTCCGAAGAAAAACTTATTAAAAGTAGATTGAGTAGTGTATTGCTCAGAAGGAATGGTAAGCAACATTACTTTAAATCCTGGTGATTTTGAATGAATAGACAGGTGCATTTGGTTGGCGTTTTGCGAACTGTCAGGGGCAAAACTATAAGCAAAAATTGCTGTGATTCCACATAATGCAATATAAATTAAACTTAAAACGCCCCAGAAATTTTTTTTGAATTTCTGAAGCGCTAAACTACTTAATGAGTTTGAAGTTTTTGCCATATACAATTAATCTTTTAAAGCTACTTTAGGTTTAATTTTAATGTTATTTATTTTCAAGTCTTCTAAAACGTGTACGGCTTCTTCTACATAAACATCTTTGGCCAAATATTTATGCCATGCCTCTCTTTTTTTACCAAGCACAGAATCAGTTTTAATCATTTCCATTTCATAAGGTAAAGAGCTAAAGGTTAAATTTGTGTTATAATCGTTAATAGCTTCAAATTGTTTTCCTGTTGTTTCAACTTTTTCTTTTTCAGCTAAATAATTGGTATAGTTTAATGAAACAATCTTTTCATCTGATTGACTTTTTATCCAACGTGCTTGTTTTTCGATAAGTTGCAATTGTGCATTATTACTCATTCGAGTTTTACTTTTGCTAATAGTTTCTTCATAGTTTATAAAACCATCCCAGGCACTGTAACTGGCAGGGTCAATTTTATCCCAAGGAAGTGGGTTTTCTTGGTCTTTTTCTCCTATATCAATAAAACTGTATCTATCTACCACTACCACATCACTTTTAACTCCTTCAAGTTGAGTTGATCCACCATTAATTCGATAAAATTTCTGAGTAGTTACTTTTAAGGCACCTACATCGCCTAAGGTATTGTTTCGCACAAATCTATTTAAGTCTACTACATTTTGCACCGTTCCTTTTCCGAAAGTTTGTGCGCTACCTATAATAATTGCTCGCTTATAGTCTTGAAGTGCTGCTGCTAAAATTTCTGAAGCTGAAGCCGATAACTCGTTAACTAATATTACTAAAGGACCATCCCAAATAATATTAGAGTCTGTATCTTTTAAAACATCTTTACGTTTACCAGAGTGTTTTACTTGAACAATTGGGCCATCTTTAATAAACAGTCCGGCCATATCAACTACGGTTTGTAAAGAACCTCCTCCGTTGTTTCTCAAATCCATAACTAAACCTTGCATTCCTTCTTTTTTAAGGCGAATGATTTCTTTTTTAACATCTGACGCTGCGTTACGGCTTTCGCTATAATCATCAAAATCTACATAAAACTTTGGTAAATTAATAATCCCAAAAGTGTTGTTTTCTTTTTTAATTAAAGAGGATTTTGCATAAGTTTCTTCAAGTTCAACAATGTCTCTTTTTATTTGAATAACTTTCGTTGATCCATCTACTTTTCTAACAGTTAATTTTACAATAGTTCCTTTAGGTCCTTTAATTAATTTTATCGCATCGTCTAAACGCATTCCTACAATACTTGTTGGTTCTGTTTCGTTTTCTTGAGCTACTTTTAAAATAACATCTCCAGCTTCTAATTCTTGACCCCGCCATGCTGGTCCACCAGAGATTAGTGATAAAATTTTCACTTCGTTTTTTCTTTTTTGTAAGCGAGCACCAATACCTTCTAGTTTACCAGAAATATTTTGGTCAAAACGTTCTTTGTCTTGTGGCGCAAAATAAAAAGTATGTGGGTCAAACTCTTCAACAATGGCGTTAATATAGTTTGAGAACCAATCTTTGCGCTCCAAATCATCCATAATTGCATAATAATCAACTAAAAATTCTTTAGTTTTTTTACGCGCTTCTATTTCTGCCTCTTTTTTTGATAATGGTTTGTTTGCTTTAGTGTTACTACTGTCTGTAAATTTTGTATTCGTGTTTAGTAAGTCGTCGTAGTTATCAATAGTAGAATATTTTAGTTGTAGTCTCCATCGTTCTTTCAACTCCTTTTTTGAAACAGCAAAGGTTAATGCTTCGTAATCAAGATTAATATTTTCTTCTTTAGAGTAATCAAAAGGTTTTCCTATAATTGATAGTGCCATACTCTCACTTTCATCCATACGTTTCATTAGTCTATTATAGACTAAGTTGAAAAAAGTAAGCTCTTTATTCTTTATCTGATCATCAATTAAAGTTTCAAATTTTTTAAACTCTTCAATGTCCGATTGATAAAAATATCTTTTTAATGGGTCTACAGAGTCTATAAAATCAGCATACACATTTTTTGAAAAATCATCGTTTAAATCTTTGGGGCTATAATGCAAGCCTTCTAATACATAACTAATTAAATCTAACAATAGTTTGTCTTTGTCTGAGTTTTCAAAAGTTTTAGTGGTAAAGCTGCATGAGGTAATTGCAATAAGGCATACAATTACGGCTATTTTAAAATTCTTCATCATGAATCGTTTCATAGTTACTTATGGATGTAAGTTAGTGAAAAAATCAGACCAAAGTAGTTATGGTGCTCCTAAATTTTTCTTAAAAGTAGGGTGACTGTTTATAAAAGCTATTTTTGTACTTTAGCAATTGAATAACAAATATATAAAAATGAGTGAAAAACCTCTTATTTTAGTAACAAATGATGATGGTATTACTGCACCAGGTATACGTGCTTTAATTGAAGTGATGAACGAGTTTGGAGATGTTTTTGTTGTAGCTCCTAATAGTCCACAAAGTGGAATGGGTCACGCCATAACATTAGACTCTACGTTACATATAGAAACAATTAATAATGATGATGGAGCACAAGTGGAGTATAGTTGTTCGGGTACACCTGCTGATTGTGTAAAGTTAGCGGTAAATGAAATTTTAAATCGAAAACCAGACTTATGTGTTTCAGGAATTAATCATGGTTCTAATTCGTCTATTAATGTAATTTACTCAGGAACTATGAGTGCAGCTATAGAGGCGGGTATTGAAGGAATTCCGTCAATTGGATTTTCATTGTTAGATCATTCCTGGAATGCAGATTTTGAGCCACTAAAAAAGCATATACGTACGATAACTGAAAATGTATTAACGGAAGGATTGCCAGGTGGGGTTGTACTTAATGTAAATTTTCCTAAGGAAGAGATTAAAGGTATTAAAGTGTGCAGGCAAGCAAAAGCTAATTGGATTGAAGAGTTTGATAAACGTACAAGTCCGCAAGGAAAAGAATACTATTGGTTAACTGGGAATTTTGTAAATCTTGATAAAGGAGAGGATACTGATTTGTACGCGTTAAAGAATGGTTATGCCACCGTAGTTCCTGTTCATTTTGATATGACGGCTCATCATTTTATACAAAACTTAAATACGTGGAATTTTGAAAATTAAGCAACTAGTTTTTAAAGGTTTTTTTATAGGTGTACTCACCATCCTTGTCGGAGTGGTATTGTGTACATTGATTATTGCGCAAGTAAAATCGGCAGATTTTGTGAATACGTTCACCAGTTTTAGGCGTGAAGGTAATTTATGGATGTTGTTGGCATTAGGAACTTTACCTAATTTAGGGGTGTTTTTCCTATTGTTACAAAAAAATAAAGAGTATACAGCTCGAGGGGTGGTTTTAGCTACACTACTAGCTGCTTTTATTGCTTACGCTATCTATTTTTTATAATTTATATTAATGAAGTATTACATTATAGCAGGAGAGGCATCAGGTGATTTGCATGCGTCAAACCTAATGAAGGCATTGTTAAAGAAAGATCCAGCTGCTGAATTTCGTTTTTGGGGAGGAGATTTAATGCAACAAGTAGGAGGAACACTTGTAAAGCATTATAGAGAGCTTGCTTTTATGGGGTTTGTTGAGGTTTTAATGAACATACGTACTATTATAAAAAATATTTCATTATGTAAAAAAGACATCGCCGCATTTCAACCTGATAAATTAATATTTATTGATTATCCAGGATTTAATTTTAGAATAATGAAATGGGCTAAACCTTTAGGTATCGAAACTCATTATTATATTTCTCCGCAAATTTGGGCTTGGAAAGAAAATAGGATAAAAGCAATTAAACGTGATGTAGATGAAATGTATGTTATTTTGCCTTTTGAAAAAGGATTTTATGAAGACAAGCATAATTTTCCTGTACATTTTGTAGGTCATCCATTATTAGATGCAATTGCTGATAGACAAATAGTAAACGAGAACAATTTCAGAAAACAACACCAACTAAGTAATCAGCCTATAATTGCATTATTGCCCGGAAGTAGACAACAGGAGATAAAGAAAATGCTAGCTATAATGCTTGATGTGGTAGATGATTTTAAAGACTATCAGTTTGTTATAGCTGGTGCACCTAGTCAAGAATATGAGTTTTATAAACAATTTATTAAAGAAAAAAACATCAGCTTTGTTGCTAATCAAACATATGATTTATTAAGCTTAGCCACAGCGGCATTAGTTACTTCGGGTACAGCAACTCTTGAAACAGCATTGTTTAAAGTACCACAGGTGGTATGTTATAAAGGTAGCGCGATATCATATCACATCGCTAAACGTATTATTAAACTTGACTATATTTCATTAGTTAATTTAATAATGAATAGAGAAGTGGTTAAAGAACTAATTCAAGGTGAGTTTAATACAAAAAACTTAAAAAAAGAGTTGTCTAAAATATTATCATCATCACACAGAGCTCAATTATTTAACGATTATTATGAATTAGAGCAAAAGCTAGGTGGTGTTGGCGCGAGTGATAAAACAGCTTCACTTATCGTAACTTCAAAATAAGGATAGTATGAAAAATAAAGGGTTGTTGGTAATAAGTTTAGCCTCAATTATACTTTTGTCTTGCAAGTCAAAACACAAAGTAGTCACTTCTAAATCTCATACAAAGAATAGGACAGAGAATAAATATACTACAAAAAAGTCCACCCCATTTATCACTACTCCGTCTGATGAGGTTAAAGAAACGGAGTCATCGTTCGTAACGAGTAATCAGATGGATAAAGTTATTCATAAGGCATTAAGTTTTAAAGGGACGCGATATAAATATGGAGGCACAACAAAATCCGGAATGGATTGCTCTGGGTTAATGTTTGCATCTTTTAAGTCGGCTAATGTTGTGTTACCTCGAACTTCATTGGCTCAAGCAACAAAAGGAAATCGAGTTGCAAGAACTAAAATTCAAAAAGGAGATTTGGTTTTTTTTAAAACTAATGGGGGTAGACGTATAAACCATGTTGGTTTGGTTGTTAGTAAAGATAGTAGGAATGTTAAATTTGTACACGCGTCTTCTTCTAGAGGCGTTATGATTTCATCTTTACGTGAAGGGTATTGGTCTAGTGCTTTTGTTCAGGCGAGACGATTGGATTTAGGAACGCCTTCTGAGGAGTTTGAAGCCACTTCATCAACATCAAAAACTAAAACATATACTGTTAAAAGTGGTGATACGCTTTACGCTATAGCGCGAAAATATCCGGGTGTTTCTGTATCAGCAATCATGTCGTACAATAAACTAAGCTCTACCGATTTAAAGCCTGGTATGTTGCTATTAATTCCTTAAAAATAAGTATACCCATAACTGGGGATAAAAAATACCTACTTATAGCTATGTATTAACAAATGTTTATTTCGTATATTTGTATAGTCTGTAAGTAATTACAGATAAAAGTAAGTTTTTTTGGGGTAAAATCCCTGCTGTAATGGCAGGGATTTTTTATTGTTTGCTATTTATGATATACACAAAAAGAGTTCTTATGTATCATAAGAACTCTTTTTGTGTTGGGAATAAACGACTTTTTATTAGTAAAAGTCAGCTCTATTATCTTCAATTACTGCTTTGTTTTTTAAAGCATCCATTACTTTTGAACCCACTGCATTAATATTGTTTGTTGGGTCTTTAGCAAAAGTTTTATAAGAGTCCATTTTAGGAGCTTCGGTGTGTTTTATAACTTCAATTTTATAAAGTCCTTTTTCACCTTCAATAATATTTGAAGTTTCTCCGTTTTGTAAAGCGAATGCAGTACCAACCACTTTAGGCTCTCTACCTGCTCCAGGAAGCGTAGGGTTAGCCATTGATATCGCACTAGCAGTTTTAACAGTAGTATTATTGTTAGAAGCAATATCAGCTATTGTAGCAGCAGTCATTTTATCTTTTAATTGTTTTGCTTTTTCTTGATTTCTTAGAATAGGTAATACGGTAAAAGAAGCATCGTCAGCAGACATTAATCCTTTTTCTTTTCTTCCTGTAATTTGAACTACAGCATAGCTACCATTTATGTCAAAACGTTTAATGTCACCAACTTTAGTTTCTTCATCAAACATCCATCTTACTATTTGGCGCTGTGACCCTTGTAAGCCTGGTAAGTTTTCTGATAAGTTAGTTACTTTACTAACAGGCCTTGTAGTATAGTTTTTAGTTTCAGCAATTTCAGTAAATGTTCCGTCGTTAACTTCAACTTCAAACTGACTTGCTTCTGCATATAATGCATCAATTGTTTTTTGTGAAGGCTCTACTTGCTTGGCTAAAGTAGCTACTTGGTACTTTTGCTCTTCTTTTGTGTCAATAACTTTAATAATGTGGAATCCGAAATCGGTTTCTACCATTCCTATAGAACCTTTGTCGTTACTAAAAACATAGTCGTTAAACTTTGGTACCATCTGTCCTTCGTAAAACCATCCTAAATCTCCACCTTTTGAAGCAGAAGGTCCGTCGGAATTTTCAGTTGCAAATGCAGCAAAATCAGTGTCTGCAGCTTTTGCTTTTATCAATAGTTCTTCAGCTAAAGATTGTGCCTCTTCTTTTGTTCTTGTTACTTCTGGGTTTGCTCTTAAAGCACCTTTATAAGCAATTAAGGCATGGCTAGCTTTTACAGAAGGAGCCGTCTTTTTTCCTGTTAATTTGATTATTTTAGTAAACCCATCAGCAGCGTATGGTCCGTAAGTTTCACCAATTTGCATAGAGTCTACCAAAGCTTGGATTGGAGCTTCTAAAGCAGATTTTAATTTATAGATACTATCGTATTTAATTGCTGAGTTTTCATTAATAAAATCAGCTACATTAGTAGTGTTTTTAAAGTCAGGCAAAAGAGCATTCATTTTTTGCTTGAATTCATTTTCATCTTCTAAAGATGGTTTTTCCTCAAAGTACACATATTGCACTGAAGCATTTGCTTCTTCTTCAAATTGGCTTTTGTGAGCATTGATGTATGCTTTAATCTGATCTTTAGAAATAGTAATTGTAGAATCTGCAATGGAAGTGTATGGTAAATACACATATTTCATGTCTACCATATCGTTTTGCATTTTATATGCAATTTCTCCTTCTTTTTCAGTTGGTAATGAACCCGCTTTAATTAATGCGTAGTATAATTGTTGTTTACCTGAAAAGGCAATACTTTCTTCCTGGTTTTCCCAAGCCTTAGGGTTGGCTTGTACCTGAGTTTCTATAAATTCTTTAAGTTTCCCTTCGTCAAAAACACCATCTTCATTTTTAAACTCGTTTAAGTGTCCATAGTTATTTTTGAAAAGTTCCCACATTTGGTCCTTTTCAACAGTAATACCAAGTTTATCTAGCTCATCTGATAATAATATTCTAGTAACTTCTTGGTTGTAAACTCTATTAGCTACTTGCATAGTACTTTGCTGTCCGCCTCTTTGAGCAGCTTCTATTTGTCTAGCAAAGGCATCATTATAAATAACTTCATCATTAACTTTTGCTAAATATTCTTTTGTTCCACCATTAGCGAAAAAATCGATCAATTTAGTAGGGTCTATTAGAAATGCAAATAACCCTAATGCGATAATAAAAATTAAAAAAACTGATTTCTCACGTATCTTACTTAAGATTGCCATCTTGATTCTATTTAGTATAATTAAGTGAGCGAAAATAGTATTTTATTGCATAAAATAAAAGTAGTTTTTAACTATTTATACGATAAATTAGTTGTAGCTATATTTTAGATGTATTGCAATGCTTTTTTCACCTGTTGTTACAAGAAAAAACAGACTTATTCATTTTCGTTAATTTCCAGCTTTACAAGGTCAATTTTTGTGTTTGAGGCTTCTAGTATAGTAAAAGTAAATCCTTCAATATGAACGTGTTCTCCTTTATCAGGAATCTCTTCGGTATAATTTACAATTAGACCGCCTAGAGTTTCATATTGTTCGGCTTCTGGTAGATTAAGTTTGTAATTTTCATTAATATAATCTACTTCTTGTCGCGCAGAAAAATGAAAGCTAGTAGGAGTTATTTGTTCTTCGATAAGTTCAATGGTATCGTGTTCGTCTTCAATTTCACCAAATAATTCTTCAATAATATCTTCAACCGTAAGCATGCCTGAAGTACCTCCATACTCGTCTAATACCACAGCGATACTTTTTCTTTTTTTTGTTAATGTGTCAAGCACGTCACTAATAAGCATAGTTTCGGGTACAAATTCAATAGGGTGTATTATAGATTTAATGCTTTTGGGTTTTTTAAACATATCAAAGGCACGTATGTATCCTATAATGTCATCAATAGTATCTTTGTAGATTAAGATTTTGGTATACCCAGTTTCTGTAAAGAGTTTGGTTAAATTTTGAGTGCTTTCATGTAGCTCTACAGCCATTATTTCTGTTCGAGGCACCATGGCTTCTCTGGCTTTTACTTCAGCAAACTCTAGAGCATTTTTAAACAGTTGAATTTCTGAATCAACTTCTTCATCATTATTTACAGATTCCATTTGTTCTGAAATATAATTTCCAAGTTCTATTTTAGAAAAACTTAGTTGGATTTCATCTCCCTCAGTTTTAAAGAATTTCTTTAAGACGAAGTCTGAAATTTGCATTACGAAAGTAGATATGAAATAGAATAGTATGTAGAATATATAGGCTGGTAGAGCGAAAAATTTTAAGAGCGTATTACCATAGATTTGAAAGAATACTTTTGGAAAAAACTCTGCGGTAAATAAAATAACTAATGTAGATATTAGAGTTTGTATTAGTAATCCGAAATGAGTAATAATGTAATTGAGTTGTTCATTAGCCAGTGGTAACATACCGTTTAACCAGTCCATTATAAAATCACCCATATACAGCCCATATACAACTAAGGCTATATTGTTTCCTACTAGCATAGTTGCAATAAATTTTGAAGGATTTTCTGTTATTTTACTTAATATTTTGGCAAGAAGACCTCCCTTTTTCTTTTCTAACTCTATATGTATTTTATTAGAAGACACATAAGCCATTTCCATACCCGAAAAAAAAGCGGATAGCAAAAGCATAGAGATAATTATAATGACCTGTATTAGCATAATGTAAATGTACTAAAAACTTTGTGTGATTTTTAGTTCAAATTAAGTGAAACATTATTAAAAACAAAAAATCCCTTTAATCAATTTAAAGGGATTTTTTTATAACAAATAATCAGTTTCTGATTAGCGTTGCTTTTTTAAAGTTTTTTTAATTTCTACTTCTTGGTAGCATTCAAAAATATCACCTTCTTTAAGGTCGTTATAATTTTTAATTTGCATACCACAATCATATCCTTTAGCAACTTCTTTTACATCATCTTTAAAACGTTTTAAGGTAGCAAGTTCTCCGTCAAAAATTACTACAGACTCACGTATGATACGTATTTTTCCGTTTCTTATAATTTTACCTGAAGTTACCATACAACCAGCAATCGTACCTACTTTAGAGATTTTAAATAACTCACGAACTTCTGCGGTACCAGTAATTTCTTCTTTAATGTCAGGAGAAAGCATTCCTTCCATAGCGTCTCTTAAGTCGTTAATAGCATCATAGATGATCGAATAAGTTCTGATGTCAATTTCTTCTGTGTCGGCTACTTCTCTAGCTTTACCAGCTGGTCTAACATTAAATCCGATAATAATCGCTTCAGAAGCAGAAGCTAATAAAACATCAGATTCTGTAATAGCACCAACTCCTTTGTGAATGATGTTTACCTGAATTTCTTCTGTAGAAAGTTTTTGGAACGAATCAGTTAAGGCTTCTACAGAACCATCCACATCTCCTTTAAGAATTATGTTAAGTTCTTTAAAGTCGCCTAAGGCAATACGACGTCCTATTTCATCAAGTGTAATATGGCGTTGTGTTCTTACAGATTGCTCACGGTGTAATTGAGTACGCTTAGAGGCAATTTGTTTTGCTTCTCTTTCGTCTTCAAAAACATTAAATTTATCACCAGCTTGTGGTGCACCATCTAAACCTAATATTGAAACTGGTGTTGATGGTCCTGCTACTTCTACATTATCACCACGTTCATTTTGCATGGCTTTAACTTTTCCGGTGTGTTTACCAGCTAATAAGTAATCACCAATTTTTAAGGTACCAGCTTCAACTAAAATGGTAGACACATAACCACGCCCTTTATCAAGAAAAGCTTCAACAACAGTTCCAGAGGCAATCTTATTAGGGTTTGCTTTCAAGTCTAGTAATTCCGCTTCAAGCAATACTTTTTCTAATAATTCATTTACACCTGTTCCTTTTTTTGCTGAAATATCATGCGATTGAATTTTACCACCCCAGTCTTCAACAAGTAAGTTCATACCTGCTAAACGTTCTTTAACTTTATCAGGGTTTGCAGTTGGTAAATCTATTTTGTTTATAGCAAAAATAATTGGTACACCAGCAGCTTGAGCATGTGAAATTGCTTCTTTTGTTTGCGGCATAATATCATCATCAGCGGCAATAACAATAATAGCTATATCGGTAACTTGAGCTCCACGTGCACGCATTGCAGTAAAGGCCTCGTGACCAGGTGTATCTAAAAATGTGATTTTTTGTCCGTTATCTAATTGTACACCATAAGCTCCAATATGCTGTGTGATACCACCAGATTCACCAGCAATTACATTTTCATTACGAATATAATCTAATAAAGATGTTTTACCATGGTCAACGTGTCCCATTACAGTTACAATTGGGGCTCTTGATTTTAAATCTTCTGGTTTGTCTTCTATTTCAACAATTGCCTCTTCTAAGTCTGCAGAAACAAATTCTACTTCGTATCCAAATTCTTCAGCAACAATAGTTAATGTTTCGGCATCAAGACGTTGGTTCATGGTTACCATAATCCCTAAAGACATACAAGCTCCAATGATTTTGGTGTTAGGAACATTCATCATGGTTGCAACTTCATTAACGGTAACGAATTCTGTTACCTTTAATACTTTGCTTTCTGCATCTTGAGCTTCCATCTCGTCTTGTCTTTTCTGACGGTGTAAGTCTCTTTTGTCACGACGATTTTTAACTCCTTTTGATTTGTTTGATCTTCCTTGAAGTTTTTCTAAGGTTTCACGTACTTGTTTTTGTACGTCTGCTTCAGACGGCTCTTCTTTTACAACCTGAGCTCTTCTTCCTTTTCCGCCTCTTTGGTGGTGTTTGTTATTTCCTCGGTTGTTGTTTCCGGTGTTTGAATCGGTAGCGCCTGCCTTACTAATTCGTTTACGTTTTGGTTTTTTATCGGTGCTACCTGATTTTTTAGAATCAGTTTTCTTTTTGGTTTTATTAAACTGAGATAAATCTATTTTTTGACCTGTCATTTTAGGTCCAGATAACTTTTGATATTGTGTAGTCACCTTTTCGTCCGCTATAGGTTCTTCACTAGAAGTGTCTTTTATTTTATCGGCAACTTTAGTAGCTTCTTTTTTCTCTATTTTTTTGTCAGCTGGTTTTTGTTGAGGTGTTTCAGCTGATTTTTTAGTGGCTTCTTTTTTCTTTTTAGAAGAAGTTTTAGGCTTGTCTAAATCAATAGTCTTTAGGACTTTTGGCTTTTGAACTTCTGTTTTACGGGTTTCAACTACTTCTGGTGCTGAAGTAGTTTCTTTCGGCTCTTCTTTAGTTGCAGTTTCTTGAGGTTGTTCTGGCTGAGATTTGTCTGCATCTAAATTAATTGAGCCAACAGTTTTAGGGCCTGATAAAGAAGCTTTAGCTTTGATAATTTCTTGCTTTTTTGCTTCTTCAGCCTTTTTACGCTCTTCTTCTTTTTCACGCTCTAGACGAAGCGCTTCTTTTTCTTTACGTTTTTCTTCTCCTACTTCTTTTGATGCTACTTTTTTATTTGCATCCACCTGAAACTGATCAGATAATACCTGGTAAATATCACCAGATATTTTTGTTGTAGGACGAGCTTCGATTTGAATTCCTTTGGAGTCTAAAAACTCAACAGCTCTGTCTAGAGAAATATTTAATTCTCTTAACACCTTATTAAGCCTCATTACTTTTTTTTCAGCCATACAATTTAATTTACCTCAACTTTTTTAATATACTAAGTTATAATATAGAATTATATCTTAGTCTTCAAATTCTTCTTTTAATATTCTAATTACATCAAGTACAGTTTCTTCTTCAAGATCTGTTCTTTTTATTAAGTCTTCTACATCGTGATCTAATACACTTCTTGCAGTATCTAAACCAACTTTTGCAAATTCATCAATAATCCATTGTTCAATTTCGTCTGAGAATTCTGATAATTCTACATCTTCTTCCACACCTTCTCTGAATACGTCAATTTCATAACCTGTTAGCTTTCCTGCTAAACGTATATTTTGACCTCCTCTACCAATTGCTTTAGAAACTTCTTCAGGGCGTAACATTACTTCTGCTCTTCCGTTTTCATCATCAATTTTCACAGAACTTACTCTGGCAGGGCTTAATGCTCTGGTAATAAATAATTGTGGGTTGTTAGTGTAGTTAATAACATCAATATTTTCATTTCCTAACTCACGCACTATACCGTGTATACGTGCACCTTTCATTCCTACACAAGCTCCTACAGGATCAATTCTATCATCATAAGAATCTACAGCTACCTTTGCTTTTTCTCCAGGAATACGGACTACTTTTTTCACATTAATTAAACCGTCAAATACCTCAGGAATTTCTTGTTCAAATAATTTTTCTAAAAATTCAGGGGCAGTTCTTGAAAGTTTTATAATTGGTTTGTTACCTTTTAATTCCACACTTTCAATAACACCTCTTACATTTTCTCCTTTTCTGAAAAAATCTGATGGGATTTGATTTTCTTTAGGAAGTATTAATTCGTTTCCTTCATCATCAACTAAAATGATTGCTCTATGACGAATATGATGAACTTCTGCAGTATAAAGATCTCCAATTAAATCTTTAAATTGCTTGTAAATGTTAGTGTTGTCATGCTCGTGAATTTTTGAAATTAAGTTTTGACGTAAAGCTAAAATTGAGCGTCGTCCTAAATCAATTAACTTAACTTCTTCGGATACATCTTCACCAACCTCAAAATCTGGTTCAATTTTTCGAGCTTCAGATAATGAAATTTCCTGATTTGGCTCTTCTACCTCACCATCAGCAACAACAATTCTGTTTCTCCAGATTTCTAAATCACCTTTGTCAGGGTTAATGATAATGTCAAAATTATCATCATCACCAAATTTCTTTTTTAAAGCATTTCTGAATACATCTTCTAAGATCGCCATTAATGTAACACGATCTATCATTTTATCATCCTTAAACTCAGAAAAAGACTCTATTAATGCAATGTTTTCCATAACATTTATCTAAATTAAAATTTTATCACAACTTTTGCTTCAACAATGTTGTTGTAAGCTATTTCTTCTATTTTTTGTACTGTAACCTTTCCTTTTCCTACAGGTTTAGGTTCTCTTGCTTTCCATTCTAAGGTTACTGTTTCTTCAGTCACATTAGTTAGTTTACCCTCTATAGTTTTACCAGATTGTAATTTTATAGCTAAGGTACGTCCTTCATTTTTTTTGTATTGTCTAACTGTTTTAAGAGGACTCGTAGCTCCACAAGAAGCTACCTCTAGTGAAAAATCTTCTTCTTCACGATCTAGGTTGTGTTCTATAGCACGACTGATAAATATGCAGTCTTCAACAGTAACACCGTTGTCCCCATCTAATGTGATAGCTATTTTGTTACCAGCGCCAATAGAAAAATCGATTAAAAACAAATCGGGTTTTTCTTCTAATCCTGCTTGTAATAAATTAGTAACCTTTTCCTTAAACATAGTTGCCATTAGTTATAAAAAGAGGGGACTTCCGTCCCCTCATTTATCATATCAAACATAAAAAATGCACTGCAAATATACATCTTTTTTTGTAACAACGAAAACTAAATTAACTTAAGCCAATATTTATGACTATTTTTTGTATATTTATGTTTTAAAACAACTAATCTTTAAATTTTACTATGAAAAAAATATTAGTCCCTACGGATTTCTCTTCTGGAGCAGAATCAGCTTTAAAAGTAGCCGCACAATTAGCAAAAAAACATAAAAGTGAGTTACATGTATTACACTTAATAGAATTGCCTTTTGATATGGTAGATCCTATGCATGAAACAAGTGAATTGCCTGAGGCAATGTTTTTCATGAAATTGGCTCATCAAAAATTTCAAGAATTCTTAGATAAAGATTATTTAGAAGGTGTTGATGTATTTGAAGGAGTACAAAATAATGTCGCTTTTGAAGGAATTGTAGATACGGCACGAGATAAAGGAATTGATTTAATTGTAATGGGGTCAAGAGGGGCGTCAGGATTTAAAGAAATGGTTATCGGTTCAAATACTGAAAAAGTTGTACGTACTTCTGAAGTACCTGTTTTGGTAATTAAAGGTGATAATGATAACTTTAGTATAAACGATTTAGTGTTTGCTAGTGAGTTTACTGAAGAGTATAGAGCTTCCTTTTTAAACGCTGTTGAGTTTGCAAAAAAATCAGGAGCGAAAATGCATTTATTGATGGTAAATACACCATCTAATTTTATGACAACTGCAGAGTCTGAAGATAGAATGAATGCATTTTTATTGGGTATACCATTAGAAGATTATACGTTAAATATTTATAACGATGTAAGTGTAGAAAAAGGAATATTGAACTTTTCTAGCTCAATAAACGCGGATGTTATTTCTATGAGTACACACGGAAGAAAAGGGTTGTCACACTTCTTTAATGGAAGTATTAGCGAGGATTTAGTAAATCACGCAAAAAGACCAGTAGTAACATTTAAAATTTAAACTGTTACACATAATATTATAGATTATGAAAACCTCTCAAATTAGGGAGGTTTTTTTTATGTTTCAAACTCAAAATATGTATTTTTGCTCTTTACTAAATATTAAAAATAATGTTACAGGTACAGTTTATTAAAGAAAACACCGAATTAATTATTGAGCGTCTAAAGAAAAGAAATTTCGATGCTACTTCAGTATTAAAAGAGGTAATTGCTTTAGATGATAAAAGGAGAAGCACTCAAGTGCTGTTTGATGATACACAAGCTGAATCAAATAAACTGTCTAAAGAAATTGGAGTTTTATTTAAAAATGGTGAAGCTCAAAAGGCAAACTTGTTAAAAGAAAAAACAGTACAGTTAAAAGGAAAAGCTAAAGAGTTGAGTGAAATTGTTAATCAAACCCAAGCCGCTTTAACTGAATTGCTATATACTATTCCAAACGTACCGCATGAGTTGGTGAAAGCAGGAACTAATGAAGAAGATAATGAAGAGGTTTTTACGGCAGGAGAAATACCTGTGTTGTCAGAAAACGCTTTGCCTCATTGGGAATTGGCAAAGAAGTATGATATTATTGATTTTGAGTTAGGAAATAAAATATCAGGGGCAGGTTTTCCTGTATACAAAGGAAAAGGGGCTCGTTTACAACGTGCATTAATTTCTTATTTTTTAGATAAAAATACTGAGGCAGGATATACAGAGGTTCAAGTTCCACATTTAGTAAACGAAGCTTCAGCTATTGGTACGGGGCAATTGCCAGATAAAGAAGGGCAAATGTATCATGATGCGCAAGACGATTTATACCTAATACCAACAGGTGAGGTTCCTGTAACAAATATTTTAAGAGATGAGTTGATTTCAGAGTCAGACTTTCCAATATGTTATACAACGTATACACCTTGTTTTAGGAGGGAAGCAGGTAGCTATGGAGCACATGTAAGAGGTTTGAATAGATTGCACCAGTTTGATAAAGTAGAAATAGTACGCTTTGAGCACCCAGATAAATCTTACGAGGCATTAGAAGGCATGGTAGATCATGTAAAAGGTATTTTAGCAGAATTGAAATTACCATATAGAATTTTGCGTTTATGCGGAGGTGATACAGGTTTTGTTGCAGCTATGACTTATGATTTTGAGTTATTCTCAACAGCACAAGATAGATGGTTAGAAATTAGTTCAGTATCAAATTTTGAAGCTTATCAGGCAAATAGATTGAAGTTGCGTTACAAAGATGAAAATAATAAAAAGCATCTTGCTCATACCTTAAACGGAAGTGCTTTAGCTTTACCAAGGGTGTTGGCAGGTATTTTAGAGAACTATCAAACACCAAACGGGATTAAAGTGCCAGATTGTTTAGTAAAATATACAGGTTTTGATATTATAAATTAATTTGTAAAAAATAAATACTACAAAAGCATGCTTGTTTAAGCGTGCTTTTTTTTGCTACTTTTGAGTATGCTTCAAGAAGAAATTTTTAACATTACGTCTCAGGAAGAGTTTACAAGGTTAGCGCTTCAGGTTTTTAAGCTTCAGTTTGAAAATAATAAAGTATATCGTTCATATTGCGATTTATTGTATAGGCATCCAAGTGATATAAAATGTATTGAGGACATTCCTTTTTTGCCAATAGAGTTTTTTAAAAGTAAAAGGATATTGACTTCAGGTAAACCTGTTCAAGAAACCTTTTCTAGCTCAGGAACAACAGGAGTGGTTACTAGCAAGCATCATGTAACAAATTTGGCTGTTTATGAGAAGAGTTATTTAAAAGGGTTTAGTCATTTTTATGGAGATATAGAAGAATATATCGTTTTGGCATTATTACCTTCTTACTTAGAACGTAAGGGATCTTCTTTGATTTATATGGTAAATGATTTGATTAATAAATCAAATAATATAGAAAGTGGATTTTATTTAGATAATCTTAAAGAAATCGCAGAAAAGTTAAAACGTTTTGATGAGGCTGGAAAAAAAGTGTTACTAATTGGGGTTTCATTTGCTCTCTTAGACTTAATCGAACAATATAGGTTTAGCTTAAAGCACACAGTAGTAATGGAAACAGGAGGGATGAAAGGTAGGAGAAAAGAAATGATAAGAGCAGAGCTACATGAACTTTTAGCAAATGGATTTGGCGTTGATGTAATACATTCAGAATACGGAATGACAGAGCTATTATCTCAAGCCTATTCAAAAGAGAAAGGTGTATTTAAATGTCCTCCTTGGATGAAAGTACTGACACGTGATACTGAAGACCCTTTGACTATTCAAAAACAAGGAAAGACGGGAGGTGTTAATGTAATTGATTTAGCAAACATAAACTCCTGCGCATTTATAGCCACACAAGATTTAGGAAAAACATTAAACGAAAGAAGCTTTGAGATATTGGGTAGGTTTGATAATTCAGATGTAAGAGGGTGTAACTTAATGGTTTTGTGAGTGTTAAAAATGTTAAAATTTATGAGTTAATGTAATAAAATCGATTTTTTTACGTCAAATACATTGTGAAGAAGGAGTACTTTTTTCATAAAGTTAGTTAGTTTAAAAGCCTGAAATATTTTTATTTCGGGCTTTTTTTTTATGGCTGATAATAGTTTTATTTATTTATATTTGATTGTATAATATAATCCGAAAAAGCCATATGAAAATTTGTTTTTTAATGTACCCTTGGAACAAAATAGTCCCTGAAAAAGATAGTACATTAACATTAATACATGAATGTGTAAAAAGAGGCCATAAAGTAGTTGTTGCAACTCCTGAAAATTTAACAATACGTAATAGTATAGCTTATGGTTTTGGAAAAGTAATAAGCACTAAAGGACCAATATCTCGTTCAGTAAAATCATTTTACAAATCGGCTATATTAACGGAAAAAATGTTGCCGCTAGCTGGTTTTGATGTGATATTTATGAGAGCAAATCCACCGTTGGACCCTATAGCGCTAAACTTTTTAGATTCTGTTAAGGAAGATGTTTTTATAGTAAATAGCGTAGATGGGCTTCGCGAAGCAAATAATAAATTGTACACTGCAGTGTTTGATGATCCTAATAATGAAATCATTCCTGCTACACATGTGTCTAAAAATAAAGAATATTTAAAACGCATAATACGTGAATCAGATAGTGAAAAAATGATTATGAAACCGCTCAATGGATATGGAGGTTCAGGAGTAATTATGCTTGAGAAAAGCGCACGCTCTAATATTAATTCGTTATTAGATTTTTATATAGATAATAAAGACGGATCATCAAATTATGTGATTCTCCAAGATTACATTGAAGGAGCCGACAAAGGAGATGTAAGAATATTGTTATTAAACGGTGAGGTTATTGGAGCTATGAGGAGAGTGCCTAGTGAAGACGACCATAGATCAAACGTTTCGGCAGGAGGAACTATAGTGAAGCATAAGCTTACCAAAAAAGAAAAAGAATTATGCAAACGCATTGGACCTAAATTGCTAAAAGATGGACTCTTTTTTGTAGGTATTGATGTTATAAACGGAATGTTGGTGGAAGTAAACGTAATGAGCCCAGGAGGAATCACCAATATTAATAAAGCAGGAAAGTTGCGATTGCAAGAAAAAGTTATAGACGCTTTAGAAGCAGAGGTAGATGTGCGCAACAAGCATTTAGAGCGTAGAACAAGATTAAGAAAAACATTGTTAGATGATTAAGGCATCAGTAGCTGAAATAATTAATAAAATAGAAAAGGGTGAGTGTTTTAATGCGGTAAGCCCTGATTACTCTTTTATAATAAAGATTGATAGGTATGTGCCTTATGTGTGTGCCGCAATTCATAACGGAAATCAGTTTAGAAAATCTTTAGAAAAAAAATGCTTGCATACAGCTTATGAACGTTGGTATGAAGAAGACCCAGAAACCTTAAACATGGTAAAAACACATCCGATAGTTATTTCTGGTTGCGATTCTAGGTTTGAGTACGATTTAAATAGAGCTCCTGAAGATGCAATATATACGGATGCTTGGGGGAAAAAACTATGGAAAGAACCTCTACATGATGATGAACGTAAAGAAAGTTTAAACAAACATGAAAGTTTTTATAAAGTAGTTCATGCCCTAATTAAAAAATTAGAAAGCATGCATAAAACATGTTTGGTTTACGATATGCATTCTTACAATTGGAAACGCTGGGAAAGAGAAGTGCCTACATGGAATTTAGGAACAAAAAATGTAGATGAATCTCGATTTGCAAGCGCTATTAACGATTGGAAAAATTCACTTTCGCAAATGAAGTTGCCTAATAATATAAAATCAACAGCAGCTATTAACGATACCTTTCAAGGTAATGGATATTTTCTAAAATATATTACTAAAAATTTTAAAAACACCTTGGTATTAGCTACTGAAGTAAAGAAAATTTATTGTGATGAACTTGAAGAAATTGTTTTTCCAGAAGTAGTTGATGCTATTGAGCAGGAATTATCAACACGAATACAACGTCATGCTAAAAAATACTCTAGTTAATTGCGTATGAATACAAATACTAGTTTTGATGAGGTGTTAGCTATTGATGCAAATATTAATAGGTTTGTACATAAGATAGAATTACTCAATTATGTAAACCCAACTAATGTGCAAAAGTGTAAAAAAGAGTTTTTCGCCTCTAAGTACACTTTAAACCCCAAGTTCACATACCCAAAGCTAGACTTCAATCCCTATAAACTGCAACGCTTGTTTTTTTCACAACGGTTAGAACGTATAAAAGATGAGCAGGTGCATGATTTGTATGAAGATGTTATTTATGATTATTCTGGATTAGTACAATGCATAAAAACAATCGGAAAAGGCGATAAGTTTTATTACAACTCTTTACGTTCTTTTGGGTCGCCAACAGAAAAAGACGTGAAAAATGCCGAGTTTATACTTCATTTTCAAAATGATTTTGAAGACGAAACCATGCTGCCAAAATATAGTGCTGATGAAGCTATTATTCAATTTAAAAACTATACGGCTCCATTTGATTTTGATTTTCAGATTAAAAAATCAAACAAAATTTCAGCAGCGGCAATGGTGTTGAACAATACAAAAACTTTGGTGTTGAATAAAAACTACCGATACAGCCAAAATGAAATAGACACTTTATGTACACATGAAATAGGAGTACATATGGTTACTACATTTAATGGTGTGGAGCACCCATTAAGAATATTTTCTCATGGTTTGCCTAAAAATGTAGAAACTCAAGAAGGTTTAGCCGTTTTAAGTGAATACACTTCAGGTTGTTTAACAATGAAACGATTAAAACAATTAGCTTATCGAGTGATAGCGGTAGATTCTCTGGCTAAAGGATATACTTTTGCTGATACGTTTGATTTACTACATACACAGTATAAACTAGATCGTGATAGTGCTTATAACATTACTGTTCGCGTTCATCGCGGAGGAGGGTTTACCAAAGATTATTTGTATTTAACTGGCTTGAAAAAAATATACCAGTTTTATAAAAAAGATAATAAATTAGATAACCTGTTAACAGGCAAAGTGTCAATTAACTATCTGCAACAAATAGAGCATTTACAAGCATTAGGTTTAGCAAATACAATTAGATATTCAAACCCAGATTATAAAATGAATAAAAATACCAATGAAACTATAAATTTCATTTTAGAAAATTTAAAGTAAGTATGATGCAAAAGGTTTTGTTGCTAGTGATAGGTGTTGTTGTGTTAAACTCTTGTGGAGGGATGAAAAAAGTACTAGCTAATTTTTCAGTTCATGAGCAAGACATGATTCTTGAAAAAGATAGCGTAATGCCTATGAGGGTGTTAAAAATAACCAATAAAAAAGATTCTATAGTACTTAGAACAGCAAGTAAAAAAGTAGTAGCTAACCCCCATGATCGGGTGTTAAAGCATTTTGTAAGTAGATTGTACAAAACGGTTACGGATAAAATGTCGATGGGAGTAGGTATTGCAGCACCACAAGTTGGAGTTTTAAAAAATATTATTTGGGTACAACGTTTTGATAAAGAGGGGTTTCCTTTTGAAGTGTATTTAAACCCAGTAATAACCCATTTCACAAAGCAAAAGCAAGACTGCATGGAAGGTTGTTTATCCATCCCTAACAGAAGAGATAAAACTACTACACGTGCCTATGCTATTGTTTTGGAATACGATAAAATGGATGGCACACATCATACCGAACTTATTGAGGCTTTTACAGCAGTAATTTTTCAACACGAAATTGATCATTTAAACGGAATTTTATACCTCGATCATTTAAAACAAGAAATCCAGGATGCCAAAGAGTAACCGATTACGCTAAATGAAAAAGGCTTTGTCTAAAAAATATAGACAGAGCCTTTTTTAATACTGTATGACTTGTAAAGTTAGTTTACTACGAGTACATAATAGTTTTTCTTACCTCGTTGCAACAACACAAATTTGTTGTTAATTAAGTTATCAGTAGTAATAGTAAAATCTTCTTTTACTTTTTCTTTATTTACAGAAATAGCATTTTCTTTTAAAGCTCTTCGAGCTTCGCCATTAGATTTTAAAAATCCAGTATCAGCTGCTAGAGCAGCAATCATATCCATACCACTATTAACTGTTTCTATGGAAATTTCTGCTTGTGGTACTCCATCAAAAACATCTAAAAATGTTTGTTTATCAAGCTTTTTTAAATCGTCAGAAGTTGATTTTCCAAATAATATGTTAGAGGCTTTTACAGCATTTTCTAAATCTTCTTTAGAGTGTACCATGGTTGTGATTTCCTCGGCTAAACGTTTTTGAAGCACACGTAAATGTGGTGCTTCTTGATGTTGCTCAATTAAACCGGTGATTTCTTCTTTGGTTAAAAAGGTGAAAATTTTGATGTATTTTTCTGCATCAGTATCACTAGTGTTTAACCAGTATTGATAAAATTTATAGGGTGATGTTCTGTTGGCGTCTAACCAAATATTACCTCCTTCTGTTTTACCAAATTTAGTACCGTCAGCTTTTGTAATTAACGGCCAAGTTAAAGCGTAACCTTTACCAGCATCTATACGACGTATTAATTCTGTTCCTGTTGTAATATTTCCCCATTGGTCGGAACCGCCCATTTGTAAGGTACATTCTTTTTCACGGTATAAATGTAAAAAGTCGTAGCCTTGTACTAATTGATAAGTAAATTCTGTAAAACTCATTCCTACGGATGACTCTGAACTTAAACGCTTTTTCACAGAATCTTTAGCCATCATATAATTTACTGTAATGTGTTTCCCTACATCTCGGATAAATTCTAAGAAAGAAAACTCTTTCATCCAATCGTAATTATTTACTACAATGGCTGCATTATTAGCATCACTATCAAAATCTAAAAAACGAGACAATTGTTCTTTAATAGCATTTTGGTTGTGGCGTAATGTTTTTTCATCTAGTAAATTTCGCTCGGCAGATTTTCCTGAAGGGTCACCAATCATGCCAGTTGCGCCTCCGATTAAGGCTACAGGTTTATGTCCGGCTAATTGGAAGTGTTTTAAGCCCATAACACCAACTAAATGTCCAATGTGTAACGAATCGGCAGTAGGGTCAATTCCAACATAAGCACTTCGCATACTTTCCATTAGATGTTCTTCTGTATTTGGCATGCTGTCGTGCAACATTCCTCTCCACTTTAACTCTTCAATAAAATTTTTCATCGCAGTAAATTTAACGGTCACAAATATACAGTTATCGCTTAAAAAAAGCATAAATTAGCTCTATGATTTTAGTTACAGGAGGTACAGGGTTGTTAGGAGCTCATTTGTTGTATAAATTGCTTGAACAAGAAGTAAATGTTAGGGCTATTTATAGAGATGCTGTAAAATTTACTACAGTAAAAAAAGTATTTTCATATTATACAGCTAATGTTGAAGAGCTTTTTGATAAAATAGAATGGGTACGGGCAGATATTACAGATGTACCTGCTTTAGAGCTCGCTTTTAAGGAGGTGAATTTTGTATATCATTGTGCGGCAGATGTGAGTTTTAATTTTAAAAATTACAAACAATCGCAAGAAGTAAATGTGGTTGGTACTGCTAATATTGTTAATTTGTGCCTTGCGTATAATGTAAAAAAATTATGTCATGTAAGTTCTATAGCTACATTAGGAGAAAACTTTAATGAACCCATCACCGAAACTACACGTTGGAATCCTGAAAATAACAAACAAAATATTTATGCCATAACCAAGTATAATGCTGAATTGGAAGTGTGGCGTGGTACTCAAGAAGGTTTATCGGTAGTAATTGTTAATCCAGGGGTAATATTTGGTCCGGGTTATTGGAAATCAGGCACAGGTGAATTGTTTACTAAAGTAAGTAAAGGATTTAGTTTTTATACATCTGGGACTGTAGGTGTTGTTGGGGTAAATGATGTTGTAACGGCTATGATGCGCTTAATAAATGCTGAGTGCGTAAATGAGCAATATATTTTAGTTTCGGAAAATAAGAGCTATAAAGAACTCATCCGAATTATAGCTAATGGGGTGAATAACGTAAAGCAACTGAAAGAAATTAAGCGCTGGCATCTGTTGGTATACTTGCAAATAGATATTCTTAAAAGTTTAATTTTCGGTTCGAATAGATCATTATATAAAGCCAATATCAATTCAGCATTTAAAGAATTGAATTATAGTAGTGAAAAGGTAGAAAAAGCAATAGATATTAATTTTGAGCCTATAGCGAATGTTCTTAAACAAACCTCAAAGCTATTCCGTCAATCACAGTAATTTTCACGAAGTAGTTCTTCAAGGAAATTTCTTGAGTTAGATAATCGAGCTATTTTGTTTTGCCCACCTAGTTTATTGTTGTTTTTTAACCAATTGTAAAATAAATTCGGCTTGGCTACATGCACTGAGGGAGCATTTAGGGTTATATTATTAAAACGCTTAGCTTCATAATCAGAGTTTAATGATTTTAAGGCATTGTCTAATAGTTCTGAAAAATACTCAATATTATTAGGTGTTTTTTTAAACTCTACAATCCACTCATGCGCACCTTTGTCTTTTCCGTTCATAAAAATAGGTGCAGCCGTATAATCCTTTACTTCTGCATTGGTTTTTTCGCAAGCAATTTTTAATGCAGCATCGGTGTTTTCAATCATTAATTCTTCACCAAAAACATTAATATGGTGTTTGGTTCTGCCGGTAACTTTTATGCGGTAAGGACTTGTTGAGGTAAACCGAATAGTATCACCAATCTGGTAGCGCCATAACCCAGCATTTGTAGTAATAATAACGGCGTAGTTTACATTTGTAGTAACTTCACTTAAGGGTATAAACTTTTGTTGACTTGTGCCAAAAGTATCCATAGCTACAAACTCATAAAAAATACCATAATCAAGCATTAGTAATAGCTCAGAGGAGTCATTCCTATCTTGAATAGCGAAAAAACCTTCTGAGGCATTATATATTTCATAGTATTTAAAACTATTTTTAGGAATAAGTTTTTTATACTGGTCGCGGTAAGGGTCAAAACTTACACCGCCATGAAAATAAACTTCTAGATTATTCCATACTTCTAAAAGGTGCTGCCTTTGGGTAGTTTCTAAAACTTGATTAAGTAAGACGAGCATCCATGACGGCACTCCCGCTAGGCTAGTAACATTTTCTTTTACAGTTTCATCAACAATGGCCTGTAGTTTGGTTTCCCAATTATCCATTAAGGATACTTTATTGCTAGGCGTTGAGCTGAATTCTGCCCAAAAAGGCATATTATCTATAAGTATGGCAGATAAATCGCCAAAAACAGTTCCGTTTTCCTGATAGAGTTCTTTACTCCCCCCAAGACGTAAACCTTTACCTGTAAATAACTGAGAGTTTTCGTTATTGTTTAGGTATAAACACAATAAATCTTTACTAGCTTTATAATGGCAATCATCCAATGATTCTTGGCTAACAGGAATAAATTTACTTTTTGCATTAGTAGTACCACTAGATTTTGCAAACCATTTGATGGGCGAACCCCAAAATAATTGTTGATCTCCTTTTCTTGTTTTAGAAATTAAAGGCTCTATTTCTTCATAGTTTACTACTGGTACTCGTGCTATAAAATCTTCATAAGTTCTTATAGACACAAAATCATATTTTTTGCCAATTGCTGTATTTTTTGCTTGCTGCAATAAATTAAAAAGTAGCTCGTGTTGTACCTCATTGGGGTATTTGGTAAAGAATTCTATTTGATGAATTCGTTTCTTTAAAAACCAAGAGACTACAGAATTAACTAAAGGAATTGGCATAAATAAATTATCTTTAGCGCTAAATTTACTATAAAAAATTGATATGCAATACCAAGGTGTTCTACAAAAAATGCAAACTGATTTACAAGAGGTCATACAGTATTATCTTCTTTTTGATAATGATGTGTTGAATATGAACCAGTTATTAGATAAAAAGTTAACACTAGCGTTTAAAAAGTATCAATGTTTAAACTGTTCTGAGGATAAAGAAATATACCGCCAAGGATTTTGTAAATCGTGTTTTTATGAAACTCCTTTAGCTGGAGAGTGGATTATGCATCCAGAAAAGTCAACTGCTCATTTAGGAATAGCCGATAGAGACTTAGCTTTTGAACAACAAGTACAATTGCAGCCACACATTGTGTATTTAGCTTTAAGCAGTAACGTAAAGGTAGGTGTAACTAGAAAAAGCCAGGTGCCTACACGTTGGATAGATCAAGGAGCTGTACAAGCGCTACCTATTGTTGAGGTGCCAAATAGGTATTTGGCAGGAATAACTGAAGTTGCCTTAAAAGAGCATGTAGCCGATAAAACCAATTGGCGTGCGATGCTTAAAAACGAGGTGGCTACTGACGATTTAAATATGGTAAGGAAAACATTAACTGCTTTTTTACCAGAAGAAGTACAGCAGTATGTTTTGGAGGATGTTCCTGTAACGACACTCAACTTTCCAGTCGAGCAGTACCCTACAAAAATTAAGAGTTTAAACTTGCTGAAAACACCCAATTATACAGGTGTGTTGAAAGGTGTTAAAGGGCAATATTTAATTTTTGAAGATAATACAGTGTTTAATGTGCGTAATAATGAAGGGTTAGTGGTAACAATGACTCTAGAAAAACAAGACTGAAACTACCTTATATAGTTAATATAAGAGGCGATAAGTTGTATTTAATATTCGTAAAATTCTTTTACAGTGAAATTAAATTCATCTTGTTTAGGTGTAATTAAAGAATTTAAATAATACCTGTGAAAATAACCATTTAGCACTATTATTTTCTTATAATTATATTCTTTAATGAAATGTAAAATGTTATTAGACATGGTACGATTTCTTAAGTCCCAAAATTCAGCCGCTTTTTTATAACCATCTATATAACTAATGCTGTCTCTTTCGTTTTTAACGTAATATGTGTTAGAGAAAACAGAATATTCAGTCATTATTTTTAAAAGCTCTTTATACTGATATTCTTGTCTTATTTCTGCAGTTTTATCTGTTTTAGAATTATTAAAACCTTTTGCTCCTAAATAGGCGAATGAATTAAGGCTGTCATTCACCTTAAGAAAGGTTTGGTAAGTTTGTTTGTTTAAAGAATCTAATTTATCATTCTTGTAAAGGCTGTCTAATAATGCTAAGGCTTTACTATCTGTTGGTCTGGACCCTATTTTTATTCTATAGTCATTTCTTCCTGTGAATTCGTATGGTCTTACATCTACATTAAAGTTATTCATATACTTTACAGTTGCAACATTCTCATTACTACCCCAAGTTTTTTTAAACTCAAATTCTTTTGTGAAAAAGGAAGAGTCAACTTCAAAAAGTATCAAATCTGGCTTGATCTTAACCAAGATGTTGTATAGGCTATCTGGAGTAAAGTTTTTAACAGGCTGATGAACAGTTCCGAGAAGAATTACTTCAGTTCTTTTGTTTGTACAGCTATAGAAAATAAAAACAGAAAAAATAATAGTAAAAAGTTTTTTCATTAGAATAGATTTAATGGTTCGTGTAAAGTATGTTTTAACACTGTTTATATAATTTTGTTAGTTGTCTTTTTTATAAATAACCATTATAAATCATAGTTATTACAATTGTATTATAGACGCCATGGCAAATGATTGAATACCACAAATTTCTTTTAAAGAACAAGAATAGGGTGAGATATACAGCCCCTATTATTAACGCATTAATAAGTCCTAGGGTACCTAGTTGAAAATGATAAACTCCAAAAAGAGAAGCAGTTAAAAAGAAACTTATATGAGTGGAATATCTTCCCTGAATCATTTTTTCTAAACGTGTGAAAATGAATCCATGAAAAACAACTTCCTCATAAAATCCGCCTATTAACCATCCCATAATAAGGATGAAAAGATAGTGCCATTTATTTTCTTTAATAAAGTTATAAATTCCCACATCCGGCTCTTCAAAAGTTGCAAAATATTCTAGGGTAGGAAAAAAGATTAGTTGCATAAAACTTAATGAGGCAACTGCAACAAGGATACCTATTAAAATTGAGTTTGTTTTAAATAGTTTAAAGCTAAAACCAATATCGGAAAAAGTCTCCTTAGAATACTTTAAAGTCATCCAGACAAAAAGCAAAATAGGAATGCTATATCCGAAAAAGGGAATTAGTTCAGCATGTGGTAAAATGACAATGATACATATAGCTATAACATTAATTAAAATTTCTTTTACGCTCATAATTCAATTAAGTACAAGGGTTAGATTTTGTTAACTACTATTTTGTTTTTACTCAAACTTGACAGAAGTCATGGATAATGAACCACCCACTGGTTGGTCATTAAATATTTTTGTTGTATCGTTTTCATCTTTTAATGCTAAAGTATAAATCAGGGGCAAGTAATGTTCTGGTGTTGGTATTGCCAAATCAAAAGCTTTTCCTTGTTTATCATAATTAATCAGGCTTTGAAAATTACCTTCTAATATGAATGACTTCATTTTTTCATTTGCTTCTGTGGCCCAATCAAAGGCGAAGGGACTACCTTTTAATTTGTCCCAAGCAACCATGCTTAAATTATGAACCATGTTCCCACTACCAACTATTAGAATTCCTTTTTTTCTTAAAACGGATAATTCTCTGGCCAATTCAAAATGATATTGGGCAGGTTTGGTATAGTCCAAACTCAATTGAATCACTGGCACATCTGCATTAGGGTATAAATGTTTGATTACACTCCAAGCACCATGATCAAGCCCCCATTTATCATCAAGTCCTATTTCAGTTTTCTGAACAATACTTTTAGTTTTATTGGCTAAATCGGGACTTCCTGGTGCTGGGTATTGAACGTTAAATAATTCCTTCGGAAAACCACCAAAATCATGAATAGTTTTAGGATAATCCATAGCAGTGACATATGTTCCTTTAGTTTCCCAGTGAGCAGAAATACATAGGATTGCTTTGGGTTTTTGAATCTCTTTTCCAACATTTCTAAATCCTTTAACAAATTCATTTTCTTCAATAGCATTCATTGGGCTTCCGTGTCCTAAGAATAAGAGAGGCATTCTATCTGTATTACTTAAAACGCTACTTAGCTTGTTAAGAGTTTGTACTTTCATAGATTTAGAAATTAATGGCAATAGCGCCAAAGTTTTTATGAAATCAAATCGATTCATTTTTTTTCAATTACACTTAAAGTTTATATAAAATGCCTTGCGACACAGTCGGACAAAAGTGGGTAGTAGAGAATCCACAAGTAAATGTACGCTTACTTTTGATGATTAAAACCTAGCCTAAGCATGCATTTTATATTTTGTTGTAACCTTTTTTTTCTCTCAATGATTTTAAAACTTTCTTTGGGATTTTAAAACCAATATCTGAAATATTTATTGGTTTATACTTTGTTTTAAATATTTTCCAATGAGTTACTCTTTTTAATCTTTTTAATCCTTTTGTCTTTTTGTTTAAGTTCCACCATCTATTTGAAATAAAATGCCATATTTCCGAATCTAATTCTCTGACAGCTAATATCTTTAAATGGTATGAATTAATAGCTAAACTTTTTTCTTTATCAAAAAAAATAGTCTGAATACTCCAATCATCACGTATATAGTTGCTAATACTAGATGCGATTTTTTGGCCTTTTATATTATTTAAAGAATCTTTTGTTTTTTCTGAGTTTAAAAATTCTGAATTAAAATAGACTTTCTTTAATAAGATATAATTTATGATTCTAAATTCTTTATTATGTTTTTTATATGATTTTGAGGTTTCTTTTATAGCTAACAAATAATTTTCATTTTTTAATACAACAGATGTGTTCTTTTTCTTAAGTTGTTGAAAATATAAAAGAACTTTTTGCCTATCATTAAGAACTTCTTCTTTAGTATAATTTTGAAATAAAGACGGATGCATTAAGTCTAGTTCGGAATTTAAATCTTCATCAACAATTGCTTTGGAGTAACTTCTAAAGTAATCAAACAAATTTTTATCTCTTTTATTATTTTGAGAATGTATATTAATACTAAAAAATATGAGAAGCAGAGCTAATTTCATTGTTTTTTAATTATGTACAACTATTTTATAAACACAATTTGTTTATATTATTTTTTAACGGTGTCTTTTTTCTTATTACCTAATAAGCCACCTAATACGTTTTTAACCCCGTCGGTTACGGTGTTATTTGAGTTTGTGTTGGTACTATCTTTTGGGGTATCGTTGTTACCGCCTAAAACACCTCCTAGTACATCACCAATAACTCCTCCTGTACTTCCACCTATAGCTTCTTCAACGGCGTCAGTACCTTGACCAAGTAATTTCTTTTTCTGAATGTCTACTAGTTGCTTGGTTAAATTGTTTACCGATTGTTTCATGTCGGTTTTTATTTGTGGGTTGTTTATAGAGCCTCCAATTGTAGCAATTACTGGCACACTAACCTCTTTAATATCTTCTTCACTTAATTTTGATAAAAGTCCCCCCACTTCATTACCAAAGTATTTTGCAGGTACGTTAAAGGTTGCGGTATACCCTAGTTCATTATTAAAGCCATGTGCGCCACCTACTTGTATATCTATATCGTCATATTTTAGTGTAAATGGTTTTATAGCTACTTTTCCGTTATCAAATGACAAGGCCGTTTTTAGGTCTTTTAAATCAAGTTTACTCAAGTCAATAAATGATAATTTACTATCTAATTTATTGATCACAGGTGCGTTTTCAGTAGTTACTTTTGTCGTAAATATTTCAGCTAATGCATTTCCGGTTAAAGAGTTTAGGTCTAAATCAAATGAGTTGTTAAGCTTTCCTTTTAAGTTTATGTTGGTGTCGAGTTTTCCTTGTAAAACTTTTGCAATAGGAGCTAGGCTGGTTAACAGGTCCATTCCGTTAAAAGATTTTGCAATATCAAATTGATCCATTCCTAAGTTCATGGTAAAGTTAGGTGTCTCATTTTTGGTAGACATATTACCATTAAGCTTCATGGTTCCTTCAAATAACTCAGAAGTTACATTGTTTAGTGTAACTGTTTCATCTTTTATAATAACATTACCAGTTACATTAGTTAGGGTCAGATTGTCATAAACTACGGTTTTGGCATTAGCGGCAATTTTGGTATCAAGAAAAGCAGGTATTTTTAAGGCATCTCCTTTTTCAGATTCTTTATTGGTGTTTTCTTCTTCGGTAGTATTATCAACCATAAAGTCACTTACATTAAAGTGATTAGATGTAACGTTGAAATCACCAGTTAGTTTTTTGTCGCTAAATAAAAATCCCATTAAGTTATTAATGGTTCCCGTGCCATTAATGTCACTACTCCCGCTTTTAGCATCTAGTTTTTTTAAATAAACTTTTTGAGGTGTAAAATCTACGGTAGCATCAGTTATATATATAGGGTTTACAATGTCCTTTGAGGCAAATTCAAAATTTGTAATGGTAAAATTCCCGGTGTTTTTTATTTGTTGATAATTGTTGGTGTCTATAGCATTTTGCGAAAAAGCAGTATGTAAATTTGCTTTTAAAATTCCTTTTAAGTCTTTATCAAGTTTAACAGGGTATGCTTGTGTAATATTGCCAAGGTTTAGGGTTCCTTGTAAATTCATATTCACAAATCGATTATCAGTAATACTATTAATTTTTCCGTTGGCATTAAACACATCTTCATCAATTTTTAATGATAGTTTGTTAATGTCTAAGTAGGTGTCGGTACTTTTTCCAGTGGTATTAGCTAGAGCAGCTTTTAGGTTAATGTTTTTTACTCCTTTGGGTAAATCAGGATATTTAAAAGAGGCGTTTTCCGAAATTGCATTAATGTTGAATTTAGGAATGGTTGTTTCTGTAACAACTCCTTTTGCATAGCCATTAATAGCGAAGCTACCGTTTGTTTTAACATCTTTAATGTTTTTTGAATAGGCCTCAGGCATAAGCGCTAAAAAGTTTTTGAAATCGGTAGTTGGCGTATTGAATTTTAAATCAACTTCGGTAGCGTTGTTTTGTTGTTTAACAAAACCGTCAAAAATCAACTGAAGCTGATTTATAGTAAAGGTGTTTTCTAAGAAAGTATATTTGTTTTGTGCTTGATCTATTTCTATTGCAGCGTCTAATGCTATAGCGTTATTGTTTAAGTAGTTTGTATCTTCTTTACTTACAGATATGTTTGAAGTGGTTTTGGTAACTAATTTAGATAATACTGCAGATAAATCTCCTGATCCCGAATGATTAAACTCGGTTAAGTTGATATTCATTAATGAGGCTTCATCAGTATAATTAATGTTAGTATTTGAAATTTCATATTCCTTCACAGAAAAAGAAAATCCTTTTTCTGTTCTATTAGCGTCATCATTAGGTGTTTGTTCGTTTTTTTTAGCAATATCATAATTGCTAACACCGTTTTTGTTGCTAATAATATTTACCAATGCGTTTTCTATACTAAAGGCATCTACAGCAATGGTTTCATTAGCAGTTTTTGTTAAACTACTAATAGGCATTTTTAAAGAAATTTCTTTAGCAAAAAATAATGTATCGCCTTTAAAAGGTTCTTGGTTTATGATACTTAGGTTTTCAATGGTAAGACCTGCTTTAGGAAAGCTACTGATAAGGCTAATGTCAATTGCTGAAAAATTAGCAGTAGCATTTATGTTTTTATTAATTTGCTCTTTAATAATTTCAGCAAATTTATCTTTAAAAAGCAGCGGAATCGTTACCGCAGCAATTACAATTAATAAAAACAATACCCCAAATATTTTTAATAGCTTTTTCATACAATTGAATTCTTTCAAGAAATAAGATGTTTAACAAAAATACACTAAAATCAGCAGATGATTGTTAAGTAATAGCTAATGTTTTAGGGCTAATCCAGCTAGTTGTTTTTAGTTAACTCTTATTAGTGATAACTGAGTATTCTGTAACTTTAAGTATGAAGTTACTCAATTTTTTATTGATAAAGCTCACACTTTGTTTGTTGCTGGGTATTGTGATTGGTTTTGCAACTTTAGTACAATACCAAGCTGTATTGCTGATTTTTGGTGTTTGTTTAGCTTTATGGGGTGTTACTTTTCTTACACAACATTTTAAAGTTATTCAAACGGTTTACCTAAGTGTAATTACCTATATAACATTTATTGTGTTAGGTGTATTAACAGTAGTTTTTCATACAGAAACAAATCATGACTCTCATTATGTCAACCATATTCCATTAAACGACGAAGCTTTAATTCGGATACATGTATATAAAAAATTAAAAGCGAGTAAGTACAATAACAAATTTTTAGCTCAAGTAATGACGGTTAACTCGTTAAAAACGAGTGGGAAATTATTGATAAATGTAGACACATTATTACATGTTGCCATAGATGATGTGCTTTATACAAAAGGAATATTTATGAATTATACACCTCCTAAAAATCCATATCAATTTGATTATGGTAGGTATATGAAAAATCAGCAAGTATGTAAACAAATGTATGTAACTTCTGCAAATACAATTAAGCTGACTTCAAAGAAAACTGTTTTTGGTTATGCTGAAACCATTAGAAATAAAATTAATTCAACCCTAAACAAGCATAATGTTTCTGATGAAAATTTAAGTATAATCAATGCATTGCTACTTGGCCAGCGCCAGGAAGTAACTAAAGCTACTTATAAGAGTTTTATCAATTCTGGGGCAGTACATATATTGGCTATTTCCGGGTTGCACATTGGTTTGTTGTTGTTGGTATTACGTGCTTTTTTTAAACCAATAACGTATCTAAAGCACGGTAAAGTTATAGCCTCGTTAGCTATAATTTTTTTATTGTGGATCTATGCATTTATTACAGGGTTTTCCCCTTCAGTGGTTAGGGCTGTAACCATGTTTTCGTTAATAACTATTGCAATGTATGCCAACAGGATTACTAATACTTATAATGTGCTAACAATTTCTGCTTTTTTATTGCTGTTGTATAATCCATTCTATGTGCATGCCATTGGTTTTCAGCTAAGTTATTTAGCGGTGTTTGCTATAATATGGATAAAACCTGTGTTTGATAAATTTTGGACGCCAAAGAATTATGTTTTAAAGAAATTTTGGGATGTGTTTAGTGTATCCGTTGCAGCTCAGTTAGGAATTTTACCAGTAGCCCTATTTTATTTTCATCAATTTCCAGGGCTTTTTTTTATAACAAACTTGGTAATTATTCCACTTTTAGGGTTTCTATTATGCTTAGGTCTAGCTTGTTTAGTTTTTGGATACTTTGGACATATTCCAAGTTTAATGTTTGAAGTTTTTAATGGTTCAATTTCTCTATTGCTACAATTTGTTCAGTTTATATCTAGTAAAGAAGATTTTGTGTTTACAAATATTTCGTTTAATTGGGTAAGTATGTTAGCCTGCTATTTACTTATAATTAGTGGTGTGTTGTTATGCAAAAATTTCACCTATATGAGGGTTGTTTTTTTATTAATTGGAGTGATGAGTGTTCAAGTGGCCGTGCTGTATAATAGTTCAGTGTATGATAAAAAGCAAGCCTTTGTTGTTTTTAATCAGTATAATGCTACGTTATTAGGTGTTAAAAAAGGAAATGAGTTTGTTTATGCAGTAAAAGGTGAATATTCAAAACTACCTGTAACTACCTACTTAACTAATGAATTTATAAAAAAAATACGTCAAGATTCATTACAAAATGTATATGTATTCCATGATAAACAAATACTTATTATAGATGAACGAGCAGTTTATTTAGAAGGGTTTAATCCAGACCTAGTATTATTAACAGCTTCTCCAAAAGTTAATTTAGAGCGTTTGATAAGAGATATACAGCCAAAACAAGTTATAGCTACTACAAACAATTATAAAAGTTATGTGGATAGATGGCGGGAAACTTGTGCCTCAAAGTCGATAGTGTTTTATGCTATAAGTGAGAAGGGGGCTTATGTATTAGAAAAGTAAAAGCTTCTTTTTGTTTTGCAAAAAGAAGCTTTTGTGTGTATAAGTTTATGTTGGGGTTTATTGCTTAGGTAATGAAGGCGCAATACTAGCAATCCATTTTTCAACCCCTCCTTGCACGTATCCAGTTTTCCCTAGAGGTACAATACCTTTTGTAGGCATATCTCCCTGGCCAGGGTTCATTAGCCAAATAGTAGGGTACCCACTAACTTGAAAGGCGCGTTGCAAGGCATTATTTTGCGAAGCAATATCTTCTGGTAATTTTTTTCTTCTTGGAAAATCAACAGTTAATAGCACAACATTTTCCTTAGCCCATTTCTGAAATTCAGCTTTACTAAAAACTTCTTTGTCTAAGCGGATACACCATCCGCACCAATCGCTACCAGTAAAGTTTGCTAATATAGGTTTGTTAGTTTTCTTAGCTATTTTAGAAGCTTCTTCAAAACTGTCATACCATTTAGCTTCTTGTGCTTGGATACTACTATAACTGATTAATAGTAAGAGTGCTATTACAATTCTTTTCATTTGTTTAATTTTTTTAATACAGTCGCAAATTACTTGCCACAATTACAAAATACTAAATTTTATTTAGCTGTTGTTTTGTTTTAACATGGTTTTATCGCACACCATGCATCAGTTTTTTAATTACTGGGTATAATACAGCAGATAATACCGCAAGAGCTAAAGAAACAAAAGTCAGTAGCCAAAAGAAACTACTTAATCCTTTTTCTTGAGCAATAGCTTCAGAAGATTCCGCAAATACACCAGCAAGTTTCATACCTATTGCTACTGCTAAATACCATATACCAAACATAAAAGCTATCATTCGCCCAGGAACTAGCTTGGATACATAAGATAAAGCTACTGGAGAAACACATAATTCTCCCATCGTATGGAATAGGTACACTAAGATTAGCCATATCATACTAACGGAGGCTGTTTTTGCTCCAACAGGAATTCCCGCAGAACCAATAGCTACACAGGCCATACCTAAAGCTAATAACCCCATTCCTATGGCCCATTTCATATTTGCATTTGGGTTGTATTTAGATTCCCACCATTTTGAAAATAAAGGTGCAAGCGTAATAATAAACAAAGAGTTTAATATAGAAAACCATGAGGCAGGTACTTCAGTTGAATCTTTTAAAAATTCAGTGTATAGCATCCAAAGCGCAATGGCCCATACAATAACAAAACTTAATGCTAAAAATATATTTGAAAGTGCATACTTAGCAAATGTTTTTTTGAATAAAAGGTATAAAACCCATGTAATGATACCTAAAGGTACTATTGTCATTAAAGAGTTTACTATTTTAAAGATAGTTCCTGCGCTACCTACTAAGGTTCTCTGCGTATAATCTTTTGCAAAAACGGTTAATGAACTTGGTGATTGTTCAAAAATTGCCCAGAAAAATATAGTTACAAAAGCAAAAAATATTACAGCTAACATTCGGTCTCTTAAAACCGGAGTGTACTTAGGAATTCTAATTATTAATAGCGCTACAAATAATCCTAAAGCTGTAAATATTGCGAAATCTGAACCAGATAATCCAGCAAATTCAAAAGGGAAAAGATTGTATTTTCCTTCAGATATTTTAGAAATAGGATCGTTAAAAATCCATGCTAACCCTAAAACAGAAGAAATAGCTATCATTATTTTTTGGATACTTGTAAAAGGATTACGTCCCTCTTCTTCTGATTCTTCAGTACTAGTTATATCGTCAATAAGGTCAATGTTTTTATTTTTTGGTCCATCACCTATTTGACCAAAAATTCCTTGTGCAAACCAAAATTGTAACATTCCGAATAACATAAAAATTCCAGCTACTCCGAATCCCCATGACCATCCAACTTTTTCTCCTAAATAACCACATAAAAGAATTCCTAAAAAGGCACCAGCATTAACTCCCATGTAGAAAATAGTATAGGCACCATCTTTTTTCTCTTCTTTACCTTTGTACATTTCAGAGATAATTGATGTCATGTTTGGTTTAAAGAAACCACTACCAATTACTAATAAACCTAAACCTGCGTAGATAAAGAAAGGCGTTTCAACTGCCATACATCCATGACCTAAAGTCATTAATACTGCTCCCCATACTACTGCTTTTCTAATACCAATAACATTATCGGCAAAATATCCTCCAACCATTGTAGACAGATATACTAATGAGGTATATGTACCGAAAATTGCATACGCCCATTCTCTTGGCCATCCCCAGCCTTCATCTAACAACGAAGCTGTGAAAAATAAAATTAACAATGCACGCATCCCGTAATAAGAGAAACGTTCCCACATTTCTGTAAAGAATAAAACAAATAGTCCTGCAGGGTGACCTAAAACTTTGTCTTTAAATAGATTTTCGATATCTGTGTTCATATATAATAGTTATAATTAATTTATAATTTAATGTATCCCTTTCATTAATTTCTTTAATAATGGCACTAAACCTAGTAATACAGCAGCGCACCCTAATACAACATACACTCCCCATTGTAAATATACATCAACATATGGGCTTATTTGCTCAGCCATAGTAGCATTTTCTCCTACGTCACCAACACTTATTAGTTTTCCGATTTCAGTAGCCATTTTATTACCTACAGAATAGGATAAAAACCAAGCACCCATGGTAAATCCAACAATATGAGATGGTGATAGTTTAGTTATCATTGATAGTCCAACAGGAGATAAGCACAATTCTCCTAACGTATGGAATAAATACATAAAAATGATAGCCCAAACTATAATTTTTTCACCTGATGCCATTGCTGTTTTTGCTCCTAATACAATAATTAAAAACCCTAAAGCTAACAATACCAATGAGTATACAAATTTTAAAGGTGTACTAGGTTCTAACTTGAGCTTGTTTAGTTTTGTCCATAACCATGCAAAAACTGGTGCGAAAAGTATAATAAAAAGAGCGTTTAATGCCTGGAATTGTGATGCTGGAATTTCAGATCCGCCAATGGTCCTGTCTACAAATCTATCAGTAATTAATGTTAGTGTCCCTCCTGCCTGTTCAAATAAAGCCCAGAACATAGCATGAAATATGAATAATACAAGAACCACTAAAAGACGGGAACCGTTTTCGTATTGAGTGCTCAAGTAAATTAAGTAGCCTAAAACTGCAATAGTAATACCGGTAAGACCAACTTTAAAAATATCATCATAGCTAAATAGCACTGCCCATAGAGGCACAGCTACAAAACTTAAAAGAATAATTATTTTGTTTAAGCTAAGTCCAGCAAAAAGACTTTTAGTATCGTATTTTTCATCAGGAACAAGACCTTTATCGCCAAAGTGTTTAAGGTTTTTCCAGAAAACAAACAATCCAACAAACATTCCTATCCCTGCTAGCCCAAATCCCCAGTGCCAACCAACAGATTCCCCTAAATAACCACATGTTAATGCAGATAAGAAAGCACCAACATTAATACCCATGTAAAAGATGTTGTATGCAGGATCTTTTCTAGGGTCGTCTTGATCATAGAATTTACCTAAGAAACTTGATATGTTTGGTTTAAAATAACCTGTACCAACTACTATAAAAGATAAGGCTACAAAGAAGAAGAACTCATTGGTTTCTGCTATTAAGCCTTGTGCGGCTAATACAATATGTCCTAAACTTATTAAAATACCTCCTAGTAGAATAGACTTTCTAAAACCTAAGTATTTATCGGCCATCATTCCTCCAATAATAGGTCCAAGATAAATAGAGGCCGTATAGGTTCCATAAATGGCAAGGGATTTTACATCTGCTTCACCACTTGCTATTTGTTGAAAGACAATTTTTACCATATACAAGGTAAGTAGAGCCCTCATTCCGTAATACGAAAAACGTTCCCACATTTCTGCGAAAAAACAAACAAAGAGTGCTCTTGGGTGCATTTTGCTATTTGCTTTTATTACAAGCGGTATCCATATTAAGCAAAAGAGCCATCCAAAAATTATTAATCCTAATGAAAAGTCCATATTAATTTTTTTTAAAGTGTTTCTTGGTATTTATATTTTTTGATTATAAGTTGTTTTGAATAAAGTTGGTCATTTTTGTATATAATTGAAGGCGTGTTTTTCCGCCGTAAATTCCGTGGTTTTTATCGGGGTAAATTGCCCAGTCAAACTGTTTGTTAGCTTGTACTAACGCTTCAATCATTTTCATTGTATTTTGCACATGCACATTATCATCTCCTGTACCATGTATTAGTAAAAAGCTTCCTTTTAACTTATCAACATGTGTAAGAGGAGCCCAGTCGTCATATCCATTAGCATTTTCTTGTGGTGTTTGCATATAACGCTCCGTATAAACAGAATCGTAGAATCTCCAATTTGTAACCGGTGCAACTGCTATTGCTGTCTTGAATACATCAGCACCTCTAAATATACAGTTTGATGCCATATAGCCCCCGTAACTCCAGCCGAAAATTCCTATTCTTGAGCCATCTATATAATCATAATTAGCTAGTGCTTTTGCAGCATCAATTTGATCTTCAACTTCCTTATTCCCTAATTCTTTATACGTACATTTTTTAAATTCGGCTCCTTTAAAGCCAGTTCCTCTACCATCTACACAAGCTACTACATAACCTTTTTGAGCCAACATTTTAAACCAATAATCATTATAATTATTCCACTTATTCATAACTTCCTGAGAACCTGGTCCAGAATATTGATACATGAACAATGGGTATTTTTTAGCAGCATCAAAATTAGTTGGTTTAATTATCCAAGCGTTCAAACTATGCCCTTTTTCTGTAGTTAATTCAAAAAACTCTTTTTGAGGTAAACTATATTCTGCTAATCGTTGTTCTAAAGCTTCGTTTGAAACAATTTTCTTAACTTCAGTTCCTTTTTTTGACTCGTTTAACGTATAAACAGGTGCTGAAGTTGCACTTGAAAATGAGTTGATGAAATATTTAAAATTCGGGCTAAAAATTGCTTCATTCCATCCTTTTCTAGATGTTAATTTTCTTTTTCCTTTTCCATTAATTCCAATAGAGTATACATCTCTATTGGTTGATCCGTTTTCAACGGATTGATAAAAGACTTTTTTTGTTTTATCATCAAAGCCATAATATTCTGAAACTTCCCAGTTACCGCTCGTAACTTGCGTTCTTAATTTTCCGTTTTTATCGTAATGATAAATATGATTGAACCCATCTTTCTCAGATGTCCAAATAAAGCTATTATCGTTTAAAAACGTTAAGCTAACCGTTAAATCGATATATGCTTTATCTTTTTCGTTTAAAACAACTTTATAGTCAGCCGTATTTCCGTCAACAAACAATAAATCTAAATTGTTTTGATGGCGATTTAAAACCTGAACACTTAATACGTTAGCTTCATTTGTCCAATCTAATCTTGGTAAATAAAAATCGTTGTATTTTGATAAATCAACTTGTTTTGTGTTATTAGATTTTAAGTTAAAAATATGCAATGAAACATCAGAATTTTTTTCACCTGCCTTAGGATACTTAAATACTTGTTGGGTGGGATACAAACCTTGATTATATAAATCCATTGAAAATTCAGGGACTTGTGATTCATCAAAACGGATGAATGCTAATTTATCACTGGTTTTATTCCAATCAAAAGCGCGAACGTATGCAATTAACTTGTCTGCTTTGTTAAAAGAAAATTCTTCTTCATAAACCCAATCGGCAATACCATTTATAATTTCATTTTTCTTCCCATCAGTAGTAATTTGCGAATGTTTTTTTGCCGCAATATCATAAATAAATAGGTTGTTTTGATAAGCATACGCTATTTTAGTACCATCAGGTGAAAATGTAGGTTCTTGGATTTCATAATCGGCTATTTTTGTCAGTTTTTTAGAAGCTAAATCATACAGAAAATAATCTGCTGTAAAAGAATGACGAAAAATTTGATTTGAATTATTCGCGATTAAAACTTGATTCTCTTTTTTGTTGAAAATATAAGAATCGATACCTCTTAACGCTGTAAAGTCTTTTGAATCTATTAAAGTTGCAACTTTATTTAATGTAGCATAGTCGTATAAATCAATTTTCATTGAGCGTGTTGCTCTATTGAAGTTTAAAACCGTGTATTGGTTTGTGTTTTTCATTGCATTAAGCTCGTCCATACCTTGAGTACGAAATGCGCCTGACCATATTTCTTCTAAAGTAACTTGTTTTTGTGCTGTTATAGTACTTGTTGTAGTAATAAAAAGCACAATAAAAAAAGTAAGTTTTCTTATCATATCCCTAAGTCAATTTTTAATAGCCGACAATATAACAAAAACTAATGAATCTAAAAGTTAAGCAATCTGTTAAATAATAGCATTTATAGTATATTTGCCTTTTATACAAGATTACAAAACAATGATGGAGCCGGTAAAAGGATTTTCTAAGCTAACTAAAGAAGAAAAAGTGGCTTGGGTTATTAGGACATTTTTTAAAGATAACTCAGATGCAGCAACTTTGATTAAAAGATATTGGAATGATGATGATGCTTTACAACAATTGCATGATGAGTTTATTGAAAATACGATTACCAATTATTATTTACCTTTCGGAATAGCGCCAAATTTTTTGATAAATGATAAGCTTTATGCAATTCCTATGGCTATTGAAGAGAGTTCTGTAGTTGCTGCTGCAAGTAAAGCTGCAAAATTTTGGTATGATAGGGGAGGTTTTAAAGCGGAAGTAATTTCTACTACTAAAATTGGGCATGTGCACTTTTTGTATGAGGGTAATTCTGAAAAAATTAAAGATTTTTTTGCAGAGGTAAAGCCTAAACTGATAGCTGCGACCAATACTATCACGGCAAATATGAACAAACGTGGCGGAGGTATTTCTGATATTGAGTTGGTGGATAAAACAGCTGTAATGTCAAATTACTATCAGTTGCATTGTTCTTTTGAAACACTAGATGCTATGGGGGCTAATTTTATTAACTCATGTCTAGAACAGTTTGCTAAAACTTTTAAGGAAGAAGCTCAGCTTTTTGATGCTTTTTCAGCAAGGGAGAAAAACATCGAAATTGTAATGAGTATCTTGTCTAATTATGTGCCTGATTGTATTGTGCGTGCTGAGGTATCTTGTCCGGTAGCTGAGTTAAATGAAGATAAAGGAGTTCGTGCAGAAGAGTTTGCTGATAAGTTTGTGAAAGCGGTAGAAATTGCTCAAGTAGAGCCGTATAGAGCTGTTACACACAATAAAGGGATAATGAACGGAATAGATGCAGTAGTGTTGGCAACAGGAAATGATTTTAGAGCTATTGAAGCGGGAGTACATGCTTATGCCTCACGTAACGGAAATTATAGTAGTTTAACACATGCCTCGGTTGAAGACGGTATCTTTAAGTTCTGGATTGAATTGCCATTGGCTCTAGGAACTGTTGGTGGACTGACTAATTTGCACCCGTTGGTAAAATTAGCTATGGAAATGTTAGAGAAACCTTCAGCTAAAGACTTAATGAAAATTGTAGCAGTGGCAGGTTTAGCGCAAAATTTTGCAGCATTAAGGTCTTTAACAACTACAGGTATTCAAAAAGGTCACATGAAAATGCACTTAATGAATATTTTAAACCAATTGGGGGCAACCTCAGAAGAGAAAATAACTTTAGTCAATCATTACGAAGGGAAAACAGTTGTGCATAGTGATGTTGTAGAAACTTTTAAAGAGTTAAGGACAAAATAGTGGCAACAAAAGTTTTTTATAGCAATGGTAAGTTGTTGCTTACTGGAGAATACCTAGTGTTAGATGGAGCTAAGGCTATAGCTGTACCCACTAACAAAGGCCAGTATTTAACAGTAAAGTCAATTGATATACCAAAACTTATTTGGAGAAGTTATGATGAAGATTCATCGGTTTGGTTTGAAGATAGTTTTGAACTAAAAGATTTAAAAGAAACAAAGGCTGTTAAGCAAGAGTCGGAGGTGTTAATAGGAATACTTTTTGCGGCTCAGCAATTAAACCCTAATTTTTTAAAAGAATCTATAGGGTATCAGGTAAATACAAGACTTACGTTTAACAAGGATTTTGGGTTAGGTTCTTCATCAACGCTAATAGCTAATATTGCTAAATGGGCTGAGGTTAATCCGTATGAATTATTATTTAAGTCTTTTCCTGGCAGCGGTTATGATATTGCTTGTGCGAATCACTTAAACGGAGCGTTGGTGTATCAAATATTAAAAGGTATTCCTAAAGTAACACCAGTGATGTTTAACCCAGGGTTTAAAGAACAATTGTATTTTGTGTATTTAAATAAAAAGCAGAGTAGTAGAGAAGGGATAGCGCACTACAAAAGTGTACCAGAACAGGTTAAAATTGAGGCTATAAATAAAATTAATATATTAACGAATACAATGTTTACTTGTAGCTCTGTAGTTGAGTTTAGACAATTGTTAATTGAACATGAAGAAGTGGTTGCTGAGGTCTTACAGATGAAAACGGTAAAGCAGTTGTTATTTGCTGATTACTCTGGAGTTGTAAAAAGCTTAGGGGCATGGGGAGGAGACTTTGTGTTGGTAACTGTAGAAACCAAGTCAGATTTGACGTATTTTACCAATAAAGGCTATACAAACATATTCAGTTTTGATGAAATGTTGTTAAATTAAAAAGCAGTTAATGCTATTCATTAACTGCTTTTTAATTTAATGTTAATTATTAAAGAAAAACTACGATTGTTTTTCCTTTTCTTCTTCACGTTTTTTATAATGTGATTCAAATCTTTTTCGATATTTCCTATTAAAGAAAAACTTGAATATTGCTACTGCTGCAATACCTAAGTATAAATATGATTTTCCCCCAGGTACTCCCCAGTTTACAATGGCTTGATATAAAAATAATACAGCAAAACCAATGTAAGCAGCTTGAAATAAGTTTCCTAATTTATTCATAATTATTAATCGTCTATATATTGTTGTCCGTCATTGTCTAATGAACTAAAAATACTCATGTCTTGGTTGGCATCAAAACCTCCTTTACCAATATTGTAACCGCCGTCTTCTGCTTCATATTTGTATTCATCATTGGTAAAAATCCATTCTGTTTTCTGATCGTAGTACAGTTGTTTTGCGATTAAAACTTTACCATCATGAGTTACAATTTTAACATTTTCTCTAAGGTCAATTAAATCAGTATCAGAATAAATTATTGCGTAATCAGAGGTAATGGTAGTTTTTTGTTGTTTATCGTCATAAATATGCACTTCTAAACCTTTTGGAAAGGTAGTGTAGGAAAAGTCTTTATTAGAAAAATCAACCATTTTATTACTAATAAGATGTAAAACTACTTTTCCAGAGTCGGTATGTTTTAAGTTGATGTTTTCTGCAATACCAGCAGGTTCTAACGATACGCGTTGCATACGGTTGATGTCATCAATGTTACCTTGGCAAGAAAAAAAGACTATTGCGAAAAATAACGCAATAGCCTTTGTGTATATGTTATGTGTAAACTTAACCATTATAAGGTAGGTACTGTAACAGTTTTGTTAATCCAACATTTAATAGTTACTGATTTACCTGCCATTCCTTCGGTAAAAATATCTTGCTTGCTTGGTGCTTTTGCGCGGTAGTTAGCAGCTGTTTTAGCAGCAGAACGTTTTAAAGAACTATCTGCTCTACCAGCTTTTTCTGCCGTGTTAGCAGCTAACCAAAACGTAGCTCTTTTTTCAAATTGAGTTGTTCCGCAGTTGTTTGCTGAACTTGCGTATAAACCAGCAATTAATAAATAAGCTTTACCAAATGAAGGTTGAGCATTTAAAGTTTTGTTAGCATAGTTATATGCTTGACCTACTCTACCTCTTTTTTTGTTCATTAAGGCTAAACGGTAGTATAGTTTAGCTTTTTCAAATCCTTCTGTATGTAAAGCAGCTGACTCATTATAGAATTTTTCAGCTTCTGATAAACTTCCTTTTTTCTCGTTTAATCTACCTAAGTAATAAGCCGAGTTAGCAGATGGATCGATGTTATGGAATGCCTCAACTAATTTCACAAAAATAGGAGCATCGTCACAATCTTTTCCTGCTAGTCTGCTAGCTGCGCTCTTTAACCAAGAAGCATTTGTTTTATTTTCTTCAAAATTCTTTTCAAATAAAGGGATTAGTTTATCACAGTTTGCTCTATCTCCTAAATCTTTATCGATTCCACCAGAAATTTGATCATAAGCTACTAAGAAAGAGTCGTAACTTTTTAACCTTTTCGCATCTTTACTGCTTAAAGTTCCTTTTTCTTCTTTAAGTAAAAGCGCATCTTTTTTTCCTGAGTAATTTTTTTGTTCAGCCTCAACTTTATCAGTAATTGTGCTGTAAAGATCAATTAAGCTTTGAAAATCTTTTTTCCCTGAATCAAATAAGCCTACCATTAATTTAAAATAGGTATATAGTGCTTTAGGGTTGTTAAAAGTTTTAGCATCTGTATTATATGCTTTATCAAAAGTGTTGAATTGCGCTTCTGGAGTTCCGATGTTTTCATCAAACATTAACTGACCAATTTTTGCTTCTGTTTTACCACAAGGGAATTTGTTCGGCATATGAGTCATGCTTTCTCTATATAAAGCAATTAAATCATTGGTGTAAGCTGTTTTTTCTGCACCAGCACTCTTTTTAATTTTAGACTTTAAAATACGCTCACCATATACGTATATAGCGTTGTTTAACTTTGGGCAAGTTTTACGAACATGCATCCATGGTTCATAAGCTGCATCGTAATTTTTTACTTTTGCTGCTTCAGTAAATATGGATAATTTTTCCATACATTGCTCGTTTTGAGCATTGGCAGCAAATAAAGTAAATAAAGCGAGTATTAAAGTTATTTTAAGTTTCATAATATTAGGTTAAGGTTAATCAATTTTTCTTTTTTGGAACCATCTGTCGTTTAGTGATAAACTAACGTTAAGGTTTACAAAGTTTTCTTTAACTAAATTACTATTTGTGGTTCCGCGTGTTCCGTATTCAAATCCGATATTAACATTTGAGAATTTACGTCCTACAGGTAGTCCAACTCCAAAAGATATGCCAAACTCATTTATGTCTTCATTTTTGATAACTAAACCAGTGTTTTCATACCTGAAACCAGTACGGTAGGTAACTCTTGAAAAATAATTTGTTAAAGAATTGTATTTAGGAATGTAAAAACCACCAAAAGCAAACTTTGTTGCGTTTTTAAATTCGGTTTCATCATTGTTAAATGTACGGTTGTTTAACTTACTTGTGCTTAGTGTTGTAAGGTCTATTCCTGCAAACCAGTTTTTTGATTTACCTATACCCGCGCCAATAGTTAGTTTTGATGGTAATTCGATATCTAAGATTTTTGCGTCAGATTCAATTACATCACGTTCTCCTGCTACCAATCCGTTCGAGTTGAATCGGATAGAAGAAATACGTCTAAAATTCTCAGCGCTTAAGTTTACTTTAGGGCTGTATGTTAAACCAGTCACGAGCTCTAAGTTATTTTTTAGTTTAGCGCTATATAAGGCCCCTAAGTTAATGCCAACTCCGGAAAGTTTAGTTTCGTTAGTTTCACGAGAGTGGTATTGATCCGGTTCTGTACCAGTAATCTCAATAGCATCTGTAGTTACTTTACCAAAATTATAATTTACATCTAAACCAAGTGAAAAGTTATCAGTAATTTGGTATCCAGCTGCTAGGTATGCTTTGTTTACCCCTCCAGAACCTTCAAAACGACCATCACCAACTTCAGCAGTGAAAGGGTTTTTAAATCCTGTTTTGTACCCTACAGAACTATACGGCATTAAACCAAAACTCATAGATAATTTTCCCATAGGCAAACCCACAGCTATATAATCTAAAGTTGTAGTAGAACCTTTAGCAGAGTCATCGTTGGTTTTTAAAGTGGTAAATTTTTGATTTCCTCCAATGGTAAAGTTAGTAAGCTTTAATTTTCCTAAAGAAGCAGGGTTTAAAATATTTAAGTGAATGCTATCAGCATAAACACTAATACCTCCCATACTTTTGTTTTCTACGGTCCCTCTAAATTTTAATTCACCTATACCATAAAAAGAATATGGTGAAGCAGACCCTTCTTGAGCTATTGCTTTTATAGAAAAAAGCGCTACAAATAGTAATAAAATATGTTTTAGCATTTAATCGATATTGATTTTTAATAAATAATTCAAACCTTCTAATAAGAAATTTGCGTTGGCAAATATGCTACTTTTTAATCTTTTTGCCAAGAAATTAGTGTCGCCTCCTGTTAAAATAACTGTTAAATCTGCATATTGAGATTGATATTGCTTAATCACACCGTCTATCTCATTTATAATGCCGTTAATTATTCCTGAATGGATACTTGTTTCAGTAGAGTTTCCTATTAAAACAGTGGTGTCCTTTGGCTGTAACAGAGGCAATTTAGCGGTTAAATTATGAAGCGCTTCATAACGAATTGTTAAACCTGGAGAAATTGCTCCACCAAGATATTCGTTTTTTGTGGTTAAAAAATCATAAGTAATACAGGTTCCTGCGTCAATAACTAAAACATTTTGCTTTGGGTATTGCACAGCAGCAGATGCAATTAAAGCAATACGATCTACTCCAAGGGTTGAAGGAGTACTATATTTATTGATAAATGGCAGCTGAATGTTTTTAGAAACGAGAACTAAACAGGGAATTAAGTTTTTTAATTGTTCTTCTTCTTCTTTAGAAAAATTATCTACCGAAGAAACAATAGCTTTAGTTATTGTTGGCTGGGCTAAAATTATTTTTTCAATTTCTTTTATAAAAAAGTTTTTTTGAACTGTTTTTCGTGATAAGATGCTATTGTGTTTAAAAACAGCAAGTTTCACGCGTGTGTTTCCAATATCAATAATTAGATTCATATAAAAATAGGTATGAAGCAAAGGTAGTAAAGAAAAAAAACAAAAAAATGTTTTGCGTATCTAAAAATCCGTTTTATATTTGCCCCCGCAATAGCACTGGTGCCTTAGCTCAGTTGGTAGAGCAAAGGACTGAAAATCCTTGTGTCCCTGGTTCGATTCCTGGAGGCACCACCATTAAAATTGTAAACCCTTGATTGTCAAAAGATTTTCAAGGGTTTTTTATTGCTGCTTAAAAAAGGTTTATAGTTGATAGTATGTTAATGATTTTAAAAAAATATAACCCTTGACTTTTTAATGAAGTCAAGGGTTTATTTATGGTAATAAGGTATATTATCTCTTTATAATAAATTCAGATCTTCTATTCTGACTATTTTCTTCTTCAGTACATTCTGTACAATTAATTTTAAGTTCAGATTCGCCAAATCCTTTCCCAAATATTCTGTCTTCTGAGATACCTTTAGAAACAACATAATCAACTGTAGCTTGTGCTCTTAGGTTAGATAATGTTTTGTTATACTCATCAGTACCTCTACTATCGGTATGTGATTTTACTAGAATTATTATTTCTGGATTTTCATTCATAACAGTAACTAGTTTATCAAGTTCCTTAGCTCCTTGTGGTGTGATGTCACTTTCGTTAAACTCAAAATATATTGGTTGTAATATGACTTGTGTTTCTGTTATAATTGGTTTGATTGGTGTTAAAGCAATATTAATAGCTAATTCACCACCTTCAGTAGATGCTTCTATTTTATAAGTTTCATTTTCATAACCTTCTTTTGATGCAGTTAAGTTATATTCAGTTTCACATTTTAAGTTTGAAAGTATTGGCTCTTGAGTTGTGTTTATACTTTGTTGTAACTCTGAGTTTTTTAAAATTTCTAATTTAGCATTGTTAATTAATGCGCCAGTAGTTATATCTGTTACTGTTATTGATGTGATTAAATTACAAATGGAATGTATTAAATAAACGTCATCACTACCGTCTCTATTACTAGAAATAAAACCTGTTTTTTTAGCTTCATTTAAAGTAAAAGCAAAATCATCTTTGTCAGAGTTTATTGGGGCGCCAATATTTACTATTGTTGCATTTTTTACGTTTAAATCTAATTTATAAACATCCATTCCTCCAAATCCATTTTCATTATCAGAAGAATAATACAAAACATTTTTATTACTAATAAAAGGGAAACTTTCGTTCGCTATAGTGTTTATAGGTGTGCCTAAGTTTATAGGTGTGCCAAATGAATCAGAATTAATAGTTACCTTCCAAATATCTTCACCTCCATGCCCTCCAGGCATATCAGAAGAAAAGTATAATGTGTTTCCATCGGCACTTATACTTGGGTTTCTAGTAGAATAGGAAATGTTATTAAAAGGTAGTGCTGTTACATTAGTCCATTTACCATTTATTTTTGTTGCTTTAAAAAGGTATACTCTACCTTTTTTATATATTTTAATTGGTGTTTTTTCTTTTTCAAACCCTTTTTTAACATTAAAACTTTCACTTGCAAAATACATGGTGTTGCCATCAGAAGTTATTGCAACTGGGCCATCATGCCATTTTGTGTTAATCTCTTCTAGAGATTTAATGTCTGAAATAGAATTGTCAGAGTTTAAAACAGCTTGATAAATATCAAGATCAGAATCATTTTTGTTATCTGTAGTTAGATTCGTTTTAGCATTTGTATAATACACAGTATTATCGTTAGTTAATACGGCAGAAAACTCTGTATTGTCAGTACTTAGTTCACATTTTTTTAAACTAAAAAGACTGTCGATAACGTTGTTTTTTTGTTGTGCAATTAATGTGTTTATACTAATAATACAACATATAAGTAGAGATGCTTTTTTCATGTGTTAATTGATTTAAGTTTAGAAAAATCTAGGTGATTCAGATACTTTTTTGGTAAACCTGATATCATACAGTAAAATAAATTCATGAGACGCTGGAGTTGTAACATTTAAATCGGATACAATATGATCATAGGCGTAACCGATCCGTAGTTGCGGTGTAATTGCAAAATTAACCATGGCGCCAAAGCTATCTTCAAGTCTGTATGTAGCTCCAAATTCAACTTTTTCTTTATATAGCGCATTTAATGAAATGTCAACAGAAGTTGGAGCATTAAAAGCAGACTTTACCATAAAGAAAGGTTTTAGTTTAAAAGAAGAACTTAAATCAAATACGTATCCAGCTGTAGCGAAATAATGTGAAAATTCGGAACCGTATTCACGACCATTAAAATCTAAATGTTTTGATTTTAAAAAATTTGGAATAGAAATAGCTGCGTAATACTTTTTAGTGTGGTAAAATATTCCAGCACCAAAATTAAAATAAGTATTACTAGTGTTTTCTGAAAACGCTGGGTCATTAGCATCAGGTAACGTATTGTATACATCGTCGTATAATCCTACTTTATGTAATGTTATCCCTGTTTTTACACCAAAAGACAACTTATGTTCACCCCCTATTTTTAAAGTATAAGATACATCTCCATAAATATTAGTTTCATTTACGGGGCCTATTTTATCTGAACTTAAAGATAATCCTGTTCCAATATTTTTCCCAACCGGTAGATGTCCGAAGAAGGTAGCTGTTGTAGGAGAGTCCTCTATCTGCACCCATTGTTTTCTGTAAAGTAACCCCGTAGATAAAGTTTCTTTACTTCCAGCATAGGCAGGGTTCATTAAACTCATATTATACATGTATTGTGTATAGTGAGGGTCTTGCTGTGCCATACCAGAATTAGCAATTAAAACAAGCAGAGCTATTGTGATTAGTTTTTTGATAGTGTTCATGTCTTATCTGTTTATATATACCCAACCGGTTTTTGTTTTACCATTATTAAACCAAATAACATAATAATAAGTAGCGTCAGGTAGTTCATCTCCTTTATTAGACACTCCTCCCCACTCATTAGTGTAATTTTCTTTTGAATAAACTTCTGTGCCATATCGGTTGTAAATTTTTACTTGTTTAACATCTAAGTTTGATAATTGCCAAGTATCATTCAATCCATCTCCATTAGGAGATATTCCTTTTGGTATTGAGCAAAAGGCGTTATTGACTGTAATATATTCTGAAGTTATGCAAGAACCTAAAGAAGCTTGAACTTCATAAGTGTCAGCTTGAGTAACAATGACTTGATCATTTGAACCAATTAACGTACCTGTTGAGTCATACCAATTATATGTATAACTAGTATTTGGTGTGTCAACTGAAATAACATAATCAATACCGTTACAACCACTACTTATAGTGAAATTCGGTATTATAGTTATTGTATCTACGGTTAGTGTGATAGTGCTAGATGTACATCCTGTAGATGTATTGCTGATATAAAGAGTATAATCACCAGATTCTAAGTTAGAAAATATAGCATCTGTAGAATTTGTTTGTATAGTTCCTGAAGCATCTGGTCCTTCAAGCACAAATTCTTCATCTGCAGCTAATATTGGTGATGTAGCAGTAATTGTACCAAGTAAATTAGTACATGATGGTTGTAAAGTTACTGTTGCTACAGGTGTTTCTGTAATTGCGATAGAAGCTAAGCTTGAAAAAACCGTAGAAGCTGCAGACGTACAGTCGGCATTAGCTGCTGTTACAGTATACGAAGTACCTACAGTCATTCCAGAGATTACAC